>JBJEMX010000001.1:0-79166 GCA_051879895.1 Lachnospiraceae bacterium
TACCACAGCTCCTCTTCCCTCTTCTTCCAGTTCCTTCAGGGAAATCTTTACACTCTCTGCCGTCTTGCCGCCTATGATCAGAGAAAACTCCCTTCTGACAGCATTCTTAATGGATTCATCAAATTTCAGTCCTCCCACTTTAATGAGACGGCTTAACACAATACCGCCCAGTGAAAGAATAGAGATTTCAGTCGTGTCATAACCGACGTTTACCACCAGCACACCCTGGGAATTTTTTACATCAATATCCATGCCCAGACCGTCCGCAACCGCTTTTTCCACAACCATAATCTTACGTGCCTTTACATTGGCATCCCTGATCAGGTCATAAAAAGCCCTCTTTTCTACCTCCGTTACATCCGTAGGCACGGCAATGATATAATCTGCCGGGCGGATATTTCCCTTCATCAAATCACTGACGAAGTAACGTACCAGAGTCTCCATATTTTTAATATCCGCAATCACACCATTACAAAGCGGATAAGAAATATGAATATTTGCCGGTGCTTTCTCATACATATCAAATGCAGAATTACCGTATGCGAAAAGTGTGCTCTTTCCTTCGATAGCTATCATATTTTTTTCTACCAGCACACTATCTTCGTTACTGCTGTAAATTTTAATGTTGTTTGTACCTAAATCGATACCGAATGTATTGTTTGCCAAAACGACAACCCCTTTCTATAGGTAACCTTTTTCTTTAAAACTGATATATCTGTTGTCTCCTATAATGATATGGTCTACGAGCGGAACATCCAGCTTTTGTCCCATTTGTGCAATGGAAGCCGTAACCTCCATATCCTCCCTGCTGGGAGTGGGGTCACCGCTGGGATGATTGTGCAGCAGAATAATGTGAACCGCCTCTGCCCTGAGTGCTTCAATAAAAACCTCTCTGGGCGATAGCAAGGAAGACTTTACGGTTCCTTTGGAAACTTCTGTCTCCTTAATCAGCCTTCCCTTTGCATCCAGCATAAGGAGCAATACGCATTCCTTATCCTTGTGCCGCAATGCCTCCATGTAATAGGCCGCCACTGAACCGGAGCGGTTAAAAGTAAGACTCTCTTCCGCTTTGGCCTTCGCCATCCGGGTGCAAAGCTCCAACACGCATTTGATCTGAATGGCTTTGACCTTTCCGACGCCTTTAATCTGCAAGAGCCGCTCCATACTGATACGATGAAGTCCTAAAAGTCCCTGTCTGCCGTAGGATGCCATTTCCAGTATCTGCTCCGCCAGTCCTTCTGCATCCGAATCCTTATTGCCGGTCCTCAGTATCACCGCCAAAAGCTCGCTTTCTGTCAAATATTCCGCCCCGAATTTCATGAATTTTTCATAAGGGCGCAGATGTACCTGTTTCGTTTGTTTTTCTTTGTCCATACGCTTCTCCTATAACCTTCCCTGCGCATGAACTCCTCCGTCCGTATATGTGAATCAGCGGATAAAACGATATACCACCAATGAAATAATGACACCAATCACACTGGCTATATTGATTTGAATGGTCAGACCAAAGGTCAGAATAATAAAACCCAGATCCAATGTTACCGGCGTACTTAATCCGAAGGATTGTCCATAGTTTAACCATGTGCCATCAAAGTAAGTACCTATAAAACGTCCGATGACAAAACCAATCAATACCAGAATTATCAATGTCCAATTCCACTTTTTCAAATCCGTATCCTCGCTTCTTTCTTTTGTAGAACCACATACTTCCGACAGCATCGTCTGCTGCGGCTCTGCATGACGCCGATGCGTCACATAGGAAAATATCCTTCACATATGGAAATAATTTTACCACATTTCATGCTTTCTGTATATAAAATTTATGGAAAAAATTTCGACACAATTCCCTTGTTTTTTAAAGACTGCAGGGACTTCAGTATACCGAATTTTGCATGCTGCCAGGTAAGTCCCCCTTGAAAATACACTGCATAAGGAGGTTTAATGGGTCCGTCTGCCGAAAGTTCAATGGAAGAGCCGGAAACAAAAGCTCCTGCCGCCATAATCACTTTGGCATCATAACCGGGCATATCCCATGGTTCAGGCGTAACATGACTGTCCACAGGAGCCGCTGCCTGAATTCCTTCACAGAATGCCACTACCCCCTCCGGCGTACCAAACTCTACCGCCTGAATGATATCGTGTCTGCTCTCCGTGCCGTTGGGTACTACTTTAAAGCCAAGTTTCTCATAAATACATGCCGCGAAAACAGCTCCCTTTAAGGCCCCGGCAGTAACGGTAGGGGCTAAAAAGATTCCCTGATAAAAAGCACCTAAAGCACCCAATGACGCACCGACTTCCTTTCCCAGTCCCGGAGAAGTCAGTCTGTAAGCCGCATTTTCCACGCACTCCCTTTTTCCGGCAATATAGCCCCCGATAGGTGCCAGTCCCCCGCCGGGATTCTTAATCAGAGAGCCAACCACCATATCGGCACCTACGTCGGAAGGCTCTAATCTTTCCACAAATTCCCCATAACAGTTATCCACCATGCAGATTACATCCGGCTTGATTTCTTTGATAAAAGCAATCAGTTCCCCGATTCTTGCTACAGACAAAGTAGGTCTGGTCTGGTAACCTTTGGAACGCTGGATGGTTACTAATCTGGTCTTTTCGTTAATACTCCTTTTGATGGTTTCAAAGTCAAAGCTGCCGTCCGGTAATAAATCAACCTGCCTATAGCTGATACCATACTCCTTTAAAGAGCCCTTGGAGGGTCTGATACCGATAACCTCCTCCAGGGTATCATAGGGCTTTCCTACCGGAGACAAAAGTTCGTCTCCGGGCCTTAAATTACTCATCAGTGCCAGTGCCAGTGCATGTGTTCCGCAGGTAATCTGGGGACGTACCAGTGCATCCTCCGTGTGAAAGATATCCGCATAGACGGCCTCCAGCGTATCCCTCCCCAAATCGTTGTAGCCATAGCCTGTAGTTCCTAACAGACAGGCTTCACTGACCTGGTTTTTCTGCAGTGCCTTTAACACCTTCAGCTGGTTATATTCTGCAATTTCATCAATTTGTTCAAACCGCTCTTTTAAGCCCTCTAAGATTTCTGCCCCAAAGGCATACACATCATCGGTAATTCCCAGGTCCGCATACATATTACGAATTGTCATATCCTTTTGTTCCATATGATTACAATATCCTCTTTTCCTGTATTTTACCCATCATAAAGTCCAAAACCGCTTTTTCATCGTAAGAAAAATCCGGTTTATTGACCCAGATGACTTCTTTTTCCCTCTTAAACCAGGTAATCTGCCTTTTCGCAAAATGCCTGGTATCCCGTTTTATCAGATATACTGCTTCCTCCAGCGTAATTTCTCCTTCCAGATAAGCAAGCATTTCTTTGTATCCGAGGCCCTGCATGGATACCAGATTTCTTTTGCAGCCCATTTCGGAAAGCTTTTTCACCTCTGCTTCCAGTCCTTCCCTCAGCATCATGTCAACTCTTGCATCGATTCTCTCATAAAGCTTATCCCTGTCGTCATTCAATACAAAATAACAAAAATTGTAGGGGCTGTCCTTTTGTCTCTCTTTCTCATTGTGTTCAGAAATACAGCTCCCTGTCTGTTCAAAGAACTCCAGTGCCCGGATTACACGTTTTATATTGTTTGGATGAATAGCCTCTGCCGAAGCAGGGTCTGCCTGCTTTAGCATATCATACAGATACTCTGCTCCCTTCTCTTTCGCAAGAGCCTCTAAGTGCTCCCTGTATGCAGTATCTCCGTCATTTTCCGTAAAATCAATGTCATATAATACCGCCTGGATATAAAAGCCTGTTCCACCGGTCAGAATAGGTATGTGACCATGCTCTCTGATCCTGGAAACAGCTTCCTTGCAAAGCTTTTGGAAGGTCACTACGTTAAATTCTTCCCAAGGCTTTAGCACATCAATCAGATGATGGGGAACCCCCTGCATTTCTTCTGCTTTAATTTTTGCCGAACCGATATCCATGTATTGATAAACCTGCATGGAATCCGCAGAAATAATTTCTCCCCCCACCGCCTTTGCAAGGGCAATGGAGAGCTTGGTTTTTCCTACTGCGGTAGGTCCGGTCAGGATAAGTAAAGGTGCTTTTTCACTCATGTTTTCCTCATTCTGCCGCTTTGACGGCTAAACTTATTTCCTTAAACCATTCCTCTTCTTTTGATGCAATTTTTATACGATTCGCTTGAACTTTTTCTCAATTTCATACTTGCTCATGGAAATAATGGTGGGGCGTCCGTGTGGACAGTTGTAAGGGTTATCCAATGAAAGCAGTTCATCAATCAATGCTTCCATCTCTGTCATACTAAAAGCATGATTGCCCTTTACGGCTGCCTTACATGCCATAGATGCCAGCTTTTCTTCTACAACTGTCAGATTTTTCATGGACGGTCCTTCCGAAAGTTCATCCAGAACTTCTAAAAACAGGGTCTTTTCATCACAGCCGTAAAGGTCGGCAGGCACACTTCTTAAGGCATACTCGCTGCCACCGAATTCTTCTATCTCAAAGCCCAGATTTGCAAACACTTCTTCATACTCTGTAAATATCTGTGCTTCCTTTCCTGAGAGTGTTACCACAATAGGAGGATTTAAGACCTGGGAAACAATCTCTTTCTCTTTAAACTGCTTTACCAGACGCTCGTACTTTACCTTTTCATGAGCCGCATGCTGGTCAACAATAAACAGCTTATCTTTAAAAGCAATCAGCCAGTAGGTGTCAAAAATCTGTCCCAGTATCCTATACTGCTCCCTGTTTTCTTCAGAAAGCATTTTTTCTTCAAAAAGATTTAACTGTATTGCTTTTGAATCGGGAACTTCCACTTTTACAGGTTTGCTTTCTAATCCTGCAACCGGTTCCATGACCGGAATTTCCCGGTTTACTGCAGCTTCTTCCTGTGAATCTGCTTCTACAAAAAATATATCATCCTCTTCTTCCGTTTCTTCATTTTGACAGATTGGCTCCATTTTTGACGTTTTTACCGTCTTTTTTACACGATTCCATATGTCATTTTGCAAGGTATCCTGCATTTTGGGCTTTTCAGCCTCATATTTCATCTCTTCCTGCACGCGGAATTGTGCCGTATGTGCTTTTTCAAAGGGTTCCGGCATAGAAACTTCAGGTTCTTTCACATAAGAAGTACGGATTTCTTTTTCCAACACCGCTTCCGGTATCATTTCCCGGCGGCTTAACGCGGCTGCCACTTCACCTGCCGCAAAATCATAAATTTTTTTCCCCTCCGTAAAACGCACATCCATTTTAGTAGGGTGCACATTTACATCCACAAGCTCCGTATCAATTGCAAAATGCAATACCGTAAAAGGGAATTTATGCTGCATGAGATACTGGCTGTAGCCGTCTTCAATGGCTTTTGCCAAAAGGTTACTCTTAATATACCTGCCATTAATATAATAATTTTCAAAGTTACGGTTCGAGCGGTTTAAAATGGGCTTGCCCAGGTAACCGGTCACTGAAACACCCGGAATTTCAGCCTGTATCTCCACCAGATTATAAGCCGTTTCCCTGCCATAGATTCTATAAATCACTTCTTTCAGCTCGCCATTCCCCGAAGTATGAAACTTTACCTGTCCGTTTACAATGAGCTTAAATGCAACATCCGGTCTTGATAAAGCCATATGCTCCATCAAGTCTATAATATAACCGCCTTCCGTCTGGGGCTGTTTTAAAAACTTTCTGCGTACAGGGGTATTAAAAAACAGATTTCTTACCATAATGGTGGTGCCGTCCGGTGCACCTACCTCAGAAAATTCCTTTTCATCAGCACCCTCCGCCAAATACCGGATTCCGGTCATAGAATCTGCCGTCTTGGTAATCAATTCCACCTTTGCCACCGCAGCAATACTGGATAATGCCTCTCCCCTGAATCCCAGGCTTTTCACTGTGTGCAAATCTTCCGCTGAGTTGATTTTACTGGTGGCATGCCGCAAAAAAGCCTGACGCACCTGACTCGCCTCGATACCGCTTCCGTTGTCCGTCACGCGCAAAAAGGTGATTCCACCCTCTTTGATTTCCACCGTAACAGCACTTGAGCCCGCATCCAATGCATTTTCCACAAGCTCTTTCGCTACGCTGGCAGGGCGTTCTACCACTTCACCTGCGGCGATTTTATCTATTGTGTTGGCATCCAATACATTTATTTTTGCCATAGGCTATCCTTTCTGTTTGGGGTATATATTCTACCACCTGTTTACCAGCTTACTCTGGAGTCTGTACAGGGTATTCAGGGCATCTAACGGTGTCAGATTACTGATATCGACTTCCTTTAATTCTTTAATGACATCTTCATCTTTTACGGTATCAAACAATGACATCTGTGCCATATCCACTTCATCGTAATGCTCTGCTTTTTTTACCTTGCCGGAGCCTTGTGTATCTACGGCAATGCTTTGTACTTTCTCAATAATATCGTTGTCTAAAAGCTGGTTTACAATTTCCTTGGCACGGTCAATGACCATGTCCGGTACCCCTGCCAGCTTGGCTACCTGGATACCGTAGCTCTTGTCAGCACCGCCTTTAATAATCTTACGAAGGAATACAATGTCGTCGCCCCGCTCTTTAACAGCGATACAATAGTTGTTGACGTTACTGATTTTGCCTTCCAGCTCTGTCAGTTCATGATAATGGGTTGCAAATAAGGTTTTTGCCCCTAGGAGCTTTCTGTTGCTGATATGTTCAATCACTGCCCATGCAATCGACAGGCCGTCAAAGGTAGAGGTACCTCTGCCGATTTCGTCCAAAATCAACAGGCTGTTTGCGGTTGCATTGCGTAAAATATTGGCTACCTCATTCATTTCTACCATAAAGGTAGACTGTCCGCTTGCCAGATCGTCTGATGCACCCACACGGGTAAAAATACGGTCCACAATACCGATATTTGCACTTTTTGCCGGTACAAAGCAGCCAATCTGTGCCATCAGTACAATTAATGCAGTCTGACGCATATAGGTAGATTTACCTGCCATGTTCGGACCGGTGATAACGGCAATCAAGTGGCTGTTATTGTCCAGATAAGTATCATTTGCGATAAACATATCGTTGTCTATCATTTTTTCCACTACAGGATGTCTGCCATCCTTGATATCCAGAACGCCCTTCTCATTTAACTTGGGACGTACATAATTGTTCCGCTCGGATACCAGCGAAAGCGAAGCGAATACATCCAGTCTTGCCACTGCCTTGGCAGTCCGCTGGATACGCTCCATTTCCATGGCGATGGCATCCCTGATTTTACAGAACAGGTCATACTCCAAAGTATTAAGCTTATCCTCGGCATTTAGAATCATATCCTCCAATTCTTTCAACCGGGGTGTGGTATATCGCTCTGCATTGGCAAGCGTCTGTTTTCTGATGTAATCCTCCGGCACCAGCTCCTTGTAGGAATTGGTTACCTCAAAATAATAACCGAATACCTTGTTATATTTTATTTTCAGATTTTTAATGCCCGTACGTTCCCTGTCTTCATTTTCCAAATCTGCCAGCCAGGTTTTACCGTCTCTTTTGGCGTTTCTCAGTTTATCAATATCCTCATCAAAGCCTTCTTTAATTATGCCTCCCTCTCTGATGGAGACTGGCGGTTCTTCTTCAATGGCAGCCTCTATCAAAGAGGTGATATCCTCCAGACCGTCAATATCATCCCTGATTGTGCACAAAACCTCTTTTTTAAAGCTGTTAAGCACCGTTTTTATATGAGGCATCATCTGCAGGGAATTACGGAACGCAATCAAATCCCTGGGATTGGCTGTTTTGTAGCTGACACGGCTAAGCAGTCGTTCCAAATCATAAATGGGGTTTAAATACTCCCTGATTTCATCTCTGGAAACAGAATCCATGGATAACTCTTCCACCGCATCCAGACGCTTTTCAATTTCATCCTTTTCAATCAAAGGCTGCTCAATCATACTGCGAAGGGTACGTCCGCCCATAGCGGTTTTGGTCTTATCAAGCACCCACAAAAGTGAGCCTCTCTTCTGCTTTTCACGGAGAGTTTCTGCCAGCTCCAGATTTCGTCTGGTAGAACTGTCAAGGAGCATATATTTACTGGTCAGATACGGATAAATGTGACTGATATGGTTTAAAGAGGTTTTCTGGGTATCATATAGATACATAAGCAGGGCACCTGCCGCAATCAGTCCGTTGGGAAAATCCTCTAAACCAAGTCCAATAAGGGTGTTTACCTTAAAATGCTTTAAAAGACATCTTTTTGCGGCTTCATCATCAAAGAAATGGGGCTCCAATGCATAAACGGTAATACCGAGCCGCCCCCTTAAATCGGCAATATCCATGCCGCTTACCAAAAAGGCATCGTTACAGATAATTTCCCTGGGCTGATACTTCATAATTTCATCCATCAGCTTCTTTAAATCATCCACCTCTGTCACATAATAGTCACCGGTAGTTACATCTGCCAGGGAAATACCGATTTTAGCCTGCATATAGGTAATACACATCAGGTAGTTATTCTTGGACTCCTCCAACGCATGCATATCCATATTGGTACCGGGAGTAACAATGCGTACGACCTCTCTCTTTACCAGCCCCTTTGCCAGTTTGGGATCTTCTACCTGTTCACAGATTGCTACCTTGTAGCCCTTATTTATCAGCTTATTTAAATATCCTTCTACCGCATGATAGGGAATGCCGCACATGGGGGCACGTTCTTCCTGCCCACAGTCTTTTCCGGTCAGAGTGATTTCCAACTCTCTGGATGCCGTGATAGCGTCCTCAAAAAACATTTCATAAAAGTCACCTAATCTGTAAAAAAGAATGCAGTCGTCATATTCCTTCTTGGTTTCCAGATACTGTTGCATCATGGGAGTAAATTCAGCCACGGTTTTATCTCCTGTTCTATGGTTTATTTATAATCCACCATACTTCCCATATAGTAGAATCCACAATATTTATCTAACTTCACATTGACAATTTTTCCAATCAAACTCTTATCGCCGGGGAAATGCACCAACGTATTGTTGGAAAGACGTCCTGTAAGCAGGGAAGCATCATGCTCGTTCACTTCCTCAACAAGAGCATCCATTACCCTGCCTTCGTAGCGTTTCACACGCTCTCTGGCGGTTTCCTGGACGGTTTTTAAAAGCCTGTCAAAGCCTTCTTTTACTACCTCTTCCGGGACCTGGTTGGGCATGGCTGCCGCGGGTGTACCGGTACGCTTGGAATAGATAAAGGTAAAGGCATTGTCATACTGGACTTCTTTTACTACCTCGATAGTCTCCTCCACATCCTCTAAGGTTTCACCGGGAAAGCCTACGATTAAGTCCGTTGTAATGGCAATGTCCGGAATTTCTTCCCTGATATGCTTTGCCAGAGCTATATACTGCTCCTTGTTATAGACGCGGTTCATGGCTTTCAATATTCTGTCAGAGCCTGCCTGTAAGGGAAGGTGCAGGTGTCTGCATATCTTTCCCGAATTCTTCATTACCTGAATCAACTCTTCAGATAAGTCCTTAGGGTGTGAGGTCATGAAACGGATTCTTTCGATACCTTCAATCTTTTCAATTTCCTGTAAAAGCTCTGCAAAGGTCATAGGCTCGGGCAGATTCTTACCATAGGAATTTACATTCTGACCCAAAAGCATGATTTCCACTACGCCCTCTTGTGCCAGTGCTTCAATTTCCCGGATGATATCCTTAGGATTGCGGCTTCGCTCACGTCCACGCACATAAGGCACAATACAATAGCTGCAGAAATTGTTACAGCCAAACATAATATTGATACCGGATTTGAAGGGATATTTACGCTCCACAGGCAAATCCTCCACAATCCTGTCCGTATCTTTCCAGATATCAATAATCATACCGTCCTGTTCAAAGTTCGTATTCAAAAGTTCTGCAAATTTGTAAATATTGTGGGTACCAAAAATCAAATCTACAAAACGATAACTTTCCTTAATCTTTTCTATTACAGACGGCTCCTGCATCATACAGCCGCAAAGAGCAATTTTCATATGAGGATTTTTACGCTTAAAGCCCTTTAACTCACCCAGTCTGCCATACACCCTCTGGTTGGCATTGTCTCTGACCGTACAGGTGTTAAAAATAACAAAGTCCGCATTTTCGTCCTCTGTAATCTCATAACCCACAAGTTTTAAAATGCCGGTCAGCTTCTCAGAATCCCTTGCATTCATCTGACAGCCAAAGGTTGTCACACAGCAGGTAGGCGTCCTGCCCAGTTCATCGGCAAGAGTCCTTACATGCTCTCTGACCTTGGCAATATAATAATACTGCCTTTCCGGTTCCGTTTCCGGAGCCTGCACTTGTAAATCTATTGCAGCAATTTCTTTTTGTATATCCTTATTCATCGTTATTTTCCTTTACTTCGCATACTTTCCGGCAATTTTCATTAACAGCCGCACGATTTTTTCCATAGACTGTACGCTGGCATATTCATATTTGCCGTGGCAGTTGTGGCTGCCGGTTCCTAAGTTGGGACAAGGAAGCCCCATAAAAGACAGCCTTGCACCGTCCGTACCGCCCCTGATTGGCTGTACAATCGGTTCTATATTTAATTCTTCCATGGCTGCTTTGGCATTTTCAATCAGGTGCATGTGTTTTTCGATTACTTCACGCATATTGTAATAGGAGTCTGCCATATCCACAATAACGGTTCCCTCACCGTATTTTCTATTGAGTATCGCTGCCTGCTCCAGAAAAAATTTTTTTCTGGCTTCAAACTTCTCCCGGGAATGGTCTCTGATAATATACTCGCCGTATGCTTCCTCCACAGTGCCTTTTATACTGTCTAAATGATAAAAGCCTTCATACCCCTCTGTGTACATAGGGCTTTCGTTTTCGGGTAATAAAGACTGGAATTCCTGCAAAATCAAAATAGCATTTTTCATCTTATTTTTGGCATCTCCGGGATGCACACTGCGTCCCTGCACAGTCACCCTGGCACCGGCTGCGTTAAAGTTTTCGTATTCCAGTTCACCGATTCTGCCTCCGTCCACGGTATAAGCAAAATCTGCACCGAATAACTTCACGTCAAAATGGTCCGCTCCGGCACCGATTTCTTCGTCCGGGGTAAAGCCAATCCTTATTTTCCCGTGAGGATAAAGGTCTTTCCTGTCTTTCCCTGCTTCATCCCTGTCCCAAATGGCAGTATTTTCCAACAGCACTTCCGCCATTGCCATGATTTCTGCAATACCCGCCTTGTCGTCCGCCCCCAATAAAGTAGTACCGTCCGTTACAATTAAATCTTCTCCCTTATAAAGACTTAAACCGGGGAAATCAACAGGTTTCATCACGATATTTGTCTCTGCATTTAATACAATATCGCCGCCGTCATAATTTTTTACGATACGGGGCTTTACATTGGCTCCGCTCACCGCAGGTGAAGTGTCCATATGGGCAATAAATCCCAGCACCGGTGCATTTTCATATCCGGCAGAGGCAGGAATGGTGGCATATACATAGCAATGTTCTTTGTCGTAGGTGATTTCGACGGCACCCATTTCTGTAAGCTGTCTTACTAAAAGCCCTGCCAGATTGTGTTGCTTTTGGGTACTGGGACTTACAGTGCTTCCCTCTTTAGACTGAGTATCTATTTTGACATATTCCAAAAACAAATCAATTACTTTTGACATTTTGCTCTCACCTTTTCCTCAACCTCTCACCTGTTCCTCAACCCCACACCTTTTTCTCAACCTCGACCTATTTCTCAACCTCGCACCTGTCCGTTACCGCGAATTGCATACTTGTAGGAAGTCAGTTCCTTTAAGCCCATCGGTCCTCTTGCATGCAGTTTCTGGGTACTGATACCGATTTCTGCACCAAATCCAAACTCAAAGCCGTCCGTAAAACGCGTAGAGGCATTGACATACACACAGGCTGCGTCCACACCGTTTAAAAACTTCTCTGCAGTTTCCTTATTTTCTGTAATAATGGCCTCAGAATGTCTGGTGTTGTATTTGTTAATGTGTGCGATAGCCTCCTCCACACTGTTTACAGTCTTTAGAGAGATAATATAATCCAGATATTCCCTGCCGTAATCTTCTTCCGTCGCCGCTACGCAGTCTTCCAGCACCTCTCTTACCTTTTCATCTCCACGCATCTCTACATTGTGGGGGGTTAAGGCCTTCGCCAGCTGCGGCAGGAAAGCTTTTCTGATATCCTCATGCACTACTAAGGATTCGCAGGCATTGCAGACACCGATTCTCTGGGTTTTTGCATTGGTTACAATATTGACTGCTTTAGTCAAATCCGCTTCCTTGTCAATATAAATATGACAATTACCGGTTCCTGTTTCAATAACCGGAATGGTACTGTTTTCCACTACGCTTCGTATCAGTCCTGCCCCACCTCTGGGAATAAGCAGGTCTACATACTCATTCATTTTCATAAAGGAAGCCGTCACCGCACGGTCTGTTGAGCCGATAAGCTGTACCGCATCCTCCGTCATGCCGCTTTCCTTTAAGCCTTCCCTGATAAGTGCGGTAATCGCCTTATTGGAATTCAGGGCATCACTGCCGCCCTTTAGAATCACTGCATTACCTGTTTTAAAGCAAAGTCCGAAAGCATCCACCGTTACATTGGGGCGGGATTCATAAATAATACCGATAACCCCCATGGGAACGCGTCTTTTTTCAATCTGCAGTCCATTGGGGCGTGTAAATTCTTCCATTACTTCCCCGATAGGGTCCGGCAGAGTTACAATCTGTCTCAATCCTTCTGCCATTGCCTCAATACGTTCCTTTGTCAGTCGTAAGCGGTCTATTAAGCCCGGGTGCATGCCGTTTTCTTCCCCTGCCCTGATATCTAATGCATTGGCTTCCAAAATAATATCTGTATTCGCCTTAAGCTTTTCTGCAATCTTTAAAAGTGCCGCATTTTTTTCTTCTGTAACTGCAGCCTGCAAAATATACTTTGCAGCTACCGCTTTTTCTCCCATTAATTGTAAATCTGTCATAATACTCTCCATTCTGTTACTCTGTTGTTTACCGGCTACAGACAAATTACCTGCATAGGCTTAATATCCGTTTTCTCTTCTGCAATACAGTCCACCATCTGACAATCAAAGCCGATTGCTATGGTATATAATCCCGGCTTATCTGCCAGGTATCTGTCATAAAATCCCCTGCCGTAGCCTATCCGGTTTCTTTTGATGTCAAAAGCCGCTCCCGGCATAATCATCAGCACTTTATCCGATTCCCCGGCTCCGTAGACAAACCGTTCACTTGTGCCGTCGGGCTCTAAAATTCCACGATATCCTTCCTTTAGCTCCTCTTTGGAAGAAATACGGTAGAACTCCATATCCTCGCCCTCTACCCTTGGCAGATAGACTTTTTTGCCCCTTTTCAGGGCATCCTGCAGGATTTCCTCCGTGGAAATCTCACTACCGTAAGAGGCAAACAATAAGATGCTTTCTGCCTTATAATACCACTGGTGTCCCAAAATCCGTTCCGACACAAGGATTTCAGAGCGAAAACGCTCTGCATAAGTCAGGGCATCTCTTTTTGCCAGTATCCGTTTTCGTATTTCCTTTTTGCTTTCCATTTGTTTTCCCTGTAAGCCTGAAAAAATATTCTCCATTCCTTCAGGCAGCTTCCTCTTTCCGGCTGTTTTAATGCTTTTTACCGTCTCCGTACTTTTCTCCGAGATTTTCTATCTTTCCGTCTTCATTAACAATATCGATATTGTTAAGCTGTCCGCGAAGATTGGCTCTTACATTCCGGATATATTCCTGCCGAAGTCCGGCCTGTTCTTCTTTTTCTTCGGGAGTAAGACCCTCTGACTGGGATTTATGATACAGTTCATTGATACGTGCTATGGTATTCTCTATACTCATTTTTTATATCTTCTTTCTACAATTATGTAATCTAATTTTTATGGAGATTATCTACAAACTCCGGCAGATTAAAGTCTTCATCCTTATTTGCCACAAAAAGCGTTCCTTCGTTATTGCCGTTGGTAATGCGGTGCAGAATACCTACATCTTCGCTGTTTGCAATAATCATATCCGCACCGATACTGGTTGCAATCTTTGCCGCCACCATTTTGGTATTCATGCCACCGGTACCTACATTGCTTCCGGTGCTGGCTTTTCCCATATTCATATATTCTTCTGTCAGGTTTTCTACCACCTCAACAAACCTGGCATCAGGATTTTTGCGGGGGTCATCCGTGTACAGACCGTCAATGTCAGACAATAAAATCAAAAGGTCTGCATCCACCAGTGCCGCTACAATGGCAGACAGGGTATCGTTGTCTCCGATTAGCTTATCACTTTCCGCCTCGGGATTGATTTCATAGGTTGCAATCGTATCATTTTCATTTACAATGGGAATAATGCCCATCTTTAACAGCTCCGAAAAGGTATTATGAGCATTAAAGCGGTTCATATTGTCCACAATGGTATTTTTTGTCATAAGAATCTGGGCAACAATCTGGTTGTACTCTGCAAAAATTTTCTGATAGGTCATCATAAGCCTTGCCTGTCCCACTGCTGCACAGGCCTGCTTAAATGCAATGGGTGTAACAGGTTCGTGGGTATCCTTATAAGGCTTTACTGCCTTTTTGCCTACTGCAATGGCACCGGAGGTCACTAATACCACATCCTTGCCCCGGTTTCTTAAGTCACAGAGTTCGCGTACCAGTTTTTCCAGCTTGGTATAATCCAAATCTCCTGTTTCCGGATGCTGTAAGGAGGAAGACCCTATCTTTACCACAATCCGCTTTTTATCTTTGAGTAATTCTCTATAATCAGACATTTTTCTTTTCCTTGCCTTTCTGTAAATACCGTTTTATTCTACTTTATTTTGATACACACGTCAATGTTGGTTTAAATCTCATATCGCCGCTTTCACTGTTGGTTTAAATCTCGTGCCACTGCTTCTGCCACCTTTATGCCGTCCATGGCAGCCGAAGTAATTCCACCGGCATATCCGGCACCTTCCCCACAGGGATACAGTCCTTTTATCCCGGACTGCAGGCTGTCCGCATCTCTTATGATTCTTACCGGAGAAGAGGTTCGGCTTTCCACTGCGGAAAACAAGGTATCCGGTCTGTTAAAGCCTTTGATGTCTTTGGCAAACTGCTCCATGCCCTCTATCAGACCTATGTTTATTACTTCCGGTAAAATATTCGTTAAATCCGCATAAGTATAGCTGCCCTTGACGGCAGGTGCAAAGGTAGCTCCTTCATCAGGATTTATCTGCTTCTTTTCCGTTACCGCCGCCTTGAAGCTAAGGTAGGTCTGTACCGGCACCTTACCGTTACCGACCCGGTAAGCCTTTTCCTCCAGCTCTCGCTGAAACCGGACTCCTGCCAGCGGTTCTGTTCCAAAATCTTCGGGCCCGATTGCTACAATAATGGCACTGTTTGCATTCTTACCGTTTCTTCCGCTATAGCTCATGCCATTGACACAAAGGCGGTGCTCCTCGGAAGAAGCATTTACTACATAACCGCCGGGGCACATACAAAACGAATATACACCTCTGCCGTCAGTGCTCTTTGCCGCCACTTTATATACAGCGGCAGGCATGTGTTCATTTCCTGCCCCATACTGACTTTCATTCATCATCTGCTGGCTGTGCTCTACGCGGAATCCCACTGCAAAGGGCTTGGCTTCCATGGGTACGTTCTTTTCTAAAAGCATGGAAAAGGTATCTCTTGCACTGTGTCCTACCGCCAGTATCACTGCTTTTGCGACAATGCTTTCGGTACCGTTCACTACTACGCCTCTTATCTCTCCGGCTTCTGTAAGCAGCTCTGTAACCTTACTTTGAAAACGGACTTCACCGCCCATCCGGATTATTTCTTTTCGCATATTGCGTACTACATCCCGTAAAATATCCGTGCCTACATGGGGCTTGCCTTCATACAAAATATCCTCCGGTGCCCCAAACTTTACAAGAAGTCTTAACACCTCTTTATTTCTGCCGTATTTATCCTTTACAAGAGTATTTAATTTACCGTCGGAAAAGGTTCCTGCACCGCCTTCTCCAAACTGTACATTGGATTCCGGGTTCAAGTCTCCGCTTTCCCAGAAATGCTCCACATCCTTCTGACGCTCTTCCACACATTTGCCTCTTTCCAACAAAAGGGGCCTGTAGCCCGCCAAAGCCATGAAGTAGGCACAAAAAAGTCCTGCCGGCCCCATGCCTATGATTACCGGTCTTTCCTGTGTATCTGCCTTTTGTAAAAATTGATATACAAAAGCCTTTTCCCTGGTAATCACATGTCCATTCATCACAGCTCTGCCGTCAGCGGTTTTCTTAGCACGTTTCCACACGGCATCCTCTTTCTCTGTTTCTACATCTACCACATAGCTGTAAAATAATTCCGGCTTTTTTCTGGCATCTAAGGAACGCTTCACAATATGCAGCCTCCGGATTTCCTTTTCAGATATCCGCAGTATTTTTGCCGCTTCTTTTATAAGCTTTGCCTTATCTTCTCCGGGATGTTGTTTTATCTGTTGAATTCTTATCATTTCACAATCCTTTTTATTTTAGGTCGTCAGCCTTATGCCTCTTTATACTTCTCCTGCTTTTTTGCCGCAGCTTTCCCTGCCACATAACCGGAAGCCCATGCCCACTGCAGATTATAGCCGCCGCAGGCACCGTCCACATCCAGCACTTCTCCTGCAAAATAGACATTTTTTGTTTTCAGGGATTCCAATTCCTCCGAAACCTCCGCCAAAGGGATTCCCCCCGCTGTCACCTGTGCATTATCAAAGGAATTGGTATCGCATACAGATAACGGAAAACTCCGGCACAGGGTAAACACCTTATCAATTTTATCCTGTTCTGCCTTTTTATACGGCTCCGTTGGTTTTAAGCCCGAAAGCTTCATAAACAAAAGCATCAGCTTTTTATTAAGCATACCGGTAAAGAATTCTTCTACGGTATCCGCATCCTTTAATTGCTCTTTCCGTTTCTCTATCAGGTCTGCATATGCTTCGTCCGTAAATTCCGGCAGACAGTTTATGTACATGATTACTTTTCTCTTTTGCTGCAGTGCATAGGCAGCAATCCTGCTTAACTGAAATACAACAATGCCGGAAATACCATAGTCGGTAAACTGCAGTTCCCCGCTCTCACACCCTGCCTTCTTACCTTCAACAAAAAGCTCTAATAAAGCCTCTGTACGCACACCGGAAACGGCCTTTAAACAGTTTTCCCGGCATCTTAGCTGTACCAGTGCAGGTACAACAGGCACCAGACTGTGCCCCATGCTCTTTGCCAGTTTATAGCCGTTGCCATCAGAACCGGTCTTCGGTGCTGCCGAGCCGCCACAGGCTATTATCACACGGTCATATACCTGCCTTCCGTCCCCGGTAATCACAAACAGCCTGTCACTTCTTTTTTCCTTCTGAAGGTCTTTTACAAATTGTTCCGTCATTACCCTGATGTTTCCGGCATCCAGCTTATGCCGCAGAATATCCAGTACTGTGGAAGCCTGTCCCGACAAGGGATACAAGCCGCCGTTTCTGTTTTTCACCAGCATACCGGATTTTTCAAAAAATGATATCGCTTTCTTTTCGTCAAATTTTTCTATTATTTTCCATGCACGTTTATTATCCTGCCCATGAAAATATTGAGGTTGCATATCAGTATTGGAAAAATTACATTTACCGTTACCGGTTGCCAATATCTTTTTTCCTACTCTGTCATTACGCTCATATAGTACAACTTCTGCACCATTCTCTGCGGCTGTAACAGCCGCCATCATACCTGCTGCTCCGCCTCCTATGACTGCTACCTTCATCTGTATACCTCCTGCATACCACAGGCAAAGCCTCCGGTACTGCGAATAAATAGTTTAAAGCTTTCTCTCCTTAACTGGAATAGGTTTCCAAAAAGTGATACAGGCTCTCCTCGTCCTCCATAAACATCCCTATGGAAACCTGGGTCTGTATATATCCCGGCAATGCATCCGCCGAGATATTTGTGTACATATACACGGTTTCTTCATCATCACAATAAACAACAATATGGTTATCCTCTACTCTGATAAAAAAACTCCGGGAAGGCTCCACATATGCATAATGCATACGGACAACCACCCTGCCTGCAGAAAAAGAACGCACCTCCAGCCCTACAAAACCTCTCTCCTGTTCGGATAAAGGCGGTGCCATGGCATAAAGCTCCATTGCAGCAACAAATTCCTCACGGTTCATCCCCAGATACTTCACAGGAACACTGACATGGTTCTCTATCAGGGTATCCCGGCGGGTATCATGTTCTTCTATGATATAATCAGTATCCGCACCTATCACTTCCTCTTTTGAAGAAACGGCGGCAACTGCATTTTCAACCGTGCTTTCCGCAATATCTGTACTTTCTATTGTCCCCGTAGGCTCTTCCCGTACACCCCTGCCCGGATAAAAGTACCGGTCTAACATAATTCCTATATACATTCCTGCCACCAATATAATGGCGGGATAAAGCAAAAACAAACTGATACCTTTTACAAATTTCATATACCCTCCTGCGTACCAATGCCGGATTTTTTTGTTATCAGTATCAGCTTATCTTTTGTTTTTATTCACTTTTATTAAAAAAGATGTAAAATTTTTCCTATTTTACCCAGTATCTTACCTCCGGGAAGTGTGTACAGCTCCTTTTCCCTGATACATTTAAATACCAGAATCAGTACCAGATAAACCACTCCGCCTGCCAGTGTACCCACAACAAAGGTGACTGTTTCCCCCAAAGAAGCTGCCAGTGCCTTATGCAGCATAAAAACTCCCAGTCCCGTAATACCGGCCGCCAGTGCAGGAAGTCCCACAACCGTAAGCCATGGCAGATTGATATGTAAAGACCATAGTATAAATGCCCCGTTCCATACACACAAAGCAATGCTGAAAACCAGAAGTGCATATATCATCACTAAGATTCCACTGTTTTGGAAATTACTGCCCACTGCCATTACAATCACAAAAAGAATAAAAGAAACTGCACTACCCGCAAGAGCCGTCAATGTTTTTCCCATACCGGCAAGTATATGTATCAAATAAACAGCCAATGGCAGAAATATCATAAGTGGGGAACTTACCTGCAGACAGGTTATTGCCTCTGTTACATTTTCCTTTCCGAACAACAGCTGCACAATACCGGGTGCAAACACCAGACAAATCACTGTCATATAGGCGGTAAACATAAAGCTTCCCTGAATCCCTCCCGTCAGATAATTTCTGGCAGTTTTATACTCTTCACGCTTTATATAATATATAACCGTATTTTCTCCTCCGGTACAAAGAATCACCGCAAGGGAAACAACAATACCGACAACGATAAGACTCTTAGCATAAAGATTTCCGTAACTCGCCAGTATTGTAATATCGCCGGCTGCCTTTCCTGCAAAAAATCCAAGACCTGTTATTACCGGAAGTCTCAACAGAAGCCTTACTGCCGCAACCGGTACCATGGAGAAAAGTATCATGCGAAGTACTTCTATACCATCCTCCGTCAGCCGCATACCCTCCCGTTTCTTTTTCCAGATTCTCCTGCCTGCTCCAAAATACATCAGAAGCAGAAATGCCAGAGCAAACAGCAATGCTATCGGGAAACCGATTGCGGCTCCCGCTGCCCCATACATAGAAGCAAACTTATCATTCTGCAGCAATGCCGCTGCTTTTGTTCCGTAACCGTATAACACTTCACCAAACAGCATGGTAAAGAAAAGTCCGAAGCTTTCCGTAAATATACCGGCAATAATGGTGGGCATGGCTGTTCCCAGCCCCTGAAAGCATCCCTTAAGTACTGCACAGACTGCCTGCAAAAAGAATGCAGGTGCCAGAATTTTCAATGCAAGCTCTGCCTCCGGCAGATGAAGCATTCTCCCCGTTATTACACCGGACAATACAAATAATAAAATACTGCCCAGTATACCGGCTGCAATGCTGTAGCCCAGTGCCGCTTTCATCACCTTGTCTGCATTTTTATACTGCCCTTTTGTCATGCGGCTTCTAATCATGCGTGCCACACAATCGGGCAGACTTTCCGAGAAAAAAATCTGTAACAGCAGATATACCTCCAAAGCTGCCACAAAATAAACGATTCCCAGTTCTCCAATCATATTTACCAGCAAAATAATGGTTATATACCGAATCATCCCGGCAGCCAATTTCAGCTGCTCTTTTCTGACTTCCATTTGATTCATAATGCCTCTCAATCTGCCGTCTGTCCGGCTTCTCTGGTGATTCCAAGGGTTTCAAGTACCTCTTTTTGTTTCTCTTCCATAACCCCGGCTTCTTTTTCCTCCATGTGATCATAACCACAAAGATGTAACATACTGTGAGCAACTAAAAAAGCAAACTCCCTCTTTTCAGAATGTCCGTAGTTTTCAGCCTGCTCCTTCACCTTCTCCACCGAAATAATAATATCACCTAAGACCAATTCACCGCTCTCCGGGTCAAAATAATCTGCCTCCTGTTCTTCCAATCCCGAAAAATCAGCAGGACATTCATAATCTATATTGGGAAAGGACAATACATCCGTTGCACGGTCTATTTCCCGAAACTGTGCATTGTAAGTACGGATGCCTTCATTGTCTGTCAAAAGCAGATTAACTTCCACCTCATAAGGACAACCTTCTTTTTCCAATACCGTTTCTATTACCCTGTCGGCCACTTCCTTTACATCAAAGGAAAAGCTTACATTTGTTTCATTTTCAACGTAGGAAGTCATAGTATAATTTCTCCTCCTTAAACAGTTTTTGCATGGCAGTTATCTCAGCCATGGTAATATCACAGTCGTTTAAAATCCCGGTTTCCAGTTTCTTCTTAAACACTGCGTCAATAACCCGGTCATAATTCAGTTCTTCTTTACTGTGTGCCAACAAATAAAGAACGGAAGAAATCACGGCATTGGACATAATTAGCACTGCTGTTTCCTTATGTGTTTTTTGTGTATCCTTGTCCACATATTCCCTCAAAATTTTCAGGGGCTTTGGCGGGAAATCATAATTCTCTATTTTTTCCCATACCCCTTTCCATGTATTTTCTTCTGACAAAACGCCTATTCTGTGATAATAACCGGCTGTCTTTGCCGCTTCCTCATCCAGAGAAAGTTTTTTGGCAATTCTTTCACAAAAATATGCCGTATGCATGGCAAGATAATATTCATCCTTAGAATGTTCTTTTAATTCCACCAAAAGAGGACATTCCGGGTCATTGATTTCCATGTACTTATCCCTATAAAGATAAATTACTCTGGAATAAAACATTTTTAGAATAATCAGTAACAGTATTAAACTGATAATAACATTCATAAAGGGAATCAGAAAAAGTTCCCATTTCAGGGTTTCATTGGCATATAATACTACCGTTGCAGTCTCTGCCGTCACCAGAAACAATAAGGATACAATAAGAGGCACCCCTATCTTGTATGTATCACATAAGCCTCTGAACAAAACAGCCCCTAAAAGTCCGCAAATAAAATACATCGTAAAAATTTCAATGCCGCTTCCTGAAAGTAGCACGGAAATCACCAGAAGCAGTGAACCGCAGGAGACTCCGGTCAGCATATTGGAAAACAGGCACAGGGCGACAAATATCACCAAAAACGGCCATCCTGCACCCGGTAAAAAGCCACATGCCACGGCAATTGCCAGACAAACCAGATAGAGCATCAGAAAACGTATGCTATGAGTGGCATTATCATAATCATAGCCTCCCTCTTCCCTTGTCTGTGCCATCACCAGAAGAGTCATAAAGCTTCCCATACCTGCCAGTACGGTATTGCGTATAATGTCCACAACCGCATAGTCCTTTATATAGCTGAAAAAGCACATCAAAAGGACTGTTAAGCTGAACATAATGATTGATATCAGTATGGTATATTGTTTTTTCTGCTTACTATTTTCTGCCATTTTTATGGTTATTCCTGTTCTTAACACGCTCCGGGGCGTTTTTTTCTTTTGCTTCATAGTCATCATATGCTTTTACAATCTTTTGTACCAGCGGATGACGGACTACATCTTTACTTGTCAGATTGCAGAATGCAATATCGTCAATATTTTTCAGAACCCGCGTTGCCACATCCAATCCTGACTGGGTACCCTGCGGTAAGTCCTTTTGGGATGAGTCACCGGTTACAATTACTTTGGAGCCGAAACCGATTCTGGTTAAAAACATCTTCATCTGGGCAGGCGTAGTATTCTGTGCTTCATCCAAAATAATATAGGCATTGTCCAGGGTACGGCCTCTCATGTAAGCTAAAGGTGCTACCTCAATCAGGCCCTTTTCCATATTTTTGGAAAAGCTCTCCGCTCCCATAATCTGATACAGAGCATCGTATAAAGGCCGTAAATAAGGGTCTACCTTACTCTGTAAATCACCGGGCAGAAATCCCAGCTTTTCACCTGCTTCAATAGCAGGACGTGTCAGAATAATACGGCTTACCTCATCCCTTTTAAAGGCAGTAATTGCCATTGCCATTGCAAGATATGTCTTACCGGTTCCGGCAGGGCCCAAACCGAATACAATCATGTTATTGCGAATAGCTTCCACATACTGCTTCTGTCCTAATGTCTTAGGTTTTATGGGTTTACCGCTTATGGTGTGACAAATCAGTTCTTTGTCTATTTCTGCGAGCCTTTCCTCACTTTCTTCCTGTCCTAAGGAAATCGCATAATCCACCTTCTGCTCCTCAATGTCGTCTCCTCTTAAGGACACTTCAAATAATTGAGATAAAATACCGACGCATTTTTTAACATCAGCTTCTTCTCCAGTCACCTTGATGGCACCGTTGCGATCCACAATGGTAACATGAAAATCTGTTTCCAGTTTACTTACATATCTGTCGTTCTGCCCAAATATCTTCTGCATATGCTCTGCCGGCATATCCATGGTGTAGGTAGTCATACTCATCTATATTGATCTCTCCGATTCCGTAATTCTCATTCGCTGTCTGCAGATTCAGCCTCCTGCATCCCTTCTTCTGCAGGTTCTGTTTCGGTAATTGGCACTGCTTCTCCAATCTTTTCCTTAACAATAAGCTCTCCCTGTAAAATCCACATGGAACTTCCAGTATCTATTTTAACATTTTTTTCAATAATTTGTACCCCTTTTTCCTCTAAATCTGCAAGAAATGCAGAATATTTTTCCGAAAGCTGTTTTTCTGCCTCCGAAAGAGTGTATTCACATTCCGTATTCTGATACTCCCTGCGTATATATGTGCCGAAAGAAAACGGCAATACCAGTCCTTTCAGGGGCGATAACTGTTTATAATTTGCAACGGTATCCGAATACAAATACTCTTTGTTTCCGCCAAATATAAATTCCCTGCCGCCCACCTCAATATAATATTGTTTCGTTTCCCTTCCCGTATATACCTTTTTCATATAGGTAAAAGGCAACTCTATGTATACCGGCTCCTTACGTTCCACATAAATATCCGCGTCTGCATGTGTATACTGGTAATTTCTAACCGTGCCGTCCTCATTGTATACCGGAATGCTGCCGGAAACCAACATACATCCCGCCTCTATGGTATCTCCGATTTTTACCTGCGGAACACCGCTCCTTACAATCATTTCTACAATAATACCTTCTTTGGGGGCATACAAATCCGCACTGCCCATCTCCTGCACAGGTTCCAATATGGCATCGTTTTCCTTGACGGATATAATCAGCTCCGTGCCGGAAAGCTTTGCCGAGGTCCATGTGATTTCCCCAAATTCTTTCCTGATATCCTTTTCCAACTGCTCAATATCCACCTTGCTGCTTTTGATACCTACATAAACTCCGTGTTCTTTTAAAAAATCCGAAAACATATCTTCTGTAATGGCCGTATTTCCCTCAATGGTAATCTCCCACACATATAAAGAGGACCAGTACCAAAAAAAACATGCCAGCATAAGCCCTGCAATGAATATCTTTTTTTCCAATATCTTTGGTAACAAAAAGGGTAGTCCGCATCTTTTCAGAATGACTACCCTTACTCTTGTCTTTCGTGCAATCCCCTTCAGCTTTTTAAAGCCCGAAAGACTGATACTCATATAATAAATATCACCGTCTTTTTTGATATCCCATAACAGAATATTTTTATTACTGCACAAATTTAAAAAACGTTCCGGTGCAAAACCCCAGACCTTAATCTGTACAAACCCCCGTAAAAATTTCAATATTCCAATCACTGACACCGCTCCTTTATCCGAATATTACACCTGCAATGTGGCCGCTGATTTTCATATCCTCATTTGTATAATATTCTATTACAAGGTTCGTGCCCTCAAAACGCACCTGTCCGGTCTTTGTCTGTAACAAAATGCAGGTGTCCGTATACTCTAAAATCCCCCTGTAATTTTCAATAAAGGCTTCTCTGTTTCCGGTCATGGAAAGCATAAAAGCCCCCATCATCATATCCTTGGGGAGTTTTAAGGATTCTACAAGCAGTTCTTTTCTGGATTCTTTCATAATCCCGAACTCTTTGGAAGTTAAGGATTCTTTGGCAGCCGGGTAAATTTTCGCTTTCTTTTTCATAATATACTATATTCCGGCGTCCCCTGCCTGATACCTGTTATTTCATTTATTCCACGATGCCCTTTATAAAAGCCGATGCCTGCGGTGGCTCTTCTGCAATATAGTAAGCCTTCTGCAATCTTTCTAAGGCAGCCGAAAGTTTTACTTCGTCATTGGCATGCAGTACTGCAAGCACATCGCCTGCTTTTACCGCATCCCCCTTCTTCTTTTTAAGCACAATCCCCACAGCCAGATCTATTTTACTTTCCTTGGTTTCTCTTCCTCCACCTAAAATAAGAGAACAGATACCTACCTCATCACAGGTAATCCGGCTGATATAGCCGTCTTTTTGTGCAAGCAGTTCCTTTGTGACAGACGCCTGAGGCAACAATGTGGTATCATACACCGCCTTTGCATCTCCGCCCTGTGCCTCTACAAATTCTGCCAGCTTACGCAAAGCACTACCGTCTTTAACTGTTTTCTCTAATTTTTCTCTGGCTTCCGATTCCGTCTCTGCCGCACCGCCTGCCAACAGCATCTGCGTTCCAAGAGTCAGGCACAGCTCATAAAAATCCACCGGGCCTTTTCCTGCCAGAGTATCGATTGCCTCCTTTACCTCCAGGGCATTTCCCACTGCATAACCTAATGGCTGATCCATATCCGTTACCACCGCAACGCATTTTTTGCCTGCACCCTTGCCTATTTTAACCATTTCCTCTGCCAGTAAAAAGGCATCTGCTTCTTTTTTCATAAAAGCACCGCTTCCGGTCTTTACATCCAGCACAATGGCGTCCGCTCCTGCCGCCAGCTTTTTACTCATAATGGAGCTGGCAATCAGGGACATATTATCCACCGTAGCCGTTACATCCCTGAGGGCATACAGTTTTTTATCCGCAGGTGCCAGATTGGCAGTCTGCCCCATAATGGCTATGCCAATGCGGTTTACATTGTTTATAAAGGTCTGCGTATCGATTTCCGTAGAAAACCCTGCAAAGCTCTCCAGTTTATCAATGGTACCACCGGTATGCCCCAGACCTCTGCCGCTCATCTTGGCTACCGGAATACCGCATGCCGCTACCATAGGCGTCAGAGTCAAAGAAGTCTTGTCTCCTACGCCTCCCGTAGAATGCTTGTCTACCTTTATCCCTTTTATGGCACTTAAATCCAATACCTCTCCGCTGTCCCGCATTGCCATGGTAAGTGCAAGGGTTTCCGCCTCATTCATCCCCTGAAAATAAATTGCCATCATCATGGCTGACATCTGGTAATCGGGAATATCTCCCCCGGTATATCCCTCTACCATAAAGCCGATTTCTTCTTTCGTAAGAGCCCCACCATTTCTTTTCTTTACAATCAAGTCATACATTCTCATAGCTATACCTCTCTGTTCGCTGAAACAGACATTAACCCACTATTTTCTCTTCTAAAATTCCTATATACTATTCCCAGCCTTTACAGACATCGATGTAGCCGCAGAAATTGTCTCCGCAAAGTCTTTCCAGTTCAGGTATGGTTACTTCGATGGCACTGTTGGCACTGCCGCAGGCAGGATATACTGTTTCAAATCGTTTTAAGGATTCTTCCAGATAAACCTTTACGCCGTCATTGATACCGAAGGGACACACGCCGCCGATGGCATGACCGATTTTGGCTTCCACTTCATCCGGTGCAAGCATTTTGGCTTTAGTGTGAAACTGCTCTTTATATTTAGGGTTGTCAATCTTAGCATCTCCGGCTGCCACTATAAGTATCGCCGCATCACCAACCTGAAAGGATAAGGTTTTGGCAATTCTTTTAGGCTCACAGGAAAGTGCGGCTGCCGCCAGCTCCACCGTTGCAGAAGAAACTGTAAATTCCTGTATTCTATCCTCTGCACCGAATTTTTTTAGATATGCTCTTGCTCTTTCTATAGACATTCTTTTTCCCTCCGCAAATGTTTATTAGACTAATCCACTGATTTTAAGGATTCCGCCATATTAATTTTATTTAATTTACCACTCATAAGCCGGTTCACCACCCAGGAAAATACAAAGGTGAGGAGAATACTGTATATATAGCTGATACCGGTAACCCGTACATCAAAGGAAATCATATCAATATTAATCTGTGCCATTACAAAGGCATGCAGCCATTTACCTAAAAGCAGTCCCACTGCACAGCCGATAGCTGTTAAAACCGTATTTTCCCTAAATACATAAGAAGCGGTTTCCTTCTTATAAAAGCCTAAGACCTTAATGGTAGCAATCTCTCTGATACGCTCTGTAATATTAATATTATTTAAGTTGTAAAGTACAATAAATGCCAGTAATGCCGCACATACAATAATTACCGTAATAATATAGTCCATACTGCCCATCATGGTTTCAAATCTTGCCCTGACATCTTCATTGATGGTAACAGAGGTTACATTTTCAACATTCATCAGTGCCGCACCCGCCTGATGCAGCTCCTCTTCTTTTGGCAGATGTACATAGAAGGTTTTATACTCTGCATTTTCCTTCTGGCTTTCATAAGTCTCAGGTGCAATATAGACATAGTTATATACAAAATTCTGGCAGATACCGGATACCACCGCTTTTATTTCATTCCTGCTTTCATCATAAAGATAAATCTCATCCCCGACAGCAATGTCATAGCTGTCTGCAATCTTTTCCGAGATTACCGCTTCTCCCTTTTGGGGATACGGTATCTTTTCTTTTTCTTCCGTATGCAGGCTAAGGAAACTGTCCATCTCCCCGGGATTTTTCATCACCACCAGATTGATACTCTTGACCGTTCCGTCAATTTCCAGATTCAGGGTTTCCTCCAATGCCTGTGTATAGGATGCCCCATATGAGGCAAGTACTTTCTCCAATTCATCGGTATCTGTATCTTCTGCCGCATTTTTAGCACTGACACTTATGTCATATGTTTGAATTTCTTCGTATTGCTGATTAGCAATATCCGTAATGGAATCCATGATACCGAAACCGGTTACCAAAAGGGCTGTACAGCCGCTGATGCCTATAACCATCATAAAGAAACGCTTTTTATATCTGACAATATTACGCACGGATACTTTATGAAGGAATTTTAACCGTTTCCAGATAAACGGTACATACTCTAAAAACACTCTCTTTCCGGCTTTGGGAGACTTGGGCCGCATCAGTCCTGCCGCCACTTCCTTTAATTCATTTTTACAGGAAATCCATGTGGTGCCTACCGAACAGAGAAGGGCTACAACAAGGGCAATTACCGCCATGCCGCCATGAAAAACATAGGTAAATTCTCCCATACGGTACATAATACCGTAAACAGCCCAGATAATCCATGGAAAAATTCTGGTGCCCAGTAAAAAGCCCGCTATACTGCCTGTCAATGCCGCACTGCCTGAATAAAACATATATTTTCCCATAATAGAAGCTTCGCCGTAGCCAAGTGCCTTTAAAACACCTATCTGGGTACGCTGCTCCTCTACCATGCGGTTCATGGTGGTCATGCATACCAATGCTGCCACCAGAAAAAAGAATACCGGAAAGACATTGGCAATACCGTCTACAATACCGGAATCGCTTTCAAAGCAGACATAACCGATATTCGTGCCTCTGCCCAGCACATAGGTATCCGGCTTCTCAATATCTGCAAGTTCTTCCTCCGCATCCGCTATCTCTGCTTCTGCATCTGCAATCTCCTTATGAAAGTCCTCCACGGCATCCTCGTATTCTGCCAGTCCATCCTCATACTCTGCATAGCCGTCTTCTACTTCCTTTTTTGCATCAGCCAGTTCTTCCTTTGCCTCTGCAAGCTCTGCTTTTTTATCCTTTATCTCAGCTTTTGCTGCTTCTATTTCTTCTTTTGCAGCCAGGACAGCCGTTTCACCCTCTGCCAGACTCGCCCGTGCCGCCGCTAACTCAGCCTCCGCTGCCGCAAGCTGTTCCTGCATAGCCTGTGCAGTCAGAGGGTCCATTGCTCCCGCACCGGATAAAGCCATTTCTTTTTGTGCGGCAAGTGCCGCTTCCCTATCTGCAAGCATCTGCTTTGCTTCTGCAAGTTCTGCTTCCTTTGCTTCTATTTCCGTTTCTGCATCTCTGATTTCTTTTTCTGCATTCGCAAGCTCTGCTTCACCGTCTGCAATCTTTGCTTCTGCATCGGATATTTCCGTTTCTGCATCCGCAAGCTCTGCCTCTGCGTCCTCTAACTCCTTTTTCGCATCTGCAAGCTCTGTTTCCGCTTTTTGTCTTTCTTCCTCCAATTCTTCTTTTGCATCGTCAATTTTAGTCTGTGCATCCTCTACGACAGCCTGATAGCGGCGTTCTCCCTGTGCCTCACAATACGCCTCCCACACAGGCTCTTTTTCCTCCATGAAGGCTTCATATTCCTCTGAATATATCTGATAGTCAGAGTCAAATTTTACATAGATTTCCGTATAATACTCCATCTCAAAGCCATCCGGAAGTAAATACATAAAGCCTTTTATTCTGCCATTTCCCAAGGAAGTATTTCCTCTTTCAAACTGAATATATAAAGGGGACTGTACCGTACCGGTAACGGTGTATTCCCGATATGTAAAGTTTTCCAGATCTTCTTCCGCATTGTTTTCTGACAGCACAAGCTTTGTGCCGATGATGTCTTCTCCGAAAAGAAGACTGTCTACAACGCATTCATCAGCACTTTCCGGAAGTCTTCCGGCTACCACTACCAGCTTGTTTAACTGCTCTGTGATGGAATGAGCCTTTAAAACACTTTCATTTCCTTCCGCATCTGTATAAATGATATCTGCACTCATGGCACCTTCCGCTGCCCTGACTTCTTCCTTCTCAGACAGTTGTACTACATCTGTTTCTTCAAATCCCAGTGTAGATAGCAGTCTGTAGTCAAAGAATTGTGTCTCCTTTAAGTACTGATCCGCAGCCTTTATCATAGTCGGCTGCGTTACTTTAAGACCTGCAAAAAGGGCTACTCCCAATGCAATAATCGCAAAAATAGCAAGATATCTGCCCAGACTCTGTTTAATTTCCCGCAAGGTTGTTTTTACCATCATGGATTTCATTTTCTTCTACCACTCTATATCTTCTACGTTTACAATGTTCTTATTTAATTCCATATTCTGTATGGTACCGCTCTTTACTGTAATAATTCTGTCTGCCATAGCTGTCAATGCCTGATTGTGGGTAATCACAATGACCGTGCGGCCTTTTTGACGGCAGGTATCCTGTAACAGCTTTAAAACGGCCTTTCCGGTATTGTAATCCAATGCACCGGTAGGCTCGTCGCACAAAAGTAGCTTGGGATTTTTGGCCAGGGCTCTGGCAATCGCTACACGCTGTTGTTCTCCTCCTGATAACTGGGCAGGAAAATTTGCCATACGTTCCTTAAGTCCCACTTCTGCAAGCACTTCCGCAGCCGGTAAAGGCTCCTTGCAAATCTGTGCCGCCAGCTCAACATTTTCCAGTGCTGTCAGATTCTGCACCAGATTATAGAACTGGAATACAAATCCCACATCATATCTGCGGTAAGCAGTCAGTTGCTTTTTGTTATAGGATGAAATTTCTTCTCCGTCCAAAAACACCTTGCCGGAGGTCTGAGTATCCATTCCACCCAGTATATTTAAAATCGTGGTCTTCCCTGCACCGGAAGCACCCACGATTACGCAAAATTCTCCTTTATTAATTTCAAAATTCACATTTTCCAAAGCCTGTATGGAAACCTCACCGGTCTTATAAACCTTATTCACATTCTCAAACGTTACAAATGCACTCATTCTTTCTCTTCACTCCTCTTTTTGTAAATAAACAAGGCTATGCCTGCTACAAAAATGAACAGGGATATAAACTGGGATGTAGAAAAAGGTCCCACTTCTCCTCTGTAATCGTTGCGTAAAAATTCAATAAAGAATCTGCCTACACTATATAAAATCATGTATAAGGCACCTACCTGCCCTGTTGCATGCTTTCTTTTTGCATACATAAACAGTATGGCAGCAATCAAAAACATACCTGCCGCTGAAAACAACTGCGTAGGAAGTAATTTCACGCCATTCGGTGCCTGATTGGAATGTGTAAATACAATACCGATAAAGGAATCTGTTTCTTTTCCATAACAACAGCCTGCCATAAAACAACCGATACGGCCAAAGCCCTGGGCAATTGCTACACAGGGTAATACCAAATCAAAATAGTCCCAGAAGCTCAGCTTTTTAATACGGCAATATAAATATGCGGCCAGCACACCACCAATAATACCGCCATACACCACAAAACCGCTTCCGGTCAGCACCTGCTTCGGATTGGTTACAAAAGTTTTCCATTCTACGATACAAAATAAAATCTTTGCACTAATGAATCCCGATATCACACATAAAAAAGTAATCGAATATATTGCATCAGAATTCAGACCGCGTTTCTTTGCAATTGCCTCTCCCGTGAAAAGTGCCACAATCACACCTATTGCAATCATCAGACCATATCCGTGAACCGTAAGTGGTCCTATAGAAAATAAATCGTTGTACATATTCCCTCTCATTCCGTCCATAAGTAATTCCTTACTTTATACACACGTACAAAGGAAAGCCTATGGAAACTATATTTTTATACAATCTATTTGTTATCATAACACGTTTTTTGTGTTCATGCCTACAATTTTATAGTTATTTAATACAATTTTCATTTGTAACCATTATACAAAAGCTTTCTTTGACAAACAAGTCAATTGAGTAACAATAATGAAAAGGATGGCTCTTTTACCATCCTTTCAACACGTTCTTATGATACTAATTTCACCTATCCCTATTTATGATACGGTTCTCCATTAATAATCCGATAGCCTCTGTAAATCTGTTCACACAGAATTACTCTCATCAGCTGGTGTGGAAAGGTCATATCGGAAAAACTCACTTTCAAATCGGCTCGTTTGCTTACGCTTTCATGCAGCCCCAGAGAACCGCCGATTATAAACTGAATATGGCTTTTTCCTGACAGGGCTGCTTTTTCCAAAACCTGTCCAAAAGCAGGTGAATCCAGTTTTTTACCCAAAATCTCCAGTGTAATGACATATGTGTCATCTCTGATTTTAGCTAAAATTCTTTCTCCCTCTTTTTTCTTTATCTGTTCTTCTTCTGCTTCACCGGCATTGTCCGGAGTCTTTTCATCCGGTACTTCCAATATCTCAAATTTACAATATCTGGAAAGACGTTTCGCATATTCGTCTATGGCGTCTCTATAAAATTTTTCTTTGATTTTCCCTACACAAACTATGGATATTTTCATCTATTCCTCGTAAATACCGGTGTACATTTCATCTACAAGATTATCTAAAAAAGCCTCATCCAGATTTAAGAATTTTTCTGTAATCTTCTCTTTCATATATGAGGTTCTTCTAAAATATTTTTCTTCTTCAGCAACCTCTTCAGAAAGCACTGCTTCATCAATACTTTCCGGTTTCAGGTTCTCTGTACACCAACTTTCTATAGTACTTCTGAGCGTATTCTCCGACTCTGCCTTTTTTGCAAAGATGTGATAGGATTTCATGGATACCAGTCCCATTACGATAAACAGAAGAAACAGGGCACTCATAATACCGTAAGCCATGTATTTGGCTGCTCCACTCAGATGAAACGGCAATACACCGGCCATCCCTAATATAATAACTATCATGCCGATAACACCAAAAAACAGGAGCATATACGCAGAGGATTTATTGTCCTCTGCCTTTGCTGCACTGTTCTGGTAGGGAACAACAGGTCTTCCTGCACTGTGTTCTGCTGTTTCTGCCTCTTTAACAGCCTGTTTCAGATTCTCCATAAAAACAGCTTTTTCTGCTTCAGACATTTTCTGTAATGCAGCTTCTGCTTCAGAAAGTTCTTCATCCTCTGCGGGCTCATTTTCTACCAGTTCACAGCCGCAGTCACTACAGGTTTTGATTCCTTCTTTGTATTCGTTTTTACATTTCGGACACCATGGCATAATGTAATCCCTCCACATCTCATTTGTTAATTCTGACACTTCATGTCATTCAAAAACATTGCACCATTACATCTCGTAATCCAGACAAGCACGATCACAGGTTACACTGCGTACATACTTTCCGGCTTCTACATGTGCCGGATGCACCTGATATGCTTTTAATGCCTCTTCTGTTTCATAAATACCAATCAGAGCAATTTCACGGTTGCTGGAAGCCATTTCATTCATCACTACCTTGATTTCCACCGTGCCGGGAACTAAATCCTTAATGGGTTCCAACAGCTCTTTCATCTTTTCTCCCGCATTTTTCTTTTCTTCTGCGGTCATTTCTGCATTAAAATTCCACAATACAATATGCTTTACCATAGAAACGCCTCCGCCTTATTTGTTACGCAGATATTCATCAATACCCTTTGCCCCTGCTTTTCCGGCCCCCATTGCCAGAATAACGGTTGCTGCACCGGTCACCGCATCTCCACCTGCATAAACACCCTCTTTGGAGGTCTGTCCGTTTTCTTCCTCTGCCACAATACATTTCCACTTGTTAGTCTCCAGACCTTCGGTAGTGGAAGAAATCAGCGGATTGGGGGAAGTACCCAGGGACATAATAACGGTATCCACATCAATAACGAATTCAGAACCTGCCACTTCTACAGGACGTCTTCTGCCGGAGGCATCGGGTTCACCTAATTCCATCTTAATGCACTTCATACCGGTTACCCAGCCCTTTTCATCTTCTAAAATTTCAACAGGATTGGTAAGCAGGTCAAAAATAATGCCTTCTTCCTTTGCATGATGTACTTCTTCCACACGGGCAGGCAGTTCTTCTTCACTTCTACGATAAACGATATGCACCTCTGCACCTAATCTTAATGCCGTTCTGGCAGCATCCATCGCTACGTTACCGCCACCTACGACTGCAACCTTCTTACCTCTCATAATAGGGGTATTGGAATTTTCATCAAATGCTTTCATTAAATTGCTTCTGGTCAGGTACTCGTTTGCGGAAAATACACCGTTTGCATTTTCACCGGGAATACCCATAAACTTGGGCAGACCTGCACCGGAACCGATAAAGACTGCCATAAAGCCTTCTTCATTTAAGAGTTCATCAATAGTTACGGATTTCCCTACTACTACGTTGGTTTCAATCTTTACACCTAAGGATTTTACATTTTCAATTTCCTTTGCTACGACAGCCTGCTTCGGAAGACGGAATTCAGGAATACCGTATACCAGTACACCACCCGGCTCATGTAAGGCTTCAAAAATGGTTACATCATAGCCCATCTTTGCTAAATCGCCTGCACAGGTAAGACCCGCAGGGCCGGAGCCGATAACTGCGACTTTTTTACCGTTCTTTTCTTTTGCCCCTTCAGGCTTGATACCGTTTTCTCTTGCCCAGTCAGCTACAAAACGCTCCAATTTACCGATGGAAATAGGCTCTCCCTTAATTCCGCGGATACACTTGCCTTCACACTGGCTTTCCTGGGGACATACACGTCCGCAGACCGCAGGCAGTGCGGAAGATTCGCTGATTACCTGATAAGCTGCTTCGATATTGCCTTCTTTTACATTTCCGATAAAGCCGGGAATGTCAATTGCTACGGGACACCCCTTTACACATTGTGCATTCTTACAGCCGATGCAGCGTGCAGCTTCCTCCATTGCTTCTTCCTTGTTATATCCGAGACATACCTCTTCAAAGTTCTTTGCACGCACTTCCGGTGCCTGCTCACGAACCGGTGTTTTCTTTAATACATCCATATTTTCCTCCTTGTCCTCTTTAGCGGACATCAATCAATATTTGGAAGTTTACTTCCATCCCTTTTCTCTGCCGTTTAAGCGGCTCTGTACTCTGTATTGAAACTTATGCCTGACAGTTTCCGCAGCCGCCGTGATGAGTATCGCCTTCCTTTGCTTTTAAGAAAGCACGTCCTTCTGCTGTTTTATAAATCTGCTGTCTCTGCATTGCTTCATCAAAGTTTACCTTGTGTCCGTCAAATTCAGGACCGTCTACACAGGCAAACTTAACTTCACCGCCTACACTGACACGGCATGCACCGCACATACCGGTACCGTCTACCATAATAGGGTTTAAACTTACAATGGTGGGAATTTCCAGTTCTTTGGTCAGCATACATACAAATTTCATCATAATCATGGGACCGATTGCCACACAGGTATCATACCGGTTGCCATCTGCAACCAGATCCTTGATTGTCTGTGTAACCATACCGCTTCTGCCGTAGGAACCATCATCCGTAGTTATGTATAGATTTCCGGCAACCTCCTCCATTTCTTTTTCCAGAATCAGTAAATCCTTGGTCTTTGCACCTACGATAACATCCGCAGCGATACCTCTTTCATGAAGCCATTTTACCTGGGGATATACGGGAGCTGTACCTACACCGCCTGCTACGAAGAGAATTTTCTTCTTTTTCAGTTCTTCCAAATCTTCCTTTACAAATTCAGAAGGACAACCTAAAGGTCCTACAAAATCATGGAACGTATCTCCCGCTTTTAAGGAAGCCATTTCCTGTGTTCCTGCACCTACAATCTGGAACACGATGGTAATAGTTCCTTTTTCTCTGTCGTAATCACAGATGGTCAAAGGAATTCTTTCACCCGCATCATCCTTTCTGACAATAATAAACTGGCCGGGCTGACAGGATTTTGCAACTCTTTTAGCCTCTACTTCCATCAAAAAAATGTTGGTTGTCAGTTCTTCTGCTCTTAAAATCTTATACATCTTACACCTCTCAGGCTTACAAGCCTTCTCCCTTTCGTTTTTGCCGCCAGAAACGGCTTTATTTAAAATGCCTCTATCACATAGCTGCCAGAAGCATCCTTTGACAATTTAAAACATTCCTGGGTATAAATATTTACCGCATAGTGACTACCGGTTTTATTCTGCACTCCGGCAGTATCCTCATAAATTTCAGAAATCACATAAAAATCGCCCTGCCCGGATATCTCCCGTGCATACTGGAATACATACAGATACCTGCCCGTCAGTCCGACCGGAGTGCCTGTTCCATCCTGTATCTTACCGGACTCAATCATCAGTGCCATCAGTTTTTCAACCGCCATGTCCACAGTAAAATCTGTCTGTAAAACCAGCTCATACTGTCTGGTGGTACAAGCTCCGGCAACACCTTCTTTATTGTAGGTTACAAACTTATAAATACTCTTTCCGAGGGGCATGGGAATCGGTCCCGTATAAGGAGTTGAATGGTTGGTAGGGGTGGTACCGTCTGTCGTATAATAAACTGTGGACTCTGCCGGTACCAATACCTTAATCATCTCCGGTCTGGTATATTCACCACTGTAGATTTCCACTTCCGGTGCAACCGGTCTGAATATATCAATCACATAAGTCTTCTTTACGACTTCACTCTTAATACCGTATTCATTGATAAATGTGGCACATATTTCATAATAACCTGTTTCCAAAAAAATCGGTGTGGTATACACTTCACTGTTTTCATCGGGAACAGAGCCGTCCAGGGTATAATAAATGGTTCCCCTGATACTTGAAGTCAGCTTCAACGGTACGACTTCCGCATAGGTACCTTCCTGATAACTGAATTCAGGCGGTAATGCCATATACTCCTGATACGTTGTCCGTATGACTTCATCCGTTGTATTATTCAATAACGTATTAATAGAGGCATAATCCTCTTTGGTCTTGTAGAAAGTAATCAGCTTCTTATAAACAGCTTCTTTTTCATCTTCACTTGCATACCCCGAACTGAGGATTTGTATCAGAGTGGATACATAAGCATCCTCATCCCCTGTTTGTGCATACAAGTCTGCCAATACATTTCTGTAAGCAATATTTTCCGGTTGCAGTTCTAATGCCCGCCGGTAATAACTGATTGCTTCCTCATACTTTCCTGACGCCACATCTGCATTTGCCTGTGCAACCTGATACTCTACAGAATTGTAGCGGTAATTTTTTAAAGCAAAGCCTCCTGTAACCAGAGCAATCACTAAAATTACAGCAATAACAACAGCCCACATCACGATATATCTTTTCTTATTTCTTTTTGTATGGTTTTCCTCAGCTGTATTGTTTTCCGGTACTTCCTCCAAAACATCCTCTACAATACCGGAAAGTGTTTCACTGATACTATATTCAATTTCCGGTTCAAAGTCGGGAACAATATGAATATCTTCACCACATACTTCGCAATAAAGATATCCTTCTTTCATCTCCGTTCCGCAATTAGGACATTTCATAAGGAAATCCATCCTCCTGCAAGTGGGTATCAGAGGCAGATTGTGCCTGTCTCTGTTATTTTACTTGTTTTATGCCTGTAAAGCAACTGATTCTACACAATTATTCATTAACATGGCAATTGTCATAGGGCCTACACCGCCGGGTACCGGCGTAATAGCACTGCAGACAGGGGCTACATCATCATAGTCCACATCACCGCAAAGCTTTTTATTCTCCATTCTATGAATCCCTACATCAATAACAACTGCACCTTCTTTTACATATTCCTTTGTAATCATCTTGGGTCTGCCTACCGCAACTACCAGAATATCCGCACGCTTTGTTACTTCTTTTAAATCCGCGGTACGGGAATGTGCCACAGTTACAGTACCGTTTTCTCTTAAAAGCAAAAGTGCCATAGGTTTTCCCACAATATTGCTTCTGCCTATTACCACGCACTCTTTTCCTGCAATTTCAATCCCGCTGCGTTTTAACAGCTGAATAATACCTGCGGGAGTACAGGATACAAAACCGGGCTGTCCGATGCAGAGAGCTCCTACGCTCTGAGGATGAAAACCATCCACATCCTTTTTGGGGTCAATGCTTTGAATTACTTTATCTTCATCAATATGTTTAGGTAAAGGTAACTGCACTAAGATACCGTTTACATCTTTTCTGCCATTTAACTCTGTAATCAGATCCAGCAATTCCCTTTCAGTAGTTTCCTCGGGCAGCTCATATGCCAGAGAACGGATACCAACATACTCACAGGCCTTTTTCTTATTGCCCACATATACGGAAGAAGCCGGATCGGCACCCACCTGAATAACAGCCAGAGTCACTTCTGTGCCCTCTGCTTTCATCTGACTTACCTTTTCCTTTAATTCGTCCTTAATCTGTGTGGAAATGATTTTTCCGTCAATAATCTGTGCCAATTTTCTTTCCTCCTGTCAGGTATTATTAGAATAACCCGGTTATCGTTCCCTCTTCATTTACATCAATTCCGTATGCTGCCGGATTCTTGGGAAGTCCCGGCATAGTCATAATTGCTCCTGTCAGTACTACCACAAAACCGGCTCCGGCAGAAACATAAACCTCGCGGATACTCATTTCAAATCCCTCCGGTCTGCCCAGCTTAGCCGGATCGTCGGATAAAGAATACTGGTTCTTTGCCATGCAGACAGGAAGATTACCATATCCCAAAGTTTCCAGCTTTTCAAGCTGTTTTGCTGCCGTGGGTGCATAGGTTACACTTCCTGCACCATAAATCTCTTTTGCTATAATTTCAATCTTTTCTTTTAAGGACAAATCATCTTCATAAAGTACTTTGAAGCGGCTTTCTTTCTTTTCTATGGTTTCCAGTACCTTTTCTGCCAGTGCAATACCGCCTTCACCGCCCTTTGCCCACACTTCCGCCAGTGCAAATTCACAGCCTTTACTCTCACAGAATTCTTTTACGAAATTGACCTCTGCATCGGTATCTGCTACGAATGCATTTAGGGCAACTACTACCGGAACACCGTATTTCTGTAAATTTTCAATATGCTTCTCTAAGTTTACGATACCTTTTTTCAAAGCCTCTAAGTTCTCTGTATTCAGATCCGCCTTTGCCACACCACCATTGTATTTTAATGCTCTGACCGTAGCTACCAGCACTACCGCGTCCGGTGCAATGCCTGCCTTGCGGCACTTGATATCAAAGAATTTCTCTGCTCCAAGGTCAGCGCCAAAGCCGGCTTCCGTCACTACATAATCTGCCATTTTTAAAGCGGTTTTAGTTGCTCTTACCGAGTTACAGCCATGTGCAATATTTGCAAAAGGACCACCGTGTACCAAAGCGGGAGTATGCTCTAATGTCTGTATCAGGTTGGGCTTTAAGGCATCCTTCAGCAGTGCTGCCATCGCACCCACTGCATTTAACTGGCCTGCTCTTACAGTCTTACCGTCAAAGTCATAAGCAACCACCATCCGGGAAAGACGTTCTTTTAAATCCTCCATATCGGTTGCCAGACACAAAACTGCCATGATTTCAGAAGCCACTGTAATCACAAAGTGGTCTTCTCTTACCATACCATCGGTTTTGTTTCCAAGGCCTACTACCACATTGCGGAGTACCCTGTCATTCATATCCATACATCTCTTCCAGACAATTTGTCTGGGGTCAATCCGCAGTTCATTGCCCTGCTGGATATGATTATCCAATAAAGCTGCCAGCAAATTGTTTGCAGCAGTGATTGCGTGAAAATCTCCTGTAAAATGCAGGTTTAAATCCTCCATGGGAACTACCTGGGCATAACCGCCTCCGGCAGCACCGCCCTTAATGCCAAAGCAGGGTCCTAAGGAGGGCTCTCTTAAAGCAATAATGGCTTTTTTATTTAATTTACCCAAGGCTTCACCCAGTCCAACGCTTACGGTAGTCTTGCCTTCACCTGCGGGAGTAGGATTGATTGCTGTTACCAGAATCAGCTTACCGTCGGGATTTCCTGCAATCCTCTTGATATACTCATCTGAAATCTTCGCTTTATATCTGCCGTATAACTCCAGCTCATCCGGCTGAATACCTAAGCTTTCTGCCACTTCGGTAATAGGCTTCATAACTGCTTCCTGTGCGATTTGAATATCTGTTTTCATAATTTCCTCTCATTCTGCCATAAGGCACTGTATTTTACACTACTTCTTCCAAAAGCTGTTCAAACTGCTCGGCACTCATCAGTACCTTTCTTGGTTTCGTGCCTTCTTCTTCTCCAACCACGCCATACTCATTGAGCTGGTCCATAATGCGTGCAGCACGGTTAAAGCCGATTTTGAATACTCTCTGCAGCATACCAATGGAGGCTTTGTCTTTTTCAATAATAAAGCGTCCCGCATCAGCAAAATACTCATCCAAAGAGCTGCCTCCGTCACTGCCTGCGGTACTGCCGCCACCGCTTCCGGAGCCTATACTTTTGATTTTCTCTTCCACATCCTCCGCATATACGTTACCGATAGCCTGATTCTTTAAGAAATCTACTACATCGGATACTTCCTTGTCCGAAACAAAAGCCCCCTGCACACGGGCAGGTTTGGAATAGCCCTGAGGATAGAAAAGCATATCCCCCTTTCCCAAAAGCTTTTCTGCACCATTCATATCCAGAATGGTTCTGGAATCCACACCACTGGATACACTGAATGCCACACGGCTGGGCATATTGGCTTTAATCAGACCGGTAATAACGTCTACGGAAGGTCTCTGGGTTGCTATAATCAGGTGGATACCACAGGCTCTTGCAAGCTGTGCCAGACGACAGATAGACTCTTCCACTTCGCCGGGTGCAACCATCATCAGGTCTGCAAGCTCATCTACGATAATAACAATCTGAGGCATCTTGGCAGGTGCAGATTCCTCTCCCTGCTCCTTCATGCCTTCTACCTTCTGGTTATAGCCCTTCAAATCACGTACATTAAAGTCCGCAAATTTTTTGTAACGCTCCGTCATCTCGGATACCGCCCAGTGCAGTGCCGCTGCTGCTTTCTTAGGGTCTGTTACAACAGGGATTAACAGATGGGGAATACCATTGTATACATTCAACTCCACCACTTTGGGGTCCACCATGATTAACTTCACATCATCCGGATGGGCTTTGTATAAAATACTCATAATCAAGGTGTTGATACACACGGACTTACCGGAACCGGTTGCACCTGCAATCAGCATATGCGGCATTTTTGCAATATCTGCCACCACCACTTTACCGGCAATATCTTTTCCTACCGCAAACGCCAGATTGGATGGGAAATCCCTGAATTCTGCAGTTTCTAACAGGTCCCGTAAAGCTACTGCGGTATTTTCCTTGTTAGGTACTTCAATACCGATTGCTGCCTTACCGGGAATCGGAGCTTCTATACGGATATCCGTTGCTGCCAGATTTAACTTGATGTCATCTGCCAAACCTACAATTTTACTTACTTTTACCCCCTGCTCAGGCTGCAGCTCATATCGGGTAACGGAAGGTCCCTGACTGATGTCCGTAACCGTAACCTTTACTCCAAAGGTCTGTAGCGTCTGTTGCAGACGCATTGCAGTTTCTTTTAATTCTCTGGCAGAATCGCCTCCTCCGCCTTTGCCCTTCTGCAATCTGGAAAGAGGAGGGAATATGTATTTACGGGGTACTTTTTTCTCTGTGTTATGAATATCTTCCGCAATCTGGGCATCACTGCCTTGTGCTTTCGCTTCCGCAGGTAATTTTGCCACAGGTCTGCGATTTACAGTTTCTCTTGCTGTTTGCTGTCCCGGTTCATCCATACTCCGTGCTGAGATTGCCTGCTCCCTTCTTGCAACAGGTGCCGGTATATAATCCATTTCCGGCCACGGTTCCTCATCCTCATAGGTAACCTGTACAGGCTCCGGTGCAGCTCCCCTGATACGGATATTATCAAATGCTGTATCCTGTGCTTTGATTTCATGCACATTTTCCTGTGCATGGAACGCAGGAAGCATGTCTGTTTCTTCATCGTTTAAAGTAATCTCATGGATATCATCCCTTACCTTTTTATCCTGAATGGAAGGGGCTGTCAGAGAGGTATCTGCCATAACACCTGACACCTTTTTATCCATACGAAGAATCTTTTCGTTTTCCTTTTCCTCTGCTTTTAAGCGTTTTTCTTCCTCACGCTTACTTTTTTCTTCTTCCCTGCGTAAACGTTCTTCTTCTATTTCAGACTGTCGCAGCTTCGCATTTTCCTTTCTGCGTTGTGCATCCTCCCTGGAAAGTTCAGCCACACGTCTGCCGCCGTTTTTTACACTGTTTACAAAGGATTTCTCCGTCAGGAGCACAATACTGATAATAGAAAAAATAATTACTACCAAAACAGTACCGATGGTATCTAAAAAATGATAACACAAATAAGCCAGACTGCCGGCAATGGCACCGCCTCCGCGCCTTGATTCACTGCTATATTTGTAAATTTCCGCCATGCTGTAGCTTTCAAGCCGTACGGCCGTTCCTGCAAACATTTCACAGGCAACACCTGCCATTAAAAATAACAATATGCCTGCTGCAAGCTTTCTGACCGCCGCCGGACTGCCTGCATTAGCCGACCAGAATGCCGCTGCCAGAAATGCCGCAATTGCCACAATATATGCCAGATATCCGAAAAGTCCGAAAAGTACGCCGCTTATAGCGTCACCTACCGTACCTATAATACCAAAATTACATAAAAACAGTATAACTGCTACAGCAAAAAGCAGAATAAGTCCTACCTCATGAAAAAGTGCACTCTCCTGCTCTGAATACTGTCTGCTGTTATTTTTTCCTTTTGTAGAAGTCCGGCTGTTCTTACCGGATGTGGTTGTTTTTCTGCCTTTATTCGTTGCCATAACCTTTTCTCCTGATTCTAGGCTTAATCTTCCTGTATTTTATCACGGAATGTCATAGCCGCAAATATTATATCATTTTTCTTATGCTTTGTCATCATGTATACAATTTAGTTTTTGCTTTTTCTTTCTGTTTTTTCCCAAATCAGCTCGTGAAGCTTTGCCATTGCCTCCTTAATGCCGCCCACTTCATCAATAATTCCTTCATTTACACTTTCCTGTCCCACTAAAATAGTTCCCACGTCCTTCGTCAGCATACCGGTTTCCATCATCAAATCCTCCAGACGCTGCTTATTAACAGAGCAGTGACTGCATACAAATCCGGTAATACGGTTCTGTATCTGTTTAAAATAGTCAAAGGTCTGCGGTACTCCGATTACCATTCCATTCATTCTGACCGGATGAATCACCATAGTTCCCGTAGGCACAATATAAGAATAATCTGTACTGACTGCAATTGGTACACCGATGGAATGACTGCCGCCTAATACCAGAGACACTGTAGGCTTGGATAACGATGCCAGCATTTCCGCAATGGCAAGCCCCGCTTCCACATCACCGCCCACTGTATTTAAGAGCACCAATACACCCTTAATTTCTTCACTGTCTTCTATTGCTGCAAGCTGGGGAAGAATATGCTCATACTTGGTAGTTTTGGCAGAACCGCTTAAATTATCATGCCCTTCCACTTCTCCGATAATCGTCAACAGGTGAATATTCTGTTTCTCTTTATTTTTATCCAAAAGCACCTGACCAATCTGTTCTATACGCTCATCCCTGTGCTTTTCCTCTTCCCGATTTTCTTCCCTGTCCTTATCTTCTTTATCGTTTTTATCTTTATTTTTCTTTCCCTTGTCTTCCCGGATGTCATTATCCCTTTTTTCGTCCTTATTGCTGTCTTTCTTTTCCTCCTGCATAACTATTCCTCCGGTTTTTAAAATAAGGAACCGCCCTGCGGTCCCTTATTATTGTGTACCAAAGTTTCGTTTTTATGTATCATTTTCAGATGTCAAAATCGTCTGTGTCGGAAACTTCTATATCGTATTTCATATGCTCTTGTGTAACTTCAATTCCATATCCCATTGTCTTCTTCACATGCTTTTTAGGCAATGGTAAAGGATTTTCAATAAATCTGGGTTTGATTTCTGACTCTGTAATGACTTCTTTCGCTTCCGTTTCTGTTTCTTCCGACGATTCTGGCTCTTTCGATAGCTCTGTTTCTTCCGCCGGTTCCGGCTCTTTCGATAGCTCTGCTTCTTCCGACGGTTCCGGCTCCTTTGATGCCCCTGTTTCTTCCGACGATTCCGGCTCCTTTGATGACTCTGCTTCTTCCAACAGTTCTGCTTTTACGGGTTGAACCTCTTTTGCAGTTAAAGCCTGTATACCTGCACCGGTAAGTGCCAGTACCAGAAAGAGTAACAGGGAATCACAATTCATACCCTGTGCATAAAATCCACCTGCATGTATGATTCCCGCAGCTGCCAGTAAAAGCATCCAAAGCAGCTGTATTTCCTGCTTTTTTCTCACAAAAAAGGCCGGAATACTTAAAACAAGCAGAAACAATATGCCTACATGTATCCACTGTGCCCCTTCATACAAAAAGACTGCCGGAATAGTCCCAATGCCTTTATACTGAAACAAGGTGCACCATGCGGCAAACACCTTGCCCATGGAACTTGCACTCTGTAATGCATCAACATATAAAAACAAAAATGCTGCCAGACAAAAACCTGCTATTATGGCAGTCGTCTGCAATCCAACCCTTATTAATTTCTTTTTCAGAGTTATTTTTTCTGTTCCTTCTTTTACGCTGACACACCCCAATGCCAAGACCGGTATTAGAAAGATAAGACCTGTTATGTCCAGACAGGTAAGCAGTCCGATACCCGCACCCGCAAGCAGTGTCATAACATAGGAATACCATTTTAAAGGCTTAAGTATGTACTCTCTCTTTAGAACTCCTATAATGGAGCAAAATACAATACCTGCCAACAGCAGATACAAATATTTGGGAGAATAACGCAATCCGCTTTCTATGCTTTGGGGTAAAAACATCACCCCTGCCAAAAAAGTAAGTGCTGCAGCAGCTCCCGTCATTTTGCGGATTGCCAGATACCAGATAACCGTAGCTGCACTCTGCAGTACAATCTGTAACACAAGCCCTGCAAAAAAATGATTGCCAAATAACCAGAACAGTCCTCTTAACAATACTACATAAAAGTACTGGGCACCATGAGCAATAGGTGCAACCGCACTGCCGGTTACCTTTGATGCTTCAAAATAAGCCGCCTCCTGAAAATACTCTGTCCCTTCACCGGTATGATACAAAAAACAGCAACGCAAAAATACGCCCGCTCCCAAAAACACTGTAAAAATAAGTGCTTCCCAAAGCAGATGTTTCTGCATTGCCATTATACCGGATAATTTCCTGATTCCCACAAAGATACCTGCCACCAAACCAAAAGACAGTACCGTAATTCCTATCTGAATATAATTATTTGCCGCCACGGGTATCTGCGGCAGTGCCCGGTAGAAAGCCAGACCATATACCGCACATATTACCAAAGCAAACGGAATCCATATTACAATACTTAACCAGTTTTTCTTAAATGTCATTGACTGCTCCCTTACCCTTTCAGGTTATTGTAATATCTTTTCAATATTGTATCTGGGGCGATGCTTTACTTCTACATAAATCTTGCCTATATATTGTCCTACCATACCGATTGCCAGAAGCTGTACTCCTCCGATAAACCAGATGGAGAGTATCAAGGAAGTCCAGCCTTGTACTACATTGCCTGTGAAATAGGACACCAACGCATAGATTGCAGCCATCACACATCCTAGGATGATAATAGCTCCCAACCAGGTAATCAGGCTGATTGGCTTAATGGAAAATGACGTAATACCATTAAAAGCCAGTGCCAGCATTTTCTTAAGAGGATATTTTGACTCTCCGGCTACACGTTCCTTACGCTCATAATATACACAGTCTGTCTGATATCCGATAGTCGGTACAATTCCTCTTAAAAACAGATTGTTCTCACCATACTGTGCAAACTGCTCTAAAGCCCTTTTACTCATCAAACGGAAATCTGCATGATTATAGACTGTTTTTACTCCCATTCCAGCCATAAGCTTATAAAAGCTCTGTGCCGTAAAACGCTTGAAGAAGGTATCCGAACTTCTGTCACTGCGTACACCGTACACAATATCATTTCCTGCATGGAACTTATCTACCATTTCTTCAATTGCATTGATATCGTCCTGCAAATCGGCATCAATGGATACCGTTATATCACACAAATCCTTGGCTGTTAAAAGACCTGCCGTCAGAGCGAACTGATGTCCTACATTCCCTGCCAGTTTCACTCCTTTAATCTGTACCGGATGGGCAGCATGTTCTTCTTCGATAAGTTCCCATGTTTTATCCTTGCTGCCATCATTGACAAAAAGGACAAAACTGTCTTCTGCTATTTTCTGCTTTTGAATCAAATCATCCAGAACACCTCTGAAAGCTTCTGCTGCTATATGTAAGACTTCTTCTTCATTATAACAGGGTACTACAATTGCCAATCTGTCCATGTGCCCCTCCTCGAATTATTTAAACCTATATCTGAGCCAAAGCCTGTTCCAAATCTGCAATAATATCTTCTACGTTTTCAATACCGGTAGAGAAACGGATTAAATCAGGTGCTACACCTGCTTCTACCAACTGCTCATCCGTCATCTGTCTGTGGGTATGACTTGCCGGATGCAGTACACAAGTACGTGCATCAGCTACATGGGTAACGATAGCTGCCAGTTTCAGCTTATCCATCAAAGAAGACGCTGCTTCTCTGCCACCCTTTAATCCAAAACTGATAACGCCGCAGGTTCCCTTAGGCATATATTTCTGTGCCAGCTCATAATATTTGTTGCTCTTTAAGCCGGGATAATTTACCCATGCCACTTTTTCATGTTTCTCCAAATACTCGGCAACCGCCTGTGCATTGGCACAATGTCTTTCCATACGGAGAGGAAGAGTTTCCAGTCCTACATTTAACAAAAATGCATTCTGGGGGGCCTGAATGGAACCCAAGTCCCTCATAAGCTGTACGGTTGCTTTCGTAATATAAGCACCCTTTCCGAATTTTTCGGTATAGGTTACACCATGATAGGATTCATCGGGTGTACAAAGACCGGGGAATTTATCGGGATACTTTGCCCAGTCAAAATTACCGGAATCTACAATTGCACCACCTACGGTCATAGCATGACCATCCATATACTTGGTAGTAGAATGAGTTACAATATCTGCTCCCCACTCAAAAGGATTGCAGTTAATAGGAGTCGCAAAGGTATTGTCAACAATCAGAGGTACGTTGTGGCTGTGAGCCAGACGTGCGAACTTTTCAATATCAAGTACTACCAGTGCAGGGTTTGCAATGGTTTCCGCAAGTACACATTTGGTGTTTTCTCTGAATGCCTTAGCCAGCTCTTCTTCAGGAGCATCCGGGTCAACTACGGTACATTCAATCCCCATCTTTTTCATGGTAACCGTTATCAGGTTAAAGGTACCGCCATATACGGTGGAGGACAATACTACATGGTCTCCTGCTTCACAAATATTGAAAACGGCATAATAATTTGCTGCCTGACCGGAGCTGGTAAGCATAGCAGCCACACCACCCTCTAAGGCACAGATTTTCTCTGCCACATAATCATTGGTAGGATTCTGCAGTCTGGTATAAAAATAACCGCTTTCCTCTAAGTCAAACAGCCTTCCCATCTGCTCAGATGTCTCGTATTTATAAGTTGTAGACTGATAAATCGGAAGAATCCTGGGTTCTCCGTTTTTAGGCTGCCAGCCTGCCTGTATACAAATTGTCTCTTTCTTCATATCCGTTTCTCTGCTCCCTTTATTCATCCCAGTTGTGATATACTGCCTGCACATCGTCATCATCTTCTAACAGATCTAAAGTTCTCTGCAGGTTTTTGATGGCTGTTTCATCAGTCAGGGTCACATAGTTCTGGGGAATCATGGTTACTTCTGCACTCAGCATGGGAATACCTGCCTCCTCCAATGCTTTGCGTACTTCTTCAAAGCAGTCAGGGTCAGTGATAACCTCATAACTGTCCTCTTCTTCCGAAAAGTCCTCTGCACCTGCATCCAGTACCTGCATCATCAGTTCATCCGCATCCGTTTCATATTCTTCTTTATCGATAATGATCAGTCCCTTTTTGTCAAACATAAAAGAAACACATCCGGGAGTACCGATATTGCCCTGTCCCTTTGTGAATGCACTTCTCACATTTGCTGCGGTACGATTTTTATTGTCTGTCAGTGCATCTACGATAATCGCAATACCGCTGGGTCCGTAGCCTTCATATGTAACATATTCGTAGTTTACATTTCCCACGTCACCCGCTGCTTTTTTAATACCTCTTTCAATCGTATCGTTAGGCATATTGTTGGATTTTGCTTTTGCAATTACCTGTGCCAGTTTAAAGTTGTTGGAAGGATCCGGACCGCCTTCCTTCACTGCTACTGCAATTTCTCTGCCGATGATGGTAAAAATTTTACCCTTTGCGGCATCGTTCTTTTCCTTTTTATGCTTAATGTTTGCAAATTTTGAATGTCCTGACATATAAGTCCTCTCCTTTGGTTCTCTTTTTTTGCTTTTATCTTTTTAAGATATCGTAAATCAAAATATATCATTTGCAGCTCTGTTAGTCAAGTTATGTATCCAGTTCCAGACTAATCATAAGAGCTCTGTTTACCTTTTGCATGATTTTTGCATCCAGATGGCATACCTTATCTTTTAATCTTTTCTTATCTATGGTTCGAAGCTGTTCCAGTAAAATAACGGAATCCTTATCCATATCATACTGCTGGGTAGACAGTTCTATATGTGTAGGCAGCTTTGCCTTATTCATCTTAGACGTAATTGCCGCACAAATGACGGTTGGGCTATGTCTGTTTCCCACATCATTCTGTATGATTAAAACCGGTCTGATACCTCCCTGTTCGGAGCCGACCACCGGTCTTAAATCCGCATAATATACATCTCCTCTTTTCATAACACGCATCCCTTCTTTTACCATCTTATCAGATGGCTGGTCTGGTAGTAGTATTGCCAGTTTATCCGAAGGTATACAATTTTGATATTGTTAAATGATTGCTGTTTTTATCCGCATTTCGGAATTATATGCTCTCACAACTTTTCCCTGTATATATTCTTGGAATTCTCTTTCCTAAATCACACATCAGTTCATAGTTAAACCGTCCTGAAAGCCTTCCCAGTTCATCAGCCGTAATTTCAGCATCTCCATCTTTTCCAATCAGCGTGACCTTATCTCCGTATTCCGCTTCAGGAATATCTGTTACATCCACCATAAACTGATCCATACAGACTCTTCCGAGAATAGGTGCTTTCTTACCGTGTATCAATACATACCCCTTATTGGAAAGACTTCTGGGATAGCCGTCACCATATCCTAAAGGAATGGTTGCCACACGGGTCGGTTTATCCGTCACATAAGTGCCGCCATAACTGATGGGATACCCCTTTGGCAGCCATTTGGTATATACAACCGTACTGATTAAGGAGAGTATCGGTTTTAATGTAATAATGTTCATATCCACTTCTTCCGAGGGTGCCAGCCCATATAAAATAATGCCGGCCCGCACCACATCCATATTGGCATCGGGAATTTCCAGAATACCTGCGGAATTGGAGCAGTCCTTAATCAGAGAATTAAGTCCCAGCTCCTTTTCTATTTTGTCTGTAAAGGCTTTAAAAAGTGCCAGTTGCTTATCCGCCCACCTTTTATCTCTTTCATCCGCCCTTGCAAAATGAGTAAAGATGCCTTCTATTTCAATGCCATCTAAAGCCGCCAGCTCTTTTACAAACTGAAATCCCTCTTCGTCCGGAAAGATACCGATTCTGCCCATACCGGTATCTACTTTGATATGCACCTTTGCCTTTTTATTCTGCAGGAGTGCTTCCTTAGCCAGCAGCTTTGCCACATCCAGGGTAAATACTGCCGGTCTGATATCCTGTTCCACCATTTTCTTAAAGCTGTAGGGGAAGGTATACCCCAAAATAAGAATTGGTAATGTAATCCCGTTTTCCCGCAGTTCAAAAGCTTCCTCTGCGGTAGCTACTGCAAACCCATACATAAAATCCAGTTTTTCCAAAGCTTTTGCAATGGGGATACTGCCATGTCCATATGCATCGGTTTTTATCACTGCAAGAATACGGGTGCCGGGCCTTACATGTGCCGCCATAGCTTTTATATTGGATACAACTGCATCCAAATCCACCAATGCATACCCTCTTGCATATTGTTCCATATCCATCGTTTTTGTCTCTCCTTCAAAGGCTTCTGTTGTGTCAGCCTGCATTTTACACTCCGACCTGCCAATTACTTATAAAAGAAATCTCAGTCCTCTGATAATATCGGAAGCTGTTATCCCCCCATTGCCTGCTTCTTTTGCCGCGGCATCTCCCGCACAGGCATGCAGGTATACCCCCAGACAGGCGGCTTTCTCCATACATTCCTCTTCTTCCTGCCTGTCTCTGCACTTCTTACTATCCCCTATTTTTAATTCCTGTGCCATGAGAGCTGAAATAATTCCTGCCAGCACATCTCCGCTTCCGGCGGTTGCCATCCTGTCATTGCCGGCCGTATTCAGAAAAATTCTGCCTCCGTCCCTGCATACATGGGTTCTGGCACTCTTTCCAACTACAATACAGCCACTTTTTCTGGCAAGCATAAGGGTTGCTGCCGTTTCATCCGCCACAACTTCCGACACAGGTTTTTGCAACAATTTTGCCATCTCACCCATATGGGGTGTCAACACAGTCTGACCGCCTCTTTTCTGCAGCACAGACCACAACTTTGACTCATTCTGTGTTTCCTCTGCCAGCATATTCAGTCCGTCCGCATCTATCAAAAGCGGTTTCGTACTGTGGAGAGCCAGTTTAAGAAACTGTAAACCGCTTCTGCAAACGCTTAAGCCCGGTCCCACTGCAATTACATCCGCCCAGTCCATGTTCTGTAAAAATTCTTTTTCTTCCTCTTCATTCAGTCCCTCTGCCTTATCATAGGTCTGAGTCAAGGCCTCCGGAAGCCTTTCCTGAACAACTTCTCTGATATCTTTGGGAATCACCAGCTTTACCATACCGGCACCTGCCCGGTACGCACTTTCCGCACAAAGAAGTGCTGCACCTGCCATCGACATACTGCCCGCTGCTAACAGTACCTTTCCAAAAGTACCTTTATTGCCATCCGGCCTTCTTTCGGGCAATAATTTTGATACACTTTCCGTAAAAGTATACATTCCGGGAAGCCGCCCGTCAAAGCTCCTTTGGGTAATGCCGATACCTGCCACCCGCACCTTGCCTGAAAAAAGACTTCCCGGATAGAAACAATGTCCCCTCTTTTTAAAGGCAATTGCCACCGTTTCATCTGCCTTTACCGCACATCCCCATACCCTTCCGGTATCAGCATCAATCCCTGAGGGAATATCAAGTGCAAGTTTGTATGCTTCAGAGGCATTTACCGCTTCAATAGCAGTTTGGGCTTCTCCGGTAATTTCTCTGGAAAGTCCGATACCAAACAAAGCATCAACTATGATATCATACTCCGCCTCAGGTACTTTATTGCCGACACAAACACCGTATTTTTCTAAAACAGAAAGCTGAAGTGCTGTTTCCTTTGTCAGCTTCTGCCTGTTTCCAATCAACACGGCATCTGCAAAAATTCCTTTTTCCCTTAAAAGCCTTGCTACGCAGAGACCGTCTCCACCGTTGTTGCCGGTTCCGCACACACACAGAATCCGCATTTTCCTATGCATACCCGTCTGTCCGACATGACTTTCTGCCTGTTCTATTACTTTTTCTATCCGTTCTACTGTTTTTAACGCAGCCCGCTCCATCAACACCAGTGAAGGAATTCCCATATATTCTATGGTATAAGTATCATATGCCCTCATCTCTTCACTTGTTACCAGATATTCCATTTTGCAGCGTCCTTTCCGCTTTTTTATGGTTCAATCGTACCATAAAAGGGACTGTTACAAAATAGCTGTTTTGCAACGGCCCCTTTTACCTATTCTGCCGGTTTCTCTGTCACATTTTCTGCTTTCTTCTCTGCTTTCTTTTCTGCCTCTTTTTGTGCCCGTTTTTTCTCCCACTCTTCCGGATTGTATTTCATGTCAAAGATATCAATGACCTCAGCCCCGAATATAGCATGCATATAGGAGTACAATTCCTGATTTAATTGTTCCTTTTCCTGCTTACGAACCATTTTCTTTTTCAGTTCAATACGTATCTGTGTAATCCAGTTTCCAATCGCTTCAATTTCAGCCGTATTTTCTTTCAGCTTTTCATAGCAGGCGTCCATAGTAGCCAGCATCAGGTCATAATTCACCCTGTCTATTTCTCCGGGCAGCTCCATTAATTCGTCCCGATAGTTATCTATTTTTTCATTACATTCATTTATCAGACGCTTATTGGTTTCAATTTTCTTTTCCAAAGAAGGATTGGGACTTTGCTCGAACTCATTTACCATGGGCACAATCTCTTCCATCAGCTTCTTTTTCAAAGACTTGATTTCCTTGCTTTCCGTATTCAGTTTGCCCTGTCTTTTTAAAAGGTCATTTAATCGTTCTTCCAGTTTTAAAATTACGTCGGTGGTATCTGCCGTACTAAAAAGCTGATGCCATTTATGATCCAGAGTCAGTACCGGAATCTTTTTATTCTGTAACGCCGGTTCGTATTTTTCCTCTTTATGTCCCATACAGCCACCTCTCACAGACCTCTTTCCCTATATACCATACCTGTCCGCTACTGTATCAGGCTTCCTGTTCCTTGTTGTATCTTTCCAGGTTGTAGGAAAGCTTCATCAAGCTGTCAGACAGATGTACATTCTCTACCTGAATTCCATCAGGTACATTTAAATCCACATGTGCAAAATTCCAGATTGCCTTGATTCCGTTTGCCACAAGTACCTCAGCGACCTCCAATGCACTGGTCTTGGGAATCGTAAGTACTGCAATGTCCACATCATTTTCACGGACAAAGTTCTCTACCATCTCCATGGGCTGTACCTGGATTTCACGTACTTTTTTACCATACAGAGCCGGATTCTTATCAAAGATACCCTTTAAAATAAAGCCCCTTCTCTCAAAGTTCATGTAATTTCCTAAAGCCTGCCCTAAATTACCCGCACCGATAATAATCAGATGATGAGTCTTATCAAGTCCTAATATTTTACCGATTTCTTTATATAAAAACTCTACATTATAACCATAGCCCTGCTGACCAAATCCACCAAAGTTGTTAAAATCCTGTCTGATCTGCGAAGCAGTTACATGCATAAGCTCCGAAAGCTCCTGTGATGAAATCCTTTCCACACCTTCATCCCTAAGTTCTCCCAGATATCTGAAATAACGGGGCAGACGCCCGATAACAGCCTGTGAAATTCCCTTCTCGTCCACTTTTGCTACCTCCCGTTTGACAGGTCTTTCCTCCTGTCAAATTACTTATTTTCTATTATATAAAAATGTTAAAAAAATGTCAATGAAGGAATACGGATAAAGCTCCCCATTTCACATTGACATCTTTTCTTTCTGACGGTAAACTGATTTTCGTAATCTTAACAAAACCAAGGAGCTTATTTATGATACTTTCATGCCAGAATATTGGAAAAGCTTTTTCTGAAAACACAGTGCTTTCCGATGTCTCTTTCCATATAGAGGACTATGAAAAAGCTGCCATTGTCGGTATTAACGGAGCCGGCAAGACTACTCTTTTACGCATTATTGTAGGAGAAATGACCGCCGATACAGGGCTGGTAACTCTTTCTAAGGGTAAGACTCTTGGATATCTTGCCCAGAATGCAGGTTTAAACAGTGAAAATACCATTTATGATGAATTACTTTCCGTTAAGAACGAATTGATTCTTTTGGAAAAACAGATTCGTGAAACAGAGCTTGCCATGAAGGGAGCCGACGAAGGAGCTCTTTCTGTTTTGATGGAAAAATATGCCTCCTTAACCCACCGCTTTGAATCCGGCGGCGGTTATGCCTATAAAAGCGAACTGACCGGCGTGTTAAAGGGCTTGGGCTTTACGGAGGATGAATTTGTAAAGGCTGTTTCCACTCTCTCCGGCGGTCAGAAAACCCGTGTAGCTCTCGGTAAGCTGCTTTTACTTTCTCCCGATTTGATTATTTTGGATGAGCCTACCAACCACTTGGATATGCACTCCATTGCATGGTTGGAAACCTATCTCTTAAATTATAAGGGTGCTGTTTTACTGGTATCCCATGACCGCTTTTTCTTAGACCGCATTGCCGGCAAAATTATTGAAATTGACCAGAGTAAGGCTACTACTTTTCTTGGTAATTACTCCGACTATGCGAAGAAAAAGGAACAATTGCGTGTGGCTGCATGGAACGCCTATGTAAACCAGCAACGAGAAATCAGGCATCAGGAGGAGGTCATTGAAAAGCTCCGCTCCTTTAACCGTGAAAAATCCATCAAGCGTGCCGAAAGCCGCGAAAAAATGTTGGATAAAATCGAGGTATTGGAAAAGCCCACCGAAGCCCGTGCTGATATGCATTTAACACTGACTCCCCGATTAAAAAGCGGTAATGATGTACTGACGGTAGAACATCTGTCAAAGTCCTTTGATACGCAGACACTGTTTTTAGATGTCAGCTTTGAAATCAAACGTGGTGAACATGTTGCCATCATCGGGGATAACGGTACCGGAAAAACTACCCTGTTAAAGATATTGAATGGTATGACAGAGGCTGACAGCGGTTCCTTCCGTTTAGGGTCCAATGTTGAAATCGGTTATTACGACCAGGAGCATCACGTACTCCACTCAGATAAGACTTTATTTGAGGAAATTTCAGATGAATACCCCTATATGACCAACACGGAAATCCGCAATGTACTGGCTGCTTTTCTTTTTACCGGAGAGGATGTTTTTAAACGTATCTGTGATTTAAGCGGCGGCGAACGTGGCAGGGTCAGCCTTGCCAAGCTAATGCTGAGTAATGCCAATCTGCTGATTTTGGACGAGCCCACCAACCACTTGGATATCCTTTCCAAGGAAATTCTGGAGGATGCTTTAAATAACTATGAGGGAACTGTAATTTATGTCTCCCACGACCGTTATTTTATCAATAGAACTGCAAGCCGTATTTTAGAGCTGACTGCCCACACCTTTGTAAACTATATAGGAAACTATGATTATTATCTTGAAAAGAAGGATATCTTAACGGCTTCTCTTTCCTCTCCTGTTCCCACCGTTTCTGCTCCGGTTTTGGAATCCGAAAACAAGAACGACTGGAAACAGCAAAAAGAAGAACAGGCCAAAAGACGCAAGAAGGAAAACGATTTGCGTAAATGTGAGGAAAAAATAGAAAGGCTGGAAGAAAAGAAAGAAGCCTTAAATAAAGAAATGAACGACCCTGCCATTGCTACTAACGTGGCAAAATTACAGGAAATCTCCAAGGAGCTTGTCTCCGCAGATGAGGAACTGGCTTCCTTGTATGAATTGTGGGAAACTTTGGCCGAATAAAAGACAAAAAAAGCATTTTATACCTATACGGACTCACTTTTGTGGCCTGATAGGATATAAAATGCTTTTTGTTCTTATAAAATTTTACAGAGCTTCGTAGGTTTCACGGATTGCCTTAATAAAGCCTTCACTGTTCAATACGGTTACATTCTCTAAAGAAGTAATCAACGCAAGGTCTTTGGTCATTTTACCGTTTTCAATAGTTAAAAGAGTTGCCTTTTCCAGCTTGTCCGCAAATTCCATCAATTCACTGATTCCGTCTAATTCACCACGTTTTCTCAAAGCACCCGTCCACGCAAAGATAGTTGCCACAGAGTTGGTAGAGGTCTCCTCTCCTTTTAAGTGCTTGTAGTAATGTCTCTGTACGGTACCGTGTGCTGCTTCATACTCATACACACCGTTTGGAGAAACCAGAACAGAGGTCATCATCGCCAGGGAGCCGAATGCAGAAGAAACCATGTCAGACATAACATCACCGTCATAGTTCTTACATGCCCAGATAAAACCTCCTTCTGCCTTCATAACACGTGCTACTGCATCATCAATCAGGGTGTAGAAATACTCAATGCCAAGTTCTTCAAATTTAGCCTTATATTCTGTTTCATAAATTTCCTGAAAAATATCCTTAAAGGTATGATCATATTTTTTGGAAATCGTATCCTTGGTTGCAAACCACAAATCCTGCTTCGTATCAATTGCATAGCCAAAGCATGCTCTTGCAAAGCTTTGAATTGATTTGTCGGTGTTGTGCATCCCCTGCAGCACCCCTGCTCCGGTAAAGTTGTGAATCAGCTCTCTGGTTTCCGTACCGTCTTCTGCAGTAAATACCAGCTCTGCCTTACCTGCTTTAGGTACTCTGATTTCCGTATTCTTATAAACATCACCGTATGCATGACGAGCCAGGGTAATGGGCTTTTTCCAGTTCTTTACACAGGGTTCAATCCCCTTTACTACGATTGGTGCTCTGAATACGGTACCGTCTAAAATTGCACGGATGGTACCGTTGGGGCTCTTCCACATTTCTTTTAAGTTGTATTCCGTCATTCTTGCAGCATTTGGCGTGATGGTTGCACACTTAACTGCCACACCGTACTTCAGGGTTGCATTGGCAGAATCCACGGTAACCTGATCATTGGTTTCATTACGGTATTCCAGTCCCAAATCATAGTACTCCGTCTTTAAATCAATATAAGGTAATAATAACTCATCCTTAATCATTTTCCAGAGAATTCTGGTCATTTCATCGCCATCCATCTCTACAAGCGGTGTAGTCATCTGAATCTTGCTCATTTTGTTCTCCTTACTTTCTGTTTTTTCTTATTTAGAAAATGTATTTCTATTTTCTTTTATTTTAAAAATACATTTTATTATACCACTATCATGTAGGTTCTGTCTCTGCTTTTTCATAAACTTCCTGCAGACCGTTACGCACCATATTTTCATAAGCATTTATGATATGCTGGTTAGCCAGTTTTTCCGCACTGTCTGCATCCTTGGCTTTGATGGCTTCCATAATTTTTTTATGCTCTTCATTGGAAGCTGTCCCTCTTAAGGCCTTGGAAAGTGTCTTTCTTCTGACCCTCAGTACATAATCATGAAACGCCCGAAGCTGCTGCTCTAACATCTTTGAATTGCAGGCCTCATAAAGAATTTCATGGAAACGGTTGTCAAGCTCCGCCATCTGTTCCATATGCCCTTTAGACGCATGGAATTTCGCCAGATATACATTCTCCTCCATTTCTTCCAACTGCTCTTTTGTAATGTGCTCTGTTGCCCAGCGGGCACATAATCCCTCCAACAGGGAACGTATCATATAGATATCCTTTACGTCCTTTTCGGTAATACCGGTTACATAAGCCCCTTTATTGGGAATAATCTGAATCAGACCTTCCAGTTCAAGCTGTCTGAACGCCTCCCTTACCGGAGTACGGCTGACACCCATTTCTTCTCCAATGGTAACTTCCTTCAGCTCCTCATGTTCTTCATATTTGCCGTTTAAAATGTCCTCCCTGAGCTTGTGGAACACCCGGCCCCGCAGAGAGTATTTATCTGTTACTTCCTGCTTTACATCGTAATTACTCACAACAATTCCTCCGCAGGAAAATACATTTCACCTGATACAAAATGCATTTTCCAATCAAAACAACTTATACTAAAGTAATTCCCAGTCTGGCACAGACCGCATCAATCTCTCTTACCAGTTCCTCGTCTGTCAGAACTGTTACACGTCCGCCCGCGTACTCTTCGTCCACCCATTTTTTCACTTCTTTAACCAGCTCACTGCTCTTGTCTACCTGCTTATCACCCTTTAAGTGGAAATAAGTGTTCATCCAGTGTGCAATACCTGCCAGTCCGGAAGTATTGGAAACCGCACAAAGCACCGGTCTGTTTAAAAATTTCTCTGTGTCAAAAATATTGTAAATTTCTTCATTTTTTAATAACCCGTCTGCATGAATACCGGCTCTGGTAACATTAAAATTCTTGCCTACAAAAGGAGTTCTCTCCGGAATGTGGTATCCGATTTCCTTTTCGTAATATTCAGCCAGCTCGGTAATTACAGTCGTATCCATACCATTTAAATGGCCCCGAAGCTGGGCATATTCAAATACCATTGCTTCCAGAGGTGTATTACCGGTTCTCTCACCGATACCGAACAGGGACGTATTAATACCCGCACAACCGTATAACCACGCTGTAGTAGAATTGGACACCGCTTTATAGAAGTCATTGTGTCCATGCCATTCAATATTTTCATGGGGTACACCGGCATGGGTATGTATGGCATAAATAATTCCCTGTACACTTCTGGGAATAACCGCACCGGGATAGTTGACCCCATATCCCATGGTATCACAGGCACGCACTTTAATAGGAATACCGTACTGTTTCTGGAGTTTCATCAGTTCCAGACAGAAAGGCACCACATATCCGTAAATATCCGCTCTGGTAATATCCTCCAGATGACATCTGGGGCTGATTCCCTCTTCCAGACAATCACGGATTACACTCAAATAATGGTCCATTGCCTGTCTTCTGGTCATTTTTAATTTTAAGAAAATATGATAGTCGGAACAGCTTACCAGAATACCTGTTTCCTTCATACCGATTTCTTTTACCAGCTTAAAATCTTCTTTACTTGCCCTTATCCAGCTTGTCACCTCAGGAAACTGATAGCCTCTTTCCATACACTTGTATACGGCATCTCTGTCCTTTTTGCTGTACAGGAAAAACTCAGATGCCCGAATCATACCGTTCGGACCGCCCAGCTTGTGCAGATAATCATAAATCGTCACAATCTGCTCTGTCGTATAGGGAGCTCTCGACTGCTGTCCGTCTCTGAAGGTAGTGTCTGTAATCCAGATTTCCTTAGGCATATTGTGGGGCACAATTCTATCATTAAAAGGAATTTTCGGCACTTCTGAATACGGAAACATATTACGGAATACATTGGGCTTTGACACGTCGTCCAAAATATACATATGTTCTTCTATTTCCAATAAATTATTTCTGGAATTCATATTCACCGGTCTATTCTGAAAAGTATCATTATCTCTCATCTATATAGTCCTTCTTTCTGCAGTTTTCTTCATTCCTGCCTGACTGGCACCATGTTTTACTATTAGCTTTCTTCACACAAATACCTCGTATAATTGTATACAATCATACGAGGTATGTCAATAGTTTTCTAATTATTCCAGCATCCGGGCTACATTTAACATTCCCCATCCCTGCTGATACCACGGTTCCTGCAAATCTGTTGCTGAAAACAGAAGCTTCCGCTTTGCCGTTTCATTGTCATAAGCAGGATATTTCTGCAAAAGAAGTGCCAAAGCACCGGATACCATAGGTGTTGCCATGGATGTACCGCTTTTGGAACGGTAAGCATTGCTATATCCTGTGCGGCTTTTAGTAAAGGCGGCATTACAGGAAATAATCTCCGTTCCCGGTGCTACAATATCGGGTTTTCTGAAGGTATCAAATTTACCGCCCCTTCCGGAATATGCTGCACAGCGATTGGCTTTATCTTTATAATATTCCCCATCATGGCAGCCCACTGTTATCAGATACGGACTTTTGCCAATAGTAGAAAGCGTACCACATTCCGGTCCGTTATTTCCGGCAGCACAAACTACCAGCAGGCCTTCCTTCCATGCCCCTTCCAGCTTTTCCCTTAACATTTTTTCCTTCTCTTCGCTCATCAGTTGTCCCACACCGACAGAGACATTCAAAATACGTATATTCCACCTTTCCCTATTTTGAAGCACCCAGTCAATCCCCTGCAGCATGGAGCTTAACTCACCGTCCCCCTTCTTATCCAGTACCTTTCCTGCCACAAGCCCTGCATACGGTGCCATACCACAATACCTTCCGGATGACAACGCACCGTTTCCGCAGGCAATTCCACAAACATGCGTACCGTGTCCGCTGTCATCATACACATCTTTTTTTCCATCTACAAAATCACAAAAGCCTAAGATTCTATCTGCCAAATCCGGATGTTTTGCTACTCCGGTATCCAACACAGCAATCGTAACCTCATTTTTAGTACTGACCTGAAACCGACTGTAGCAGCCAATCTGTTCCCTCACTCTGTTCATAGAAAAAAGCCCTCCGGCTTTTACCCTATCATATGCCGGAGGACTTACCCGGGTTCTTCAAAGAACACGATTCCTGTATCAATATTTTTTTACTTTTTTCTTTTTAATAAACAATGTAGCAATACCCAGACTGGCAATACCTGCCGCAAAGAAGTATTTAGGGTGAACAGCATAGTCGCCGGTATCGGGGGATTCATCCATACGGCCATCGGGTACCACACTTCCCACGCCGCAGAAGACAACCGGATTAGGAGTATTCGTAGCAAAAGTAACCGTATTTCCCTCTCTGGAATAAGACAGATTGATTACCTGTCCGTTTCTGTCCATTGAAAGTACCCGCAGACTGTTATCCACAAATCGCTCCGGCAGGGTAACCGTAAGCCTGAGTGCCTGCTTACCGGTCTTTGTGATGGGAATTCCACTCTCTAAATCAACCATAGCCATATCAATGCATAGGGAATTTTCCGGCAATTCCTCCCTGTAAACAGCTTCATAAGCCGCTCCGATATCGTTCAAAGCCGTCTTACTGTCAGTAATTTTCACTTCATATGCACCGGTATTTCCTTCCAGCTCGCCACTGATATCACTACCTGCCAGCATTTCACTGCCATTCACTATCTGAAGTGTACCTGCTTCATAGTTTCTGCCGTCCCCAAACAGACTGATTGACTCCTTTCCTTCTACTTTATAGCTTTTGCCGTCAATCATAATGTATTCGGGAATATAAACATCGGCAAACTCTTCCTTGGTGTAAGTTGTTGCCATACAGGTAACTGTGTTTGGATCCAGGGTACTGATATAGGCAATAACTCCCTGCATACCATACCCGTTTACATCCAGCACCGTACCTTCCAAATCCTCGGCAAAGACCTTTTTATCTACTATGGCAAAGAGTGTGTCACCCAGTGCATAGTTTCTTGCTTCTTCATTGGAAAGCCTTTCTGCCGTCAGTTCATGGGAAGTCTCCGGCAACTCTTTTCCGTCAAACACCACTACTTTACCGGATGCACTAAAGGCTGTTTTACTGAAATCAAAGCAGCCCATTCCCAGATATTCTACCTTTTCACCTACATGTGCTGTCTGCAGTCCGCAGCCATAAAAAGCTCTGTCCTTGATATATTTTATATTTTTGCCACCGGTTACCGTCTGTAGGTTCAGGCAGCCGCTAAAGGCATCTTCTCCGATTTCGATAACAGAATCCGGTATGTTAACGGAATAAACGGTTTTGTTTCCGGCAAAGACCTCCGGTGCAATTCGTTTTACCGTATCGGGAATTTCCAGATTCCCCCCTTCTCCTCTGTAAGCAAGTAAAATACCGTTTCCAACAATCAGATAATCCTCTTCTCCGTTTCCATTCAACCAGCTTTCCAGCCATAAAGTGTTTTCAAAAGCCTTGGGTGCAATGTACGTAACGGTAGATGGAATTTCTACCTCACGCAAATAGTCACAGTGATAAAAAGCACCATAACCGATTGTTGTCACACCTCTGGGAATTACCGCTTCTTCTATATTACTTCTGGCAAAGGTAAATTCTCCGATTTCTGTAATATTTTCAGGAAACTTGTACCCTTTTGCCTCTTTGCTCCTGTAAAATGCCTGGTCAGCCAGTATCGTTCCAAATGCCACCTTATATTTTGGAATTTCCCAACTCTTTACACCGTTCTCATCTACTATGGAAATCTCGCCTTCGATTTGAGATGTGCCCTCACTTTCGTGTATCAAATCATCGCGTTCCTCAATAAACACAACTGCTGTATTGGCAACAACATAGGTACTGCCTAATACATTGCGATTATCCGGCTCTGTTATCTGCGGTTTATCATTCTCGTCCTTAGGAGAATTATCCCCCGTACTGCCGGTATCTCCACCGGTACTGCCGGTATCCTCCCCCGTGCTGCCGGTATCTTCGTACTCTGCCTGATTATTTTTTAACCATTCTTTATAGTATTCTCCAGCCACCGTTCCCGTATCTGCCACAATTTTTAATTTTGCACATCCGTCAAAGGCCGTGCTATGGATATAAGCCACAGTAGACGGAACCGAGATGCTGCCTAAGTTTACACAGTCTGCAAACGCTTTAATCCCGATACTTTTTACAGAGTAAGGTATCGTAACAGCCGTCAGAGACTTACAGTTTGCAAAGGCATAGTCCGGCACCTGCTCCAGATTATTGCTTAAACTGATACTTTTTACATTTTCACAATCCCATAAAGCATACTCAGCAATATCAACAACCGTAGAGGGCATGGAATAGGTCTCTTTTTCCCTGCCGGGAAGCATAAGATATAATGTACTTTTATCCTTACTGTAAAGGCAATCATCTTCCATCATAAAACAGGTATTGTCAACCGCTACTTCCACTTTTTTCAACGCAGTACATCCCGCAAAGACACCAATGCCGAGATTGCGTACTTCTGTTCCCAAGGTCACTTTTTCCAGAGCCGTACAGTTACTGAAGGCACCATTTCCCAATGTAGTTACCGTATCAGGGATTTTTACCTCCTTCAGCCCGGTACATTCTGCAAATGCCCTGTATGCAATGCTTTCCAACTGATTCCCTTTAAAAATCAGCGTTTCCATATCGGTATTACCTGCAAAGGCTTCTTCTGCGATAGCTGTAACGGAAGCAGGAACAGACACGGTTTGTGCCGTGCCTGTATATTTTACAAGTGTAGTTCCATTCATCAAAAAATCTGTATCCTGCGACTGGACAAGCTTTGCATCAGCCTCTACCTGCTTAGCCGGAATCTGTGTCACCGCTACAGCCAATGCCAGAAACAGGGCACAAACAGAAAATCTGAGTGTTTTCCTCATACCTCTCCGTTCCTCATCTGCCTATATTACGCCTTTGCTTTTACTACTACCTGCTTGCCTGTTTTATCCTGCTTTACAAACAAAATAATTGCGATACAACTCAATGCAATTACAACAAACCACTTGGGATGGATATCCCCTGTCTTAGGTGATGTATCAGTCACTCCGGTAGACTCTAAATGATCTGTATTTACATAAATTACATACGGTGAAAAATGTTCTGCAGTAAAAGTAACACACGCCACACCGTCAATGGTAGTAAACTTAGGAGTCAGTTTATCCAGTTTTCCATTCACCACACCGGCAACTTTATTATTACCTGCATAAGTAATCATGGAATCCGGCAATGGCAATGTAATGCTGATGGATAATCCTGAAGTATCCGTTATCCTTGTTTTACCGGTAGAATCATACAGTGTAATATCCATAGGGAAATACTTGATATTCTCCAGGCTGCCGTACTCTTCCATCAATGCACGCATGATTTCTTCTGTTGCCGATGAATCATCTTCAATCTTTAACACAAAATTATCGGAAGAACCCTTTATGGTTACAGAAACCACGCCGGTATTGGATAGACCGTTTTTGTCAATTACAACCGTTGTTCCGTAATTATGCTCGTTACCGGACACAATGGTGCCGCCTCCGCTACCGGAGCCACTGCCCCCACCCGCGGAGGAATCCTTTGCATAGGTTGCCGTTACAACTACATTGGATTCCGGCATTTTAATAAAGGTAGCAGACGCATCATTGCTCACAAAGGAAAGGGCATTGTAATCCGTCGTCCATCTTGAAAATTTCTGACCGCTTGCCGGTTCATCCGCCACAATAGGTACCATTACTCCCGGTACATAACTTCCTGAACCGCTTCCGTTCTTTACCGTTAAGGTATATAAGGTTACATTTCCTGCATTATTGTCACTGACGCCATTGCCTCCCGAGCCACTGCCACCGGAACCGTTGCCACCCGAACCGCTGCCGCCGCTTCCTCCTGAACCGTTTCCACCTCCGTCAGTTATCTTCTCATACTGTGCATAGGTGTCCATATCCTTGGTAATATCTGTGATAGCGGGTCTCCAGCCGGTAAAGGTATATCCTTCCCTGGCAGGTGCCTGAGGCGGAATCGCATCTTCTCCGGCTGCAACCTTCTGTGTATATAATACCTTGTCATCCCAGTCTATGAAATTAACCGTATACTTGGTGTCCTCTGAATCAATCTTTTCATACTTGGCAACAATATCCATATCCCTGCTGACATGTGAGAAATCCGCAGGCAGCCATCCGGTAAAGGTGTAACCGTCTACAACCGGTGCCGTGGGTGCCGTTGCCGCCGTGTCAATCAATACATCCTGTTCAGAGAGTATTTCACCGTTCATTCCCCAGAAAATAACCTTAAAGGTTGTGGTAACCGGCTTGTCAGTAATCTTAATACTCTCATATTCGTTTGCATAGGTTTCTGCCGCACTTCCTGCTTCACAGTAAAATTCAATTGTATTATATCCGTCCGTGCCCGGATTCTGTTCTGTATTAAACGCCAGAGGATCAATATAAGTTACGCTGCTGGGAATGTCCACGTAGCGGACATTGCTGTCCCAGAAAGCATACTTACTGATTGATCTGCAGGCAGTGGGCAATTTAATGGAATACAAACTGTCCGTATTGCGGAAAGCATCCTGTGGAATTGCCCCGATACCGCTCTGTGTAAGGTCAATAGAACCAACTTCTTCACAATCCATAAATGCTTCCGGATAAATCTCTGTTACCCCTGCTGTCTCGCTCGCATTTACGGAACCGGGTGTACTCAGCACCCCCCGGCTTTCCAGACACTGCACAAGGGAATCCTTTTTACCGTTCTCCAAACCGTAAATAACGGCCTGATCTGTCACAAAGTACGGACCGCCGGAAAAATCCACGTCCTCCAGCAAAGGACAATCCTTAAACGGACGAATTCCCAGAGAAGACACTGTAGAAGACAGCATCACATTCTCAAGCAGTCCGTTGTTACAGAATGCATAATCACCAATGCTGCCGCCTCCGCCTGTCATGTTAATGGTTTTTAACTTTGACTCTGAACCGCTGCCATCTGCCCCGCCTACACCGGGTACCGTATAATCATAAGCAAAAGCATAATCTTCAATCGTTTCTGCTCCGCCGGTAATATTGATGGTAGCTAATGATTTACATCCGCTGAACATATAAGGTTCATAGGTTCTGACATCGGCAAAGGTAATTTCTTTTATGTTGGTATCCGCACTTTGTCCGGATACAGTCTCAATATCATAAGTACCATCCGGCTGTTCTACCCCCTTCACGCCGGAAAACAGACCTGTATCAATGGCTTTTACGCCGGAAGGTACATTCAGTTTCAGTGCCGCATTGATAATCTGCCACTGATAATCCGTAACCTCCGTACCTTTATCAATCAGCCAGGACTCATATTTGTTGATAGCTTCATTTGCCGCATTCTGATAATCCGCAGTAATATAAGGGTATGCTGCCGCTGTATATTTATTTCCTGCTTTTAATTCCGCATAGGTGGGATAATCCACCAAGGTAGCCGCACCGGTACCGGTCTCAGCATTCACTACATACTTAATTTCCAGGTTGGTAGGCCAGCCGCTGTAGTATGTAATGTAAGTTTTTGCCTGCTGACCCGCATTAATGGTACTGGAAGAGCTCATTGCATAATCAAAGGGTACAATCCCCGTACCTACTGCTCCTGTAAAAGTCAGTTTCGGTGTCAGATTCGTTGTCAGGAAATCCTTATTCGTACAATCTGTGGCATGTACATCCACAACCTGCGTTGCAAAAGCCCCTGTGCCAATATAGGTAATCGTAGAAGCATTGGTGAAAATCACATCCTTTAAATTATGACAACCCCTGAATGCATCCTCATTGATTCTGGTAACGGTAGCCGGAATTGTTATTTTTTCCAAAAAGCAGTTACCGGAAAAGCTTCCTGTATTGATGGTAGAAATACCGTAAGGACCGATTGCTGCCGGAATTTCCACTTCTTTTACCGGTTTGGTCATATTAAAATACAACAGTTCATTTAACGAATTGACCTGATAAGTCAATTCAGAAATTCCGCCGCCTACAGCGTCTTCTCTCTTAATTATTTCATAACAGTCCCTATCGGTATATTTAAAAGCAATTGCATTTTTCTTTGTAAATTCATGAATTGCAGAATTTCCGGCACCTTCAAAATAGAAGGTAGAATGAACATCACTCTTAAAGTCCTCTACGGTATAATCATCCGCTCCTTCAAAGGCTTCTATTACCATATAAGGACTTTCCACCAGAATATGTTTTAGTTCTATACACCCTTCAAAATTGTTCAGATTCACAGGATCTGCTGAGCTGTCGATGGATTCCGGCAAAGTAATCTCATTTAGGCCTGAACAGCCTTTAAAAACATAGTATCCCATTTTTTCCAAGGTTACGTTTGCTCCCGCCGCTTCGCCCGAAAGATCCACAACGCCTCCCAGTCCCGTACTTCCCAGTCTGGTACAGCCTTCAAATGCATGGTCATATATGGCCGTGATACCTGCCGGCAAGGCAAAGCTTGTCAATGCCCGGCAGTTTAGGAAAGTATAATCGGAAATATACTGCAATCTGGAATAGAAATCCAATCCGATATTCTTCATGTTAACACAGTCTGCAAATGCGTATTTTCCCATTTCTGTCAGACCGTTTCCGAGAGTGATACTCTCCAGACCCGTACATCCATAGAAAGCATAGTTTCCGATTCCCATCAGACTTTCGCCTACAATCAGCGTCTTGATATTCTTTTCGTTGGCAAATACACCATTGGCAGGATTGGTATTGATTTTCCCCGATTCTTCTGCAATAATCCACTCCTGCAGTGCACCGTCATCATCATCCGCCAAATCCGGGTTTGCCGTCAGAGACTGATTTCCGATATACATAACCGTAATATTCTTAATCCACTGTTCCGCAGTACTCTCGGTCTTACTGTATGCATAGCCATCCTCTCCGGTATAAGCACCCGAAGGGTCTCTATAATAGAAATTGGCCAGATCCAGAGTGCTCCAGTTAGAGTAATCCGCATAGTAACAGGGTCTGTAAACCGCATGGCTTACCAATATATCATTACCGGAAGGATCCTGGTCCCATACTTCAGGCGTCGCCATATAATACAAGGGTTTCTGGCTGCGGCTTACGGCTACATAACCGGTTCTGGAACCCTGGTTCTCACTGTATTTGGTAAACGCATCCACCGTGTCCGGAATTTCCAGATAATTATTAGACAGATTACCTGCATTATACCCTAAGATTACCGCAATCTTATCAGGATTGGTTGCAGATGCATTTACCCATGCAAACTGATAAGTACCGTCACCGGTCGTATAGATGGTATCACAATTCTTAGGCACAATCGGAATCACTGTGTTTGCAGTACCGATTTCACTGTCCCATGTGTACTTTTCAGTGGCAGTTGCCGCCTTCGTTTCCGGAACCGGTATTGCTGCTACTAATAAGGCAGTAATCAGGCACACTGCTCCCATCGTTCTGCGTATCTGTCTTCGCAGTCTGGCATTCTTCTTTCCCGCTTTTTTCATATACTACTCTCCTTATCCGGTAAAATTGCCGTATCTTATTTAATCCGTTTTGCAACTACTACAAACCTTCCGTAATCCGTATAGTAATCGCAGGTTGATAATGTCAGTAATTCATCTCCGTATTCTGCGGTTACACCTGTATCATACAGGGACATGGCAGCCATCTCACGCATATAGGAATTGAACTCTGTTTCCGAGTTTGCATCTATAAACTGGTAATATTTAAAAACGATTTCGCTCTCTTCATAAATTTTGGAGCGGAACACATACATAACCTCGTAAGTTCCCTTTTCATATATCGTATCAAACTGGATATATTTATGCTCTTCGTAAAATTCCTTCGAGCTGTATTTATTCAACTGACCGAACATTCTTCCGCTTCGCATATGGTGACCGTATAAAATCAGATTGGTACTCCTTGGCAGAATACTGCAATCCATGTCTAAAAATATACTGCCGTTCTTATCCTGTTCCTGGTCAAAATTGTGATTCATGTAATACTCGTTGTTGCTGGTCTGCAATACAGGGTAGTCGATATATGTATCGTCAATTTTTATCCATCCGATTAGCTTTTGATTCAAACTAAATAACAATTTATATTCATCTAAAATATCAGGTACCTCAATTTCCTGATTGTCATAGTGAATGGTAACCGTTTCAGGCGTTACCTCCGCCACCGTTTCCACACCCTTTAATGCCTGCTGCTTGCCGGCATAGGCATCCAGTCTCTTTACCTGATAATAGTAAATACCCAAATATGCAAAACACCCGGCAGCCACACACATACATGCGAGCACCAGCAGCTTCCGGCGAAGTTCTCTCTTACGCATTTCCCGTAAGATAGATTTCTGCATTTCTTTATCGTAATCCTCTAAACAGGTTCCCTGCTTTTTCCTTTCACTGCTTTTGGAACTACTGCTGTTTTTTTTGCTGTTACTGCTTTTTTTGCTATTATTGTTTTTTTTGCTGTTATTATCTTTTTTGTTGCTGTCCGCCGCTGTTTTTTTGTCTCTGGTGCAGGCTTCTTCCATTTCCTCCAAAAAATCCTTTCCCAAAATGGTCCGAAACCTGTACTTCCCCTCCTGCAAATCCTTGAGCAGACCCGCTCTTCCTGTCATTGTTGACAGGTCATATCTTCTTTTAATACTTTCTATATATGCGGCATCTTTTAGTGCTGCTTCATATTCAGCCTGTGTTCTAAACTGCCGCTCCAAAACCGTACGTGCCTGTGTTTCCATAATCCTCTTATCTGCCTGCTACACACAATATACCTAATTTTATCTATTCATAATCTATTTTACTATATCTTGAAATTTATTCAAGCCTTTTTACTATAGATTGTGTCTTAAATCCCTTAAAAAATTTTTTATGTCAAAACGGAAACATTGACATGCCGGTATACATAAGATAAAGCATAAATAAAATCTGGAGGCTCTTAAAATGAGTGATTTATCTGCTACTAACTGCGGCTGCAATAACAACTGTGGCTCTATTTTCGGAAACAATGGATGTAACTGGATTTGGATTATCCTGTTATTATTCTGCTGTGGCGGTTGCGGCAATGGCGGTATGTTAGGCGGCAATAACTGTGGTTGCGGTTGTGACAACAACAATAACTGCTGTGAATGGCTGATCTGGATTCTTCTTATTTCCTGCTTCTGCGGAAATAACAATTCCTGCTGCTAATCAATACTGCACATTGAAGTCCGCGGGCAGGCTCATATGAGCCTGCCCTGTGCATACTTACGGGAATACTTTCATATTCTTTAAAAAGTAAAAAACCGGGGAAAGCTACATGAACATAGAGGAACAAAAACGGCCCGATAAAATACAGGCCTTTGACTCACTCTTTACCACCAACCAAATCCAGATATGCAAACTTCTCCTTTCCTATCTGGAGCCCTCCATGCAAAAATCCCTGGCTGTTTATATTAAATACATGGAGTTTCGCTATACCATTTCCTATTTTCAACTGCATCCGGAAGCATTTCTGCCACCTGAGCAGTCACCTGATACTAACATGATATGTAATGAAATTCTTCCTTTCTGCTCTCCCTCCCAGAAAAAGCAGGTGGAACAGTTTGCAGGATTGTTTTCCAATTTAAAAAATATGAAGGAAATGATGGAAACTATTAACATGATGAAAGAAATGTTTCCTGACGGCTTTCCATTCGCAGACATCGGAAGCGGAGACAACTCCGCTCCTGATTTGCAACAGCTTTTTCAAATGTTTGGAGGGTCTGTATAAAATGTGGAATGCCGTATTTTGCACTATAAAACGCTATGCTCTTCTTAAGTGTACAGAAACAAAATAAATATTTCAAAGAAAGGACTTAGTTTATGGACAACAGACCCGAATGGATGAATGACCCTCTTGTAAAAAATATTGAAGAGAAGAAACTACAGTTTTTAAGCGAGTTGGTATTAGGCGGCAGGGGAAAAAGCCAAAAAGAGGCTATGCCATATATGATGCAGAAAATGAAGCAGGCTAAAGCTGATAAAATTTCCTTTTCTTCAGCCGAAATTGCTTCTGTAATAGCTGCCATCAAAAACCACTCTACCCCGGAAGAACTTGAACAAATTGATAAAATAATGAAAAAGGTACCACATTAGGAACCGAATTATATTATATAGGCTTATTCAAAAAAGACAGTGTGAAGAGCATTTCTGCCATTCACGCTGTCTTTAATCTTTGCAAATTTTTCCTCTTTTAAGGTTTTACTACGATATTCACAATTCTGCCGGGAACATAGATTTCCTTTACTATCGTACCGGAAAGCTTATCTCCCAACGCTTCTTTTGCCACAGCAATGACTTTGTCTTTTTCTTCGTCCTTTGAAATTGCTACGGTAGTCTTGGTTTTTCCATTAATCTGTACCGCAACTTCAATGGTGGACTCTACAGTCTTTGCTTCATCATATTCCGGCCATGTAGTCTGGTATACTCTGCCTTCGTACCCTACCGTTTCCCAAAGCTCTTCCGTAATATGAGGAGCTACCGGATTAAGCAATGTCAGTAAGGTTTTAAATTCACCCTTGGTTACGCTGTTCTTTTTGTAGAAATCATTAATCAGTGCCATCATGGCAGCAATTGCCGTATTGTATTTTAAGTTTTCAAAGTCAGAGCTTACTTTTTTAATGGTCTGATGCATCTTGGTTTCCATATCCGCAGAATAACCCATATCATCAGTCAGCATATCCTGCAGCTTCCAGACTCTCTCTAAAAACCTGCGGCAGCCCTTTACGCCATCCTCGCTCCATGCTGCACTCAGTTCAAAGGCACCGATAAACATTTCGTAGGTACGCAGGGTATCCGCACCGTAATCCCTTACGATATCATCAGGATTTACCACATTACCGCGGGACTTGCTCATTTTCTCACCGTTAGAGCCTAAAATCATACCATGAGAGGTTCTCTTCTGGTAAGGTTCCGGACAAGGAACAATCTTCTGATCATAGAGGAATCTGTGCCAGAAGCGGGAATATAATAAATGCAGTGTGGTGTGCTCCATACCTCCATTATACCAGTCTACAGGCAGCCAGTATTTTAACGCTTCAGGACTTGCCAGTGCTTCCGTATTCTTGGGGTCTGTATATCTTAAGAAATACCAGGAAGAACCCGCCCACTGGGGCATCGTATCGGTTTCCCTCATAGCAGGGCCGCCGCAATGGGGACAGGTAGTCTTAACCCACTCCGTCATATGTGCAAGAGGGGATTCTCCGTTGTCGGTAGGCATATAACTTTCTACTTCAGGAAGCTCCAGAGGCAGTTCACTTTCGGGAAGTGCCACATAACCACACTTTTCACATTTAACTACAGGGATAGGCTCCCCCCAGTAACGCTGTCTGGAGAATACCCAGTCTCTCAGCTTAAAGTTGGTCTTTTCATGCCCGATGCCTTTCTCTGTCAAGAATTCTATTATTTTTTTCTTTGCATCTGCTACGGATAAGCCGTTTAGGAACTCGGAATTTACCAGGGTTCCGGTTGCCACATCGGTAAATACCGCTTCCCTTATATCTACAGGACTTCCTGCTACCACTTCAATAATGGGCATATTAAATTTCTTTGCAAATTCCCAGTCTCTTTCATCATGGGCAGGTACTGCCATAATGGCACCTGTTCCGTAAGTCATCAGTACATAGTCGGAAATCCATACCGGAATTTCCTTGCCGTTCACAGGATTGACAGCCGTTAATCCCTCCAGCATAACACCGGTCTTATCCTTTGCAAGCTCTGTACGCTCAAAATCGGATTTCTTTGCCGCACTCTCACGATAAGCCACTACATCATCCCAGTTTTTAATATCTGCCTGATATTTATCGATAAAAGGATGCTCGGGACTCATAACCATATAAGTAACGCCAAACAGAGTATCCGGTCTGGTAGTATAAACTGTCAGTTTGTCCTCTTTATCCTTTAAGATAAAATCAACCTCTGCACCGGTGGATTTCCCAATCCAGTTCTTCTGGGAAACCTTTACACGCTCAATATAATCTACACTGTCAAGACCCTCCAGCAGTTTATCCGCATATTCTGTAATCTTAAGCATCCACTGGCTCTTTACCTTACGGACTACTTCTGCTCCGCAGCGTTCACATACGCCATTTACAACCTCTTCATTTGCCAGACCTACCTTACAGGAGGTACACCAGTTGATAGGCATTTCTGTCTTGTATGCCAGACCTGCGTTGAATAATTTAAGAAAAATCCACTGTGTCCACTTATAGTATCCTACATCAGTCGTATTTACTTCTCTGTCCCAGTCAAAAGAGTAGCCCAGAGAATGAAGCTGGTTTTTGAAACGCTCTACATTGTTCTTGGTTACAATTTTAGGATGGATATGATTTTTGATTGCATAGTTTTCAGTAGGCAGACCGAATGCGTCCCAGCCCATAGGATACAGTACGTTGTAGCCCTGCATTCTTCTCTTTCTTGCTACGATATCCAATGCGGTATAAGGGCGGGGATGACCTACGTGAAGTCCCTGTCCGGAAGGATAGGGGAACTCTACCAAAGCATAATATTTGGGCTTGGAATAGTCCTCGGAAGTTGCAAATGCCTTCTCGGCATCCCATACTCCCTGCCATTTTGTTTCTACTTCTCTGTGGTTGTAAACTGTTGCCATGATTTTACCTTCCTTGTATAAATATATAAATAAGCCCTTTCATCTCTCTTAGAGACGAAAGGGCTTTGCTTCCGTGGTACCACTCTAATTCAAAGAAACGAATCTCTTCCGGATACTTTCTTTGCACTCATTACCGATAACGGGGCTGCCGCCCGGGGCTACACATCTGACAAACATGCTCTGCTATACTTATAAATGATTTTGCAGCCATTCATCGCGATTGCACATTCAAAGACTTCACCATGGGAACTCCGGAACCAGTTCAAAACCATATCCTACAACCTTGCACCAACCGGCTGCTCTCTGAAAAGAATCAGGCTTCTACTACTTTCCTTCAACGTCTAGGGTAATTGTAGCTATTTCATGCATAATTGTCAACAGATTTTTGTTGCTTTACAGTTTTATATTCCACAATATTCAAAAGGATATCCTCTTCTGTCAGGTTCTGTACGGCATTCAAAAACATTTGTATTATCTGTTGTCGTTCCGCTTCTTCCAATGTTGCCGGCTCCTGTAAGGCAATCTCCGCAGAAACTTCATATTTATCGTCCTCCTGCAGATATACTATATGTACCTCAGCACTTTCCACCTTGTCAAAAGAACAGCAAATATCCTTTTTTAGCTGTTCCTCCAGATATTTTATAAAATCTGCCTGCTTATCGCTTTCGGTAAAGGAATCCGCATCTGTAAAAGTATAGTTATCAGGTACATCCTCAGTATTCTTCCTTTTGCCTAGGGCAATTGCTACTGACAAAGCCAAAACTGCCAGCAGTGTAATACCATATATTACATATTCCCAAAAGTTATGCTTCTTCATATTCCTTTATCCTCCTATATCAAAACATACTAATTTCACATATAGCGATGTAGCCATCTTTTGTGTGTCTCTAACCATTTCACAACAAAATAGCTTTCTCAGTTATACCAAAAGAAGGTCTAATATAATCCTGCATAGGAAACCAAGACTCAATATGCCCATAAAAATTCCTATACCAAGTGCCACATTAGGAATAAACAAATCCTCCTTTTTATAGCACTGCTGTGGATTATAAGGATTGATATACAATATTTGCCGCACACCTATTCCCCTCTGCCCCCGTCTGCTTTTAGCCGATGCATTATAGTGTACTCCATTAAAATAATAGCCGTAAATAGGTACATGAATGATATGATGCCGCTCATGACTATAATGTGATTCATATGATTCAATCACCGCCTCAACCGCAACCGTGCAATTTCTGGTTATATGACTTCTGGAAACAATGCCTATAATAATCGGCACCATAGATACTAACACAAAAACAAATGCAAAAATCAAATCAAACATCTCTCAGCTCCTCCTTTTCCTCATTCTCTGTCCAATCGCCTTACCGGCATCTGCTGCATCCCTCATTCAAAAGATGTTGCCTCAATACTCGTCATTACCTATCACCCTTTAATAATATATATTTTCGTAATCAATGACTTGTCAAAATATCAATTTTCAGTGCTATCGAATTAAGAGAATAATTAATAATTTTACTACTTGTTGTTTCTTTTATTGTATCATATGATAAAATAGAATAAAACAGGATAACATACTATAATCCTTTTCCGCCAATGCACTAACCTCAGACTTAACTACTACATTTCCTCCGGTACACTGACTGTGGGCATATATTCTACCATGGAGTTACCATACAATTGAACCCTCGTTGGATTGTCATCGCTCACAAAAGAGTTCATTCCATTCTTATCTATCAGTCCAACAGTCCATAAATTTCGTATCTTGAAAGAACATTTTGGAGAGTAAGCTTAGTGCTCATAAGTTGCTTATATGTTACAGTTTTTGTTTTACCTTCTGTTTTTAATTTTTCCATTCTGCTTAATGTTAAATCATACTCCTTTTGAATGTCTTGGAGCATCTTTTCAAATTTTTCTTCACGTTCAGACATAATTATTCATCCTTACAAATTTATTGAGTTAGCAAATTTAAATTAAACAAAACCAAGAACCAATGATAATAAGTCAAAAGCAGGATTGCCATAAATACAACAATCCTGCTCTCAGAATTATATGTTTAATGATGGTACTACACTTCTTCGCCACCTGCTACCTTATCCGCTCTGGCTGCTACCTCTTTTGCCTGTACATCGGAAGGTGCCTGTTCATAACGTGCAAATTCATAAGCATATTCCCCACGTCCGCCGGTCATGGAACGCAAATCCGTACAGTATCCGTACAAGCTGCTCATAGGGATATCCGCTTCAATTATCTGCTTACCTCCGGCAACCGGATTCATCCCCAGTACTCTGCCGCGGCGTTTATTCAGATCACCCATAACATCACCTGTATAGGAATCCGGTACCGTTACCTTTAGGGAGGCAATAGGCTCCAACAGGATAGGGCCTGCTTCCATAAAGCCTTTCTTGAAGGCCTGGATGGTTGCCATCTTAAAGGCCATTTCCGAAGAGTCTACCGGATGGTAAGAGCCATCATACAGAACCGCCTTAACGCCCACAACAGGATAAGCTGCCATAGGCCCTTTTATTACAGATTCCTGTAAGCCTTTTTCTACTGCCGGGAAGAAGTTTTTGGGAACTGCACCGCCTACTACCTCCTGTTCAAATACGTAGGGGGTCTCCAAATCACCTGACGCAGAGAAACGCATCTTAACGTGACCGTACTGTCCATGTCCTCCGGACTGTTTCTTGTACTTGTACTCCACATCGGAAGTCTTCTTAATGGTTTCCTTATAAGCAATCTTCGGCTGGCTTAATTCAATTTCAACCTTATATTCATTTAACAGACGGCTGGCAATAATTTCCAGATGCTGCTCACCCATACCGTAAAGCAGGGTCTGTCTGTTTTCAGAATCATTTACCATCTTTAAGGTCTGATCTTCATGTGTCATTTTCTGCAGTGCCTGGGAAATCTTGTCAACATCCCCCTTATCTTTGGGTTTATAACGCATATATGTATAAGGGGTGGATATCTCCCACTTACCATATTTAATGGTAGTTGCCTTGGTAGACAGGCTGTTACCTGTTCTGGCTGCAGTCAGCTTTGCAAGAGCACCTAAGTCACCAGCATGAAGTTCCGGTACTTCAATAGGCTTATTCCCCTGCAATACATACAATTTGCCTATTTTCTCTTCAATATCCCTATCTACGTTATAAATCATATCATCGGTCTTTAATACACCGGAATTAACCTTGATTAAGGAATATTTGCCGATGAACGGGTCCACGATGGTTTTCCATATATATGCGGATTTTGCCTTGGAAAAATCATAATCTGCATGATAAATATCATTGGTTTTCATATTGATACCTGCCACCTGACGGTTTTCAGGGCTGGGCATATACTTGATAATATCATCAAGCAGTGTGTAAACACCCTGGCACAAAGTATTGGAACCCATACCCATGGGAACAATACTTCCATCACAGACATTGGTACGCAGTGCCGCACGAATTTCCGCTTCGGAGAAAGTCTCACCTCCAAAATAACGCTCCATCATTTCTTCGCTGGTTTCTGCTACCGCTTCCATCAGTGTATCCCGGCAAATCTGCAGATTGGCTTTGTTGTATTCAGGTACCTCACAGGGAACTACTTCCTTTCCCTGCCATCTGTTACCGGTTTCTGCAATAACATTAACATAACCTACAAATTTCTCATTTTCACGGATAGGTAAGTTAAAGGGTGCCATCTTTTTACCGTATCTGGCGGTCATATCCTCTACTACCTGACGGAAGGAGGCATTGTCCACATCCATATTGGTTACATATACAAAGCGGGGAAGCTTATATTTTTCACAAAGCTCCCATGCCTTTTCGGTACCTACTTCTACACCGGACTTACCGTTTACTACGATAATCGCTGCACCGGCTGCACTGACTGCTTCTTCCACTTCGCCTACAAAGTCAAAATAACCGGGCGTATCCAGAATATTGATTTTATATCCTTCCCACTCAATCGGAATTACAGATGTGGAAATGGAAAACTGTCTCTTCTGTTCTTCTTTGCTGTAGTCACTTACGGTATTGCCGTCAGTAACCTTTCCCATACGGGATGTGATACCGGAAAGATATGCCATTGCTTCTGCCAGACTGGTCTTGCCGGAACCCCCATGCCCCAGTAAAACTACGTTTCGGATCTTGTCGGTTGTGTAAACTTTCATAATCGTCGTGTCCTTTCCCTCTAGTTATTAGTATTTATCCCCATAAAACTACCTGTTTTCAAAATACTATGGGTATATTTTACTAAATTTTCTTTAAAATTACAAGTTTTATTCCACAATTTTCACACATTTTTATTTTTACCAAAGATTCAGTCACCTGATAAAACACAAGATACCGAACTGGATATCTTGTGTTGACTTTCACGCTTTAACGTGATAGAATTTGAAAAAACAAAATTTTAAGAGGTACATGACTATGTCTGCATTAACCTGTGGTTTTATCGGTCTTGGACTGATTGGCGGTTCTATTGCAAAAGCCTTAAAGAATGCTGAGCCCGATTTGAAAATCATCGCATATGACATCAATGAACAAACACTGACCCTTGCCAGCAAGGAAGGGATTGCCGATTTGACCGTTACCGGCATAGACAGTGCTTTTTCCGTATGCGATTATATATTTTTATGTGCACCGGTCTCTCATAATGACGAAAATCTTTCTGCATTAAAAGAAGTGATCTCCCCGGACTGTATTCTGACCGATGTAGGCAGCGTCAAAACCACCACTCACAAGCATGTTGCCGAAATGAACCTTAGCAATCGTTTTATCGGTGGTCATCCCATGGCAGGCAGTGAACGGATTGGTTATCAGAATTCCAAGGCCTCTCTTTTGCAGAATGCCTACTATATTCTGACTCCTACCGCTGAAGTTTCTTCTGAAAAGCTGGAACAATACCGTCAACTTGTTCAAAAAATGGGAGCCATTCCCCTGGTGCTTTCCTACGAACAGCACGATTTTGTTACCGCCGGCATCAGTCATCTGCCACATGTAATTGCATCTTCTTTAGTAAATCTGGTACGTGATACCGATTCTGAGGATGGCATTATGAAAATGATTGCTGCGGGAGGCTTTAAAGATATTACCCGTATTGCCTCTTCTTCCCCTGTTATGTGGCAGCAGATTTGCCTCACCAACGGAGAAAATATTTCCCGTCTGTTACAGGATTATATTGACTCTCTTATCCGGACAAAGGCCGCTCTGGATTCCCAAGATGCGGATATGCTTTATGATTTCTTTGAATCCGCACGCACCTACAGGGAATCCTTTGTGAATGCCTCAAGCGGTCCTATCAAGCGTGCCTTCGACATGACCGTTGATATTGCCGACAAGCCCGGTGCTCTGGCAAATGTAGTCAATCTTCTGGCCGCAAAAGACCTGAGCATTAAAAATATCGGCATTACCCACAACCGGGAATCCGCAGAAGGCTCCATGCACATTGAATTTTATGATGAGCTGTCCGTGAACAAGGCAAAAGACCTGCTGACTACAGCCGGTTATCTCTGCCAATAAGCAGCTTTTTGATTTCTTCCGCCTTCCATCTTTTTGCCGGAAGAATAATTGCACAGTCCTTTTTACTGTACCTGCAAAGTGACGGTCTTGGTTGCTATTGTCTCGCGAAATCTTACATCATGTTCCACAAACAATAACGTAGGCTGATATGTTACTATCAGTTTTTCAAGCTGCATTCTGGAAAACACATCAATATAATTTAGCGGTTCATCCCATATATACAAATGTGCCGGCGTAAGCAGGCTTGCCGCTATCAGCACCTTCTTTTTCTGTCCTTCCGAATACTCCTCCATATCTTTATAAAATTGTACACGTTCCATATCCAGTTGTCTGAGTATGGCACAAAACAGACTTTCCTCCAGATTTTGTTTCTTACAAAAGGCAGAGATACTCCCCTTTAACATGGATGTATCCTGATTGATATAGGAAATCACTAATCCGGATGCCGTTTCACATATGCCTTCTTGAACAACAGGCATGTCCGCCTCCGTAATACCCGCTTTCTGTAAAATCATTTTGATAAGAGTAGATTTTCCACAACCGTTTATACCGTGCAAAGCTACTCTTTCGCCCCGGTTTACGGTAAAAGTGAGATTCTTAAAAACCGCCTGTGTCGCATTCTCATACCTAACGGAATACTCCCGGATATTGATAAGGGTGTTTTTATGGTGGATAAGCGGCATCATTTTTAAGTCTGCGGGCTCTTCCAAATCCGCTAAAAGTCCTTCCTTCTCCTCAATTTCCCGTTCAATCCGCTTTTCCATCTGTTTTACCCGGCTCTGCATCTTTTTTGTCTTTGCTCCTATATAAGCTCTTGTATCCAGAAATCTGTCATGCTCCTTAATCGGATCAAATCCGATTTTAGTATGTTCATTTTTATCTGCCCACCGGGAAGTCCTCTCTGCCGCCTGTCTCAGCTTTCCTATTTCTTTCAGGTGCTTTTCATTTTCTGACTTTACAAACTGATCCCTTCGCTGTTTGTTCTCCCACCATCCGGAAAAATTACCGTTCTGCACCTCTATTGTCTGTCTGTTCAATACCAGAACATGATCAATGCAGGCATCCAGCAAGTCTCTATCATGAGATACCAGAATAAAGCCTTTTTTGGAAGCCAGATATTTTTTTACCTTTTCTCTGGAAAGCCGGTCCAAATGATTCGTAGGTTCGTCAATCAGCAAGAACTCGTTCTCTCCGGAAAACAGGACAGCCAACAAAATTTTAGTACGTTCTCCGGGACTCAGCATACTAAAAGGTCTGTACAAGCTTTCAGCACTTTCCTCCATCTCATCCAGTTCACAGATAACACGCCACAATTCACTCCGGGGCTTTATGATTTCTATGAACTCTGCCGCCGGTAATTGCATTTGTTCTTCTGAAATGGGATAGGGAAAATAATCAAACAGGGTAGAACTGCTGATCACACCCGTATATGGATACTTTCCCTGTAATAAATTCAAAAAAGTGGTTTTCCCCTTGCCGTTACGGCCTACCAAACCCAACTTCCAGTCTGTGTCAATCGAAAAAGATACCTGTTCAAAAATATTATCAAAGCTTCCTTCATAGGCAAAGGTCAGATTATCTACATTAATTTGAGCCATATGTCTTCCTCCTTTCAGAGTTTCCTTTTCCAAACAAAAAAAGAAACCGTTCGTTGCCAAACAGTTCCATTACATACTATAACCTCCTAGTTTATCGATAATGCAGCCGCTGTCTCATAATTCATATAACTCCATACGGCCATCATTTCATAATCCATATTTCTGCACACAAAAAGAGAGGTTATGAGAACATAATCCACTTTTGGCAACATGACAAAACAGTATATAGACGACTCTGTATACTGCAAAAACTTCATGTAATCAAAAGTAAATTATCTCCTCATCTTTTCACCTCTCTCCTTAAGATGACGCTATTGTAACATTTAATCTCTCTTTTTGTCAAGCAGGCTTTGTCTTGTAATAAAAACTGAAAATTTCTAAAGTTAATTCCACCGTCCCCTTATGCGGTGGAATTAACTCCCG
>JBJEMX010000002.1:0-20181 GCA_051879895.1 Lachnospiraceae bacterium
CGGCAGTCATATCTGAGGCCGCGTCGGAAAGCCGCAACAGGGATTTTTCTGCCGGACCGGACAGGGAACTGCCCGACAGAGCTTTTAAGAGAGTCAGAAAATCATTCATGGGCATAATCTCCGGCGGCAGAACGTTCTTTTTCGGACTCCTCTGCTGCAGCATTTATCTGACTTTCGTAAACCTTTGCAATGGCATGAACGTTATCCATGAGTTCATTCAGGGTAGCACCGGTTTTGGAAAGGGATTCTAAGGTGCTTACCAGTAAGGCACGGATTTTTCTCTTGGTTTCAAAGTATTCTTTTATTTTCTTAAACATAAGTTTCCTCGCTTTCTGCCGCTTAATTTGTGTCAAATTTGTCTGCGGCTGTAAAATCAATGGATATTTGTGCAGCAGCACAAACTCCGGGTGAAAGGAAAATTCTTTCTTGTAAAATTTCCTATGTTGGTGTATTAATTGCAGACCTTGGCTGCTGTGTGCACCAAGGCCTGTAACGGCAGTATCTGCCTACCACGGAATTCCGGGAAAAAGACTGAGCAGGGCAGCGGTAATAATTCCTGCGGAAATGATTTTCAGTCCGGTCTCAAAAATGGTATCCAGCCGCTTTTTGGTATCGATAGCAGCCTTGGTTTCCATTTCGGATACCTTTTCGGTCAGTTCCTTCTGGGAGCTTTTTACTTCACTGACATCATCCTTGATAGTGATGATGGATTGTCCCATATTTTCTACGCTGTTGGCGATTTTAATCAGGGCAATCTGGGTTTCCTGCAGCTTATCCAATGTATCTTCCAGAGCACAGATGCGGTGCTCGTTGGATTGGGAACGGCTGGAGATTTCCTGGAGGTGTACTGCCAGTTCCGTGTATTTTTCGTCCATGTTGTAGTAGTACCTTTCTATATTTGTATTAATTAAGCCCAAGCAGGGCTTTCCAGGTTTGAGCTCTTTTACTGATAATACCGTCAGCCGTGCAGTTATGTGCTTTCTGGTAAGCAGCCACGGCAGCGGTGAATTTTTTGCCTGCAACACCGTCTGTTATGCCACAGTCGTATCCCTGTGCATTTAAATATTTCTGAAGGGGGATAACAACAGGGTGGCGTTGATTGCATTTTGCCGATACGGTAATGGTTTTGGAGAGTGTTTCACTCCCTGCGATACCGTCTGTGCGGGTACCGAGGGCAGCCTGTACTTCCCGGATAAAATCAGTGTGAGTGTATATGGAATCCGAAGGGACTTTTTCTGCCTGCGTGGTTTCCACCGCCCACATATATTTGACTTGTCCGGCAAAGGTCTGCCAGGTATTTTGCTCTCTGACCGGAGCCACTGATGCCGGGTCATTGATATAGACATTGCCGTTTTCGTAACCGTATACCAGAATATAGTGACCGGAGCTTGTCCAGAGTCCTTTTCCCATGCAGGCAATAATCCAGTTGCCCTTCTGGAGTTCTAGAAGAGCCTGAGTATGGGCGTCAGAGATGGACTGTCCGTAAAGGTTGGAGGTGTTTAATCGTCTGCAGGAAATGCCGTAGGCTTGCATCTGAGGAACGAAATAGCTGTAATAGGTTCCCTGATTCTTTGCTTTATAACCCCGTGCCATGGACCATTCAGCGGTTACCACAGGGGTAACATTTTTATCCCTTAAGGAGGCAATTACCATGGCTGCGGCGGTTACGCCGCAGCCGGAACTGCCTATGGTCCTTGTTTCGCCGGGAGCAGAGTAATTGTGCTTTTTCCAACGGGCATCTGTCTGCAGGTAGCGTATGGGGCGGCTCATGACTTTTTCCCAAGCTTTGAGAGCTGGGAGAGTGCCTGTGTAATCTTGTCATATCCCACCATACTGCACAGCCAGTTGGCAATACCCATCAAAAAGGCAGTTAACAGGTTGGGAGCGGTATAGGCAACACCCAGATAGGCATAGGCTGCCAGGGTACCGCAGATACCGGTAAGCAGTGCGATGACGAGAACTAACAGGTTAGCAGGACAGGTGATTTTTAAATCCTGCAACAGCAGCTTCACCCCCTCGGTCATAAGACCGGAGAGGGTGGAAAAGGCTGTCAGCAGGAGAAGGAACATAGTAAGCGTCATAGTTTTCTTCTCCCTTCAGGGGTGATTATTCTTCTTCCAGAATGAGATCCAGCATCTCGTTGCTGTCATTTACCATCAGATCACAGGTGATAGTGATAGTAGCCGGGTCACCGGAGTTGGACATGCTGATGCTCATGTTGGACTGGGGAGCAGCCTTGTAGGCAATAAACTTGTAAGGCAGTAACTCGTCGTTTTCTGTCTTCATGATGGTATCGCCGTAAACGGTGAATGCCTTCGGGAAAGAGCTGCCCTTGATGGAAATCTTCTGTACCTTGTCGGTAATGTCTTTGACATAGTAAACGATTACCTGATCGCCGTCATTAGCATCGGTAATGGTAACAGTCTTGTCTGCAACAGCTGAGGCAAGTGCTTCGCCGCAGTCATCGTCAGCCGCAAATACATTAACGGAAGCACCGTCAGCGGGAGCAGCAGATAAGGTAACAGCACCGTCAGCAACGGTCAGCACTTCTCTTGCCATAAATTTAGCTGTGCGGGACATATCGCCGCCTGTTAACAACTGGTACAGCTTAAAGCTCTGAATCTGGGTTTCAATGGTAAGGGTACCGCCGCGTTCACCACTGAAAGCAACACGCTTGGGATGACCTTTTCCGCCGTAAGCAAATACGGTTTCACCGGTAATTTCTGTAGTACTTACATTGGCATAGTCCATGTTTAAAAAGGGTTTCTTTGTTGCGTAATCCTCGAAAATAAGGTCACACACTTCTCTGTTTGCAAAAGTATTGTTCATTTTTTATTCCTCCTGAGAATGTTTTAGTTTTTGAACCATTCGCTTCCTGTGAATGAGTTCTGTTTGTTTCCGTAAGCGGCAACAGTCATCTTTTGTATGTCAAAATAGACATTGGCCTGTTCACGCTTAAATTGTTCGTACAACTGGAAAACCGTAAGGTCCCAGATGTTCGTAAAATTCAAAGAATTGCTCTTTGCTGCAACGGCACAAATCAGATTCGGCAGTTCCATGGCTTTATCGGGAACCTTTCGCCCGCCTGCCGCCTGACGGCCTTTTTTGATTTTGTTTACTATCTCCAGTGCCTTTTTATTCTGGGTCTTTGAAATATCCATATCCGCGTCTTTGCGGTCTATGCCGCATCGCTGCAGGATAATATCACAAAGTTCGGAAAAGATACCCCGGTGAATAACGCCAACGGGGAGGGAGTCGTCCTCTGCACCGGTGAAGGTTAAGAATACCTTGCTTTCCGGATTCCAGAGGACATGCTCCACAAGGAAAAAGTCAAGCATCTTTAAGTAGGCGTCCCGAAGACCGGCATTGTCTGCAATCAGGTCAAACATGCAGACTTTTGCTTTCTCCTCTTCGGACAGGGACTGATACCGGTCACCCTGAGAAGGTGCCATCTGTTCATAATAGGTCTGGGGCGTCAGAAAAAGGAGGGACAGGTACATGTTGTAGCCCTGATAAGTGATTTTAGGATTCCAGATTTCTCTTAAAAGAGGGGATTTGATGCTTCCGACTTTTTCGATAAGAAAGGGGAAAGGAGAAAGTAATGAGGCATAATCTAATCTCATACGCTTCTGCCAAAGGCCGGCAGCGTATAGATGAGGGTGTGGCCGAACATATTGTCTTCGGTAAAGTGCTCTGTTTTTTGCAGAGAGGGTATTCCAATACCAAATTGTTTCAGCCGGTTGCGTGCCTCTTCTTTTTGGGCGGGACAGAGAGCGGAGGATACATAGTCCGCCAGTATGTCATAACGCAGTCCGTAAGTATCCGGTATGTCCTCAGTCAGCGTCAGCCGGTCTGAGGAGCAAATGGTCTGCAGTGTAATCTGCATGGTTTTGACTGTGCCTTCCCAGCGGGAGACGGCTGTATCAAAATAAAGATAACAGCCGCTCAAAGGCTCGGAAGGTTTTACATAAAGGTGAGGAACTATGTATGTATCCAGTTCTGTCCCGGTAGTGCCGGTATCCGCCGAAGTAGTTTCTGAAAGAAGCAGCCGGCGGATGTTTTCATCACCTTTAAAAAGGGATAAAAGCTGCTCCTTGTATTTACCAAGTTCTTTTAACATGCACCACCTCCAAGAAAGGATTTGTAAATGTTTTGGTTCCCTATTCTGTATATATACATACAGAAAAATGACTGTTTTTATTGTAAATACAAGGAAAACGGGAATTTTCTAATTGTGGTTACGCTTTTGGTTGTAAGTCCGGTAACGGGCTTTTTTCAGGGATTCTGCACATAAAGGGCAGTAGACCTGACGATTATGTTTCTTTAGAAATAAGTCCCTGCAATATCCGCATCGGGCATAGGCATGTCTGGTGCTCTGGGGCAGTCCGTAGCAGCGTTTCTGATAGTTTTTAAAGTAGCCGGATAAGGAATTACAGAAGTAACTGATACAATAGTTATCCTCCTGCCAGAGCCCGCTTTCCATCTGAAATTGGGAGGCGTCTTCATATTCTTCCAAGGGAATGTAGCGGTCAAAGACCTGTCGGAGGCAGAGCTCTGCCTCTTTTTTAAAGCTTGTCCAGGAAAGGGGAAGCTTCTGTTTGGCAAAATCCTCCTTTACCTGTATGGATTTTGCAATGGCGTCGTCAATCATGGAGGTTACCTCGTCCGGCTCAAGGATGCTGCCGTTTATCCATTGGAAGTAAAGGGTTCTGGGCAGGCGGAGCAAATCCAGATACTCTTTTTTCAGACAGATACTCTTATCGCACAGGTGGGTGTACAGATTGTTTATTTTCTGGCGGATTAAGGAGGCATAGTCGGCTGCCTTGCTAAGAGAGCGGCAGGAGGTATACTCAATCTCCGACCAGGTATCAAAGATTTGTCCCAGTTCTGTGGAAAGTAAATCCTTACGCACGGAAAAGCGGATGGTCTTTTTGATTGCTTTACGTTTATTGGAATTTTGCCATAGGGTATTGCAGAAGGCTCTGAATATTTCCTCCTGTGCAGTGGGGGTGGCGGCAGTTTTGTAGTCCTCAAGGATTTCGTAAAGGTACTTACCGGCTGTGGTGTAGGGCACTTCTGTGTTGCCGGAGAGACCGGACTCATTGGTGTATTTGCAGTCTGCAGAGTATTGTTCAGTTTTGTTTTTCATTGCTTTCCTCCTCGTTCATCAAATAGTATCTGCCCAGATATTCCAAGGCTCTTTCCGTCCGGGGCGGCACCCGCAGGATACGGGTATGTTTGGAGTGGGCAGAGTTGTTCTTCAGATTGTATAAGATGTAGTCGCCGTACCCCAGCCATGCCAGTTGTTTGGTAATGGAGTTATTCCGGTAGGAGACCTTTATCACATAGTTTGCCAGCTCGTCTTCGCTTTCCGGGCCTTCGATTTGTGCCAGCTTTTCTTTGTATCTGGAAATAAGCAGTTCTGTTTTGGAAAAATCCACTTCTGCGTTTTCGGCTTCCGCCTCTGCAAGCAGCTCCCTGTGCTCCAGACTGAAGGCGTTAATCAGATGGCGTACCTTCCGAAGAATGGTTAAATCCTCGGCAGGGTATGCAGGATTTAACAGAAGGTGTTTTGTATCGGTTACTGTATTGTCCCAGATAAGGTGTTTTTTCTCCCAGGTATCGATATAGTCACACAACTCGTTCATGGGAGAGGGAGAGTAAAAAAGGTCGGAGTCCTGCTTGTCGGGATAGTTGCTCAACAGGAAGCGGGGCAGCTTTTTTAAATGGCTTCGCAGTCCGGCGTTCATATGCCAGCGAAGTCCGGTCTTTAAGTAATCTATTTCCTTTCCCTGATAGAGCCGCAGCAGGGAGGTCAAATCCTCATACCGCTTTTTAACCTCCGGGTCGGAAGTGTATTTGTTTTCAATACTGGTGGCAGCATTGGTGATTTCCCCAATACGGTTGTCGCGGGTCATCATTTCGTATTCCACCAGATTTTGAAGTGTATAAGGCCTTTGCCCGGCAGCAGCCTTGTCTTCGATATCGATGATGATGGGCTTGTCAATCTTGGTGGATACAAGGGAGCGGTCACAGCATAAAAAGACGGCGTCACCGTCCTCGTCCATACCACCCTGCTGGGGTGCGGACAGGTCGTACATATTTATCATCACAATATCCTGGTCCTTAAAATAGGAGAACCATTTATCCGTAAGGGTATTGGATACCAGAGAAACGGCATTAACCTCGGAGGGGTCCACCAGAGGAGAGCGGAAGGACAACACCGGTCCTTCAGGCAGTGTTTTGGCATAAAATTCCCCTGCCTTTAAGCAGCCGACGGGCTTTCTTCCGGCGGCAAACTCCAGATACCCCAGCATATCGCCCACTACAGTATGGTAAAAACCATCGGCATAAATTTTTCCCAGTCTGGCATCGTTTATGGACTTTTTCAGCTTACGCCGTAAAAACTGTTTCACAGCCACATCCTTTAACATCTCATCATTTAACAGAACAGCTTCCACATAGCGGCTTTCGGCAGTGTGCTTTTGGGTATCTGAAAGCCCCAGATATTTACAGGTATAAAACTTGTCACCTTTGATAATTTTTTCAAACAGCTCCGTGGTATAGCGGGCAAGGCGGATAATGCCGCCTTCATTTTCGGGGGACAGAATATCGTAGCCGGATTCTCTGTCCAGAAATCGCCGGATATATTTGTCGTTCCACAAATCCAGACATTGCAGGTACTGAAAATTCATTCTTGCCATACGGGGCAGGTGGGCAGTATGGTGACTGTATTTGCTTATCCCTAAGCAAAAGCTGTATTTTTGCAGGGTCTCCATATACTTTTCAAAGGCAGCAGAGCCGTATTTTTGTAAAAACAGCTTGTGCCCCTTGAACATACATACATTCCAGATGCAGTCAATTTCCGAAACAGCATGCCATTTACCGTAAATGTCTTTAATCTGTGTTACGCCCATCTCTGCAAAGATATCCCGAAAAGGGACATAAACAGAATAGCCTTTTAAAAAAGGAAGGCGGACCTGAGCTCCCACGGCGGTATAAGAAAGCCCCAGTGTCCGGCTTATCTTTTCTGCAAATTCTATTTCGTGGCAGCCGCAGCCGTCAAAGGGGGAGAGCTTAATATCATGCAGACCCTCGGCAATTTCCCTGACAGGGACATTCTTTTGCTCTCCGGTCTTTTTGTCGGTTATGGTCTTTTCGTGGGTTTCCACATAACGGATATAGCAGTCTTTCAGTATCTTTTCGTATTCTCCGATAATCACTATCCGGGGCAGATAATCCTTTATCAGGGTACAGGTACTGAAAAGCAGGCAGCGTTGTGCCTCGTAGCGTGAAATCACACATTCTTCCACGGGAATGTCCAACTGGGATATCCGGTAAAGCTCCTCATAGATTGCATCGGAAACAAAAGCGGTAATACCGGCCTTTGCCTGGGAGGCGGACTTACCAAAGCGGGAATAGTGTGTACCGCCGCTGGTGAAGCCATCTGTAAGGAGAGTCCGTAGCTGTGCCTCTTTTTTGGGGTTTTTGGGAGCGGATACCAGTATCAGTTCCGATATGTGAAGAGAGGGTTCGCCCCGCAGCCGCTCTATCTGGTCCAGTAACAGGGAAGGACCCTGTGCCACCAGAAAACTATTATGCTCAGCCGGAGTCAGTGTGATGTTGAAATCCTCCTGCAGGATTCGCTGGAAGGGTAATTTCAGTAACGTGTATTGTGTGGTATTCATGAAGGCATCTCCTCTCTTAGCGGTGTGTGCTTCGGCCTGTAAATTGTGGTGTATTAAGGCTTCCATGCCGGGCGGTATTCTTTCGGTTTTCGGTCTCTGTCAATGTCAGGGGATTGCTGCGGTAGGGGTTGGGGTGTTCTGTACAGAAATCCTCTGCCTTAATGACGCCTGCAAATTCGCGGTGCAGGTTCTCTATAGCAGACAGCTTCATCTTTTTGTAAGCTCCTTTCGTAGTTCTGTTTTATCCTTTGGTATTTTGGAAAATATTGGATAGTGATTTGATTATATATCTCGAACATATGTTTGTCAATACAAAAACAGAACAAATGTTCGAGATGCTAAAACAACTTAAAGAAGGCCATAATAATCAGAAGAAGACCACCTATCCAGGATACGGGAAAGGAGAGAAGTCCGGCAGCACGGTTTCCCAAAAAGGCACCGGTAAGAACGGCCAGTGCCTCCATAAGGAGAGAACAGATAAACACTGCGGGGCCGTTTACGTTTCCGAAGGCAGCCCCCAGACCGGCTGCAAAACCATCCAGGGAAAGTGCAATAGAAAGCGAAAGAGCCTCCTTCGGGCTGATAGTCTTGGAGTGGTCGATGTCTGCACATTCCGGATTGGCATAGAGACTGAGTACGAAACGGAGATTGCAGAAGGAAAAGGACAGGTTGCTGCTGAAAGCCCCGTATTTCTGGAGCAGGGATTTTACAATACCGTCTAACAGCTTAAACAGTCCCAATAGGAAGAGTAAAAGAAAACAGATGACGGAGGCAGCCTGTGTGGGGATAAATTCTTTTAACAGGGAGCCCATAGCCAGCGAGATGGCAACAAGGAGGCTGCAGACTCCGGAAATGACCAGTACGGAAAGGGGAGGTATTTTTATTTTGCAGGTACCGTAGGAAAAGGCGGCAACAAAGGCGTCAAAGGAGAGAGCGAGGGAGAGGCAGAGAGCCTCTGTAAGCAGGAGAAGAATTTGCATAAGCAGCCCGGCTTTTTGTATCGTTACTGCATAATATGCCGGAAACGGAAGCGGTGTGAAAAGAAAAAACAGCTTGTCCGGAAGCCTGTTTTGACATACAATGGATTTGAGTAAACGAAGGAAGGAATACATACATGCAAATCAGACCTTACAGACAATCAGATGCCCTATATATCAGGGAATGGCTTACCGATGAAAGGGTACATGCCATGTGGAGTGCCGGTAAGCTGCCCTATGGCTTTTCACAAAAGGATTTGGAAGCACTCCTGGATGAGGAAGAAAAAAGGTATCACCGGAGTATGTTTACGGCGGTATTGGATGACGGTACTCCGGCAGGGTCTTTCTGTATGAATTTTTCCGCAGAAGATAAGAGTGCCTTTATGTGCCGGATTGTCGTAGACAGTAATAAAAGGGGACAGGGACTTGGACAGCAGATGCTACAGCTGGCATTAAACCATGCCTTTTTAGTCCTACGGGCAGATACGGTCAGACTCTCCGTATTTGACTGCAATATGCCTGCAAGGCACGCATATGAAAAAGCCGGCTTCAAGGTAGAAAGCTTTCAACAGGAGGCCTTTTCTTATCAGGGAGAAAAGTGGGGCAGATATCTTTTGAAAATTTCCGAAGCAGAGTTTATAGCACAGCGAAGAGGCGTCAAAACAGATATGAGGTTGTACGACAGGAGTGATATGGTAAAGGCAGGCTGCCACGACTGCAAAGGGTGTTCGGAGTGCTGCCGGGGAATGGGGGATACGGTAATTCTGGACCCCTTTGATATATACAGACTGACAACAGGGCTGGGAAAAAGCTTTGAAGAATTGATGAACGGAAGCATTGCATTGCATGTGGAGGAGGGAATTATTCTGCCGCACATACAAATGAAGGAAGGGAATGGCCCCTGCGTTTTTCTGAATGGAGAGGGACGATGCTCCATTCATGCATACAGACCGGGACTGTGCAGGTTATTTCCTTTGGGACGCAATTACGAAGAAGGCAGACTGCAATACTTTCTGCTGAATGACTGTCCCGCACAAAATAAAACAAAGGTAAAGGTGGACAAGTGGTTGGATACGCCAAATATGGTACAGTATGAAGGATTTCTGATTACATGGCACTATCTGTTAAAGGAATTGAGAAAACGTACGGAGGAAGCACAGGCTGTTAATGTGCTGATGCTGAAAACCTTTTACCTTAAGCCATACCGGACAGATATTGACTTTTACAGTCAATTTGAAGAGAGGGTTGAGATGTTTCATATGACAGGAGAAGAGGAATATGTGGATTGAAGAGATTTGCAGCCGGATAGAAATGCCTGAGGAGGCTACAGGAAGGATTTTAGAAGCCGCTGAAAAAGTGCAGGATGCTGATGTGAAAGCACTTACAGAAAAATTGACGCTGCCGGATGCTTATGCAGCGGCACAGAAGGAATTGGAGGAGAAGCTGAAGGAGGATAAGCAGGGCTTTCAAATGCTTGCCTGTATGCTTAATGCGGCCCGGCTGACTTGGGAAAACTACCGGAAAAAGGGAATTGGGGAGGATATCTTCAAGGCTACCATGAAATGCTTTACCCGGTTTGTAACGGAATATAAAGAGAGCTATGGTGAGTATGGCTTTGACCGGGCTTTTTGGACGGGCAGGCAGCTTTCCATGCTGCTCTTCAGAATAGGAGAGCTGGAATATGAATTTGTGGATGCCTCCTGCAGATATCAAAGACAGGCAGTGGATATGCATATTCCGTCAGATGCACTACTGGTAAGGGAAAAGTGTCATGAGTCCTGTACGGAGGCACAGGGCTTCATTGCAAAATATTTTCCGGAGCATACAGGGGAACCGTTTATGTGCTGTTCGTGGCTGCTTTCTCCGGCATTGGAGGAATTGTTGCCGGAAAATTCAAAAATCAACTGCTTTAGAAGAGAATTTGAAATAACAGAGTGGGAAAAGGATTCTACAGAATTTCTGCAATGGGTGTTTAAGAGGGAGGATATTCCGGTTAAGGAACTGCCGGAGGACACTTCTTTACAGAAAAAGATGAAACAATACCTGCTAAGAGGCGGTAAGGTAGGCGAGGCAACAGGAAAATTAAAAGGAGACTGGCGTTAAAAAATGCCGGTCTCCTATATTTTTTGCAGGAAATAGAGACGGATTTGAAAAAAAGTATAGTAAATCCCAAAAGACTGTGTTATAATGTAAGCACTTACATAAAGAATTATCATTGTTTGGGTACAAGTAAAAAAGTGACCCTCAAAAAAGAAAGGAGAGTAGGCAGGCGTGGAACTGAGAACAGCAGTATCACCCAGAGATGTGAAGCATTATACTACCGAGCGTTTACGGGAGGAATTCTTAATTCAGAATCTTTTCGTGCCCGGCGAGATTAAACTGGTATACAGCCACATTGACAGAATTATTACAGGAGCAGCAGTACCTGTGAAGCCTCTTGTGCTGACAGCGGGAGACGAGCTTCGTGCAGAGTATTTCTGCCAGAGAAGAGAGCTCGGCGTTATTAATATCGGCGGAGCGGGAACCATTACCGTAGACGGCAAAGTGTATAAGGTGGGCTTCAAGGAAGCCATGTATATCGGTATGGGCTCTAAGGAAATTATTTTTGCAAGTGAAGAGGAAGAAAATCCTGCGAAGTTTTATTTAAACAGTGCACCTGCCCACAGAACCTGCCCTACCGTTTTGATTAAACCGGAAGGAATACCCGAGGAGGGTGTTGTAATTGTAAAAGATGAGAATAAGGTAGAACTGGGCTGCTTAGAGGATGCAAACCACAGAGTTATCTGTAAATATATCCTGCCCGGTCAGGTAGAGAGCTGTCAGTTGGAGATGGGTATGACCAAGTTAGAGCCGGGCAGTGTCTGGAATACAATGCCCTGCCACACCCACGACAGACGTATGGAGGTTTACCTGTATTTTGAAATGCCCGAGGACGCATTTGTTATGCATTATATGGGTGAGCCGGACGAAACCAGACATATTGTTATGAGAAATGAAGAGGCAGTGATTTCTCCAAGCTGGTCCATCCACTCCGGATGCGGTTCCAGAGCATATACCTTTATCTGGGGTATGGTTGGAGAGAATCAGGACTTCGACGATATGGATGCTGTGGCAATGAAGGATTTAAGATAGGAATGATAAGTGCCGGTTTTTAAAAGGCATAGCAATATAAACATCAGATTTAAAAAGAGAAGGAGATAAAAAATGAGTAGCTTTACAAATTTCAGCCTGGAAGGCAAAGTAGCATTGGTAACAGGTGCATCTTACGGTATCGGTTTTGCAATTGCATCCGCTTACGCAGAAGCAGGCGCAACCATCTGTTTCAACGACATCAAGCAGGAGCTGGTAGATAAGGGTATTGCGGCTTATGCAGAAAAAGGCATTAAAGCACACGGCTATGTATGCGACGTAACCAATGAAGAAGCTGTAAATGCAATGGTTGCACAGATTGAAAAAGAAGTGGGCGTTATTGACATTCTGGTAAACAATGCCGGTATCATCAAGCGTATCCCTATGACAGAGATGACCGCAGACCAGTTCAGACAGGTTATTGACGTAGACTTAAATGCACCCTTTATTGTATCAAAGGCAGTTATCCCTGCAATGATTAAGAAGGGTCACGGTAAGATTATCAACATCTGCTCCATGATGTCCGAGCTGGGTCGTGAGACCGTATCTGCTTATGCAGCAGCAAAGGGCGGTTTAAAGATGTTAACCAAGAATATCTGTTCCGAATACGGTCAGTATAATATTCAGTGTAACGGCCTTGGCCCCGGTTATATTGAGACTCCCCAGACAGCACCTCTTCGTGAGATTCAGCCTGATGGCAGCAAGCATCCCTTCGATCAGTTCATCTGTGCAAAGACACCTGCAAACAGATGGTTAAAGCCCGAGGAACTGACCGGCCCCGCTGTATTTTTAGCTTCTGAGGCTTCCAATGCAGTCAACGGACACATTCTCTATGTAGACGGTGGTATCCTGGCATACATCGGCAAACAGCCCTCCTAAGGAACCGAAAAAGAATAGTTTATGGAGATTACTATGAAAATAGCACTTATTAATGAAAACAGCCAGGCGGCAAAAAACGCACTGGTATATGAAACCTTAAAAAAAGTAGTAGAGCCTATGGGACATGAGGTAGTAAACTACGGTATGTATTCTGCAGAGGATCCCCATTCCCTGACCTATGTGCAGAACGGTATTCTGGCAGCAGTACTGTTAAATTCAGGAGCAGCGGATTATGTTATTACCGGCTGCGGTACCGGTGAAGGTGCCATGCTGGCATGTAACTCTTTTCCGAAGGTATTGTGCGGACATATTGAGTCCCCCTTGGATGCATACCTGTTTTCCCAGGTAAATGACGGTAACTGCGTAGCTCTTCCTTTTGCCGAGAACTTTGGGTGGGGAGGAGAACTGAATCTGGAATACATCTTTGAAAAGCTTTTCTGTACACCCGGTGGTGGCGGCTATCCCAAGGAAAGAGTAGTGCCGGAGCAGAGAAACAAAAAGATATTGGATGCGGTAAAAGAAGTAACCCATGCAGATATGGTGACCATTTTAAAGAATCTGGACAGAGAACTGGTAAAGGGAGCACTGTCGGGTGAAAAATTTTCAGAGTATTTCTTTGCTGACTGCAAGTGCGACAAGATTGCAGAAGCCGTAAAAGAGATTCTGGCATAAGAGGTGCCGTTTGCGGAAAAACAGCTTCGTACATTCTTTATAGAAAAAGACATAGGCCTATGGGCAGAAGGAGATTTATCATGAATGCAGTTTTAGAAAAAATCAGCAAAATCGGTATTGTACCGGTAGTAAAGATTGACAGGGTAGAGGATGCACTTCCTCTTGCAAAAGCACTTTGCAACGGTGGTCTTCCCTGTGCGGAAGTAACCTTCCGTACCGATGCGGCAGCAGGTGCCATCAAGGTAATGACAGAGAACTTTCCTGAGATGTGCGTCGGTGCAGGTACAGTATTAAATGCAGCACAGGTGGATGCAGCGGTAGAAGCAGGTGCACAGTTTATTGTAAGCCCCGGTTTAAATCCCAATACCGTAAAATATTGTATCGAGAAGAACGTACCCATTACACCAGGTACTTCCAGTCCTTCCGATATCGAGCAGGCAATTGAACTGGGCCTGGATGTAGTAAAATTCTTCCCGGCAGAGCAGTCCGGCGGCCTTGCAAAAATCAAGGCGATGGCAGCACCTTATGTAAATATGAAGTTTATGCCTACCGGCGGTATCAATGCAAAGAATCTGACCTCTTATCTGGATTTCAATAAAATTATCGCATGCGGCGGTTCCTGGATGGTTCCCGGTGATTTAATCAATGCAGGCGAGTGGGACAAGATTGAGCAGCTTACCAGAGAAGCGGTACAGACCATGCTTGGTTTTGAACTGGCTCACATAGGCGTAAATGCAGAAAATGCAGAAGAAGCAGAGAAGGCAGCAAAGAGATTTGCCTTTATCTTCGGCATGCCTGCAAAGGTTGGCAACAGCTCCGTATTTGCCGGTAAAGCATTAGAAGTAATGAAGACACCTTACTTGGGTAAAAACGGTCACATTGCAATTGCAACCAATTACATTGTAAGAGCCGTAAATTATTTAGAGAACGTACTGGGTGTTGAATTTGATGAAACCACCGCAAAGAAAGATGATAAGGGTAACTTAAAGGCAATCTATCTGAAAGAAGAAATCGGCGGCTTCGCAGTACATCTGGTACAGAAGTAAGTGCTTTGCAGCGTTGAGTGACAATAATAAAAACAGCTCATAGAAAAAACAGAAACAAAAAGAAGTGAAAAGACAGAAAGGAATTGATAAAAATGGCAAAAGTAATTACCATGGGTGAAATCATGTTAAGATTATCCACCCCTAACAATGAAAAATTTATCCAGGCAGACGAATTTGATGTTTGCTACGGCGGCGGTGAAGCAAACGTAGCAGTATCTTTAGCAAATTACGGACATGACGCAGAATTTGTAACCGCAGTTCCCGACAATGAAATCGGTGAATGTGCAGTAGCGGCATTAAGAAAATACAATGTAGGCACAAAGCACATTGCAAAATGTGGTGAAAGACTGGGTATCTATTTCTTAGAATCCGGTTCTTCCATGAGACCCTCCAAGGTTGTATATGACAGAGCACATTCCTCTATTTCTACTGCAACCGAGGCTGATTTCGACTTTGATGCTATTTTTGAGGGTGCTGACTGGTTCCACTTTACCGGTATTACTCCTGCAGTATCCGATGCGGCAGCAGAGTTGACTGAAAAGGCTTTAATCGCAGCTAAAAAGGCTGGCGTAAAGGTTTCCGTAGACTTAAACTTCCGTAAGAAGCTGTGGTCCTCCGAAAAGGCACAGAAGGTTATGACCAACCTTATGCAGTATGTTGACGTATGTATCGGTAATGAAGAAGATGCAGAATTAGTACTTGGCTTCAAGCCCGGCGAAACCGATGTAACCAGCGGTGAACTGGAGCTGGCAGGCTACAAGTCCATTTTTGAGCAGATGGTAGAAAAATTCAACTTTGAATACTGCGTATCTTCCCTGCGTGTAAGCCATTCCGCTTCTGACAACGGCTGGTCTGCATGTATTTACTCAAGAGATACCAAGGAATTCTATCATTCCAAAGAATACAGCATCCATCCCATTGTAGACCGTGTAGGTGGCGGTGACTCCTTCGCAGGTGGTGTTATCTGCGGTATGTTAGACGGTAAAGATTTCAAGGCTGCATTGGAATTCGGTGTAGCAGCTTCCGCATTGAAGCACACCATTCCCGGCGACTTCAATCTGGTATCCAGAAAAGAAGTAGAAACCTTAGCAGGCGGAGATGCTTCCGGACGTGTACAGAGATAATAAGTAGTGAGATGCGGGCTGTCCGTCAAAGGACAGCCCGTTTTTATGGGAATACACACAGAAAATAGGAATTTCATACCACTATTTACGGAGGTATTTTGTATCGTGTGTTTTGACAAAATTTTTTATACATTTCGTAAAATTTAGGGTTGACAGATAAGCAAAAAGAAGATAAAATAAATCTTGCTTGCGGAAGTGCTGGAATTGGCAGACAGGCTAGATTCAGGTTCTAGTGTTGGCAACGACGTGAGGGTTCAAGTCCCTTCTTCCGCACTTGTAAAAAAAGAGTAGGTCGATACAAAGACCTACTTTTTTTGTTGCAATACAATCATAGCCACCGACTGAGCCGGTGGCTAAATACCCAATACATTTATGAACAGTATGCTTATTATTTTAGAAGAAGCTGTTAAAAATACTTCCGGCAGAATAGTTGTTGCTGTAGGCACCGGTAAAATCATAAGTATTTGCTTTTGCAGCCTCATTGTCAGCAGCAAAATTAATCAGGGAGGACTGTGCAGATACTCTGTAAGCATAGGAATTGTGACTGTTAAACAAGTTCTTTACATCTGCAACATTTGCCTTCATAAAGGTGTCCTTATCAACGGAAAGAGAATTATCCTTTCCAACCGTAATACCTATCTTCGCAAGGGCACTTTCTTTATTTGCGGTTGCCTGCACCATGTTGGCAGTTCTGCTCAAAATAGTGGTACTATTGATGTTGTCGGAAGCGGATAAAACCGAATTGTAATCTGCAACAAAAGCGGATACAGCTTTATAAGCCTCATCTGTAATGGTATCGCCTTTAAAAACAGAATCCTTTCCGGTTTTCAGTAAAGCATCTGCGGATTCCTTTAAAGAATCGGTGGAACTCTGCATCTTAGCCAAAGCTTTGGTAGTATCCGCACTGGTAGAAGCAATCTGGTTTTCCTTTTTTCCTTCAACAGAAGCGGTTTTATCTTTGTTGCCGTCCTTCATATTGAAGTAAGCCTTCATCAGTTTACCATAACTGCCGTTCTTAATGCTGGCATAATCTGATAAGAAATTCAGATTGCCCAAGGAACCTGTAGTACCTGTGTTGGAATTGCCAAATAAGAAAGAATAGTTTGTTTTAGCTGTAATATTAATACTCATAATCGCTCCTATCTGCGTAAACCGTACGCCATCAAGAACACTTTTGTACTGTAAGTATAGCAAATATCGGTATTTTTGGCAAGAATGTGAAGAGGAATTATATAAAATTTTGGAAAATATATGTTGACTTTTTAGGCCGTAGATGATATTATCATTTTTGTTCGGTGCAAACTGACAATATATATGCGGAAGTGCTGGAATTGGCAGACAGGCAAGACTAAGGATCTTGTGTTGGTTACAACGTGTGGGTTCAAGTCCCATCTTCCGCAGGAAATCAAAAGGGTTAAGCCTAAAGGCTTAGCCCTTTTGATTTATGGCGAGGAGTCCCTTGAGCCCAGGGCTCAAGGTCTCCTCGCCATAAATGGCTCGTCGGTCGGTTCGGTGGGAAAAAGGTCCGCCGGACCTTTTTCTGCGTGCACCTTCCGGTGCACTTTTCCACCTCACCCCATCTTCCGCATTACGTTTTTAAGAAAAATCCTTGATCTTTCAAGGCTTTTTCTTTTGCCGTTATGAAATTTTTTTGTTACACTTTGTTACATTGCTTTTGACCCGAAAACCTTGGCGAATACATCCGCTTTTTCTGTGAGTGGAGTAACAGAGTGAATATAATATTTTTGTGTGGTTGATATGTCCTTATGTCCAGCAAAATCAGAAATCATTCTGTCTGATAATAATTGGCTGTCATGCAGTTCAGAGATACAGGTTTTTCTGATTGCGTGATTTCCGCTAGGCTTACCAGAGATAATAAAGCGGTCTTTTTCATTTCTTACACCATTACATCTGCGAAGTACATTATTTACAGCATATGAGTATGCATTTGCAAATGATTGGAATGGCGGTTGGTTCTTTACTATCACTTTTGACCCAGGCAAGTAGATAGTTTTAATTATGAAGAATGTTATAATCGTATCTATCAGTTTTTGAAGAATGTAAAAGACCAAAATCCAGACCTCAAATATTTGTTTGTTCCAGAGTTGCATAAGAGCGGACGATGGCACTTTCATGGTATCGGTGTAAATTGTGACAAGTTGCAATTTGAAAAGAGTGGCATTATCAAAAATGGGAAAGAAATCTACAACATCAATAACCGTAGTTTCAAATATGGTTTCACTTCCGCCACCAAAATAGAAAGCACCGAGAAAATGAGCAACTATATTACAAAGTACATAACCAAAGAACTTGTTACCATGTCAAAGGGAAAACACCGCTATTTATACAGCAAGAACCTAGCAAAGCCACAGAGCGAAACGCTATTTGAAGAAGATTTAAAACTTATGGAGTTGCTCTTTCTAAGAATAAAGACCTTGTGAAAATCAAAAAGGTAAAAGACAAGGAGCGAGGACTTGAAACAACATATATCACGATTAAGAAGAATGAATAATTTTGATTGCTCATGGTGCAAAGAATGATATAATAGAGAAGGACAGGCGTAAAATTGTTTTTCACAAAGGAGAAGCATAATTATGATGTGGTTAAGAAAATGCAAGGCTAAAAAATGGACGCAAAAGATTATCAATCAAAATATGAGTGTAACAACACCTATTGATTGTGAACAATATATACATAGCCTTGATAAATCAACATTAGAAGCATTGAAAAAAATACCTTTACTTGATACAATTTGTAGCAAACTTTTATCAATTATGAATGATAAGCAAAATACGATAATTAACATGTCAAGCAAGATACATATAACAGAAAATCAGTTCCCCAAAATATATTTAATGGTTCAAAGTATCTGTAATAAAATAGGTATTGAAATGCCAGAATTATATTTAGAATTAAACAGAGAACCAAATGCTTATACATACGGAACAGAGAAATTTACAATCATTATACATTCTGGTTTGCTTGAATGTTTTGAAGATGATGAATTATATGCAGTTCTTGCACATGAATGTGGTCATATAGCTTGTAAACATGGTTTGTATCATACCATAGGTGGTATGGTGTTAACTGGTGGTGTTTTTGGTTTACATGAATTAGGTAGTTATCTTAATGGGAAAGGTTTATGGGGAAGTGTTGCAAGTAGCATTGTTTCTACTGTTGATAGTGCACTAGAACTTGCATTTTTTCATTGGTATCGTTGTAGTGAGTTTTCGGCAGATAGAGTTGCTGTAATTTGTTGTGGTAGTGCAGAACCTGTTATTGAAACAATGATGAGATTAGCAGGTGGAACAATGCATTTTGATGAACAATTAAATAAAGATCTTTTCCTTTCACAAGCGATTGAATATCGAGACAGTATGGAAAAAGATGCTATAAATAAAGGATTAGAATTTTTATTAACAAAAAATGATACACACCCATTGCTAGCGGTAAGAGCATATGAAGCACAAGCATTTGCAAACTCTGAAGAATTTAAGAACATAGGAGTTATTTAAGAATACAGATAAGGTAAGGAACATTTATGCTTGAGAAAATGAAAGAAAAAATACGTCAGCGACAAGAAGAAAAATTAGAGAAGAAAAGAATAGACTGTTATCATTATCTGAAAAGGAGTTGCTTGTTGAAATTCTGCTTGAATTAAAACGTATTGAGAATAAAATTGACGATGTGGAGACAAGCGTTCGCATTTATAACAATTAGGATACAATTTTTTGAAAGGCATGCGGAAGTTTGTTACTTTTTTGTTACTTTTGAAAATGATGTGTTGAAATGCCCTTTCTATCAATATTTTTTAGTACAATTAATTTTTCAAGTCCCATCTTCCGCAGGCTAAAACCTCAGTATTGTACCGCCTCTCAAAAGTTAGACCCAAAATCTAACGATTGGAGGTCGGTATTTTTATGACTAAATATAGCTATGAATTAAAAAAGGAAATTGTTATTGCATACTTATCAGGTAAAGGTAGTACACATTCTTTAGCTAAAGATTATGGAATTCTATATGGTGAAGATTTGTGGAGTTTAGAGTATCCGTCAAATTATAGGTATGGAGAAAAGATAGATTAATCTCTGAATTTATCTGGTTGTGTTGCTGCTATCAAAGAAAAGGATACATACATCGTGTCGATTTGGGCATGGTGGGGTATCCTTTTTATATATTTTATTATTTCATTACATAGAAAGGTGCAAATACAAAAAAAATAGTAACGGCTATTGAAGTAAAATGATTTAGTGGTAAAATGGCATTACCCAAATTCGTGCAATGCACAGAAATGAGGAGTGAAACTGTGGAGATTAAAAGAGATGTGTACCTTGAACAGTTAAAAATAAGAAAAGATAATGGAATGATTAAGATTATCACAGGGGAATGCGTTAAAACAGGACTAAATCAAGAGAAACCTTATAAAATAAGAGGTTTTGAATGATTTAAGTCCTATTTTTTTATCATTAAAAGGTAAAGATAAGGACGGCACCGAACAAATCTATACCTAACATTACCAGTTATTCATATTCGATATATGTATGGATGGCTTTGGGATTGTGAGGTGTGGATAATATTGGAGAACAAAATGATGACAAACCTGTTGGCAACTATATTACTGAAATGACAGCAGGAAAGTTCTATGAATACTGTGCAATCGGTTATA
>JBJEMX010000003.1:0-19783 GCA_051879895.1 Lachnospiraceae bacterium
AAATTTGAAAAAAGAATATCAAAGAATATTATTTTGTTGCACTGGGCATCCTCGGGGCAATTATTTCTGCTACGGTTCAGCTGATCACTTATTTTGGGCGGAAAGAGATTTTCAGCGGCTCGGTGCTGGCAATCGGTTTGATTATTCTGCTTGTATGCTCAGTCATTAATACTGTAAAAAATATATTTACCATTGAGCAGGAAAAGAGGGCTGCAGTGCTGGCGAATGAAGCCAAGGGGCAGTTTCTTGCAAGCATGTCTCATGAAATCAGGACACCGATCAACGCAGTGATTGGTATGGATGAAATGATTTTACGAGAAACAACAGACAAAAATATCCGCGGATATGCAATGGATATCCAAAGTGCAGGTCAAAGTCTGCTTTCGTTGATCAATGATATTCTGGATTTATCAAAAATAGAATCGGGAAAAATGGAGATCATTTCGATTGAGTATGATTTCAGCAGCCTGATCCATGATATTGTGAATATGATACGAATCAAGGCAGAAAATAAAGAGCTTCAGGTGAATTTATTTGTGGAGAGTAGTATTCCGTCCCGTTTATTCGGAGATGATGTCAGAATCCGCCAGATTCTCATCAATTTGTTAAATAATGCCGTAAAGTACACGCAGGAGGGAAGCGTTACATTATCCGTGACCGGGACACAGGAAAAAGATACCGTGATGCTGCATTTCTCTGTTAAGGATACCGGAATCGGCATCAAAGCAGAGGATCTTCCGAAACTAACGGAAAAGTTTGGACGCATTGAGGAAAAGAGAAACCGGGAAATAGAGGGAACAGGTCTTGGACTTCATATTACGGGACAGCTGTTACAGTTGATGAACAGTAAATTGAGTGTGGAAAGTGTCTATGGAGAGGGTAGCTGCTTTTACTTTGATTTGTTGCAGAAAATCGTTGACTATGAGCCAATCGGTAATCTGGAAGAACGGATACGGAATCAGGAATCCAGCTATATGTATAATGCATCCTTTATGGCTCCCGAAGCTGAAATTCTGGTTGTGGATGACAGTGCGGTGAACAGAAAGGTATTTGTGAATCTTTTAAAAGAGACGAAGCTTCGAATCGATCAGGCTGACGGCGGCATGTCATGCTTGGAGATGACGGAAAATAAGAAATATGATCTGATCTTTCTGGATCATATGATGCCGGATCTTGACGGTATCGAAACGCTGCATCGAATGAAAGCTTCCGAACATAACCTTTGTGCGGATACCCCAATTGTTGCCTTGACCGCGAATGCAATTATCGGTGCCAAGGAGATGTATTTGGCAGAGGGGTTTGATGATTTCCTGACGAAACCCGTTGCCTCCGGAAAGCTTGAAAAAATGATATTAAAGTATCTGCCGGAAGAAAAGGTGCAGGAATGTGGAAATTGCAGTGAAGAACCTGTCATGAGCGATTCCGAAAATGATAGCGTCAAAGAGCTTCTGTCTCAGATTCCGGATATTAATCTGGAATATGCCCTTCTTCTTAATGGAACGGCAGAGCATGTATATGAAGGAATGATGGATTTCATAGAATTAGCAGATGCGGAAGCAGACGAGCTTGAGACATTTTTTGAAAGTATTGATATGCCTGAGGGGCTGGAGCGATATAGAATCAAGGTTCATGCGATGAAATCTTCGGCAGCCGTAATCGGTGCAATGCAGCTTAGCGGATTGGCAAGGGCACTTGAAATGGCGGCAAAAGATGAAAGAAATGAAGATATCCGTAATGTCACGCCGGTATTCCTGCGGGAGTGGAGAAAATGTAAGGAAACAGTAAGCACCGTGCTCTACAAACAGGAGAGAGAAGCTGAGGATAAAGCGGAGTTTCATAAGGAACTGTTTTTGGGACAGATGGATATGCTTGCGGATGCTTTGACAGAGATGGATATTGATACGGCAGACCAGATTGTTGAAATGTTGAAACAATATCGCTATCCCGACAGCATCTCAGAAAGTATGAAACAGATCTATACAGCTGAGAAGGAACTGGATGCAGATAAGGTGATACTGCTATATGCGGCAATCAAAGAGCAATTGTAATCATTAGATATTAAGGGGGAAAACGATTGTAAAATCACATACTTATGTCTCAGAAAGGAATGCTAAATATATGATTACATGCAGGGACATCTTAAACTTAAAATTGGACGGGGTGGAGTTGGTTGCAGGTGAGAAGGGACTGGAGCGAATGGTATCCTGGAGCTACATGGTGCAGACCAGACCTTATGCGGACCATATGAATCAGGGGAACTTTGCCCTGATTGTGGTGGATTATGTGAGATTTGATTTTGATGAGGTCGCATGCACTATGGAGGAACTGAATACCTTGGGAATCTCCGGTCTGGCAATTTCCGTAGTGGATGACAGGGAATGGCTTCCGCAGAGTATAATAGACAGAGCAAATGAATTGGAGCTTCCGCTGTTTTATGTACGCTGGGAGGGAGCTTCCTTTGTAGATATCTCGCAGAGCATCGGCAGTTTGATTGTGGAAACCGGTGTGCAGAATAAAAGAACGGGAGACTACCTTTACAATCTGCTTTTTGGTTATGCCATTAATGACAAATATGTAGAAAAGATTTCCGGCCAGTTCGGGTTGGATTTTACGAAACCTTACCGTGTGGGTATCATCGTGGTAGACAGAAAATATGGTATTAATCTGGAGCAGGATGAGCATACCTATGAATATTACGCAAACTGCTTGAACCGGGAAGTCAATAATATGAAGGGAAACCCCATGTTTATGCGATTTTTGAATAAATTCGTATTATTGTTTGAAGCACGGGAGGACAAAGAGATTGAACGGGAGCTGGAGTCGGTGCTGCGGGAATTGGACGACAGACCACAATTTAAGGGGTTGATTAAAAGCACCTGCATTCTGGGGGCAGCATACAGAGATCCCAGAAATTTTGGGCAGAGCTATCAGGAGGCAAAGAGTCTGGTGCCCAAAAAGGAGATGTTACCGAATCCGAAACATAAAAAAGTTTTGAGTGCCAGCTCCATGGGAATTTACAAATACATGTTCAATAGCGGAAATCAGACGGAAATCCTAAATTACTGCAATGAAAAGCTGAACAAGCTTGAGGAATACGACCATGCCAACGGGACCTTTTTGCAGGAAACACTGCTTGCTTATTATATGAATGGCTTCAGTATTGGTAAGACGGCAGAGGCATTATATATTCACCGCAATTCTCTGCAGTATCGTATCAATAAGATTGAAGAACTGCTGGAGGTAGAGCTGGATGACTACATGGAATATCTGGATTTAGTCAATTGCATTTTAGTGAAACGTCTGATGTTTCTATAATGACTGTGCAAAATGCCCATTATGATTGTGCATTTTGAATATTGAAAAATGCTATGCGGTTGATTAGAATACACATAACAGCAAAGGTGCTGGGGAAACAAAAAGGTTTCCGCCGGCATCTTTTTTTGTTTAAAACTTTGGTTCGGCCGTACAGGGTACGGCAGAAGGAGGAGCATATGAAGAAGAGAAAATTTATGGCAATTATGATGGCAACAGTGATGGCAGCAATGACATTGGCAGGATGTGGATCATCCGAAACCGGCTCCACAACAGATGGTGATTCCGGTGATAAGGCCGTCTTAAGAGTTGGTATGGAATGTGCATACGCACCGTTTAACTGGACACAGGATTCGGCTACTACACCGGACGGAAGCACCGCAGTACCGATTTATGGCTCTGATTTTTATGCGTATGGCTATGATGTGGCAGTTGCACAGATGTTAGCAGACGAACTGGGAATGGACTTGGAGATACATAAAGTAGAATGGTCTTCTATCGGTATTTCCATGGATGTCGGCGATTATGACTGTATCATTGCCGGAATGGGACGTACTGCAGAAAGAGAAATGTCTTATTCCTTTACGGAGCCTTACTATTACAGAGACAACTGTATCGTAGTAAAGAAGGGTGGAGCGTATGAGGATGTCAAGACCTTATCTGATCTGGCAGGAACCGGTTGTAAGGTAACCACACAGCTTGGTACCGGATGGGTACCCCTTTTAGACCAGATTGAAGGTGCTGAGACAGGTACAAACTATGAGACAACTTCCGAATGCTTTATGGCAATCTCCAATGGTGTTGCAGATGTTTGTATTGTGGATCTGCCTACAGCACAGTCCGCATTACTGACCAATGATGATTTGATGATTATTATTCTGGATGAAAGCGATACCTTCTCAGGTGATGATGAGATGGTTAATGTTTGTATTGCAACCAGAAAAGATGACACTGAACTGCGTGATAAACTTCAGACAGCTATGGATAACATCGGCTGGGATGACAAGGAAAAAATGGATGAACTTATGGAAAAAGTAATCAGTCAGCAGCCTGCAGCAAACTAATGTAGAACAGACAATGTGAGCTGGGAGAAGAAAGACGGAAGTGAGGTAGAAATATGGGATTTAGTTTTTTCTCAATTGAAAACCCGGGCAATTCTTTTGAGTGGATGGTTTATCTTGCACAAAAATATTTTAGTATGTTTTTGAAGGGAACCTGGCTCACATTGTACATTGCGGTAATCGGTACTTTATTGGGATTTGTACTGGGTTATATCATCGGAATTATTCAGGATACCAGAATCAACCTTGGCGATAACATAGTAAAAAGAGGCCTGTTCAGATTATTAAAAGCAATTGCAGCTGTTTATGTGGAGGTCTTCCGTGACACTCCCATGATTGTACAGGCGATGATTATTTATTACGGTCTGCGACAGTCAGGTGTGAACATGACTCCTGAGATTGCAGGTATTTTGGTTACTGTGCTGAACACAGGTGCCTATATGGCAGAAACAGTCAGAGGTGGTATCGGTTCCATTGATTTGGGACAGAGAGAAGGTGCGTGGGCAATGGGAATGTCACCCATGAAGACCATGCTGTACATCGTACTTCCCCAGGCGTTTAAAAATATCATTCCTGAAATGGCCAATACCTTTTTAACCAATTTGAAGATGACTTCCGTATTAAATGTCATCGCAGTGCAGGAACTGTTCATGGCAGCGAAGACAGCCGGCGGTAATTACTATAAATACTTCGAGTCCTATCTGGTAATTGCAGTAATCTATTTTGTATTGTGTTTCATTTTCAATAAACTGTTCATTTTTATGGAAAAGAAAATGAAGGGCAAAAATGATTATGCACTGGCTGTTGAATATATGGATAATCAGTAAGGAGGCGTGCTATGAGTGAAGCAATTATTTCTATTCAGGAACTGGGTAAATCCTTTGGAGATCATGAAGTACTCAGAAAGATAGATATCGATGTTTATGCAGGGGAGATTATTTGTATCGTTGGTTCCTCCGGCTCCGGTAAATCCACGCTCTTACGTTGTATCAATAAGCTGGAGCGTCAGAGCACGGGAAAGATTATGTACCATGGTAAGGAAGTCCGGGATGTACAGCGGGAAATCAATGAATACAGATCCAAGGTAGGTATGGTTTTCCAGTCCTTTAACCTCTTTAATAATATGACTGTTTTGCAAAATTGCATGCTCTGCACCAGAAAGGTACTTCACCTTTCCAAGGAAGAAGCCTTCGACAGGGCAATTACCCACTTGAAGGAAGTAGGAATGGCACCTTACATCAATGCAAAACCCTCCCAGTTGTCCGGCGGGCAGAAGCAGAGAGTGGCTATTGCCAGGTCTCTTTGTATGAATCCGGAGGTGCTTTTGTTTGATGAACCCACCTCGGCACTGGATCCCGAGATGGTGGGTGAGGTTTTAAATGTAATGAAGGAACTGGCAACCACGGGTCTTACCATGATTATTGTGACACATGAGATGGCTTTTGCCAGGGATGTATCTACCAGAACGATTTTTATGGACCGTGGTTATGTGGCTGAGGACGCAGCTCCCTCGGAGCTGTTCAGCAATCCTAAAAACCCACGTACCAGAGAGTTTCTCAGCAGATATCTGGCAGGATAGACAGTAGGAGGGATAGGTATGGAAAATTTTGTTGTTACCTTTGCAAGAGGTTTCGGTACCGGAGGCAAAGAAATTGCATCATGTCTGGCAAAAGAGCTGGGAATTCACTGCTATGAAAACCGTATTCTGACGCTTGCCAGTCAGATGAGCGGACTGGATGAGAAACTGTTTCGGGAAGTAAATGAGAAAATTAGAAACAATGGCGGCTTTTCAAGCTTTTTAAAAGGACTTCCCAGATCCAGAAGCTATATTGCCAGAAATGAAAAATTTGTTTCTGATGACAAGCTGTTTGAATATCAGAGTGAGATTATAAAGAGTCTGGCAGATCAGGAATCCTGCGTTATTGTCGGGAAGTGTGCGGATTATGTGCTGAGAGACCGTCAGAATGTAGTCAGCGTCTATATAGAGGCACCAAGAGAGTTCTGTGTACGCAGAACGGTGGAGCATATGGGGGTAACAGAAGAGGTTGCCCATGCAACCATTACCCAGACCGATAAGTTCAGAGCAGACTACTATCAGTATTATACCCATGGAAATTATTGGACCAATCCGGTGAACTACGATATGACATTAAACAGTGAGAAGGTAGGCGTGAAAAACTGCGTGAAGCTGATTGAACAATACCTGATTATCAAAGGGTTTATTACACCGGATATGATTCAGGAGTCGGATGCGTAAAGCAGGATTATCATAATACCGGTTTAAAATAATGGAAGGGTTCAGAAGGAGGAGCACTATGAAATTAGCGGATACGGGGTTAACAGCCCGGGACATTAAAGACAAAGTAAACAAATATATGATTGAAACCTATGAAAGATTTGACTTTTTGGCAGAGACTGCAAAGGATCAGTATATCTATGATGAAAAAGGAGAAAAGTATCTGGATTTTTATGCAGGCATTGCCGTAAACTCGGCAGGAAGCTGCAATGAAAAAGTAGTAGAAGCCGTGGTAGAGCAGGCAAAAACCCTGATGCACACTTTCAATTATCCGTACACCATTCCGCAGGCATTATTAGCAGAGAAAATCTGTACCACCATCGGAATGGACAAAATTTTCTATCAGAACTCCGGTACTGAGGCAAACGAGGCCATGATTAAAATGGCAAGAAAATACGGAATCGAAAAATACGGTCCCAACCGTTATCATATTGTAACTGCAAAGATGGGCTTCCATGGAAGAACCTTTGGTGCCATGTCTGCAACAGGACAACCCGGAAATGGCTGTCAGGTAGGATTTGGACCCATGACCTATGGATTTTCCTATGCACCTTACAATGACCTGCAGGCCTTTAAGGATGCCTGTACGGAAAATACCATTGCAATCATGATTGAGCCGGTGCAGGGTGAAGGAGGCGTACATCCTGCAACCCGGGAGTTCATGACCGGCCTTCGCGAGTTCTGCGACGAGAAGGGAATGTTGCTTTTGATTGATGAAGTGCAGACCGGCTGGTGCAGAACCGGTAAGATTATGAGCTATATGCATTATGGTATCAAGCCGGACATTGTATCCATGGCAAAGGCACTGGGAGGCGGTATGCCTATTGGTGCAATCTGTGCCAGTGCAGAGGTTGCAAAGGCATTCTCTGCAGGCTCTCACGGAACTACCTTTGGCGGACATCCTGTCAGCTGTGCGGCAGCCCTGGCTGAAGTGGGAGAATTGTTAGACCGTGACTTGGCGGGCAATGCAGCTAAGATGGGTGCATACTTTATGGATAAATTGAAATCGCTGCCTCATGTTAAGGAGGTCAGGGGTCAGGGCCTGTTAGTAGGTGTAGAATTTGATGATACCATAAGCGGAGTGGATGTAAAGCATGAGTGTTTACACAGACATCTGCTCATTACGGCAATCGGTGCCCATACCATTCGTATGGTTCCTCCTCTTATTATTGATGAGAAGGATTGCGATGAAGCATATGAAATTATTAAGGCTTCTGTAGAGGCATTAAGCTAAGGTGGTGCAGTATTAATGGATACTTTTTCTTTTTCAATACCTCAAAATATCGTATTTGGGAAGGGGAGCCTAAAGGAGCTTCCGCTGCTGGCAAAAAAGCTTAAAAAGAGTAAGGCGTTTATCATATCGGGTCCTCATTTGAAAAATATTGGAATGGTGACAAAGTGTGAAGAGGCGTTGAGTCTTGCAGGCATGGAGAGTGCCGCCTTTACGGAAACAGAAGGAAACCCGAGTACAGAAACGGTTGAAAAGGCAACAGAAGCATTTAAAAACAGCGGAGCAGATTTTATAGTGGCTTTCGGAGGAGGCTCCCCATTGGATGTGGCGAAAGCAGTTGCAGTACTGGCTGTGTACGGTGGAAAAATTACGGATTATGAAGGTGGAGGAAAGGTGCCGGGCCCGGTGGTACCCATGATTGCGGTTCCCACTACGGCGGGAACCGGCTCGGAGGTAACGGCGTTTTCGGTTATTACGGATCATAGCCGTAATTATAAGCTGACGGTTGTGAGCAACTACCTGCTGCCTGCCTATGCCATTCTGGATCCGGAACTGATTACCGGCGTACCTGCCTCTACAGCGGCAGCCTGCGGAGTGGATGCCATGGTGCATGCACTGGAGGCATATATTTCGCTGGCAGCCTCTCCCTTTTCCGATATATTTGCACGCAAGGCCCTGGAGTTAATCGGCAAATATATCCGCAGCTATGTGGCAGACAGAAAGAATGAAACGGCAGCAGAAGGAATGTTGATGGGCTCTTTGTTTGCGGGCATTGCATTTTCTCATGCGAGACTGGGTGATGTGCATGCCATGAGCCATCCGGTAAGTGCTTATTTTAATGTGGCACATGGAGTTGCCAATGCAATTCTTCTTCCCACCATCGTGACATTTAACGCACTTTCGGATAGGGGAAAGTATTATGATATTTATAAAAGCATAGCCAGATGTCCTGTGGAGAAGAACGCGTTTTCTCCCGATATGCTGGCATCGGCACTCAGGGAACTGAATGCAGAACTTGGAATTCCGGCCGGCCTGAAAGAGGTTGGAGTGAAAGAGGAACTATTTGAGGCTATGGCTGAGGATGCCATGAAGAGTGGCAACATTGCGGTCAATCCAAGAGAGACCACAAAGGATATTGTAATTGACTTGTATAAAAAGGCTTTCTAAAATAAGTATATTTTGAAATAGGTGCAGGGCTTCCATGGTTTTAAATGGAAGCCTTTTTGCGTGCATAAATACATAGAAAATAGAATAATCCTCATTTTTCTATTGCGATAGGTCTTTTATTATAATAAAATTATTACCATAAAGTTATTACAATAAAAGACAAAATATACTGATAAGGGGATGTCTATGAAAAGAAATGTACGCAGGATGAAATTGAGCGGAAAGATAGCAGGTACCACCATGCTTATTGCATTGGCGGTTAGTATGTTAATCAGTGGTATCAGTATTTATTATATGCGGAATTATCTGTTAAATGTCAGCCGTTCCCATACGATGTCGGTAGCGGAGACTGCGGCTGCAATTATTGATGCTGACCGGATTTCCGGCATTTGGGCAGGAGATGAGGACACGGAGGCTTATGCGGAAGTGCTGGAGCAGCTTCAGAACTTTTTGGTGGATGAGGATATAGAGTATATCTATACAATGAGGCAGGTAGAAGGGACCGTACAGTTTGTAGTGGATGCGGATACGGAGGAAGGAGCTGCCATAGGGGAAGAATATGAGACCTATGATAAAATTGAAAGTGCCTTTGCCGGCGAAGCTGCCATGGATGAGGAAGTGACTACTGATGAATGGGGGAGCTTTTACAGTGCGTTTGCACCGATTGTAAATGACGAGGGTGAAGTGGCTGCCATTGTGGGAGTGGACTGTTCTATCGATAGTATCAATGAAAAAATTCAGGATATGGTTAAGGTTCTGATAATTGTAGAGGTTGTATGTATTGTGTTAGCGTTTGCCGTTTCCCTGATTATGGGGCGGTTGATGGCACGGAACGTACTTACAATTAATCGCAAGATGGAGGAACTGGCAGGAAGCGAAGGAGACCTGACGCAGAAAATTCAGATTCACAGCGGAGATGAAATCGAGAATGTGGCAAACAGTTTTAATCAGTTTATGGTAAAACTTAGAAGTATGATGCTGTCAGTGAAAGATAACGGTGAGAAGTTAGAAAAAGCAACCAATCAGACCAATGAAGAGCTTCAGGAGGCAACCGGTGAGCTGAACAGGATTTCCGGGACATTGAACGAGATGACCCGTACAATGCAGGATACCCGTGATTCTGTGACGGAGATTCAGGAGGCGGTAATGTCTGTTAAGAAAATGTCGTCAGATCTATACCTGCAAACCCAATCGGGTGCAGAGTATGCGGGGACAGTCAGCCGGACAGCAGAACAGGCAAGTATAACCTGCCGGAATTCCCAGAAAGAAATGAGCCGGATGATTGGTGAAATGTCAGAAACGCTTACAAAAAGAATTGAGGATTCCGTGAAGATAGCTCAAATTATAGATCTGACCAATGCGATTATTTCCATATCCGAGCAGACTCAGATGCTGTCGCTGAATGCCAGTATTGAGGCTGCACGGGCCGGAGAGAACGGCAAAGGCTTTGCTGTGGTGGCGGAGGAAGTGGGGAAACTGGCAGATGCTACCTCGCAGACTGCGAAGGAAATAGAGGATATCAATAAGTTTACGGTAGATACAGTAAAGGCACTTGTGGATATTTCAAAAGAAATGATTCATTTTGTAGAGGATGTAATCAGCAGGGATTATGATACCATGGTGGGCATAGGACAGGCCTACCACAAGGATTCTACAGAATTTATGGAGCAATTTAAACAGTTCTGCCTGCTTTCACAGCAGCTTTCCCAAAATATGGATACTATTGAAGGCCATATCAGCAGAATCATGGAAGTAGTGGATGCAGAAGCAGCAGGTATTACCGATGTCGCAGAATTTTCCGATAAAATATACGGAAAAATGCAGGCAGCAAGCATCAACGGAAAAATCAATGAGGACATCGTTGGTGAACTGGGAGATATGCTGGATAAGTTTGTGGTATAAGATGTGAGGTGAAGGAACCGGTGAAGCCGGACAGGATGTAGAGACTGACAAAAGAAAAGCGGGGTACGGAGATGGAAATAAAGTGTCCGAATTGTGTAGCCGCACTGGTATTTGATGCGACGAGCGGGAAGATGCAGTGTAAATATTGTGGTTCCTTTTTTACCATGGCTGATATTGAAGACCAGATGAAAGAGGCAGAAGAGGCACAAAGTGAAAAAGAAACGGAAAATGACAAAGAAACGGATACCATGCAGTGTAACATTTATGCATGTACCTCCTGCGGAGCGGAGCTGGCGGTAAACGGTGTGGAAACTTCTACATTCTGTGCCTATTGCGGACAGCCTACTATTGTTTTCAGCCGGGTTTCCGAGACGTTGAAGCCGGAGGTAATTATCCCCTTTGCCATTCAAAAGCAGCAGGCAGTCAATGCCATACGCTCACGATTTAATCGGGGCTATTTTATTCCCAAAGAGGTAAAGGAATTTGAAGTGGACAGGGTACGTGGAATTTATATTCCGTATTGGCTGTTTGATTCTTATTATTATGACAGACAACTGATTAAAGGAACCGTTGGCAGTGGAAAAAGTAGTCGTACCAAGTATTTTATGAGGGAAGCGGACTGCCAGTTCAGTAAGGTTTCTTTGGATGCTTCTGCCAATTTGAGTGATGACTCTTCCCAGCGGCTGGAGCCTTATGATATGCGGGGATTGAGAGAGTTTGAAATAGGATATATGTCGGGTTATTATTCTGACAGGTATGACAGAAGTAAGGAAGATTTGAGAGGGCTGGCTGCACAAAGAACCAAGGAATTGTTTGACGGACAGATGATGGAATCTTGTAATGCCAGGAGTAAAAGTGTGGTAGTCAGTAATCCGCAGATACAGATTCAGAAAGAAACCTATGCCATGCTGCCTGCATGGTTTATGACCTTTCGGTATAAAGAGAATCCCTATACGATGTTGGTAAATGGGCAGACCGGTAAGGTGGTGGGTGCGGTTCCGTATGATAGTGTAAAGGTCAAAACGACTGCAATTGCAATCTTTCTTCTGACTCTGATAATCAGTATTCCGTTAGGAATAGCATTTTGCACGGCTGCATTTTTTGACGGGGAGAGCCTCCTTAAAATGTTTGTGGGAGCCATCTGCCTTATGGGGGTTATGGTTTCCGTGGGCTTTGGCAATCTGAAAAAACTGCGAAGGAGTGAAACACTTACCGCTTCGCAGAAGATGAACCGATACGCACATGAGCGTCAGGAGGAAGGAGGGGATTTCCGATGATACTGTTGGGAATTATTCTGGGTATCGCTTTTGCGGTCTGCTTTTCGTTCATGGTGACTATGATTATTGTGCGTAATTCTAACGATATGGGAGACAGTAAAGGTACATTTTGGACATTTTCCGCTTCTTCGGTACGGATGATTAATAAAAAGGACGGAGTAAGCCCGAATAAGTGGTAAAGTTTTATTATGCAAATTCTGATACATGATTTTTGATTAAGTGGTAAGGCTAATATAATAAAATGACAATAGAGCAAAAAGAGCCCTGTACATCAGTACAAGGTTCTTTTTAATTTATGGAAAGGATGAATGCTTGAGAAATATGGAATCTATCTGGGAAGCTACTGTAAAACCAGACAAAAGGGAGCCCTTATGGGGAGAAAAGGAAGTGCATACCGTAGTCATCGGAGCCGGAATGGCAGGAATATTGACCGCATATTTTCTTAAAAAGCAAGGCGTGGAAGTGATTGTGGTGGAGGCGAAGAATGTCGGGAGCGGACAGACCCGGAATACTACGGCCAAAATCACGAGCCAGCACGGTATGATTTATGATAAATTGATTTGCAAGGCCGGAAGGGAGAGGGCCCAAGCTTATGCTGAGGTGAATGAGGAAGCCATACATCTATATGAGAAAATTATCCGTGAAGAAAATATAGAGTGTCACTTTGAAAGACTGCCTGCGTATCTATACAGTGTGCAGGAAGAAACAAAGGAAGACCTGAAAAAAGAGGCAAGGGCAGCAGCAGACCTGGGAATTACAGCAAGGTATCTGGAAGGAAGTGAAATAACAGAGCTTCCGTTTGAGGTCAGCGGTGCAGTATGCTTTGAAAATCAGGCACAGTTTCATCCCTTGGAATTTATCAAACATCTTGCAAAGGAGCTTACTGTTTATGAAGATACCAGAGTGCTGGCGGTAAAAAAGCATGTGGTTTATACGGATAAAGGGGATATCAGTGCAGAAAATATTGTGTTTGCAACACATTATCCATTTGTCAACGTACCGGGTTTTTACTTTTTGCGGGAGCATCAGCAAAGGAGCTATGTACTGGCACTAAAGGGGCAGCAGAAGCTTTCGGGTATGTATTACAGTATTGATGAAAAAGGTTTATCCTTACGAAGTGTAGGAGACACGCTTTTGTTGGGAGGAGGCGGACACAGAACCGGAAAGAGACACACCTGTTTATGTGAACAATTCCGGATGGAGGAAGGGGCGGAGGCAGAGCAGCCTGACGCAGGCTATGCCTTTCTCAGACAAGTAGCACAGAACTACTATCCGCAGGCGGATGAGGCATATGCATGGTCGGCACAGGACTGTATGCCTCATGATGATATTCCCTTTATAGGAAAATATTCTATATGGAGACCTTACTGGTATGTGGCAACCGGCTTTAAAAAGTGGGGTATGACCTTGGCAATGGTGGCTGCAGTTATTATCAGCGGGCAGATAAGCGGTGCCAAGGGACTGCAGGAGGGCATTTTTAGTGAAAATATTCCGGGAAAGAATGTGTTTACACCCCAGAGGTGTCTGGTACGGGCTGCCTTTAAAAATCTGATGACAGATGTGGGAGAAAGCATACTGGGATTGAGTAAAGGACTTTTTAGCAAAAAAGAACGCCGCTGCCCGCATATGGGATGCAGGCTGGAGTGGAATTGGGAAGAAAGAAGCTGGGAGTGTCCCTGCCATGGTTCCCGGTTTAGCGGTACAGGGGAATTACAGGACAATCCGGCACAGGTGGATTTGGGAGAAAAGGAGTGAAACGCAGGCGACATAAAATTGCTGTTCATTTTGTAGTGTGCTACAATAGGGATAACAATACATTATCAACAAAAACACATTAATGATGTTTGATACAAAGGAGCCGCTATGAAACTGACAGAAAAGATGGAAGCACTTTTGGCAGAGGATTGTGAAAAAATAGAGGATGCGTGGACAAGAGAAGTATATGCTCAATGCTTCAGAAATACATGGGAAACTACCTTGTCCATGGAAGCAGACGGGAAAACCTTTGTTATTACCGGAGATATCGGTGCCATGTGGTTACGGGACAGCTCCATGCAGGTGCTGCCCTATTTCAGAATGCTTTCGGATAAAACGGTAGATAAGGCCATAAGAGGGCTTATAGAAAAGCAGGCAGAGCAGATTTTGACAGATGCCTATGCCAATGCGTTTAACAGGGAGGGTGACTATAGCTGCTACAGTAAGGATAAAACACCTATGGGTCCCTATATCTGGGAAAGAAAGTATGAAGTGGATTCGCTGGCATTCCCGGTTATGCTGCTGGACAAATATTATAAAGCGACCGGTGAGGAAGCTGCTTTTTCAGAAAATGTAAAAAAGGCACTGGAACGTATTTTGGAGGTCTGGGAAACAGAGCAGTATCATGCCGAAAACTCTCCCTATACCTTTGAAAGGGACAGTGAACTGTCATCGGAGACCTTGCAAAATGCAGGAAAAGGCACACCGGTGGCATATACGGGTATGACCTGGTCCGGCTTCAGACCCAGTGATGATGCCTGCGTCTATCATTACCTCATTCCTTCCAATATGCTGGCAGTCAGTGCGTTGAAGAGGATGGTGAGTTTCCCGGTGCCGGAAGAGTTGAAAAACAGAGCAGGGAAGCTTTCGGGAGAAATTAAACAGGGTATCGAAACCTACGGTGTTTACGAGCATCCGGTTTATGGGAAAATTTATGCCTATGAAACGGATGGCCTGGGGCATTACAATCTGATGGATGATGCCAATGTTCCCAGCCTTCTTGCGGCTCCCTGGTATGGCTACTGTAATGTGGATGAGGAAATTTATCAGAATACCCGCAGATTCGTTTTAAGCAAAGAGAATCCCTATTATTGCTGCGGTGATGCGGCAGAGGGAGTGGGTAGTCCCCATACGCCGGCCGGCTTCGTGTGGCCCATAGCCATTGCAATACAGGGTCTGACAGCCGGGAAGCAGAGCGAAAAAGAAAGTATGCTTAAAATGCTCCTTCGTATTACGGCAGAGACCGGTTATATGCATGAGGGAGTGGATGTAAATAATCCCCAAAACTTTACCAGACCGTGGTTTGCCTGGGCAAATTCCATGTTTTGCCTATTGGCCTCAGAGTGTATATTATGATTTGAAAGAATGGGAAAAAGCACTAAAAGATAGTTGCCGTACTTAGGCTTTACTTTGGAATAAAACATATGCTACAATAGTAACAATATTTATAAGTGGAGGAAATATATGGGAGCGGAAATTGTCAGCACCCTGGATGTCTACAATGTAATGCGGCGAACGCTGGGCTGCTTAGACAGCAAAGTCCTGTTACATGGTGAGATTACCGGTTATATTTTTTATAATATGCTGCGTGCCGAAGGCACCTATACGGATATGGAACTGGCTGAGTGTGCCCTGGTTGGCATGATGCATGATCTGGGTATGATTAAGACAGGCTACAAGGATAACATTGTAGAGTGTGAAAAGAGTAACGTATGGGCACATTCTGTATATGGTTACTTATTCTTAAAGTATTTGTCGCCGGTAGGAGATATGGCAGAGATTGTATTGTATCATCATCTGCCCTATTATTTACATGGACGGATTAAGAGCAATTATATGAAGCTGGCAGAGTATCTGACGTTGGCAGACAAGATGGACGTGTTTATGCGTATGGAAGGGCATGGAATGGACAGCGACTATTTTGTAAAGCGTGTCAATATCGATTTTTCTGCACGGGCACTGGAACTGTTTCACACGGCACAGAACAAATTCAATTTTCTGTCAAAGCTGAAAACCAACGAGTATCAGCAGGAGATGGCTGATTTGTTTTCTCATGTCAATTTAGCGGAACGCCAGAAAAAGGGCTTTTTGGAAATGCTGGTATATGCAATTGATTTCCGAAGCCAGCAAACCGTGATACATACCATGTCCACGAGAAACTTTGCATTATCCATTGGCAGAATGATGCGTGTACCTACGGTGGATTTACAGATTCTTTATTATGGCTCCCTGTTACATGATATTGGTAAAATTGTAATTCCTCTTTCCATATTAGAGGCACCCCGCAGGCTTACGGATGAGGAGATGCGGGTTATGAAGGCTCATGTGGTAATCACTGACAAGATATTGAGGGGAGCATTGGATGAGCGGATTGTAGACGTGGCGGCAAAGCACCATGAAAAACTGGATGGAACCGGATACCCCAAGGGATTGAAGGGGGACGAACTGTCAAAGCTGGAGAGAATTACAGCCGTAGCAGATATTCTAAGTGCACTTTATGGCAAGCGAAGCTACAAGGATTCCTTTCCTCCTGAGAAGATAAAAGCAATTCTACAGGAGGATGCGGACAACGGTAAAATCTGCAGTCAGATAGTCCGGGTGGTAATAGGCAACTTTGATACCATCATCAGGGATTATGAAAAGGAACGCGATATCACCATGGAAAGATATATGGAAATCGTGCACCAGTATGACAGTATTTATGAGAGGTTTAAAGGCTTTGAAACCTAAAACTGCTTATACCAGCGGCCGGAAGCACCACAGGGCAGCACAAGACCGTTACCGGTAACGGGCAGACCGATTTCTCCGGCTTCTACGGTACCGCCAAAGCGTTTTTTTACTGCCATATTTAACATATAGGACAGTACGGCAGGCTGTAAGCCGGTGGTGTAAGAGTTGATTAAAAAGAATATAGGGTCATCGGAAAGTATCTGGGTGGTCAATTCCACAAAAGGCCAGATACTTTCTTCTATTTTCCAGATTTCTCCCTTGGGACCGCGACCGTAAGAAGGCGGATCCATAATGACGGCATCGTACTTGTTGCCGCGGCGGATTTCACGCTCTACAAATTTGACGCAGTCATCCACGAGCCAGCGGATGGGTGCGTCGGACAATCCCGAGGAAGCAGCATTTTCCTTTGCCCAGGTAACCATGCCCTTGGAAGCATCTACATGGGTGACAGAGGCTCCTGCTGCTGCTGCAGAAAGAGTGGCACCACCGGTATAGGCAAACAGGTTTAATACCTTAATGGGTCTGCCTGCACTTTTGATCAGGCCTGAAAACCAGTCCCAGTTGACGGCCTGTTCGGGAAACAGACCTGTGTGCTTGAAACTGAAAGGCTTTAAATGGAAGGTTAATTCCTTATAGCTGATAGACCATTCATCCGGCAGATGAAAGAACTCCCACTCGCCGCCACCCTTCTGGCTGCGGTGATAATGACCGTTTTTGTTTTTCCAGTCTTTGTGGTCATGGGGGGTATTCCAGATAACCTGTGGGTCGGGACGTACCAGAATATAGTTGCCCCAACGCTCCAGCTTTTCACCGGCTGAGGTATCTAAAACTTCATAATCTTTCCAATTTTCTGCAATCCACATAGTGCACTCCTTGTTTCTGTTTCTTCTATATATAATTCTACTACAGGTACGGGGCTCAAAGCAATCCTTGTTTTGAAAAGATAGCGACACTTTAACAGACTACAATGTCAGTGCGGTAATTTGTTGACTTTTTACAGCGTTCTGTAATATAATAAGGAACATATATGAGTGTGGGGAGGGGACTCCCTGTAAAATAAATGTCTGCATGGCAGACAAAAGGAGGAAATATGACAGGAAATACTTTAGGATGGGTAATTGTGGCCTTTGTAGTCTACCTGCTGATGATGGTTATTATCGGTGCTGTCTGTGCAAAGAACAATAACAGTGCTGAAGATTACTTTTTGGGTGGCAGAAAGCTGGGTGGCTTTGTGGCAGCACTTTCTGCACAGGCCTCTGATATGAGCGGATGGCTTTTGATGGGACTGCCCGGTGCGATTTATTTAACAGGGGTAGGCGGTGACGGCTGGGTGGCTGTCGGTCTGCTTATCGGAACAATCATTAACTGGCTGGTAATTTCTAAAAGACTGCGTCGCTATACCATACGTGCCAACAATGCGGTAACTCTGCCTACATACTTTGAAAACCGTTTTCATGACAAGAAGAGAGTGCTGTTAACAATTGCCTCGGTTGTGATTGTTATTTTCTTTATGGTGTACTGCGCCTCTGCATTGTCTGCAGGCGGACAATTGTTTGAATCTATATTTGGCATTGATTACAAAATTGCACTGACTATCGGAGCACTGGTTATTCTGGTGTACACCTTTATGGGCGGCTTCATGGCAGTTTGCGTAACTGACTTTATTCAGGGAATGCTTATGCTGGTAGCTATTCTGACAGTACCTCTTCTGGCTTTGTTCTTAATGAACCGGGGTGGTATGACGATTGCTTCCGGTCTGGCAGCAGAGGGTAATGTGGCAAACAGTGCCAATTTTGTAAATCTGATGAAGTATGGCGACCACAATACTTCGTTTGTAAATATTATTTCCGGTTTAGGCTGGGGACTGGGTTATTTTGGTATGCCTCACATTCTGGTGCGTTTCATGGCAGTAAAGAATGAAAAAGAATTAAAGAAATCCAAAGTGGTTGCGATTGTGTGGGTAGCACTTTCTTTATTCTTTGCATGCTTTATCGGTGTAATCGGCCGTGCTTATATGCAGTCTGCACTGGTAGAAAGCGGCAGTGAGAAAGTATTCATTGAAATGATTAAGAAGGTATTTATCAACGAACTGGGCATTCCCTTTGTAGCAGGTATTTTCCTGTGCGGTGTACTGGCAGCAATTATGTCTACCGCAGACTCCCAGCTTCTGGTGAGTGCCTCCAGTGTGGCGGAGGATATTTACAAAGGTCTTATAAATAAGAAAGCCGATGACAAGAAGGTTTTACTGATGAGCCGTGTTACCGTTTTTGTTGTGGCTGTACTGGCATATATTATTGCATTGAATCCCGATAACACGATTATGGGCCTTGTATCCAATGCATGGGCAGGTCTGGGTGCAGCTTTCGGTCCGGTCGTAGTAATGTCCCTGTTCTGGAAGAGAACGAACTTTGCAGGTGCGGTATCCGGTATTGTAAGCGGTGCCCTGACAGTTATCATCTGGGACTACCTTCCCCTTGCGGGCGGCAGGACCCTCGGCAGTGCAACAGGTCTGTACTCTCTGGTAGTCGGTTTTGCAGTAAGCCTGATTGCCATTGTGGCTGCAAGCCTGATTGGTAAAGCACCCAGTGAAGAGATGCTTAAAGAGTTTGAAGACGTTAAGGCAGGAAGAGTGGAATAGGGGTTACCCCTGTTCCACTAACTTTTTTATACTGAAAATAAGTTGTACTGAAAAAAATACAATTTTTATAAAAAAACTCTTGCAATCTGAAAAAAGACCATGTATACTAATTTTTGCTGTGGCATGATAGCTGTGAAACGTGAGGTTGCTGCCAAAGAGTGATCCTTGGCAGGTTTTCCGTGGAGCGAATGTCAAGTTAGGAAACTGACGACAAGTCACTGTACCAAATTTAGTCTGCTTTTATGCAGAAACAACCGTGAGAAACGAAAAGGAAGAACATGAAATGTGTTCGGACTTAGGACACACACGGGAGAGTGTACAGTCACCGCTTGTCGTACTAAAGCGAATCATCGCTTAACAAAAGTGCGAAAAGGAGGCGACTTTTTTTATGGCAACAAGTCAAGTAATGAGAAT
>JBJEMX010000004.1:0-19725 GCA_051879895.1 Lachnospiraceae bacterium
AGAAGGTTTATGACTTTATCTGGGATGAATTCTGCGACTGGTATATTGAAATGGTGAAGCCCCGTCTTTACAATACCGAAGATGTATCAAGCCAGAACGCAGCACTGTGGACCTTAAAGACCGTACTGATTGACGCTTTGAAGCTGTTGCATCCTTATATGCCTTTTATTACCGAAGAAATCTTCTGTACGCTGCAGTCAGAAGAGGAATCCATTATGATTTCCAAATGGCCCGTATATGAAGAGGCTCGCAGCTTTATCAAAGAAGAAAAGGATATTGAAATCATAAAAGAAGCAGTCCGCGGTATTCGTAACATCCGTACGGAAATGAATGTAGCGCCTTCTAAGAAAGCGTCTGTATTTGTAGTAAGTGATAATGCAGATGTAAGCGGTGCATTTAAAGACGGTACCCTGTTTTTTGCTTCTCTGGCGAATGCTTCAGAAGTATCCGTACAGGCGGACAAGGAAGGGATTGCAGAGGATGCCGTATCTGTAGTGATTCCCGGTGCAACCCTTTACATTCCCTTTGCAGAGCTGGTAGATATTGCACAGGAAATCGAACGTCTGAAAAAGGAAGAAAAGAGATTACAGGGTGAAATTGCCCGTGCTGACGGTATGCTTAAGAATGAAAAATTCATATCCAAGGCACCGCAGGCAAAGGTAGCCGAAGAAAAAGAGAAACTGGAAAAATATACCCAGATGTTAACGCAGGTTCAGAACCGTATCGGACAGTTAGAAGCTATGTAATTACGGTCGGGATGAAAGACTAAACGCATTTCTGTTACAGAATAACTGTTAAAAATGTTGAGAGGATGGCTGTGGAGTACTACCAAGCCATCCTCTTTTGCTATTCGTTAATTTCTCCTGCCCATTTGAAAGCGAATTTAGCGACAATAACCGCAATGATTTCATTGATGATTGCTGCTGCAACAATGGTTCCGGACACAATAGCCGCAAGAGAGGCGTCAATAGCAGTTAAAGTGGAAACGGCTATTCCCGTAAACACCAAGGATACGCCTGAGTGAGGCAGCAGTGTAAAGCCAAGATATTTTGTAACAGCCGGTTCGGCTTTTGTCAATCTGCCTCCCAGACAGGCACCACCGATTTTTCCTGCTGCTCTTGAAAGAATATAGATCATTGTAAAAAGTCCGGCACCTGCAATCAGCCGGTAGTCCAGAGGCATACCAAGATTGACGATAACGGCAACAAAGGACAGGTTTAGTAAAGGATGATACAACTTCAGGGTTTCCTTCAGCTCCTGTTCGGGCACAATATTTGCAACAGTGGCACTATATGCCATGCCGATTAACAGATAGTTTAAGCTGAAGGAATGAAATACATAGCAGTCAGTCAACAGACCGCATACAGTTGATATACAGAGAAACATTAATAAAACTGCGAATCGCAGGTAGTTGTTGCCGACCTTTTTCATTAGGCAGGCGGCACAGAAACCTGCCAGTATTCCGATTACGAACGGCAGCAGAACAATACCGGCTATTGCGAGAACAGAAGTATTTGCACTTCCATGCGTACCGCTTACAATGGAAATTACGGTAAAGAAGACAATAACGCCGATTACGTCATCAATCGCAGCAAGCGGAATCAGCGTTTTTGTAACAGGACCGCTTGTGTGGTATTCATTTACGATGGATAAAGCAGGTGCCGGGGCGGTTGCAAGTGCGATTCCGCCAAAAATAAATGCCAGATAAACCGGGGTACCCGTTATAAAAAATACAACGGAAAAAACAGCGGATACCAATAGAAAAGTACCGATTGATTGTACAAAGGTAATGCCGACAATCTGCTTGCCGGAGCTTGCAATCTTTTTGAAAACGATTTCACGTCCAATCATGACACCGGCGAAACATTCAAAAAATTTGATAGTAACCTTGTACCACAATGCGTTAGTAATATCTAAAGTTACCACATTGGCAAGGTAAGGCCCAAAAACAATACCGGCAATCAGCCAGCCGAGAATTGCAGGCAGTTTGAGCTTTGCAATCAGCTTACCACAAACAAAAGCAACACAAATTATCGCAAAAATGCGAAGAATTCCTATGAACATAATAATTTCACCAACCTCTCTATGACAGCATCAGGATTAAGCCCGGAATGACAAAGCTTTTCAAATGAACCGTCAACGATGATTCTGAGCGTTTCCATATCCTCTTTGGAAGTCATGCTGTCAAAAAATGTGGAAATTGTTTCCCAAAGAGTATCATTGTGCTTTGAAGTATAAGAATATAGTGTCCTGTTCAACTTATACTTATTAAAAATATCGTTGCGGGTCATTGCTTTTGAATCAAAGTATAGATACAGCAAATCCGAATAAGCAGATGCCGCATTACCGGTTATTATCCGTCCTGCCTTTTCTTTTGCATCGGCATAATACTTTTCGTATATGGCAAATGCGAGAGTTTCTTTGTCAGGAAAGAATTTATAGATGGTTTTCTTTGAAATTTTTAATCTGTCAGCTAATGTGTCTATCGAAAATTTTAAGCCTTCCCGACGAAGGCTTTCGATGGAGGCATTGATAATGGTATCTCTCATAATGGAAACAAAATATCCTTTTTTTGTTTCCATTATAGTTACTCAGATTTTGATTGTCAATAATTTCAGATTTTTTATGGCAGTGTTACAATTGATTTCTTTGTTACCCACAGGTATAATAAAGTAGTATCTTATTATGCATTGTGTGAATGCACAGTTGTGAAGACAGAAGAAAAAGCGAGAAGAATATTGTGGATAGCACGGAAACCGGAAAGAAGAGAAAAAAGAAGAGCTGGGCGGTAAGATTTGTCTGCATAGGCGGCCTGATGGCTGCCTGTCTGGGTATTTTTGTGGCAGTATATACCTTTGTCATTCCGATAAAAATCAAAAGTGAAGTAGTAACCTATGAACTGGGGAGTGAAGTGAGTACTCTGCCTGATGATTATCTTACAGGGAATGCTCTGGCTATGCAGGTTATCCGGATGGATATGTCGGAAGTCTTAACAGGACAGGCAGGAACGTATGAGGTAACGGTACAGCATGGTTTTCAGAAAGAAAAGTTTTCCATAGTAATACAGGATACTACGGCACCGGAACTTATCCTGAAGCAGGAGGATTTTTATCTGGAAGTCGGGGAGTTGTATGATGCAGAGCACTTTGTTGAGACTGCCTGTGATTTGAGCGGAGAGGTAGAGCTTAAGATTACCCTGTTTATGAAGGGGCAGGCAACGGGAGACCGTATCTGTTGCGGAAGTGCAGGAAAACGTCTGGTAAAAATAACAGCAAGTGATTGCTATGGAAACGAAACCACCTGCCTGGTGGAAGCAATGGCGGATACACCGCCGGAGATTAGCGGATATAAAGAATTTTATGTGGCACAGGGAAATAATGTTGTGTTCAGTACGGAGAATATTACGGCGATGGATGCCGTAGACGGCGATTTGTCAGACGAATTGGAACTGGACATCAGCGGTATTGATTTAAACACTGAGGGGATTTATGAAGTGGTTTACAGTGCTACGGACCGGTATGGATTTTCTACAGAGGTTGCAGTTGGGGTAAATGTATTGTCAGCCGAAGAAGTGCAGGACTTAATCAATACCCATCAGATTAACCGGTTAGAACAGAATATAGTAGGTGCCTACAATTTATATGACGGCGGTGTATTTGAGGAAGATAATATTTCCTATGTGCTGGAAGCCATGGAACCTGCAATGGTGGTTATAACGAACAGAAACGGCAGAGGCAGCGGCTTTATTGTAAAAATAACGGATACGGATGTGATTATCTGCACAAATTTGCATGTTACCGATGACCATAAGGACCATACTGTTTTCTTTCATGATGGACGGAGTGCACATGGTGTGCTGGTGGGCAGTATGGATAAGGTGGATATATCCTTTATCAAGGTAGCGAGAGAGAATCTTCCCATGGATTTACAGGACTCTCTGATGACGGTGCACATTGATGCCGGATATCTGGATTCCATTACGGATCCCGGAAGTGTCAATGTGGGGTTCAGAACCCTGGAAACAGACGGAAGTGTATGGCAGGATAAAGATGGTGTGCTGGTTGAGTTGAAGGAAGAATTTAGCTATCAGGAATATGCAGACCCTAAGCTGCATGGAAATACCGAATATGTGACACAGGTAACAGCTCCCAGCTTTCATGGGGCGTCCGGGTCGGCGATTCTGGATGGCCATGGCAATCTGATTGCAATGGTAAGCTTTTACTATTATAGTGCAGCGGCAGACAGAAGATTTTATTATGGGATGACGGTGGAGGATATTTTAAAGGGTTACAGGCAGATTTTTGGGGAAGATTTGAATTATCGTTAAAATGAAGTGAAAACACAGATACTGAGGCTGCTACAGTGATGGATAGCAGCAAAGTAATAAGAAGGAAAATGTATGGAAAGTTGTGACACATATAAAGAAGCGGAAAATTACATTCTGGATATTCCTAAATTTGCGGGAAAGCATACGTTAGAAGATACCGGACTGCTATTGGCAGAGATAACCGGAGGGGAATATAAAAGCCGGATTATTCATGTGGCGGGTACAAACGGTAAGGGCTCTGTCTGCACCTATTTGCGGTCGGTTTTAACTGCAATGGGGTACCGGGTTGGTGTGTTTACTTCACCGCATCTGACGACTGTGAGGGAACGTATCTGCCTGGGAGAGCAAATGATTTCCGAGACGGATTTTGTGGCAGCCTTTGAAAAAGTGCGGGCTGTTGTACGGGATGTACAGGAGCGGACAGGACAAAAAGAGATGACCGGCGAAGACATTCCGGCAGACAATATGCACCCCTCTTTTTTTGAGTTCCTGTTTTTGATGGCAATGGTCTATTTTAAGGAAAAAGAACCGGATTACATTATTCTGGAAACAGGTCTGGGGGGCAGACTGGACGCTACCAATGCAATCCCACGAAAGGAAGTCTCGGTCATTACCCGCATCGGACTGGATCATACAGAATACCTGGGAGAAACCCTTGAGGAAATAGCGGCAGAAAAAGCAGGAATTATGAAAGAGGGGACTCCGGTAGTGTACTGGCAGACGGCAAAGAACGTAAGTCAGGTTTTTGCAAAAAGGGCAGAAAGGTTACAAATTCCGGCATATCCTGTGTCGAAAGAGGACTATACGTTCCTAAATTTTAATAATAAAAGCATTGATTTTTCTTATCGTTCCATTTATTATGATAATATCAGGCTTTGCCTGCACACCATTGCTCATTATCAGATGGAAAATGCTGCACTGGCCATGCGTGTTTTGGAGGTCTTGCTCGGAAAAGAAGGTATTGCTCCCGAAGCAATGCAGAAGGGACTTAAGGAGGCGTTCTGGGCAGGCAGGATGGAGGAAATCAGACCGGAGGTTTTTGTGGACGGAGCCCACAATGGGGACGGCATCAGGGCTTTTCTGGAGACGGTTTCCAAGGATGGTTGTGAAAGCAGCAGACATCTGTTGTTTGGAGTAGTACAGGATAAGGATTTTTGTTGTATGATAGAAGAAATCGCAGACAGCGGTCTGTTTGCGGATATTTCTGTTGTGAAACTGAAAAGTGCCCGCACTGCCGATATCAAGCAGCTTAGGGATACTTTTTTACGAACAGGGCAGGACATCGTCTGTTATGAAACAGTGCGGGAAGCCCTTGAAACATTGCTTTCAAAGAAACAGGAGAAGGAACGGCTGTATATTGCGGGTTCCCTGTATCTGGTTGGTGAGATAAAGGAGTTATTATGATTAACTTTGAAGAAGAATTGAAGAAGTTTCATCCCAGTCTGGAAGTAGAGGATGCGGAAGAAGCAATCTATAATCAGGATATGACGGATATGGCAGATATCCTCGTAAAAATGTTAAAGGAAACCAAAGCGGAAGAAGAGTAAGAGGTAAGGTGGCATGAATTGTTATCATTGTGGCTGCCGTTTGTCTGAGCATGATTTTTGTACCGGCTGTGGCGTGGATGTTTCTGTATATAAAAAGATTTTGAAGATCTCCAATATGTATTACAATGAAGGTCTGGAGAGAGCCGGAGTCCGGGATCTGACCGGTGCAATTATCAGTTTGCGGCAGAGTTTAAAATTCAATAAGAACAACGTAGAAGCACGCAATCTTCTGGGGCTTGTTTATTTTGAGATGGGAGAGGTAGTAGCCGCTTTAAGTGAGTGGGTTATCAGTAAAAATCTTCGTCCCCAGAAAAATATTGCGGATGACTATATTGATATGATTCAGAACAATGCAGCCCGTCTGGATACCATTAACCAGACGATTAAGAAATATAATCAGGCATTGGTATATTGTAAGCAGGACAGCAAGGATTTAGCGGTTATTCAGTTAAAAAAGGTTTTGTCCTTAAACCCCCGTTTTATCAGGGCACACCAGCTTTTGGCACTGCTGTACATTGATGTTGAACAGTGGGAGAAGGCAAAGAGAGAACTGGAAAAATGCCGCAGAATTGATACTAACAATACACAGACTCTGCGTTATTTAAAAGAAGTAGAGAGCATGTTAAATCCCGATGAACCGGGAAAGAGCGGTAAACGTAAGAATGAAGAATCCGTCAGGTATCAGAGCGACAATGAAATTATTATCCAGCCGTTAAATGTAAAGGAGCCCAGAAATAACGGGCTCAGTACATTGTTTAATGTGGCTATCGGTCTTGTTTTGGGTATTGCGGCAATGTTCTTTCTGATATTGCCCTCTGCGGTATCCGCCGAAAGAGAAAAGGCACAGGCAGAGGTTCGTGAAATCGGCAGTCAGCTGGACGTAAAAACAGCGACTATCGATACCATGCAGCAGGAAATTAACAGCCTGACTGCGGACAAGCAGAAGCTGGAGGATGAGCTGGCAGCATATGTGGGCCCGGACGGAACCATTGAGACCATAGACAGTCTGCTGCAGGCAGCAGCGGAATATCTGCAGACGGGGGATGCCCAGGCCACTGCAGAATATCTGGATATCATAGCAGCCCAGGTCAATATGGAGGAAACCTCGGATGGTTTCAAGCAGTTGTATGATTCCCTGCTTTTAAAGATTGGACCGGAGCTTTCTGCCACCTATTATGCTTCGGGTAATGCGGCATATCAGGATGGCGACTATGAAACCGCAATTGCGGATCTTGTGAAAGCAGTTAATTATGATGCAACCAACGGAGATGCACTCTTTACCTTAGGCAATGCCTACAGAAGGAGTGAAAAAAATGCAGAAGCAATAGCTGTTTATGAAAAAGTACTTGAGCTGTTTCCGGATACCGAGCGTGCCAGAAGAGCCCAGCATTATATTGATGAGATAAACGGTGATTAAACCGTTGTGTACAGAAGAATGATGAAACTACGAAAGAGAGCTTATAAGAGATTATAAGTTCTCTTTTTATTGTCTGAAAGGAGAAAAGGAATGGAAGATTTTAAGGTTATTGACAATTATCTGTGCGTGAAGCTTCCGGAAGAAGTGGATCATCACAAGTCTGCGTATATCAGTGAAAACGCGGACAAGTACATATTGAAGGAGCAGGTGAAAAATGTGGTATTTGATTTTGAAGATACCCATTTCATGGATTCCTCGGGAATCGGCATTATTATGGGACGGTATAAAAAAATATCCTGCTTTGGCGGAAAAGTATTTGCCATTCATGCAGACAGGCAGATAAAAAGAATTCTGCATATGTCCGGTCTGAATAAAATTATTGAAATCATGGAATAGGAGGAAAAGAAGGTGATAGAAATCAAACAGACAGAAAGAAACCCCGAAAAAAATATCCTGAAAAACGAAATGGCATTGGAGTTTGACGCCATATCCAGTAATGAAGGGTTTGCCAGAGTAGCGGTGGCGGCATTTATTGCCCCCTTAAATCCTACGGTGGAGGAAATGGCAGACATTAAAACCGCAGTATCCGAGGCGGTTACCAATGCTATTATCCACGGCTATGAAAATGTATACGGTTACGGAAAACACGGAGAAAACAAATCGGTATTTCTTAAAATCAAGGAGGGAAAGGTGTATATACGCTGCCGCATAGAGCGGGATGTTTTACATATTGAAATAGAGGATAAGGGAATCGGTATAGAGGATGTGGAAAAGGCCATGGAGCCCCTTTATACAACGAAGCCGGAGTTAGAACGTTCCGGTATGGGATTTGCCTTTATGGAGGCCTTTATGGACGATTTGGAGGTGGAATCAAAGCCAATGCAGGGGACTGTTATCAGAATGCAGAAGAAGCTGGGCTGCGGAGACTGGATATACAGGGAGGAATAAACCGGTAGCATGGAAGAAATATCAGTATTAATCGAGAAATCACAGGCAGGAGATAAAAAGGCAAGAGATATACTGATAGAGAACAATTTAGGACTTGTACACCATATTGTAAAGCGGTTCGCGGGAAGAGGATATGAGCTGGAGGACTTGTTCCAGATAGGTACTATCGGGTTAATAAAGGCTATCGATAAGTTTAATCTGGAGTTTGACGTAAAATTTTCAACCTATGCAGTACCGATGATTATGGGAGAAATTAAGCGGTTTTTAAGGGATGACGGCATGCTTAAGGTGAGTCGCACCCTAAAGGAAAATGCTATGCGTGCAAGGACGGCCACAGAGCATCTGACAAACAGACTGGGCAGGGAGCCTTTGCTAAGTGAAGTGGCAAAGGAAACCGGACTTACAGTGGAAGAAATAGCTCTTGCCATGGAGGCCGGGGCAGAAGTAGAATCTATTTATAAGTCGGTTTATCAGGCAGACGGAAGTGAAATGTTTCTGGTAGACAGGGTGGCAGCCAATACCGGGGGCGTGCAGGCAGTATCGGGCGGTCTGTCTGAAGATTATGAGAAGGATAAGGTGTTAAATCATCTGCTTTTAGGACAATTGCTGGAGAGACTGGCTGAAAAAGAGCGGAAACTGATACAAATGCGGTATTTTCAGGATAAAACCCAGTCGGAGGTAGCAGCCTGTATGGGAATCAGTCAGGTACAGGTCAGCCGTATGGAGAAAAAAATACTATTGCATATGAGGGAGGAAATATCTTAAGATATTATGAAAACCATCACTTTCCACTTCACAGCAGAGGGCTTTATAGAGTATAATGTCAGTAGCCGCTATGCTGTAATGATAAAGCGGGTGCACAGCATAAAGCGAAGGTAGCATGAAGTATAGGAATCGGGTCCGCAGACTGAAGGGTAAGAGGAAGCATATGAATCGAAAGAAAAAAGAAGTTACGTTTTACATTTTGACAGTAGTCTGTTGTGTGGTAGCCATGACAATAGTAGTGGTTGCTGCACTGCTTATTTACGATAAGATACGGGAAAGGGGAGAAGCGGCACAGAAGGACAGTGTGGAAGCAAATGCCGGTGTAGAGGTTATTTCCTATTCGGAGGAAGAAGTTAACCTGATGCTTGCAGAAGCTATTTCCACGACGCAGAGTACCACCCGCACCCAGGTGTCGACAGAGATTTTGTCAGCGATACAGACAGGGCTGGAAGAGGGAAATTCTGTGTTAGGAACCCTGCGTCCTCTTTATCCGGATGACATTGTGGTAGTCAGCAACGGGCAGTTTCATTTTGTACCGATCAGGGATGATTTGAAACAGCACAATCTGCGTCAGGAGAACCTGCAGATATTGGAAGACGGCGAATTGCAATATCTGGAGAACGGCGAAGTCATATCCCACAAGGGTATTGATGTATCACGCTATCAGGGAAATATTGACTGGGAAAAGGTTGCTGCGGACGGTGTGGAATATGCCATTATCCGGGTTGGGGTAAGAGGCTATGGTTCGGAAGGAAAACTGGTTTTAGATGAAAGATATAAGGAAAATATAGAGGGTGCAACTGCAGCAGGCATTCAGGTAGGGGTTTATTTTTTCACCCAGGCAATCACGGAGGAAGAAGCACTGGAAGAAGCTGAGCTGGTATTGGAGGCAATTTCCGGTTATGACATAACATATCCCATTGTATATGATGTAGAAAAGACGGGAGCGTCCGACGGTCGTATGAACCGGCTTACAGTGGAAGAAAGAACCCGTATGGCACATATATTTATTGACAGAATCAAAGAAGCCGGATACACTCCCATGATTTATGCCAATATGGAGATGTGGAGCGTGCTGATTGATATGTCCCAGTTTGAAGATGTAGACAAATGGTTTGCTTATTACGGAACGGATTTCTATTTCCCTTATGAATATGCAATCTGGCAGTATTCCGATACAGGAAGAGTGGATGGAATCAGTGGCGAGGTAGATTTAAATATCAGCTTTAAAGAGTGGTAAACCTATTGATAGTATACAAAATAGAGTAAGTATAAAAAGAGTCTGACACAGGTGTGTGCCGGACTCTTTTTGTATCGAAATCTTTTATGGAAAAGATGCTTCCACACGAAATGCCTTGTCAGAAACCCTCTTTTCTTCGCAGCAATCTGAGCTCTCTGCGTTTTTTTGCATTTTCCCATTCCATTTTTTCCTCGGGACTTTCCGGAATCAGCTGTGGTGCGGCAGTAGGCTTATCGTTTTCGTCCATACATACCATAACAAAATAGGCACGGTTAATAGGGGTTCGGATACCGTCGGCATCCTCGATATAAGTATCGACACGCACCTCCATGGAAGTATTGCCGACATGAGTGACCCGACCGATAATCACGAGTACATCATTTAAAAAAGCACCGGATTTAAACTGCAGATTGTCTATGGCTGCGGTAGTGGCATTACGGCCGCAATGGCGTCTGGCAGTGGCACCGGCTACTTCGTCTATCCATTTTAAAAGCTGGCCGCCAAAAAGACGTCCAAAGCTGTTGATATCGGGGGAAATTACAATATGAATCTGTTCTGTCAAAGAATCAGAAACTTTTTTCGCTTTTAACATAAGATTGTCCTTTCTGTGGAAATATAATATCAGTTTATTACATTATGTGTTGTTTTGCAAGAAAGGAGTACTGGGTAAATAATGGCAGGGACTGTTTGCTATATTAAGCTGAGCAGAAATGTGGAGGTAACGACAGAGGATGTATATCTGAAGGATTTGGGCAGTATAAGATGTGCAGACTACAAAGTCAGTGCAAAAGTAAAAAATATCAGAGTACACAAATTCAGAAAAAACGGAAGTCCGCTGGAAACCGGTGAGAGTCCGGGCAGCAGACAGCAGGGAGAAGGTCACAATACCAATCGGGGGAAACAACGTTTTGAAGAAAAACGCTGTATTGTCACTGTGCTGAAAATCATTGAGCTGATGGAGGAAGCATGTCCGGGCATTGTGGTAGAAAGCCTGGGAGAGAGTGAGGTACTGATTGAGAGGGTGAACACAGAAACCCATAAGGGATGGCAGCAGGTAATCAAAGCGGCAATGGTAGCCGTAATCAGCTTCTGTGGTACAGCCTTTACTATTATGGCCTATCATAATGATATCGGTATCAGCGATGTATTTGCCCGCATACACGAAATTATAATGGGGAGTGAGCCCCAGGGGGTGTCTGCATTGGAAGCTGCCTATTCTGCAGGCATGGCTTTCGGAATTATTATATTCTTTAATCATGTAGGCGGACGGCGGCTGACAAAGGATCCGACCCCCATTGAAGTGGAAATGCGGAAATATGAAATGGATGTAAACACTGCGTTGGTGGAAACCGCGGAAAGAGAGGGGAAGACCATAGATGTGGAATAGTCTTAAATATCTGTTTTTGATTGTAAGCGGATTAAGCTTTGGAGCACTTGCATCGGCAGGGGTGTTTACCGTGTTGGTGGCAGTGGGACTGGTGCCAAGATTTGCAGGTAAGACGCATACGGGCGGCAAAGTGATTTTGTATGAAGAAATGATTATTGCCGGCACTATCGTGGGCGGTCTGGTCAGTGTATTTACCCGGTATTGTCATCTGGGAACTATACTTTCCCGGGCAGGTGTACCGCAGACGGTGATACAAACAGGCGGTACGGTGTTTCTCATTATTTTTGGACTGTTTGCAGGGATGTTTATAGGCTGTCTGGCACTGGCTATTGCGGAAATGCTTGACAGTATCCCAATTTTCTCGCGAAGAATCGGCTTCAGACACGGATTAGGTATTGCAATCTGTGCCATGGCGGCAGGAAAGTTCTGTGGCTCGATGTTTTACTTCATATACGGAATTCATGATGTTGTAAAATAGAAAAGTGCCGGAGGATAAAGTGCATCAAAATAAGCAGGCAGGATGTATAGAAAACAGAATACGGCACATATTAAGGGAAAGCAGTATATGACAGAAGGCTTGAGCGGAACGGAGAACAGCGGCGGGAAAGGAAGAAGATATGGCAGGCATTAATGAAACGAACAAACCGGAGTATAAGGTAGAAGAAAAAAAGCAGAACTATGAGCAGTATGTAAAGGAGATGACACCTACCCATAACCTGTGGCTGCAAATGTTGAAAGCATTTGTAACAGGGGGAGTTATCTGTCTCATTGGACAGGGAATTTTAAATCTTGCAACAGATATGTTACAGCTGGATAAAGAAACGGCAGGGAGTGTATGCTCCTTATGCCTGATTTTAATCAGTATTATTTTAACGGGATTTAATATTTATCCCCGTATTGTAAAATGGGGAGGGGCAGGGGCACTGGTACCCATAACCGGTTTTGCAAATTCTGTTGCGGCTCCGGCAATTGAATTTAAAAAAGAAGGCTGGGTGTTCGGCGTGGGCTGCAAAATATTTACAATTGCAGGTCCCGTTATCCTGTACGGAATTTTCAGCTCCTGGGTATTAGGATTGATTTATTGGATTCTGCGGATATTAGGAATCATGGCATAGGGAATTATGGTATAGAAGTATAAAAAGACTGCCTGTATGGCACAGCATATACAGTAAGAGACTGCTACAAAATAGGATTGGGGACAGCTATGTAAAAAGCTTTCCTCACAGCCATTTTGCAGCAGTCTTTTTGGCATATGTAATAAGGAATGTAATATTGTATTTTTATTAAAGAATATCGGGGCACCAGACATCTTCTCCATCACCGGTACTGGGCGTAGGTGTGGGAGCCGGAGTCGGAGCCGGTGTGGGAGCCGGAGTGGGTGCCGGAGTGGGAGCCGGAGTCGGAGCCGGAGTGGGTGCCTGCGTAGGAGCCGGAGTCGGAACCGGAGTTGGTACTGCGGTGGGAGCCGGAGTTGGCGTTGCAGCAGGCTTTGGCGTTGCCGTGGGCTTTGGCGTTGCGGTAGGATTTGGCGTTGCCGTGGGTTTTGGCGTTGCGGCAGGCTTTGGCGTTGCGGCAGGCTTTGGCGTTGCCGTGGGCTTTGGTGTTGCCGTGGGCTCCGGCGTTGCTGTTTCCTCAGGGGTATCACCGTTTCCTCTGCCGGATTCACTATCTTCCAAAGGCGGGGATGTGACAACAGGAGGGGAATTCACATAAGAGTTGCCAAAGGGATCCGCAGCCGCATAATCTGATACCGGTCCCAAAGTATGCCAGATGCTGCCGTCAAACCACTGGAGATTGGAATCGTATATGCGAATTTCAACCGGTATGGCAGCTTCACTCAGTGCACTTTGGGAATGTACCTCATAGACCGAAAAATCAGGGTAGCCTTTCAGCCCCCAGATACTGCAGTCAAAAAGCACTTCCGCGGAGGAAAGCCCATCAGAGGTATGCAGGCTTAAATAGGATTCACCGGAGCCGTCATAGGCATATACAACCTCCCCCAAAGCCATTGAAGAAGGCTGGGAGAGAGTGGTTTTTCCTTCGCTGTCAAACAAACCATAATAGGTAATAAATTCAAAATCTTCTCTGCTGCACCACAGCGATAATAAGTCAGTTTGACCTGAACCGAAAAAGGTATCACAACTGTATTCGCCCGAGCAAAGTCCGTTATTATAAAATCCCTGTTCGTGATAAATGTTTCCGGTAGAGGACAGACAAAGCCAGGTTTCAAAGGAACCCTGATAGGTACCGTCTGCCAGAGTGGTACGCAGGAGGTATATGGAACCGGGGGTTTGCAGCAGGTGAAGGACTGTGCCGTCAGCATCTGTCAGCCAGACAGCAGAGTAGCGGCCTTGATCCTCCCCATATCCGACTTCTATACAAAGGGTCTGCCCGGTTTCCGTTTCCAGATAATAGCGGCGTAAGCCCATAGTCATTTTGGGCATCATGGTAAAAAACCAGTCCTCACTGTTTAAGGTACTGACTGCCTCGTTTAAATATCCGTCCGTAGAAAGGTTGGTCAGAAGCTGGGAAGCCGTTTCCTGTATCACAAGGCTTTCCTCCTGTGTATTTATCGTTATGGAAGAAAGCAGGGAAAGAGACTCTGTATCTTCAAAAAGTCTGTAATTCTGTTCCAGAATATCCCGCTGGTTCATTGGCATACCTGCTTCTGCATATAAACCGGCAAGCGTGCGTAAGTCGTTGGCATCTGCTTCGCCGGCGGCATACTTTTCTTCATAGAGAAGAATAGCCTGTTCTGTGTCGGTGAGAACCGGCGGTGCCATCTGTAAATCCAAAGCACCGCTTCCGGATGTGGTACTTTCCAGACCTAACTGGTCGATACCGCAGCCTGATAATATGCCCATCATAGCCAGAAGAATCAGACATTCTGCAGTTTTTTGATTTCTGTTAAAAAGTTTTTTCATGTTGTAATTACTCCAATCTGTCGGCATCTTCCAGAAGTTGACGCAGGAATGCATCAGCAGCGGAATCGGAAGGATAGTATCCTATTTGCAACAAATATTCAGCCAGTTCATAAATACTCTTGCTTACGGGTGGACCGTAGAAAATAATATCTTTGCCGTCCTTTGTCAAAATAATATATCCTCTGAAGGAAAACTCTGTTTTGTATTGTTCGGCCGGTAAGCCTACCAGAACCGAAGTATAACGGTGTCTGCCGTCCACGGTTTCAAAAATGGCATCTAATGTAGTACCGTTGTCGTTCTGTCCATAAGCACGTCCGCTGCCAACCTTGGTTCCGTCCTTGATAAAAGGATAGATTTCGGAGTTGGTCCGGGTCATGACCAGAGTACCATATTCCTTTAAGGTATAACCGGCAATTCCGTCAGATAAAAGTCCGGCACGCAAAGAAGCGGAAATACCGGTTTTGAAACGGATACCGGCGTCTCCTGTAATGCGAATGGAAAAGCCGTGATAGCTTAACAGATTTTCCAGCTCCGGAACAGGAACAGCGGTATAAATACCGTTATAAGAAAGCTCCCATATATACATACCGACAGGTACGCCGTTTTCATTGTATTTGTACATGGTAGCGGTCTTGCAGTTACCGTCAGGAGCAGTTACGACATACATGCCATTCTTTATTGTAGCGTCGTAGGCAACACCGTCCAGATAGATATGGGGGTCGGTATACCCGTCAGGGATTTCTAATGCAACATCCATAGAAGCAACAGGCTTGGGACATGATTGTGGCATATTGTTAAATACCGGAATCTTAAATACAAAAGTGTTGTCTAAAGAACCTGCCTGTACATAGGATTTTCGTATATTATAGCCCTCACTTGAGGGAGCACAGATATTTTGCATGTACTGGTGCCAGTAAAGACCGTTAAAGCTGGAATCCACATCAAATTTCTGCAGGTATAGGGTATCCTGGCCCTTTAATATGTAGTTGGCGGATATGACCTTTGCTCCGCCTTCAATAGCAAGCTTTGGGGAAGTCCAGCCTTTTTCTTTTGCATAGGCAAGACCACTTTCAATGACTGCTTTATCGGTGGAACCGGAAGCACCTACGTTAAAGTAATTGTAGTATCCTTCATAGCCGGCATAGGTACCGGAAATTAAGGGGGAAGTACCGCGTCCCTGTTCCTGATAGACACGGCAGGCCAGGTGGAAAGGACTGACGCCTAAGGAGGAACCGGTATCTGTAAAAAGCTTACTGTAGGTCATCGTATCATTAGGAACCGTACCGGACATAAAGGTGTTTGATAAAAAGGCCTGTACAGCATCTTCCGTATGATAGGATTCGTTGTAGGTGAGCAGCTCAAACATAAATATGTATTCTTCCGTCAGCCAGTTTCTTGGATCCATATAATATGCCAGCGTAGCTTCGGAAGCCAGTGCCCAGCTGCTGCTGTAAGAACCAATCTTCATATATTCAGGGAAGCTGGAAGGAATCAGACTTCGTCCGGTCACCATTTCATTTGCCAGAACGGTATTCCAGTCAAGACCGGTATTCATCTTTACAAAGGTCCAGTTGGGATGGGCTGTCTTTAAAGCAAGCAGAGCCTCCTGATAGCTTTCGGGAAACTGAACAATGTCAGGATAATCTGCCGCCCCATCCAAGGCATATACAGCCATTTGGGAGGGATTCATATTCCAATACGCTTCCCATTCCAGAAATAATTCATCGGAGCAGGCAAGATACCTGCGGGGAATATAGCCATTGTACTGTATGTCCTCATAAAAAAGAGTGACATGGCACCAGGCTTCGTAGTCATCGTCCAGAAAAACATCCTGAATTTGAACCTGATGACCGCTGGGAACCGTTATAATGACAGAACTGTCATAAGAAAAATCCGCATAAACAGGCAGAAAATCACTTAAGTATACCAGTGCCATGACAGTATGGTCAGAAAGCAGTTCACTCAAATCCATACGGGCCTGCGTAACCCATTCTGCCTCTTCCTCGCTTAAAGCAAGGGCATTACCGGATGCTGCCGGAGAAAAAAACAAGATACATAATAATAATATAGTTGTCAGCCACTTCGCTGCTTTTTTCATCAATGTCTCCTACTATGTTATTTATGGTGAATATGCCGGATGGCAGGTTAGTCTGTTATCCGGCTTGAATAATAACAGGTGTCTTATAAGAACAAGTCTATTGTACTAAAAATAAAGTTAAATCGCAATGTAAGATGTTGGAAAAAGTGAATTTTACCCGTAAAATTTTATCAAAAGCAATAAAATGAGGTTTGACTTGCCCAAAGCAATGTTTTACAATAAATGCCACAGATATAAAGTATTTAATATAAGGCACAGGTATAGAAAGCGTATGCGGGAAGATAAGAGGAAAGAAAATGTTACCGGAAGCTTTTTTGGACAGAATGGAAAAATTATTGCAGGAGGAGTATCCTGCATTTTTACAGAGCTTTGAGGGAGAACCTCACAAAGGACTGCGTATTAATACGTTAAAGACCGGTGTGGAAGAGTTTTTGGAGAAAAATTCTTTTTCTCTTGGAAGAATTCCATGGGTAGAGAACGGATTCTACTATCATGCAGAAAACCAGCCGGGAAAACCTCCTTTTCACGAAGCGGGGGTATACTATATTCAGGAGCCTTCTGCCATGGCCCCGGTGCCTTTTTTAGAAGTAAAACCGGGAGAAAGAGTGCTGGATTTATGTGCGGCACCTGGAGGAAAATCTACCCAGATAGCGGAATATATGCAAGGAGAAGGCTTGCTGGTCTGCAATGAAATTCATCCGGCAAGGGCGAGGATTTTGTCTGAAAATATAGAACGTATGGGGATACGCAATGCAATGGTAACAAATGAAAGCCCCCAAAACCTCGAGAAGGCATTCCCCGGATATTTTGATAAAATTTTAGTAGACGCACCCTGTTCGGGGGAAGGAATGTTCCGCAAAAATGAGGAAGCGTCTACGGAGTGGAGCCCCGAAAATGTAATGCTTTGTGCCCAAAGACAGGATGAGGTGCTTGCTTCGGCAGCAGAGATGCTTCGTCCGGGAGGCAGAATCGTCTATTCTACCTGTACCTTTGCACCCGCAGAAAATGAAGGCACTATCAGCCGCTTTTTAAAGGAACATAAGGATTTCTCTGTTGTAAAAGCTGATATGCCAAAAGGGTTCGTGCCGGGAAGGGCTGAATGGATTAAAGAGCCGGCCACGGGAATTGAAAACACCATGCGTCTTATGCCACATAAAATACAGGGGGAGGGGCATTTTCTGGCTGTTTTGCAAAAAGAAGGTGCCTGGAATGAAAATTGGAAGCGAAGCAGTGCAGGCGGTCAGGAAAAAGGAATTAAAGAAAAGGAGTATGCGGATTTCGTGACTTTTGAGAAAAAGTACTTAAAGGGCAGTGAGTTTAAGGGCATATACCTGCTCTTTGGCGAGCAGTTGTATTTGGCACCGGAGGATATGCCTGCCTTGAAGGGACTTAAGGTGCTTCGACCGGGACTGCATTTAGGAACCTTAAAGAAGAACAGGTTTGAGCCGTCTCATGCACTGGCATTGACATTAAAGAAAGAAGAAGTGGTACAGTATGTGGAGCTTTCCGTACAAGAAGCAGCTCATTACCTGAGCGGACAGACCTTTGCCATGGAGGATATTCGTTTAAGTTCTGCGGATAATCCGGGTGGATGGTGTCTGGTCTGCGTGGAAGGTTTTTCTGCGGGCTGGGGGAAACTGGCCGGAAATATGTTAAAAAATCATTATCCCAAGGGACTACGGAAGGGGTAAGCTGTATAAAGAGAAGCAGATATGTCCATACTCATTTTGAAGGTATCAGATTTTCCGGTCAGGAAAAATGAATGCTTGCAAAAATCAAAAGGAATAACCGGAAGGAAGTGTGGTATGGAAGGATTTAACAATGGCGGTGTTCCCTTCGGGGATGAAATGTTCTGGAATCTTCCTGTGGCATTCGGCATGAATGAAAGTGCAAGAGACCGTATCAGCAGTATGACTGAGGAAGAGCGGGATGTACTACGGGAAAAAAGCAGGCAGGTTACCAGCGAAAAGGAAATGGACGAACTGGTCCGTATGGTTGCGGAAGGTAAATTTGAGTAACCGGTATATGGTCAGGATGTGCAGAAAAAAGATACACATGGCAGCAGGTCAGATATACACAGAGGTATTGATATCTCTGTGTATATTTTTTTAGGTTCCATATCATAATAAAAGAAAAATACCCTTTAAGGCAGGTGCTGCCAAAGGAGTAAAACGGATAGAAAGGTATGGAATGTAAATATGGCAAATCAGTTATGTACAGTCGGCTCCCAGAGTGTCCGTCTGCAAAAAGAAGTATACATCAATGGTAATGCGTCTGTGGTAGGCAAAAAGGAAGGAGAGGGCCCTTTGGGGCTTCTCTTTGACATGGTGGGTGAGGATGATATGTTCGGCTGCAATACATGGGAAGAAGCAGAGAGCAATCTGCAAAAGGATGCGGTCTATCTGGCACTTGGAAAAGCAAAAAAGAAACCGGAGGATATGCGGTATATTTTTGCTGGTGACTTACTTGGTCAATCTATAGCCACATCATTTGGTATTATGAATTATAACATACCACTACTGGGTGTATATGGGGCATGTTCTACCTGCGGCGAGTCATTGACTGTGGGAGCCATGGCAGTATCGGGCGGTTTTGCAGAGGATGTGGTCTGCGTGACCTCAAGCCACTTTGCCAGTGCGGAAAAGGAATTTCGTTTTCCCTTAGCCTATGGAAACCAGCGGCCCTTATCAGCCAACTGGACCGTTACGGGCAGCGGAGCCTTTGTGCTGGGAAGTGAAAGGGGAGAAAACTGTAAGGCAAAAATTACCGGTATGACTGTGGGAAAAATTGTAGATTTCGGACTAAAGGATTCCCTGAATATGGGAGCCTGTATGGCACCTGCTGCAGCAGCAACCATAGCAGCCCACCTTATTGACTATAATAGTCAACCATCAGAGTATGATAAAATTATCACAGGAGATTTGGGAAGCGTAGGACAGAGGGTGCTGTTGGATTTACTCAGAGATAAAGGATTTGATATTACGGACAGACATATGGACTGTGGTATGGAAATTTTTGATGCCAAAACCCAGGATACCCATGCAGGCGGTTCGGGATGCGGATGCTCTGCGG
>JBJEMX010000005.1:0-19714 GCA_051879895.1 Lachnospiraceae bacterium
CCTGCGGACACTGTTTCACCTCTGGATTCTCTTTCTTGGACTTATTATAATTCTCGCCCATATCCAGCCCAGACATCCGCTTCACCTGTGCAATATAAGAAGTATGCACATTCACACCATACTTGTCCTTCACATAATCCTTAATCTTCTGATAAGTAGCCTTTTCGCAATTTAAATCTCCATTTTCAGACCTTCCTGTGTCTCTACGTCACATTCCTGTAGCAATGTTTCATATTGTAACATAATTTGTTCACAGTACTCTTGTAATTCAGGAATATCTTGGTTCAAGGTTTCCCATAAAGTTTCTTTATCTATGCCACCGTAATTATGTGCTACAACATTTCTCAGTGCCTTGATTTGATTCCATGGAATTTTATTATACGTGTTTTTAAAGTCATCTGTAAAATGCGTTGTTAATTCTCCTATTTGCAATACACATAGTGCTACTGCATTCTGATATATGCTATTGCCAACAAAGATTTCGTAATCTCTACCAAACGTATCTATAGTGTGATTGATTTCTTCACAATAATTGCGAATGTGTCGAAGAATATCTGCATTTCTGTCACCCCGCATACAAAGTCACCTCATCTTTCCGTATCTCTTCTAAAAACGAATCTTCCAAACTTCCCGTTGTCAGCACATCTACTTTCCGTTCAAGTGCTTCAGATACCTCAGTATAAAATCCACACAATGCAAACATACCTTTCAAATTACCTTTTTCAATACGAAGGTCAATATCACTTTGTTCATCATAATCTCCTCTTGCAAAGGAACCAAACAGGTACACATTTGCCAACTGATATTTCTTCGCAATAGGTGCAATTATCTGTTTTAATTCATCAATCGAATACACTTGTGTTGCCATGTTTTTTGCCTCCTTCCTTTGTCTTTATTATATCCATTTTTTGATAAATTGTCTATCTTCTCTTTCAAATCTCAGTAGCTAAAACAAGCTGCTAAATCATTTCTGATTTAACAGCTTGTCGATTACCCATAAATACATCCGCAATCCGGGATTTCCTCCTCGCGGTAATTTATTTTCGTATCTGATTTGATATCACTTGTTGCAGTGGTATCACTGGTTTTGGACAAAAGCACGATGGTCTCACAATTCGCTGTCCACGGGAATTGGTCTACGGCCACTGCTCTTTCTACTTCATAGCCATTTTCCAAAAACACTTCCAAATCCCGTGCCAGGCTGGTGGGTTTACAGGAAATGTAAACGATTCTGTCTACGCCGTAGCCGATAATCTTGGGCAGTGCCTTGGGATGGATACCGTCACGGGGCGGATCTAAAATGATTAAATCCGGTTTCTCCTTAATTTCATCCAATACCTTTAACACATCACCTGCAATAAATTCACAGTTGGTAAGACCGTTTCTCTCTGCGTTCTTTTTGGCAGCTTCCACGGCTTCTTCCACGATTTCCACACCGATAACCTTCTTGGCTACAGGTGCCATCAGCTGGGCAATGGTACCTGTCCCGCTGTACAAGTCAAAAACTACCTTCTTTTCACTCAAATCCCCGATATACTCTCTGGCAGTACTGTAAAGTACTTCTGCACCTAAGGAATTGGTCTGGAAGAAGGAAAAGGTGGATACCCTGAATTTTAAACCCAGAAGCTCCTCATAGAAGAAATCCTGACCGTACAAAATACGGGTATTATCACTTTGAATGACATCAGCGACAGCATCGTTTGTAATATGTAAAACTCCGGTAAGCTTTCCCTGCAGGGGCAGGGCTTTCAGAGTTTCACAAAATCCCTGTATCAGTTCTTCCGTGGCCTGTGCATCCCATGTAGTAGCCGGACTCTGGGATGTGGTTACCAAGGCAACTAAAATTTCTCCTGTTTTTACTGCCTTACGCACTAACAAATGGCGTAAATATCCTTCGTGGGTCAGTCTGTGAAAGAAGCTGATGTTTTTATCTGCAAAGTACGCAAGTACCGCCTGCAAAATCTGCCTGTAGTCTTCATCTACCAGCTTACAGTCATCAACCGTTACAATATCATAAAAGCTGCCTCTTCTATGCATACCCAGGGCTAACGGACCATCCTTTCTTTCATCTCCAAAGGAAAACTCCATCTTGTTACGGTATCCGTATACCTGTGGACTTTGCTTTATCCCTTCCCAGATATAAGGCTTTTGCCTGCCTGTAAGTACGTTATCCAAGAGTTTCTTTACCTGTGCTTCTTTGATTTTTGCCTGCTCTTCATAGCCCAGAGACAGATAAGTACATCCTCCGCACAACCCAAAATGGGAACACGGACTGCCCGTTTCCAAAGGTGATTTTTCAAGCACCTCTAAAAGCCGGCCTTCCGCCTTCCCTTTTCTTTGTTTATTGATGCAGAGACTGATTTTCTGTCCGGGCAGGCTGTTCTTTACGATACAGGTTTCTTCACCCACACGCACAACACCCTTGTTGGGGAAATCCACCCGTTCTACGATTCCTTCATATACCTGTCCTTTTTTCATAAAAACCTCTCAAATGCATTTTTTGCCGCACCGGGCAGGAACCTATTCTTCCGTTCCCTCTTCTTCAAAGATTTCGTCTTCATCATCAAAGTCGTCTTCAAAGTCATCTTCAAATTCGTCTTCAAAATCTTCCAGATAGTCAGGCTTTAAATAACGGTATACAGCGTATGCGATAGCTGCTACTGCTGCTACTGCACCGATAATAGCCAGTACCCAGAGCACGGTGTTACATTTTTTTTCTTCTTTTTCTTTCTTTCCCAACAATTCGTTCACCTTCAATTCATTAGATTTTACCATATCAATAATAGTTTCCAATTTGCTCATAATAAAACCCACCTTTCTCTTCTCACTATAGTATGCCTTAATTTATAAATAGTATAGCATGATTCTTTCTATTTTGCTACACTCTTTTCAATTTTGCAAAGGATGCATACATAATTTTTTGTCCGGCCTGATCAAACATCACCGTAACCTTATAGTCCCTGGGCTCTTTTTGCAGGGAAAGCACGGTTCCTTCACCATATTTTATATGGGAAACCCTGTCCCCAACTGCATAATCCGGTTCCTGAACAGCCGCCATATTGCTGCCCTTGGAAATACCGGCTAAATCATTTAATGCACCGATTCCCTGTGAAATAAAGGGTTTCCTTGCAGGTGCTGTGGCTCTGGGACGTACAATGGCTTTAGGTCTGAAATCATAATTTTCTTTTTCAGTCTCTCCGTCATTTTCCTCATAAGCAGATATACTTTTTCGCAGTGCCGGCAAGGTATTATCAAGAAGCGTATTCGGAATTTCTTTTATAAAGCGGCTGATTGGATTGTACTGGGTTTCTCCTCTGAGCATACGCATTCTGGCACAGGTCAGTGTCAAATCCTGTTTTGCTCTGGTAATACCTACATACGCCAGTCTTCTCTCTTCTTCCATCTCTGACTTATCATCTGCGGCAATGGTCATATAACTGGGGAATACACCGTCCTCCATGCCTGCCAGATACACATTTTCAAACTCCAGTCCTTTGGCAGAGTGCAGCGTCATCAACAGCACTTTGTTGTCATTGCCTTCCACACCGTCAATATCCGCTACCAGTGCCACCTCTTCCAAAAATTCACTCAGTGAGGGCTCATCATGGGTTTCATCATAGGACGCTGCCTTGCTGATAAATTCATCAATATTGGCAATTCTCTCTTCTGCCTCAGACTCGTCCATATCTTCAAATTCTCTGAGGTAGCCGGTCTTTTCCAGTATATCCTCAATCAGTTCTTTTAAGCTGTAATATTCCAGCTTACTTCTGAAGGTCTGTATCATCAGTACAAAGGGTTCTATTTTCACAGCCGCCTTACCCAACGTCATAATCTGAGAAGATTCACGCAGGGCATCATAAAAACTGATATTACGCATATCCGCGTAATCCTGTACCTTATCAATACTGGTGGCACCGATACCACGCTTAGGTACGTTGATAATACGTTTTACCGCTACATCATCCTTACCATTATCAATGGTTTTTAAATATGCCAGAACATCCTTAATTTCCTTACGGGAATAAAAATTGACGCCGCCTACCACATCATAAGGAATTCCTTCTGCAATCATTCTTTCTTCCAGCAGACGGGACTGGGCATTGGTGCGGTAAAGTACTGCACAGTCACCGTATTCTGTCTCGCCTCTTCTAACCTTATGGACAATGTCGTCTGCAATGTACTCTGCCTCTTCATAGGCAGTATCAAACTGTCTGAAATGAATACGGCTGCCGCCTTCCTTATCCGTCCAGAGAGATTTTTCTTTTCGTCCCCTGTTATTTTTGATAACGGAATTTGCCGCATCCAGAATGTTCTGGGTTGAACGGTAATTCTGCTCTAACTTAATGACTGTTGCCTCAGGATATACCTTTTCAAAATCCAGTATATTGCGGATGTTGGCACCACGGAATTTGTAAATGGACTGGTCGTCATCACCTACCACACAAAGATTGCGGTATTTGTCGGCTAAAAGTCTGATTAACTCAAACTGTGCTGTATTGGTATCCTGATATTCATCCACCATAATATATTTAAAGCGTTCCTGATAGTAGTTTAAAACTTCCGCATCCGCTTTAAACAGTTCTACCGTCTTTACAATCAAATCATCAAAATCCAGTGCATTGTTCTTTTTCAATGCGGCCTGATATTCCCTGTATACTGCCGCAACCTTCTTTTTGTAAAAATCACCGCCTGCCTGCAGTTCATATTCAATAGGAGAAATCAATTCATCCTTTGCAGAAGATATTGCACTTAAAAGACTCCTCTCCTTAAACATCTTGGGGTCCAATTCCAGCTTTTTGACAATTCCCTTCATCAGGGTCTTTTGGTCATCCGTATCGTAAATCGTAAAATTATTGTCATACCCCAGACGCTCAATATAGCGTCTGAGTATTCTTACGCAGGTGGAATGGAAGGTTGCTACCCATATCTGCTCTGCACCCATTCCAATCAGCTTATCAACACGCTCCCGCATTTCCCCGGCTGCTTTATTGGTAAAGGTAATGGCAAGAATATTCCAGCCGTTTACCCCCATCTCATCCAACAGATAGGCAATGCGGTGGGTAAGGACTCTCGTCTTACCCGAACCGGCACCTGCCAGAAGTAATACAGGGCCGTCCGTTGTAAAGACGCCCTGTTTCTGTGGTTCATTCAATGTATCGTAAATACTCATATTTCTTTATTAAACTCCTTTAAAAACTTCCTGAAATCAACAATCGGCATGGGCTTTGCATAGTAGTAACCCTGTACCATGTCGCACTCTGCATTGGTGAGAAGTGCCAGCTGTTCTTTCGTCTCTACTCCTTCTGCGATAACCTGATACCCCATATGCTTCATCATTTTCACCAGATATTTTACGAATACCGGGGATTTTTTATCCTCGTCCGCATAATTTAAGAAAATCCTATCCAGCTTAATAATATCCGCTTCTACATTGGTCAGCACATTTAAAGAAGAATATCCGCTTCCAAAGTCATCAATGGATATCGCAATCCCCTTTTCCTTCAGTCTGTGAATATTATTTGTAAGCGTAGCCAAATCCAGCATAAAGATGGATTCGGTCAGTTCTGCTTCCAGATAAGCAGGCGGAATCCGGTATTTTTCCAGCCTGTTCACTACCTGATCTACAAAATCCGGCTTTTCATTGTGCCTTCTTGAGAAATTGACGGAAACCGGCACTACCTGTTCCCCTTCATCCATAGCTTCTCTTAAGTATGCAAGCACCTGTTCCAATACTGCAAAATCCACATTCGTAATGAAACCGTTCTTCTCAAATACCGGAATAAACTTGTCCGGATAAATCATGGTTCCATCCGCTCTCTGCCAGCGGACCAGTGCTTCTGCCCCCACTACTTTACCTGTTTTTAAAGAAACCTTCGGCTGCAGCCATGCCTTAAACTCACCGTTTTCCATGGCTGCTCCCATATTCGCGGATATGGATTTTTCCGCTTCATTTTTATCCTTGATTTTCTGATTGTATACCACTACTACAGTATTTGCAGTATCCTTGCCGTATTTTCTGGCAACATTTGCTCTGTCAATCGCATAGGATGGTGCTTCTCCTGTCACCACGCTGCTTAACCCGGATACCATAATCAGATTGCACTGGTCATACTTATGATTCATCTTTTTGCAGAATGCTGTAGTTTCCGCAAGGTAAGCAGTCTGTATGCTCTCCTCACCCTCTCCCTTAAGTAGGCAGACAAAATGGTCTGAAGTCACGCGGGTAACGAAAAGACATTCCGGCATTTCACTGATGTGTTCAGCAAAAGCCGCCAATATCCTGTCTCCCTCCGTATAACCATATATTTCATTTACATACTGGAAATTTGCAAAATCAGAATAGGCAAAACAATATTTTCCCGAAACCTTTAATTGCTGCTCTGCCAGACTAATAAATTTCTGGTACCTGGGCATACCGGTAATGCTGTCATAGTTAATCCGGTAATTTATTTCATTCTTTTCCTTTTCTTCATCATAAAGCTGGTGTAAATGATTGACCAGAATTCCTGCCAGTTTCTGCAGGCTTTCCTTTTCACGCTCCCAATCGCGGTTTTGTGTTCTGTCAACAAAGGTAACATACCCCTGTGCTTCCTGCTCACTGCCTGCAGATACAAACAACACAGAACCAACCTGTTCACCGGGCATCTTACTCATTTCATCTCTACGCAATGCCAGCATTCCCTGGGAATCAAAATGATTGCGGATATACTCCCATGCTTCTTTTGACTCCGGCAAAACATTAGCCGCTTTCTGACGTTTATCACGCCTGCTCCAATGATACTTTTTCGCATTTTCTTTATCATTCGATGCAATATATACAATATCGTCAATATCATAAAAACTGCATATACGGTCAGACACCATCTTTAAACTACTGTCCATATCAGGCACATTAGCCAAAAGCTCCAATGTAAATAATATCAGTTCTTCATCACTGCTGACAATTGCTTCTTTATGTCTGTCTTCCGCTTCCTGCTTTCTGTCCAGATACCCTACCTTCGGCAATGGGTCATTACTTCCGGGAGTAACAATATAATATCCGTTCTTCACATTCTGCTTAATCTGATAAAGAGCATAGTCTGCCCATGACATCAGGGTATCAAAATCAGCGATGTCACTGCGGCACACTACACCTGTACTGCAAGAGGTTTTCAGGTTCTGAGCGGTATCCTTGTACAATCTTTGTATGGTATCATTGAGTACCCTTAAGGTCTGCTCGAGTTGTTCTCTGGGTACATTTTCCAGATAAACCACAAATTCGTCACCGCCGATACGGCCTATCAACCCTTTTTTAAAGATATTCTTTAACTCATCAGCCACCATACAAAGCACCGTATCGCCTACCAGGTGCCCGTTCTTTTCATTCAGCAACTTAAAATTATCTACATCCACAACCATCAGCCAGTCCGACTGTCCTGTTCTCTTTTTATTCAGTCTCGACTGCACTTTTTCCATGATGGCCTGCCGGTTGTAAAGACCGGTCATGGAATCTCTTTCCATGCTCTGTCTGATTTGCTCTTCGTTTTTCTTTCTGTCATCTACATTTTTAGTATGACCGATTACTTTAACCGGCTTTCCCGCAAAGTCACAGATAGTAGTCCCTTCCACTTCTATCCAGTGGTAACGTCCATCCTTATACTTTTTACGCATTTCTACATAGATATGCTTTTTTCCCACCCGCAGTTCCCTGCAGAACTGCTGCAGCTTATCCTGCTCTGCCGGATGGATATACCCTCGTTGACAGATGGTCTCCGTATAATTTTCTATGACTTCATCTTCATTGATAATGCTGGCACTCTGTTTGGTATACTGCATCACGTTCTTTCGGATATCATATTCAAACAGTAAATCGCCGGACATTTCCGCAATAATATTTAACTTTTCTTTTTCCTGTTCCAGTTGGAAATAGGAACTTTTCGATTCTGTAATATCCGATAACACCAGCACTGCTCCGAAGGTTTTTCCATTCACCAAATGCGGATATATTCTGAGAAGCCTGCACTGATTTTTGATATATAATTCCCGCTCTACAGTTCTGCCTGCCTGCATGACTTCCTGTAAATCCTTTTTCAGGTCCGGATAATTTTCTATAAAGTTTACACACAAAACAGACCTGCCGACATCCTCCGGCTGCAGGTCTGTATATTTCATTATCATTGGCATGATTTTACGGATGTGAAGAGTATCATCTACATACAAAGCACCTATCCCGGCACTTGTAAGTATATCTTCCAGCGTAATGTCAGCTATATCTACCCCTATGCTCTGTCCGCATTGGGAATTATCTGTCATATATCCACCCCCGGAATTGCATCCCTACACCTCTTTAACACTGCTGAAATACCATGAATGCTTTACATTCAAATCCAAAACAGGAGTACCGCAATACTCACACTTTGTTGCACCAAGACCGGAAAGCGGAGCACCACAGTTAGGACAATTGCGTGCCAAAGAAGTATCTTCAAGATTTTCAAGGAATTCTCTGTCCTGTATGTAAATACATTCCACATTATAGCGGGACTGCTTTTTATTATTAGGTGAGCCCGCTATTACAGTACCGTTTCTCTCCTTGTGGTAATAATACTGGACTGCCATCTGGAAAACAATACTGCATTTTCCCTGTAACTTACGATACTGGTATATTGCCGTCTTATGAATTTTAGTCTGGGCAAAATGCTCCCTTTCCCCCCGGGAGCTCAGCATATTTATCCGCATTCGCAGTTGATCCTTGAATTCCTCCAAGCCTTCCGTCAATTGGGAGACGTCCTGCATATCAACAGCACGCAGATACGATACCAGCACATTTTCTGCACGGTTTTTCATCTCATCATAATGAAAATCCGGAAAGTCCTTTGTAATCCTGGGCAGATACAGACTGGTTCCCGCCGAAACGGATTTGGGTGTCTCTTCATACTCTGTCTCTACCTTCTGAAAGCCTTTCATCAAAGAATCCGTACCAAAGGCCATTTGGGAAAAGTCACGGACTTTTCTCCGGATTCTCCGGTAGGCATAATAAATTATGCCCACCAGAGTTAAAAGCAGTACCAATATAGTAATAATTCCAATAATCATATAAATCATATTACGAATCTGCTCCGTTATCTGATATCACTGTCATCAAACACATCTCCGCATTCGGGACAGAACTTAGGCGGATTAGTCGGATCTTCCGGCTCCCAGCCACACTTATCGCACTTGTAAAGCGGAGCACCTTCCGGTTTCTTTTTGCCACATTCAGGACAGAACTTACCCTGATTTACATGACCGCAGCTACAGGTCCAGCCGTCCAGTGCAGGCTTGGGAAGACCACACTCCATACAGAATTTACCTCTGTTATCTGTCTTACCACAGCTACAGGTCCAACCCAGAACAGCCCCTTCCGCTACTGTACTTGCAGGTCTCATCGGCTGCTGCATCTGCTGGTTTGCAGTCTGCTGTGCCTGTTGCTGATTCATCTGGTTATTCATGCCAAAGCCGCCATTCATCATATTCTGCATCATGCCCATTGCCATCATGCCCATTGCACCGTTCATAGCGGATGCTTCACCGCCTTCACCGCCGCCATTACCCATGTTCTCAATAGCTTTGGAGAATGCTTCCGTCTGTCTTGCGCTTGCCATAGCACCGTTCCGCAGCATAGCGGTATCCTGCCACTTGGTAAGTCTTTCTCTGTCTTCTTTCGGAATATCGGAGTTAATGGTCATACTAACCATTTCAATACCACGGATTGCGGTCCACTGCTCGGAAAGCTCTGCCATTAAAGCATCACGCACCAGTTCTGCATGTGCAGACAGTTCATAAGGACGTACCCCCTGTACTGCAATTTTTGCCAGTGCAGGCTGCATAGCGGTAAGGAGCTCATCCTTCATCATGGTAGTCAGTTCACTTCTTCTGTACTCATCCGCTACATTACCGCAGACATTTGTATAGAACAAAAGCGGATCTGTGATTTTGAAAGAGTAACGTCCGTTACATTTTACGGTAGTATCAAAGTCAAAGCCGGTATTCTGGTCATATACGCGGAACGGAATCGGAGTTGCGGTACCGTACAGGTTGTTCATGACTTCCTTAACATTGAAGTAATACACTCTCTGATCCTTTGCCGTGTTACCGCCAAAGGTAAATCTTCTGCCAATCTGTAAGAAAGTATTCTTGAGGTTCTGACCGAGACTTCCGTATAACAGAGAAGGCTCTGTAGAAGCATCGTATACGAATTCACCGGCTTCCGCACAAAAATCTGCAATCTTACCCTGATCCACGATAATCATACACTGTCCTTCGTTTACAGATATGATAGAGCCGTTGGAAATAATATTATCATTCCCCTTGGTATTGCTGTTACGCCCTGCTGTAACCTGTTTTTCACCTTTTACCATCAATACATCACTGCTTAAAGATGTACAGTAAAAATACTCGCGCCATTGATCAGCCATCATGCCGCCAATTGCATCTTTTGCTGCTTTAATTAAACCCATTGTTTTCCCTCCATTTAATATGTAATAAATTGTTTCATTTCAGTTTATGAACATGTTTAATGTTATTGTATCAAATTATCTCTCTTTTCTCAACAAACTTTTGCAATAATTTGACTTTTTTCTTTACAAGAAACACATTTTTGCATAAACTGTATTATATAACTTACAAAATCTATTATATCATATGAGGAATGTACAGCCATGGGTAAAAAAGCAACAAAAGCCGCCGATAACATGTATTATCTCGCACGTTATGAGGCCTCAAAAGAAAATGAAGACTTTACCAGCCGTGAAAAGGCTGCTGAGATTATCGGGATGGACAGAACGCGTCTTGCCCGTATTGAATTAGACACGATTACACCTTATCCCGAAGAGGTAATGGCTATGTCCCGCACCTACAACTGCCCCGAGCTCTGCAACTCCTATTGTGCAAGAGAATGCTCGATTGGCAAAACCAGTGTAAAGGAAGTTACCATTGACGACTTTGACCGCCTTGCATTAAAGGTACTGGGGTCTTTGAAGGACATAGACGAGCTTCGTATGGCTCTGATTGCCATCTCTGAAGACGGTATTATCTCTGAAAATGAAAGGGATACCTTCCAGCATATTCTGGATTCTCTGGAAAAAATTTCTATTAATGCCAAGGCCCTGCAGCTTTGGGCCATGAAAAATATACATATTGAATAGGCAGTCACCATTTTCTTTCTCTCAAATATAATAAAGCATCAGCAAAAAAACGGAGGCTTTTATGAAAAAGTTATGTAGTTTATCGCTGGTGCTTTTGTTGTGTGTCTCTTTATTTGCGGGCTGCGGCAACAAATCTACCGGCAACAATCTTACTAAGGTTACCTTAAACGAAGTAGCTCACTCTATTTTCTACGCTCCCATGTATGTAGCAATTGAAAACGGTTATTTTGAAGAAGAAGGCATCGACCTGACCCTGGTCACCGGCTTTGGTGCAGACAAAACCATGACCGCTTTGCTTACCGACGAAGCAGATATCGGCTTTATGGGCAGTGAAAGTACTATCTACACCTATACCGGGGGGACTCAGGACTATGCCGTAAACTTTGCACAGCTTACCCAGCGTGCCGGCAACTTCCTGGTTTGTCGGACTCCTGTCGAGGATTTTACCTGGGATATGCTTATCGGTGCGGATGTTTTGGGAGGTCGTGCAGGCGGAATGCCTGAAATGGTTTTTGAGTATATCTTAAAGAAAAATAACATCGACCCCACCCTGGATGTCAATATTGACCAGAGTATCGACTTCGGTTCTACTGCTGCCGCCTTTTCCGGCGGGCAGGGCGATTTTACTGTAGAATTTGAGCCGCATGCCACTGCTCTTGAGCAAAAGGGCGATGGTTATGTAGTAGCCTCCTTAGGTGAGGATTCCGGTTATGTTCCCTATACCGCTTTTTCTGCGAAGAAAAGCTATATTGAAGAGAACCCTGAAATTATCCAGTCCTTTACCAATGCTCTGCAAAAGGGTATGGACTATGTAAATACCCACTCACCGGAAGAGATTGCTGAGGTCATACAGCCCCAGTTTCCCGAGACCGATCTGGATACCCTGACTATCATTGTTACGAGATATTACGAGCAGGATACCTGGAAGGAAGACTTGATTTTTACAGAGGATTCGTTTGACCTGTTACAGAACATTCTGAAAGAATCCGATGTTCTTAAAGAAAAAGTTCCCTATGAAGACTTAGTAAATACAACTTTTGCAGAAGAAGCAAAAAAATAAGGGTAATCAGACTTTTTGAGGGTACGGTTTGAGTTGCTTCGTGAGGGGCTATGCTTTACGACAAATAAAGGGTCTGACATTCTGCCAGACCCTCAAACCAGCCCTTAAACCATACCCTCAAGAAGAACCCTCATAGGAATCCAGCAGGGGATAGATTTCCTCTACATTCAGCTCATCCATCAATGTTTTCAGACTTTCAAAGAATGTTTTCTGTTTGTCATCTGTACGGTACTTTCCCACTTGCTCCAGAATTTCAAAAATGGCTGCAAAGTCAAACTCGTCAAGACATCTGCGGATATTTGCAAGAATCCCTCTCATTACATCCTCCTGCAGGGAAGGACATTCCTCCTCTGCCGGATTCGGCAAAAGTTTAAAATGACATAATACCTTTTGAATATCTGCAAGAAGCTGCCTGTATTTCTCCTCAAAATCATGGTGATTTTCATCAATATACCCGAAACGTTCTTCTTTACCTGCCATTTCCTGCAATCTTGCCATCTCAGAAAGCGTTTCCGCACCTATACTCATGGTGGTAGTCTTCATGGAATGGATTTTGATTGTATAATTTTTGTAATCTTCTTTTTCAAGGTACTCTTGCAGTTCGTAGAGATGGTTTTCACCATGTGTGTGCGTTATCTTCAAAATCTTTAGATAGTCCTTCACTTTTTTGCCACAGAGACTGATACCCTTCTCCACATTTACCGTGGGAAGTGCATCCTGCAACCAGGCAATATCCGCTTTTTCCGTATCTTCATCAAATGCGGGCAACCCTTTTGCAGTCGGAACAGTGTAGATAATTTTTTCGGTGGGTATACATTGAAGAAGAATTCTCTCCAAATGTGCCACATTCATCGGTTTACCCATGTATTCATCAAATCCCTGCTGCAATAGCTGTTCCCGTACCCCGCGGATGGCATCTGCGGTGAGTACGATGATTTTTCCTTCTCCGCCGGGTGCGTAGTAGGAATCCATCTGACGAATCTCTTTCATTGCGGTTATACCATCCACTTCCGGCATCATCTGATCCATAAATACGATGGCATAATGCGTCCGGCGGCACATCTCAATGGCATCCTTACCACCGGCAGCCGTACTCACGGTAAGACCGTAAGAACTTAAAAGTCCTTGGGCAACCCGCAGATTGACACAGTTATCATCCACTACCAGCACATTTACATCATGTATACGAAACTCCTCATGGTCATCTGTTTCCGCCGACTTTCTGGAAATGGTGAAATCCTGTTTCATTACAGTTGCATCCACAACTTCCTGTTCCAGGATAACCGTGAACACAGAACCTTTTCCGTATTCACTGGAAACCTTGATTTCGCCTCCCATCATGGAAATATAACCGTTGGCAATGGCAAGCCCCAGACCGCTTCCCTCTTCCTTATAATGAACATTCCGGTCAACCCGTTCAAAACTCTTGAATATTTTTTCCAGATCCGTATCTTTGATTCCAGCACCACTGTCACTTATTATGAAAGCCAGTTTAATACGGTTATCTGTCTGTTCCAAAATGGAAAGTTCAAAGGAAACGAAACCTTTTTTGGTGTATTTTACCGCATTGTTCAGGATGTTAATCAGCACACCCCTTATCCTTATTTTGTCACCGTGCAGTTTGGTCGGAGCGTTGGGATCTATCTTCATGCGGAAATCCAATCCCTTTTTCTGTGCCTGCTGGGAAATAATCAGAGACACATCGTCCAGCAGCCTGATCAGATAATAGTCTTCGCAAATCAACTCCATCTTTCCGGACTCGATTTTAGTGATATCAAGGATATCGTTGATGATTGCCAGCAGATTCTGGGAAGCAATACGGATATCCTCCACATGACTCCGTACCTCCTGATTCAGGTTCATCTTCAGCAATAGCTCGGAAAAGCCAATGATGGCATTCATAGGTGTCCGGATTTCGTGGGACATATTTGCAAGGAATGTAGTCTTTGCCCGATTGGCGTAAGTCGCTTCTCTGGTTGCTTCCTCCAGTTTGTTAAATGACTGCATACGTTCCGTCAGATCTGTTACGATAATAATGTAACCGATCATGTCGTTGTAGTCATTGATAATCTTGTTAATCTCGAGATTGCAATAAATCTGATTGTGGCGGCATATCGTGTCCAAATCCTTGCGGTTGCCTTCAAATTGAAACACGTCTTCCGATTTAAGCTCAAAGAGGCTGTTTATTGCGATATATTCCGTCATTTCTCCAATTCCCAAAAAGGAGAAAGCGGCATCGTTTAAAATCTGCAGTTTAAAATTATCGTCATAGACCAGAACCGGCAGGGAAAGGGATGAATAAACATATTTTGACATATTGTTGATATTGATTCTGGAGCGGTTGATGAAACTGATTGCGTCATACATCGCAATCAATCCGACAAACTGGCCAATGGTACTTCCGGGAAAAGCCGGCTTTCCGATTAAAGGAAAAATCGTGTCCAAGAGCATACCAAGCACCACAAGCAGCTCCGCGAACAGCAGCTTTTTCGTCCGCAAACGGATATGCTCGAACCGGGAATGCCGCAGTGTGTATATCAGTGCTACAGCCATTAAGATTGCAACAATGATTGTATAAAACACATAGATATTATTCCAAATACTGGGGTTGAAAGAATAGGTCATACCTATACTGCTCATGTGGTAAGTGACCCGCTCCTTCGGAAGAAGGAAAAAGTATATGATAACCCCCGCAAAAGAAAAGTACATAAAAATCCGGCTCAGTATACGGGGAAGTGTTGACAGATAGAGAATCATAATCAGGGCAACAATCAGAAAAGCAAATGTCCCCACCATACCAACACACCGGCAGAGATATGCCTTGTGCGGATCAACCTGGATGTTAATACCCCAGAATCCCAGACTCCATGTCGCGCTTGCCAGACACAGTCCGGAAAACAGCCTGTTTTCACGATAATGCAAATCCCATTTACGATATAATCTGATAGAAAAATACAACGCAAACAAAAAACAGGTAAATAAAAGCTGGGAGGTTAATATTTTCATAAGTATCCCGCCTCCTCTTCTGCATTTGAAATGGCCAGTTGAATCTGTTCCAAAAGCACTTCCTTTTCTACCGGTTTGGCAAGAATCGCAGCCGGATTATAAGGACAAAATTCTGTTATCGTCTTTTGATCCAGCGTACCTGATATGATAATAAAAGGCACACTTTTACAAAGGCTGTTCTGTTGGATTACCTTCATCATGGTAACACCGTTAAAAAGCGGCATCTGATAGTCTAAGAGAATAATGTCCGGGACATGGTTGGACAGATAAGTGAGTGCCAGCCTAGTGGAGTTAATCATTATAAAATGGTAATCGTCTTTCAGAAAACTGTTAAGCTGCTTTAAATAGGACATATCATCATCGATGGCAACTACCGTCTTTTTGTTTCCCTGAATACTTCTCTTTTTCAGCGTTTCTGCAATTGTTTCTAAAAGAGTATCCTTGCTGACCGGCTTTAAGAGATATCCGTCAATTCCCATCACAAGGGAATTCATGACCGCATAACTGTCGTTTCTGCCCGTAAGCATGATAACCGGCACGTTAATACATTCCTTCAGGTTTCGCAGATGTGTCAATGTCTTGATTCCATCCATAATTGGCATCTCAAAATCCAGCAGAATCAGGTCTATGGATGTTTCCTGCACAATCTGAACAGCCTGTCTTCCGCCGGATGCAATCTCCACATCCGCAAAGTCCTCCAGATATGTTTTCATAATATCCAGAAATTCAACATCATCATCTACGACCATTATACTTGGCCTAGCCATTTCCACCTGCCCCCTTTAGGTCTTTTTTCCTATTTATAGACAAGCTTATTTTAACACAATCTTAACAGAGGGACAATACAATATTCCTGAAATAACACGGCATCTGCCGGCGGTTATTCGGGCTTGGTGGAATAAAACAGCTTACCTCGTTATTTATTCCACCAAAATATTGCATATCCGCTTCAGGTTTGCCATGTCATAATTTAGAATCAGTTCTTTGGGAAACTTCAGTTCCTCTACTATCTGCAGGGTTTCCGTAAAATCCCCCACTGTATAGCAGATGTGACTGTCGGTTCCCAAAAGAACAGATACCTTGTATTCATTACACCAGTAAAACAATTCCTTTATATTTTCCCTGCCGCCAATTCTGGCCGCCTTGGGATTTAAGGAGGAATTATTGATTTCGATGGCTACCTCTGCTTCCTTCGCTGCCAGTACCAGTTCTTTTCTGTCTATGGGATAGCGGCTGTCATCAGGATGTCCCAATACCTTTACATAGGGATTTTTCATTGCCAGAATGGAAGCTTTCGTATTCTCTGTTATACTTCCCGGCCGGCAGCACTGCACATGCATACTGGCAATAACATAATCCATTTTTGCAAGTATATCCTCGTCCACATCCAGTCCGCCTCTGTAGTCGCAAATATTGGCCTCTACACCGCAAAACAGTTTTAAATCACCATATTGTCTCGGAATACAACGGTAATTGGACAGAAAATAAATATGGGGACCACCCGGCATCGCGGGACCGTGTTCACTCAGTCCCAATGCCTTAAGTCCCTTTGCTTTTGCTGCTTCTATATTTTCTTTTAAGGTGCTGTACCCATGCCCGCTTGCCATGGTATGGGTATGCATATCCATCAGAATACTCATACTTATTTCTCTTTCTTTTTATCCTTTTCGGTTTCTGCAGCTTTATGCTTATCTTCCTGCTTTGTCTCCTGTTCCCGCAAATCATCAACCATTTTTTCAATCAGCAGTTTTTTCACATAGACATCAAAGCTAAGCAGACAGATAAAAGAAAACTTCCTTAAAAATTCTCTCTCCTTCTCGGGAGCTTCTGTAAAGGTTTCCTCCGCATAAGCATATTTGGCAAGCACATCCTTCTTTAAAATCTCCATCTGTGCCTCCTCCATGCCAAAAACTTCATTATAAATGTCCTCCAGGCCAAAACCATCCTTTGCCTGAAAGAATTCATCGGTAATCGGTGTTAACAGCGTCTGAATATCATTAATGGACAAAATACTCTTATAATAATAAATGAAAATCAATAAAAGCATATGCTCCTTACTGTACTTTTTCTTTTCAGGAGGCGGCAGGAGGTCATTTTTTGCATAGTTATTTATCATAGTCTTGGTAAGCACCTTGTCTTCGCCGGGATTTCTGGTTTTGGCACGAAGGCGTTTATCCATAAAGGTCGTCACCTGATCCATATACAAATCAATATTCGGAATATCCTCTGCCTTGATATATTCTACTTTTGCCACGCTTTCCAATATACGATTCACCAGTTCTTCTGTGTTGGTTGCCATAAGCTGTCTCCCTTAAAATATAACCTGATTCAAAATATACTTTGTTGCAATAACCACTATTTCATATCTGTTACTATCTTTATTTATTATATAGTAATGAATACTACATGACAAGTTATTTCCAAATAAAATCATATAAATTTTATTGCTTTACTTTACAACTTTAGTATGTTAAAATGCACTTAGTTGCAGTTTTAAACTTTCACAGTGTAAAAGTATTGAGTGAGGTATTTATTATGAATAAAAAAATCAAAACCGATGCCGTCGATTATTTATTTGATGCTGTCTTAAGCTTAAAAGACCGTGAGGAGTGCTATTGCTTTTTTGAAGATCTCTGTACCGTCAATGAATTGTTATCCTTATCCCAGCGTTTTGAGGTAGCGGCTATGCTAAAGGATAAAAAAACCTATCTTGAAATTGCCGAAAAAACAGGTGCTTCGACTGCTACCATCAGCCGTGTAAACCGTTCACTCAATTACGGCAATGACGGCTACGATTTGGTATTCGGACGAATTAATAAATAATCCTGCTTCCATTACACTAAAAACAAAACCCGTTTGGAAATGGCATGCCGCCTGTTAATGGCATGACTTCCGAAACGGGTTTTTCTTATCTCTTGTCTGCTGTCTAAGTTTGTGGATTATACTTCTGTTCTCTCACCGTTCACTGCATCTGCCGCCATAAAAGGCTCGTCTGCAGCATCTTCTGTCTCTTCGTTCTCCATGGCCTCTGCTTCCGCTTCCTTTAAGGCTTCCCGCAGTGCATCCTTCGCGGACTTTCTGCCCATTCCTCTTTCCTTAGTGGGACGTTTCCTTGCTTTCCCCTCTTCCTGATTCATATCACATTTTCCCTGAAAAACAGCTTTCTCATCGATGACAATCAATAATGTTTTAATATCACCGATTACACGTGCACTGGAAGTCAGTTCCGTCTTTTCCGTCACTGTCACATTACCGTTTATCTCACCGCCAATCATAGCACTCGCTGCTTCTACGTTACCGTTAATTCTGCCGGTGGCACCTACCACCAGATTGCCGGAAACAGTAACATTTCCCTCGATAACACCGTCTATTCTGACAGACCCTGCAGCTCTGAAATCGCCTTCCACAACGGAATCTTTTCCAATAATTGTTGCAATCTTTGTTTCACTTTTTTTCATACTTCCTCCCATTTCTCCGTTTCCGGTTCACATACTAACCATTAATAGACAACATCTCCATCGGATTGATATAATTGCCGTCCTTCATAATCCGGTAGCCCAGCTGTTTATTATCTTCTCCGATTAAGAACAACGTAGTTCCTTTGACTACTTCATCACCAACACTTACCTGTACATCACCTTTATTCAAATATACGGAAACATAACCGTTTCCGTGGTCTACTACAATACGGTTTCCGTATGTTTCATCCTCTGCTACCTCGGTAACCGTACCTTTCGCGGATGCTACTGCCGTAATCCCCGCAGTGCCATTGAATATGACAATCGGATCTCCCTCTGTATATTCTTCAATACCTGCCGAACCGGTAAGCGGATAATCATCCGGTATACTCTGTTCCGTCAGTTGCCCCTGCAGTGCTTCTACTTCATCAGCCTGTGCATTAAATGCCGAGCTTAAAGCTTCAATCTTTGCATCGCGTGACACAATTTCTGCCTCCCTGGATGCGATTTCCCCTTCAAGACGTGAAATTTCCTCTTCCAGTACTTCCATTGCCGCAGCCACTTCTGCGTCCTTCTCCTGTTCTCTCTGCCAAATCTGGGCTTCATAGACGGCATATCCAATCACTACTCCTAAAAGACAACAGAGAACGGTTGTCAAGGCTGCCGTCAGCCAGGGACGCAGCTTAATCTGTCTCATCCTGGCATCTGCTGCATCGGTAGTAAAAACAATAATACGGTTTACTTTTCTCTTATGCTTATTTTTAGACATAAAAAGTCACCTCCGTAAACTTTAATCATTTTACCACAGGTAACTTTTTGAAACAACGACCATTTAACAATTTTGTAACATTTTGCCAAATAATTCTTAAGAATTTATACAAATTCAACGTTTAAAACCCTCTTACTGTAGAAAATCCGTCCCTTTTATGTATAGATTTCAAAACAGAAAAAGGTTATTAATAAAAATCAAGTCTTTGTAGGTTTGTCAAACATTTGTTACACTGACTGCAAATAATTCCTTAGTGTCT
>JBJEMX010000006.1:0-71319 GCA_051879895.1 Lachnospiraceae bacterium
TATGGTGACAATCCGGAAGATATGAGAAAAGCCGGTATTGATTATGCTATCCGCCAGATACTGGACTTGAAGGCTAACGGCGTGGACGGTATCCATATTTATACTATGAACAAGCCCAAGATGGCTGCTGAAATTGTAAACGGAATCCGCTGATTCCTGTAATTATATAAGAATATACACTCTTTCATATCCAAAAGAATATCCTGCAGTAAAGTATTAAATGAATACTCTGACTGCAGGATATTCTTATCTTCTGGGTACTATCTGCAAGGTATACCCCAAAGGCACCAATACCTTTAACAAACTATCCACTCTGGGAGAATGTGTGCCGGATTCCAGTCTGGCAATGACAGGCTGCTTTACCTTGCAGATTTCTGCAAGTTCTGCCTGAGTGACACCTTTTTCTTCCCGAATCTTAATCATAGTTTTGATTAAGTCCCTTTCCAGTTTAATGAGACTCTCTTCTTCAATGCTGATATTCAGTTCTTCTCTAAGTTCTTTCCATTCTTTAGCCATAATCAATCACCTTTCCTTTCTAAAAAATCCTTTAAATTCTGCTTTGCCCGGTTAATTTCTTTTCTGGGTGTCTTTCTTGTCTTTTTCATAAAATGATGCAATACAATTATTTTGTTGTCCTGATAGAAAGCATATAAAATTCGGTTTCTTAGAGGACGAAGTTCCCATATTTCTCCGTCCAGATGTTTCGTCACAGGTTCACCAACTCCGATGCCCATCTCTTCCAGCACATCTATATATGCGACAACTTTGTTAAAATTAATTCTGGCATCTTTGGCAGTTGCTGCCTGCTTACGCAATTGATGTAAAAATTCCGCAAATTCACACTTCCCGTTTCTATCCTCATAAAATATTACTTCGTACATTTGTCCTCCTTTGTAATATATCAAATTTGTTATAAAGTGTCAATAACATTTTTGATATATTGGTAAACTATTTTTAGCTGTCATGGTACCTTTCACATCTTCCGGAAAATGTTCTTGGGAATTCATAAGATATTATTTATGAATACTTAAGATAAACTGAAAATTAGAATTTCAGATATAGACATACTATACACGATTTGCTAAATTTTGACAAGCTATATATTAAAAAATATATTATTACAAAATGGCTTAATGTAAATATGGACTGTATATAGATTTCCGGCACGCCCTATGTGGAACGCCGGCACCGCAGCAAACTTAGTACCGCTGCGTTTCACATGAAGCAAGAATGTGTCTAAAAAAAAATATGTACAGTCCATATTCACAGCTGCTATTCTGCAACATTTTTTCCGTTTGTAACTCTATTCTTCCCAGCCGGTATCCGAAACTTCAATCTTCTTGTCCCGTAACATCAGATCCTTCACGGCTTCATCCGCCGGCTTTCCTTCAAACAATACCTTATTTACCTGTTCAATAATCGGAAGCTGTACCCGGTATTTTTCTGCCAGCCCCATAGCTGCCTTTGCGGAATAAACCCCTTCTACTACCATCTTTACTTCCGCCATAGCCTCTTCCATGGTTTTACCCTGTCCGATTAAGATACCGGCTCTGCGGTTTCTGGAATGCATGGATGCACAGGTTACTATCAAATCACCAATACCTGTCAGACCGCAAAAGGTTTCAAATCTGGCTCCCATAGCGGTTCCCAGTCTTGCAATTTCCGTAATGCCTCTGGTAATCAGTGCAGCCTTGGTGTTGTCACCATATCCCAGCCCATCTGCAATACCAGCCGCCAGTGCAACTACATTTTTTAGTGAAGCTCCCAGTTCAATTCCCAGTATATCCGAACTGGTATAAACACGGAATACATCATTCATAAACAGATTCTGAAGATATTCTGCCGTAGCCTTTTTTCTGGCCCCTACCACAATAGTGGTAGGAAGACCGCGACCCACCTCTTCTGCATGGGAAGGGCCTGAAAGTACTGCCACTACAGCCTGGGGTACTTCTTCTTCAATAATCTCTGACAGGGTCATTAAGGTATTCTCTTCAATACCCTTTGATACGTTAACAATAATCTGTCCGGCCTCTACTACATCCTTTAACAGCCTGGCTGTGCTTCTGGTAAATGCAGACGGTACTGCCATTACCAGGGTTTCCTTATTGGCAACGGCTGCCTGTAAATCTGTCGTAAAAATCATATCCTCAGGCAGTTTTACTCCTGGAAGCTTATCCTTGTGCTCATGCTCTGCGTTCAGCATTACAATCTCTGCCTCTATTATGGACCAGACAGTCACTTCATGACCGTTATTATGTAATAATACCGCTAAGGCAGTTCCCCAGCTTCCTGCTCCGATTATCCCTACTTTTGCCATACTTCCTCATTTCCGCTGTTTTCAGCTTTATTCTTTACTTTCTATACTATCAACAGTATTGGTTTCCTTCCCGCTGCCGTCTTCCACTTTGTTTTTCTTAAAAAGATATGTTTTTCTTTCTTCCCCTTTTACCAGACGAACAATATTTTGACGATGTCTCCAGAAAGCCATCACTGTTAACACTGCCGTTACAATGTATAATTCAATCAGATGGGGCTGGGTCATGTCGCCAAACACGCCGGTCTGACCACAAATAATCATTTCCACAAGCAATCCCGCATAGATAAGCAGGGAACCTAAGGATACATAATGTGTAATCAAAAATACTCCAAAAAACAGAATGACTCCCATTGGAATAAAATATGGGTGAAATGCCAATATCAGACCTGCAGTAGCTGCAATTCCCTTTCCCCCTTTAAAACTCATGTAAAAAGGAAAGTTATGTCCAAGAATTACCCCTGCAGCCGCATAAATTGCCAGCAGATATCTGGCATCGGGATACTGTGCTCCAAATATCAGTTTGACCAGTACCACTGCCAAAATACACTTTAAGCAGTCTCCAAAGAAAACAATCAACCCCGCCTTAGTTCCTAAAACCCTGAGTGCATTGGTAGTGCCCGAATTGCCGCTTCCGTGCTTTCTGATATCAATACCATGTGCTTTACCATAAAAATATGCCGTCTGGAAAAGTCCAAATACATAACCGATTACCAGACATAAGATTCTTGCCAGTATCATTGTTCTTTTTCCTTCCTCTCCCTGATAATAAATCTAAGGGGCGTTCCTCTGAAGCCAAAATTCTGCCTGATTTGATTTTCGATATATCTTGTATAAGAAAAATGCATCAGTTCCTTGTCGTTAACAAAAATGACAAAGGTGGGTGGTTTTACGGAAGCCTGTGTAATATAATACAGACGCAGTCGTTTCCCCTTATCGGAAGGCGGCTGCTGCATTGCTACTGCCTCTGTCATAATTTCATTCAGTACACCTGTCTGAACTCTCATGGCATGATTTTCACTTACTATGTCAATGGTTTCAAACAGCTTTTGCAGCCTTTGACCTGTCTTGGCAGAAATAAAAAGGATTTCTGCATACTGCATAAAAGAAAGTGTATTTCTGACTTTTTCAGTAAATCTATAGATAGTCTTATCATCCTTTTCTACTGCATCCCATTTATTTACCGCGATGATCACTGCCTTTCCTCTGTCATGAGCTATCCCCGCAATCTTTGCATCCTGCTCGGTAACGCCCTCAGAGGCATCGATTACCATAACCACTACATCGGCACGCTCCACGGCACCTACCGTCCGCACAATCATGTAGTGCTCCAGATCTTCTTTGACTTTATTTTTCCTTCGCAGGCCTGCCGTATCAATAAATACATATTCTTTGCCGTTGTAGGTAATATCGGTATCTACCGCATCTCTGGTAGTTCCGGCAATATCAGAAACAATCAGGCGGTTCTCACCTAACAGCTTATTTATAATGGAGGATTTACCTACATTGGGTTTGCCGACAATGGCAACACGGATTCTGTCATCCTCTTCTTCATCGACAACGTTTTCGGAAAAGTGGGAAATTACCTCATCCAGCATATCACCCAGACCTAATTTGTTGACGGAAGAAATGGGATGGGGTTCACCAATACCCAGGTTATAGAATTCATACACATCATTCATGTACTTTTCAAAGCTGTCTACTTTATTTACTACCAGCACTACCGGCTTGTGGGAACGTCGCAGCATATCTGCCACTTTTGCGTCCGCATCTACCAGTCCCTGTCTGACATCCACCATAAACATAATCACATCAGCGGTATCAATCGCCATCTGTGCCTGTTCACGCATCTGGGATAAAATAATATCTTTACTGTCCGGCTCAATACCACCGGTATCAATGAGCGTAAACGCCTTGTCAAGCCATGTTACGTCTGCATAAATACGGTCACGGGTAATACCCGGCGTATCTTTTACGATGGAAATTTTTTCTCCTGCAAGTGCATTGAACAGAGTAGATTTCCCTACATTGGGTCTTCCTACTACCGCTACAATCGGTTTCGTTTTCTTTTTGCTCATCAATCTACCTCCTCAAACACTCTAAGAATACTGTCAACAAAATCACAGCCACTTGATTTTACAATATCTGCCTGCACTTGTAAAGCCCCCATAAGTTCGGGTAAATGCATATCATCCAAAAATACGTCTTCCCCGCTTCGCAATACATTCTGCGGTAATAAAAGCCTTTGTCCCAACTCTTTGCCCGTAAGCTGCTTCACAATATCCTGTCCTGTTAAAAGACCCGATACGGTAATCCTCTCTCCAAAAAAATCATTGCGAATCTCATACACCAGAATTTTAAGCTCCGGAAATGCTTTCTCCATACGTTCAGCCATTCTGCATATATAAGGATATGCCAGCTTTCCGGTAATCATGGACACCTTCCCTGACAGCGTTGCATCGGGAAGACTTCTCTGCTTTGCAAGTTCCTCCATGCGTTCCTCAAACTCATTTAACATCAGCCGCAGCATACCCACACCGTTTTCTAACTGTAAGTAACCGTCATAACGTTCTTCTTCCGGCAGTTCACGCTGTGCAAGAATATACCACTCATCACTGGCATGAATAAAATGAGTGCCATGCTCTTCATACAATTTTTTCTGCCAGCCCTCAATCAGATCAATAACCGCCTCTGCATCCTGCTTTTCAAAGGGTTCAAGAGGATAAAGTCCTTCCCTGTATCTGGACAGACCTACCGGAACCACGGATACACTCTCCAGATGCGGCAGATATTCCGTCAGCCGACGGATACTGAATTCCAGTTCCTTGCCATCGTTAATGCCTTTACAGAGTACAATCTGTCCGTTCATGGTAATGCCTGCTTCAAACAGTCTGTCCACCTTCTTAAGTGCCTCTCCCGCAAAACGGTTGTTTAGCATTTTACACCTAAGTTCAGGATTCATCGTCTGGAAAGAAATATTGATGGGCGACAAATGATATCTGACAATCCTGTCAATATCATGCTCGGACATATTGGTCAATGTCACATAGTTTCCCTGTAAAAAAGAAAGTCTCGAATCATCATCCTTAAAATACAGAGTTTCCCTCATTCCCTTCGGCATCTGGTCGATAAAGCAAAATATACATTTATTGTGACAATGTCTGTATTCATCCATCAGACCGTTTTCAAATTCAATCCCTAAGTCCTCGTCCAAATCCTTTTCAATTTCCAAAAGACACTCTTCTCCATCCTTCGTTTCCACAAGCACCTCGATATATGTGTCCTGAATCAGAAACTGATAATCAAAAACATCCTCTATCTCTGTACTGTTCACCGCCACAATCCTGTCTCCCGGTTCCAGTCCCATCTCCCGGGCAATACTGCCCGGCATAACTTCCTTTATAATGTGTCCTTTTTTATTTTTCATGGTATGATAGCTTTTCTCCAAATTTTTTATATTTATCCTGCCTGATACTAAATCTATTTTACTAGAAATTCCTTGACGTGTCACTAGCATAATGTTATAAAATAATTGTTACAGATGACAAATTACAGGAGGATATTATGCCTAATTTACATGAATTAGAAAACGCGATTCCGGTGGCTCCTTTAAAAATCGTTGCCATGCCTTCTGCTGCAAAGCTGGCAGAAAATGTAAACAAATATCTGGTAAGCTTCCGCAAGAGCGTAAATAATAAATTTAAAAACGATCCCGCCTTCCTCGGTTATATAGAGGAAAGCTATCTGACTGATTTTGATGTTCCCCGCTTCGGCAGCGGTGAAGGCAAAGGTGTTTTCCACGAATCCATCCGCGGTAAGGACTTATTTATTATTACCGATGTATGTAATCACAGCATTACCTATAGTGTAAACGGCTATACCAATCATATGTCTCCTGATGACCATTATCAGGATTTAAAACGTGTGATTGCCGCATGCAACGGCAAGGCTCACCGCATCAATGTTATTATGCCCTTTCTCTATGAAGGCAGACAGCACAGACGCAGCGGCCGTGAATCCTTAGACTGTGCCTTTGCACTGGACGAGCTTGCCTCCATGGGGGTTTCCAATTTTGTAACCTTCGATGCCCACGACCCCAGAGTCCAGAATGCAACTCCCTTAAACGGTTTCGACAACTTTACTCCTCCTTATCAGTTCATCAAGGCATTGTTATCTTCCGAAGAAGATTTGATTGTGGACAAGGAGCATCTGGTGGTTATCAGCCCCGATGAAGGTGCTTTAGACCGTGCTATCTATTTTGCTACCGTTTTGGGTGTGGATACCGGTATGTTCTATAAGCGACGCGACTATTCTACTATCGTAAATGGTAAAAACCCTATTGTAGCCCATGAATTTCTGGGTGACAATCTGGATGGTAAGGATGTTATTATTATCGATGATATGATTTCCTCCGGCGAAAGTATGCTGGATACGGCCAAACAGTTAAAGGCAATGAATGCCAGACGAGTATTTATCTGCTGTACCTTCGGTCTGTTTACAAACGGTTTGAAATCCTTCGATACCGCTTACGAAAAAGGATACTTTGACAAGGTTGTTACCACAAACTTAAATTATCTGCCACCCGAGCTTTATACTAAGCCTTACTATCTGGAAGCTGATATGAGTAAGTTTACCGCTTCTATTATTGACTTTATGAACCATGATGTATCCTTATCAAATACTATGGCTACCACAGAAAAAATGCATGCGATTCTGGAGGCCTACAACCAGCGAAGACCGATAGAAATGCCCTAATCAGAGAGTTTGACGTAAACCAAAAGGGGCTGTCGCAAAACCAGGCCGTCCGGCTGCTGTAAAAAGCTTTCCTAAACAGACCCTTGAAAAACGTCAGCACTTGAATTTTTCAAGTTTTACGCTGAAAAATTCTTAGTACTGTTACGTTTTTCGCGGAGCGAAAGCGTGTCTGTGTGGAAACTTTTTACAACAGCCGGACGGCTCTTATCTGTGTTGCATAATTTGGACCGGTTACGTCATACTGCATTAACCAGGTATCTTCCTTTATGCCCTGATGATTTCTATGAATGGTCTTTAAAGCCCTGAAATTTTCCCCACCGGAGCAATCTATTTCATATGCATAACTGCCTGCCTTTATAAGAAATCCCTGTTCCGTAACAGAAGGTTCATATTGTGTTACCAGATTTTCAACAATATGTCCGCAGCTTTGCATTTGTCCGATATCCTGCATTTGCAATGTAAAAATATCCTCCAGCACAAATGTCCCATCCTTCAAATCAAATTGCAGGCATCTTCTGATACTGCCTTCACCCTGTAAGCCATATGCCTGCTCCAGGTTCATACAGGTTTTCCCTTTTCCGTCACAACTAAAATTCACTGCCCGGTACCGCTCTCCTGCTTTCTGCTCCAACCCGTATACCACCGGCAGATTATGTCCCAAGGAACGGCAGCACAATATTTCATAGCGTTCTGCCCCAAAATATTGTTTCGTATACTCACCCGCTCCCAAATCAGCCAGAATCATATTTCCTTCCGACATATAAAAGAAACTTCCTACATCGTTATGATTGTGCGGTTCATTATTATGCCCGCCCTTTATAGCTAATACGCAGCCATTTGCACTGGTGCTTACCGACCACTGGGCAGATGGCAGATAAATCTGAAGTTGTTTCCTGAAAGCTTCCCTTTCCCGCTCTTTTAACTGTGCCAGATAACTTTCCGTAAAAAAGATATCTCTGGACAATATCAGATACCGGTAACAATCGTCTGACTCCAGATTGGCCGCTGCACTAAAATCCGGAAATTCTACCTCCGGATAATGCATTGCCAGACAGGCCGTCAAACCTACCCGGAATGCATCCCTGCTGTCTGCATCAGAAAAGCAAATGGTTCTCCCCTTCGGCAAAAAGCACATCTGCTGAAATAGAGCTATTTTCCGGATTTTTTCACCGGCCAGTAAATTGATTGCACCCCCGGTATGTTCCCTGAGTAATTCTGCAAACCCTGCATAAAAGCTCAAACCATACGTATAATAATTGATTCCTTCCAGACAGGCACCATCCTCACTGAAGCCATCAATATAATTTTCCAATGCCTTACAAATTCTTTCTAACAGAGGCTGTAATACATCCCTCCCCTTTATCAGCCAGATAGCAGCTCCTCCAATGGCTCCGTTGCAGACTGCACACCAGTTCATACGGCTGTTTTCCCATCCGGCATAAGGAACCTTAGAAGTCATAAAGGGAGTCAGAACCCGCCTGAAAACCTCATTTTGAATTCGATTTCTGATATCCGCAGATAATGCTTCCCCCAATATCCCCATAATTTCAGCAAGATAAAAGGCTGTCTCTGCCGCAAATAAATCAATGCTTATCTGCCAGCTCTCACAGTGTCTGTCCACATGTGCAGGCAGTGCCCAACAGTTTTCTTCGCATATGGCAGCCAGTATTTTTTCAAGAGCTTTAATATCCTCTTCCTTTCTCTCCAAAACCGACAGTATACCGAAAACAGATAGCATTTTTCTTCGTCTGAAATAGACCCGCTCATATTGTATGCGGTTACCTGTTGTTTCAAATAAGGCAAATAATTCTTCCGTAAGCTCAGGAATCGGCTCATTACGCAGTTCCTCCCCTGCTTTACGAAGCTCTGCCTTATATTTCTTTAAAAACATTTCCAACTGTTCAGATATATCCTGCATCCTACATCCTGTCATAGATGTCATCCTTCTTTACTGTTCCCTTCCTGTTCCCCGTCAGAGATTATTTCTGTTCATATACCGGGAACGTCAACGTCACCTTAAACAAATCGCCATCCAGATAGATTTCAAAGCTTCCCTTTTGCAGCTCGGTCAGATTCTTTGCAATAGAGAGTCCCAGTCCACTGCCTTCCGTACTTCTGGACACATCTCCTCTAATAAAACGTTCCGTCAGTTCATCTGCTTTTATATTCAGCCGCTGGGACGATATATTTTTCAAAGAAAGGGACACCTTCCTTCCTTCTTCCGTCAGCATCATATCCAGATAAATTCTGGTGCCGCCTAATGCGTATTTATAAATATTATTTAAAAGGTTTTCCATCACACGCCAGATACGTCTGCTGTCCGCTTCAATATATACCGGTTCTTCATGGACAGTCATTACAACCTGCAGACCTTTTTGCTCGAATTTCTCAGAGAATTCACCCAATGACTGCTGTAATAACTCCGTCAGGTTAATTTTTTCCATAACTAACGTAATATTTCCGGAAGATATTTTAGAGGCTTCCACCAAATCATCCGTCAACTGCTTTAATCTCTGGGATTTTGCGTCCAATACCGCAATATAGCCTTTCACAGGCTCTTCCTCTATCTGCTCCCGCTTTAACAAATCCACATAGTTAATGATAGAGGTCAAAGGTGTTTTGATATCATGGGATACATTTGTAATCAAGTCTGCTTTCAGCCTTTCATCCTTCATAGATGTTTCCACAGCCGCCTTGATTCCTTCTCCGATGCTGTTTACCGCCTCTGCCAGTTCTTTATTCTCTCCATACATTCCTTCAAGAGGTATCTGGTAATCCAGTTCTCCTCCTCTAATCCGTGCAATTCCCTCTACAATCCCCTCTCTTTTCATATGGCTATGGAACCAGAAATACAGTATCATACTATCTGCTCCACCGATTATACAAAGCATTATCAGCACATCCAAGCTGCTGCCATAGTGCCATACTTTATAAACCAGACAACCGAATACAAAATTCAAAAGCAAAATACCGCCTGCCAGCACGATACATCTAAACACCATACCCCCATTATTGTATATGGTCAGCATAGCCTTTTTAACAGCCCTGCCAGTTCTTAATACAACCTCATTCCAGAACAAATACAGAAGACTTCCTTTAACAAGTACTCTTCCTTTTATTCTTCTTAAAAAACTATACCAGAACAGACTAAACACCATGCTGCAAAGCATCCCGAAGGTACCTGCAGCCAGCACAATCTGTATTCGGCTGTTAAATACCTGTTCTTCCACTATTCCTTCATAAAGGAAACGAACTCCCAATGCCATTCCGTAAAGAATAAGTACCCCTAAGCCGACAGCTATTTCCGTATAAATCTCGTCAAACCAATGCAGTCCAAACACGGAATCCTTCTTTTCCCCTCTTTCCTTCCGCCAGCCGGTCATAACGCTTAGGAAGAAAAATAAACCTATCCATATTATGATTGTAAAAATCGCAGCTATTAGCAGAGCATAAGCAAAAGGTCGTACAGTTTCATATGCTTCTGCTGCCTCTGCAAAGAAATCTTCTGCCGGATATGTCGTATCCACAGCCAGCCATATTTCTGCCGTTTCCGGATATGCATATTCATATCTGGAGAAGGCGTCAAATACCCCTATTTCCTCAATAATTCCCGTGTTAGATTCAAATGTCATTGTCTGAGGGCGATAAATAACATATTTTCCATAATTATTCCTGAAAAATGCATCCAGTTCTTCAACAGAACCTTCCTTCAGGTTTTTTACTTCTGCTAAATCTGCCAGATTGCTGACACTTACTTTTTCTCCCATCATAGTCATATTGAATGCATAGGCTATGTTGGTCGCACCTGTTTCATACCGTTCCTTAAAGTCCTGGTATTCTCCATAATTGTAGGCAAGATCATAAACTGCCTGCTCCACATAAACGACCAGAGTCCAATATTCCTCCCAGTCTGCTGCAATGGAAAGCAGTTTTTGTCCATCGGCGGTTTCATATCTCTCATGTAATAAATTGACTTCTACCAAAAGTCCGCCTAACGAATCTGTATAAATTCTGGCTACCAGGCCGGGATTTTTTTCTACAATATCCAAAAGTGCCTGATGCATCTGGTTAATGGAATACGTTTTCTCCTTCTTGTCATTCTCATATGTCGCAGATTCATTCAGAGTACTATCCGCGTACGCTTCCTCTGTGCCGACTTCCTCTGTATCATATACTTCTATTGTGACGTCCCCTGCATCATATACTTCTATTGTGAGGTCCTCTGCTTCCGCATTTGCTTCACTCCATGTCCCTGACAAATAATTCTGCAGACTTCTCTTTTCTTTCTCCGTTAAAATACCATCATACGAATATACCTTATCTGCCCCAAACCAGGTAACGAATTCCTCCTCCGATATCACCATGCTTTCATAATAAACACCATATCTTTCCCATTTAAGTAAATCTTCCAGACAGTACTCTGCAGTTACGGTATCACATGCAGTATTTGTTTTTCTGTTTGCAAATGCCCTGACATCAATTGTTTTCTTTCCGTCAAATTTTCCGTCTGTCTCAAGCTGGCTTTTCGCTACATTATAACGGATAATTTCCTGCAATGCACTCATAAGCATCTGGTCAAAGGTACTGGTTTCTTCAAACTTATCTTCCTTTGAAAACAGATTCATTTCAAAGGTTTGTTTATATATTCCCGAATCGGTTCCTGCCCTTACTCCTGTCACCGAATAAGCAATCAATGCTACAATGCATACTGTCAGCAAAAATGCCATCAGCTGCTGTAAGCCATGAAACAATATGCTTCCGCCTTTTGTCAATCCACCGTGCTTTCTCAATCTGCTCCTTCCTCCTACTGCTTGTCTATTTTGTAACCTACTCCCCAGACAACCTTTAAATATCGGGGCTCCTTAGGATTTATTTCGATTTTCTCCCTGATATGACGAATATGTACCGCTACCGTATTGTCCGCACCTATAGCCGCCTCATTCCAGATACTTTCATATATCTGGTTAATGGAAAACACCCTGCCGGGATTCTTTACTAACAGCAGCAAAATACTGTATTCAATGGGCGTCAGTCTTACCGGTTCATCATCCACCGTCACTTCCTTTGTTTCATCATTTATACATAATCCGCCAATACGGTAAATGGAGCTGCTTTCTGCCTGCATACTGCCGAGCTTGGTATAACGGCGGAGGTTGGATTTTACCCTCGCTACCAATTCCAGCGGATTAAAAGGCTTGGTCACATAATCATCCGCTCCCACATTCAGCCCCAGAATTTTATCCATATCCTCTGATTTTGCAGAAAGGATAATAATAGGAATGCTGCTGTACTCCCTGATTTTTAAGGTAGCATGAATACCATCCAGCTTTGGCATCATAATATCCATAATCAGTAAATGAATATCTTCCTTCTGCAACACCTGAATGGCTTCTTCTCCATCGTACGCCTTAAAAATCTGATATCCCTCATTTTTTAAATAAATCTCTATTGCCTCCGCAATTTCCCTGTCGTCATCACAGACCAGTATATTTGCCATTTTCCCTTCCTCCCAGAAAATTCTCATATCGTTTTACATAAGCTTCTGCTTTTATTTCCTGCAAACTTTTCATAACCTGCTATTTTAACATGAGAAAGGCTCCCAGATTGCCTCTCTGTCCTTTGCTTGCCCTGTGTGAAAATAATAATTCACTGTTACAACAGGTACAGATATCTGTTACAGTAATCTGATTTTCCACAAGCCCTGCCCGCAAAAGGACCTGTTCATTTGCCTTCCACAGGTCAAGCTGGTATTTACCGGGTTCCTTTCCCTCTGTCAATACTTCTCTTCCAAACTCCTTTAAAAACTGCTCTGCCACATCCTCTGACACTTCATAACAGTCCCGGCAGATAGAAGGACCTACTGCTGCGAGAATATCCTCTTTTTTACAGCCGTATTCCTCTGTCATCACAGCAATCATCTTACTTCCGATACGCCCCACCGTACCACGCCAGCCGGAGTGTGCCAGACCAATGACCCTCTTTATGGGGTCTAAAAAATACAGTGGCACACAGTCTGCATAAAAGGTCGCCAGTACAATCCCCTCTTCATTCGTAACCAGTCCGTCCACATCCGTATAATCCTTATCTCTTACCACACCTTTTCCGCAGTCCTCCCCGGTTACTTTACGGATATTGGTGGTATGAGTCTGGTCTGAACATACTATATCCGAAACCTTACACTCCAATATATCTGCAATCCGCCGGTAATTTTCATCCACCGCTTCCTTCCTGTCACCTCTGGTATAGCTAAGATTCATGGTGGAAAAAATTCCTTCACTGACACCGCCGAATCTGGTAGAAAACAAATGTTTCACCGCACCTGTTGCTTCAAAAGCAGGAATTGTCAGATACATCAGCTCTCCCTGCCTGTTACTCTTCAAAATCTCTGTTTTGCTTTTTCTGATAAATCCCATGTCTGCTCCCGGCTTCCGCCACTTTGTTTACTCAAGTCATAATTCCTATCTTTATTTACCGCCCTTGCACATGGGGAAAGGCATTCTGAATCCATTCCGTTTTTTCACCCCAGATTCCAACGACATCATATCGTATCTGTGTCTCTAAAGGAATTCGTTTCAGATACCGGTAGTAATCTGCCGTTTTACAAATACGGCACATTTTTTTATATCCGACTGCTTCCAGCGGATTTTCCAGTGAACCCTCCCTGCGGTATTTCACCTCTACAAACACCAGACAGTCTCCATCATATCCTATCAGGTCTATTTCTCCCTGCCTGCCATGAAAATTCCGTTCTACAATACGAAAACCCTGTTTTTTCAGATACTCCTCTGCCAATAATTCCTTTTCTGTGCCGAGGCTGCGGGGATTGTTCTCCATTCTTTGTCTCCTTTTTATTATCACCGCTTATTATCAGTCCTGTTTTATAGCTGTCCGGCAAATATCTGCAGGCTCCCTTACTATAATAGTATATTTACAGTAAAAATACCAGTATCAGCAGCTAATCCACATAGGTTTTTGTCAGTCTCCCACCCAGTCTTGAAAGCAATTCATTTGTAATGGTACCTGCCTGTGTCGCCAATTCTGCTGCCGGGATTTCCTCCCCGCCATCCTTTCCGATTAATGTAACAGTATCGCCCTCATAAGCATCCGGTATCTCCGTGATATCCACAATTGTCTGATCCATACAGATACGCCCTACCACAGGCACCTTTTTTCCTCTGACTATCGCCTGTCCCACACCGGAAAGATTTCTCGGAAGTCCATCCGCATATCCGACAGCCAGTACCGCTACCTTGCGTTTCTCTTTCGCTTCAAAGGTTCTGCCATAGGACACAAATTCACCGGGATGTACCTCTCTTATACACCCTATTCTGCACTTTAGGGAAAGTGCCGGCTTTAAAGGTATGCCTAACTCCTCATTGGGATGATTGCTGGGACAGCCATACAGTGCAATCCCCGGTCTGGCATACTGCATGCCAAAAAGAGGATAAAATAGCAGGCCATAGCTGCTCTGCATATGCCACAAGAGATTTTCATAGCCTTTCTTCAAAAGCTTTTCTTTCAGGGACAGGAAAGCTGCAATCTGCTTCTTTGTAAACAGACAGTCCTCTTTTTCTCTACTGTCCGCTACACTCATATGGGAATAAATGCCCTCTGTCTGTAAGCCCGGCATATGAAGTACCCGTTCCACTGCTTCGGTATCCTCTACAGGTATTCCCAATCTGTTCATCCCCGTATCCACTGCCAGATGTCCCTTGATTTCATAACCGGTGGCTGCCAATGCTTTGGCATGAGCTTCATTCACAATAGTCTGGGTCAGGTCATAGCGGTTTAATAAAAATGCATCCCTGGGCATGGTATATCCCAATATCAGAATTTCCCCCCTGATATCAGCACTACGCAGGGCAATTCCTTCCTCCATGGAGGCTACTGCAAAGGCATCGCACCCTTCTCTGCTTAACACCTCTGCAACCCTCACAGCACCATGTCCATAAGCATCCGCTTTGACTACCGCCATGCATTTACAGCCCGCAGGCAACAGTTTAAGCAGTTCTCTGTAATTCCATCTTAGGTTTTCTGTTGAAATTTCCAGCCATGCCCTGCCGGGTTTTTCTTTCAGATACATCTCTTATATCCTCTCTTAAGCTTCTTAAAATACTTCCTCAAAAGCAGCACTGCATAAGTGCCTAAAAGTCCGCAGCCCACCACCGCCAGATAATACAGCGGACTTATTGTCAGCAAAAACTGAAGTTTTGTTATCTTCACAAATCCTCTGACTACCAGAATTGCAAGAGGATGGACTATATAAAATATCATGGGACCTTCATAGAAAAAAGTTCTTTCCCACAGAGGTGCATTCTTCCCTTCATCGGTAAGGTAAGAAAACAAATACCACATACATATCGGTAAAATCAGATACATACTGTCATGCCGCTGCATGTCGCCCTTATAAAGTATCAGCCCTTCTACACACATAAAAGCAAACGTAAGAATAAAATTTCTCAAATGTCGGACGGCTTTTAAACTCTCATCTCCGTTCTGCTCCCTTAAATCCTTCTCTTTATTCACTGCAATTTTTCTTCCCAACAGTAAAAACAGGGGTGCCATAAACAAACCGTTTCTGGTATAGGAAAAGACTGTAAACAACCCATCATACATTCTTTTTAATAATGGTATACCCGCCACTGCTCCATAATAAGAATCCCCCAGCAGTCCTGCTCCATATAAAATAGCTGCCACTGCCATTGCCTGTCCGGGAATGTATTTTAAAAGCAATATTACAATTCCTATTCCCAGTATAACTGCCGGAAGATACCACAAATGATAATAAGTACCATCAAAAAATGTCGCTTTCAGTACATTCCCGATAATCTCCATACCTGCAGCCCCCTGTACTGCTTCCGTGGTCCCGAGCTGCTGTGCCGCCTCTGCAGCTTCCTGTACCGCCTCCTTGTTTATCCCTTGCACAAATTTATAAAGCTGTATGGGCAGATACAAGATAGTTGCCTCCAGATAGAGGATAACTGTTTTCCTGATACTGTGCAGTACTCCTTTGGATGAAAGCACAAAATATCCTGTTACCATAAAGAAAAACGGTACAGCCAGTCTTGCCGCCACTCTGGTCAGCAAAAAATCCGCTGTTGCATTGATACTCTCTAAAGGAGAGGTATGGTTTGCCGCAACCAGTAATGCTGCAATCCATTTAAAATTGTCAATCCGCGATACTCTTTCGCTCTTCTGCACTGTTTTCCCTCCCTGCAACTCATTTTCTACTTAACTGCCTTCCCATTTATACTTCAGCCAGCTCCATAATCTGATTTACCAGTTCCTTAAAATCCATGCCGATTCCCTTCATCATATTAGGGAAACGGCTATGTGAGGTAAAACCGGGAATCGTATTGACCTCGTTAAATACAATATCTTTTTCGGGCGTAAAAAACATATCCACCCTGCAAAAGCCTTTACAGCCCAAGATTCTGTATATCACTCTTGCCGCCCTCTGTATTCTCTCCTCATCCTCTGCGGCAATTCTGGCCGGCATATGGATTTGCGAAGTCTTTAAAGTATATTTTTCTTCATAATCAAAAAATCCCCGGGAAAGTGTGATTTCATCTACTCTGCCAATGGTAAGTTCCCTATTTCCCATAACGGCACAGCCCACTTCAAAGCCTTCTATGTACTCTTCCAGCACTACCTGTTTATCATGATAAAAGGCCTCCGTTACGGCTTCCGGCAAATCTTCTGCTACCGTTACTTTACTGATACCAAAGGAGGAGCCTGCCCGTACAGGCTTTACAAATATCGGCAGTCCCAATTTCTTAATTTCCGCTTCCTTTTGTGCAAATTCATTTAAACCGTTCAGGCAGACGCTCTTTGGTGTCCGTATTCCTGCAAGCGAAACCAATGTATGTGCTATATCCTTATCCATCCCGAGAACCGAGCTTTCCATTCCACAGCCGGCAACCGGAATACCTGCCATTTCACAAAGGCCCTGCAGGGTACCGTCCTCACCGTTTTTACCATGCAGTATGGGAAATACAATATCAAAATTCCTTTTCTCTAATCTGCCTTTCTTATCTACCCACAGACTTTTTTCCCCTCTGCTCATGGCAATCGTTGCCGGGTAACAATTCTCTCCCTGCCAGGTATTTTCAGCAATCCGCTTTTCATCTCCCTCATAAAGATACGCTCTGCCATCTCTGGTAATACCGCAAAGCAGCACTTCGTAACGTGTTCTGTCCACTGCCGCCAGTACTGCGGATACGGATTGCAGAGAAACCTCATACTCTGTGGAACACCCTCCGAATACTATCAAAACTTTTTTCATATCCTTTTCTTCCTTCCTATTTATCCTGTTTACCACATCATAACAACAAGTTTTTCAAATGCCTTTAAGGAATTCTTAGGATTTTCTTAATTGCAAAATGTCCTTATGTGTCTTTAACAAACACTATATCCTGACTCATATCGCTACTAATATCTCGACTAATTTTGAAAAAGCATTTGACATACATTCAAAAAATTTGTTATGATATTCCCATCGTGTAGCCAAAAGGTGTAAATCCAGATTTATGGATTTGCACCTTTTTTTGTTCAATCAGGCGATTTTACATCTTACCGTTGTAAGGAGGTTAATATGAAAGAAGAAGTAACAATGAACAAATTAGGAACAATGAAGGTCAACAGACTTATGCTGTCCATGGGTATTCCTATGATACTCTCCATGATGCTTCAGGCAGTATATAATATTGTTGACAGTGCATTTGTCTCCAATATGCCTATTAACGGCGAAATGGCACTAAATGCACTTACTCTTGCATTTCCTGTACAAATGCTGATGGTTGCCATCGGAATTGGTACAGGCGTGGGAACAAATGCCCTTCTATCCAAAAGTATCGGTCAGGGTGATTATAAAAAAGCGGGTAAGGTAGCCGGAAATTCTATGTTTTTGGCAATTGTGATTTTTATATTGTTTCTTGTATTCGGATTATTGGGCGTAGATATTTATGCTTCTACACAGACAACCAATCCTGAAATAAAGGCTATGGTAGTTACCTATCTGAGAATATGCTGCACCGCTTCCATAGGTATTGTATTTTTTTCCGTTTTTGAAAAACTGCTGCAAGCCACCGGTCACTCTGTCCATTCAACAATTGCCCAGATTACAGGTGCAATAATCAATATCATTCTTGATCCGGTACTCATTTATGGATGGTTTGGATTTCCTGCCATGGGAGTAGCCGGAGCAGCTTACGCTACAGTGATAGGACAGATAGCCTCTGCCCTGTTAGGTCTCATCTTCCATCTGAAGCAAAACAGGGAAATTGAAAATGGTCTGCAATATATGAAACCGGATATAAAAATCATCAAATCCATTTACTCTATCGGACTTCCCGCTATTATTGCACAGGCTTTAATGTCTGTGATGACTTATGGAATGAATATTATTCTTGGCAGCATCAGCGAATCGACGGTTACGGCTTATGGCTTATATTACAAAGTGCAACAATTCATTTTATTTGCAGCTTTTGGTTTAAGAGATGCAATTACACCTATTGTTTCCTTTAACCACGGCATGCGTAGCAAACGCAGAGTGAAGGCCGGTATTAAATACGGAATATCCTATACCATCCTTATCATGCTTATCGGTCTGGCAGTTATTGAAATATTTGCAGTCCCCTTCTCTTCTCTATTCGGATTATCAGGGGAAACACAGGCTATTTGCATAAGTGCAATGAGAATCATATCTCTAAGCTTCATTTTTGCCGGAATTAACATTGCATATCAGGGAATATTCCAGGCTCTTGACGGAGGTTTTGAATCTTTAATCATCTCCATCTTAAGACAATTTCTATTCGTATTGCCCATTGCCTGGGGCTTTTCACTACTTGCCCGCCAATCCGCTGACAGGATATGGACGGTCTGGATGACTTTTATAATTGCAGAGGCTTTATCTTGTATCGTTGCAACTTTATTTATGAAAAAAATCAACCGAAAGGTTATAGAAAAATTGGAGGATTAAGCATATGAAAAAAGTAATTACAATCAGCAGAGAGTTCGGAAGCGGCGGACGTTTTATCGGTGAAGAGCTGGCAAAAAGCCTTAAGTTTACCTTTTATGACAAAAATATCATCGAACAGGTTGCTAAGGAAACCGGCTTATCCGGGAAATATATTGCGGACCGTGGAGAATATGCTCCCGCAAATAATGTATTCTCATACTCATTCATAGGGAGGGATACACAAGGCAGCTCGATTGATGACTTGATTTACAAGACACAGAGAAGGATTATTCTTGATATTGCAGAGCAGGGGAACTGTGTTATTGTCGGAAGATGTGCCGATTATATTTTGCGGAACAGAGCTGATGTTCTGAATATATTCATTCATGGAAATGAGTCTGAAAAATGCAGGCGGATTATGGAGCTCTATGGCAAAACAGAAAGCGAAGCTCTTGCGCTTATGAAAGATACCGACAAAAAGAGGGCTGTCAATTATACCTATTATACAGAACAAAAATGGGGGGCTTACAAAAACTATGCGTTATGCTTAAACAGCAGTATTCTCGGATATGAGGCGTGCATTGCAATCATAAAGGAAGTTATGAAATAATACAATTTAAAGGTTCACCTGTTCCCACAAAAAAGGGGCTGTCGCAAATCATAGCCCAGCCTGACCGGCTGCTGTAAAAAGTTTCCACACAGACACGCTTTCGCTCCACGAAAAACGTAACAGTACTAAGAATTTTTCAGCGTAAAACTTGAAAAATTCAAGTGCTGACGTTTTTCAAGGGTCTGTTTAGGAAAGCTTTTTACAGCAGCCGGTCAGACTGTCTATGATTTTACGACAGCCTCTTCTTACCTACAATTAATCGAAGAAATACACTCCCTCAAATACGGAATCTATTCCCATCCCAACATTTTCTATCGAATAATTATTAATATGCACCCAGCCTTCCAGGCCACTTTCATCCCGCAGTTTCACCCATTCCCTGCCATCAGTCTGCATCTGATAAACAGTTTGCCCGGCTTCCATGACTACGGTAGCGGCTTCTTCACTGTTAGACAGATATACAGGTAAATCCACTAACAACTCATGAGAATACCAAGGCTCTAAATAATAGATACCTGTCTCCTGGAATACCAGTTCGCCCTGTTCATAATCATACCACCAGCTTCCGTAGCCATAAGTTGTTCCTAAGATATCTGTCCGAATTCTGCCAATGATACGACCGTCTTCAAAACCATTAAAGTAATTGAGCTGTTCCATGGGATGACCACCTACAGAGCCTATATATTGCAATTCCCCATTATAAGTAAAAAAGTAAGTAACCAGGTCTTCACTGGGACCATAATCGGCAATGGCAATTTCAAGTCCCGGAAAATACGGAGAAATATCTGTGATATAAAAATATTCTTCCTCCAGATTCCAAGAATTAAGTCCAAAATCATCCATAAGATACGCCTTGCCATCTACAGAAATAATGCCTATGGAAAGATCTGCTTCCCGGATTAGATCATACCGCACCACCTCATCGATACCATCGCCATCCAGATCAACAAAATGTTCCTCCGCCGCATTATATTCTGCCGGATATTCCTTTGAATTTTTTTCTTCTACTGCTTTAATTGTTTCAATGTTAGTCAAATCAATCTCTGTCAATTCTGCTGCATCATAGGAATCACCTTTGTCCTCGTACCAGCTGCAACGCTCAAAGCAGGCCTGTAAGAAGGGATTGTCAAAGTGATAGCCATGCCTTGCAAAAATTTCATTTCTTGCAAAAAATAATTCCGTTTCAGATAAGTTGATAATATCCTCCTCAGAAAGCAGAAAATATTCACTCATGGGTAAAACATATTCATCGGCATTATAGTGCACATTATCTGCCAGGATTCTTACCGAATACAGAATTTCCGGCATGCTCTCACACATTTCACCGTATTCCTCAGCTATTTCAGGTATCTCAACAAAAAAACTAACATCCGTAGGATAAATAATCGAATATGCTTTTTCCTCAGTATAAGCTATCATGCCACCGGAGGGATAATCATAATAAGGAGTCTCTGACACATCAATGGAAAAAATGAATCCCATATTCTCCATTCTGTCATAGGAAGACTTCTGATAAACGGAAATATTCTCTCCACTTTCAACGATAACATATTTTCCTTCCCACGTATCCGGGAACGTAATCGAAATCTCTCCGTGCACATATACATCGGCAGTATCCGATGTAGAAGCCTGCTCTGTACCGGTCTGCTCTGTACCGGCTTGCTCTGCATTCGTCCGGTCGGTATTTTCGGATGTTGTTTCCTGAGAATTTCCATTTTCCGTTTCCTGCTCTTTATCCGTAATTTTTAAACCACATCCTGTTACAGATACCGCCAGGATTACTGTCATCAGATGCACACACCATTTTTTCTTCCTATGCATTTTTCCTCCCTCTAAACCACTTATACCATGATTTTAAGCACTTATTTCTTCAATTTACCTCTTATTTTATCCATGGAATCTACAAAGACAAGGATTTCCGCCACTACCTCATACAATTCCGGAGGAATCATATCTCCGATTTCCAATCGGGATAAGGTATCCGCCAGTTTATCGTCCCGGTGTATGGGCACATCCGCTTCCTTTGCTTTTTCGATAATCCGCTCTGCTAAAGCACCGCGGCCTGTAGCTATGACCTTCGGTGCTTCTTCATCGGGATTGTACTCCAGTGCTATCGCCTGTTTGATTTTTTTCTTTTCTTCCATAAGGCTCCTTTATACATTAGACCATATACTTTACAATGCTTAAATACAAATGTGCCTTTATGCTCTTACATCAAATGCATACTGTTTCAGAATGGTTGCATTTTTATCCGCCTGCAGAATACGGTCTATAGGGGTGGTATCCTCTTCCCCTACGTCCTTGACCTTCATTTCCACATGCATACTATATCCCTTCTTTTCAAGGCGTTCTGTCAATGTATGCATATGTGCGTTTAAAAAATCCAGCATTTCGTCATCTGCCAGCGTAAACTGTGTGCTCACTCTTTCATTCTGCATTGCCACATATACATCCACAGGTCCTAAATGTTCCATATCCAGATGCAGAAAAGCACTGACATTACCGTCATTCTGAGCAAGTGAACGCTTATTTGTGTAGACATACAATTCTCCATTGGTTCGCCCCTCCTGCATCTGTAACGGGAGCTGCACATAAGTATACATCTGATTCATCTGGTTCATAAAATCCAAATTCTGACTCATATTGGCTGCACTTTTCATAGCAGGAGTATGATCTGCACCATTGTTTTCCAAAACTGTACGAATACCCTCCAGACTCTTTTCCAGTCTGCTGTACATTTCTTTGACCTTTTCTGCGTCTGCCGCCTGATCGGGCTTTATGGACCATGCTTTTAACATAGTATTTTCAAATAATTTCTGATATGCCGGTGACTTGAAAAGCTCTGCCATTGCCTCTGTACGGTCTGCTCCGCCTGCCATATCGGAAAGTGCTCTTAACACCTGGTTCATATCCGCGGTTCCGCTTTCTACATCTTGCACCAGTTTCTCTATCCCTGAAAAACTGTCCCGGGAAATTGCTTTCAAAAGTCCGGCAACTTCTTCCCGCTCCTGTCCTGATAAGATTGCTCCTATGGAGTCATCCCTAAGGCTCACATTTGACTGCATATCGGATTCCCGTGCCCCTGTTTCCTGTCCCGGCAGAATACTTTCACTTCCTTGGTTCTGCTGCGGCAGAATACCGCCGCTTGCGGTTCCCTGTCCCGACAGAACGCTTTCGCTTCCCTGGCTCTGCTGTAATACCGTACCTTCTGTCACAGTGGTGCTGCCGTTTTCTAAAATCTCTGCCGGATTCGCACTTTCCATCCCCTCCGGTGCGACAACAGTATTCTTTACGTCCAACTCCGGTAACAGTTTCTGCAAAAGTTCCTGATACATCTGTACCGCCTTATCCGTACCGGATGACCGGGCTACTTCATGGAAGGCTGCCGGAAGCTCCTCCAGTACATCTGTCATACCGCGTACCAGTTGATGGGTCAATGCTTTGTAGCTTTCCATCTGACTCAAATTGGCTTCATTCACAGGCATCCCCATATATCGCAGTTGCACCACACTGGCCGCATCTGCGGCAGGATTTGTCATTACTTCTTTAAACATATTCTGCAGGGATTTACTATTTATGCTCATTCCCTGCTGCATCATGGTTTCCGTCATAGTAACAGTACTGCTGTTCACAGGCAGTCCCGCCATCTGCAATGCTTTAAACACATTATCAGCCGTTGCCGTATTTGCAAACAAAGGACTTAAGAACAGACTGCTGCCATTATTTTTCACCTCAAAGGTAAGTATCTTTCCGATTTCCACATTGACATCTTTATCCAGTCTTGCCGTCAGCGTAATATCATCTGACAGTTTGAGCTGTACCTCATTTCCATTTTTGCTGACAACCTCTCCATACAATACCTTACCCGGTGTCAATGCCTTTATCTGCTTGTTTACATGTCCGGCAGTGCTCTGCCGCTCTGTTTCCTGCACTTCCCTATTCGGATTTGTCTGTTTGGAAACACCCGTAAAAATTTCAGTAAGCTTCATTCTCAATCCTCATCATTCCAATACCTGAAATCTTTAGACCGCAGGAGTACAATTGAGTGTAAAACTCATTTTTTACTATAATTTTACAAAATTTCCAATAAAGCTTCTGCGGTGAATGGGAGTAGGACCATATTTTTTCAATGCCTCGATATGTACGGACGCACCATATCCCTTATTGGACATAAAACCATATTCAGGGAAAATGCTGTCATACTCTACCATCAGCCTGTCCCTGGTTACTTTTGCAATAATACTTGCAGCCGCGATAGAGATGCTTTTGGCATCTCCCTTGATAATGGGCACCTGTCTGATATCTACACCCGGAATCGTCACTGCATCATTTAACAGTATATCCGGCTTCACTGCCAGATTGCTTATTGCCTCCCGCATTGCCTCATAGGTCGCCTGTAGAATATTGATTTCATCAATTCTCTCCGGAGAAGCATAACCGATACCGGTTGCAACTGCTTTCTCCATGATAACATCATATAACTCTTCTCTCTTTTTTTCGGATAATTGTTTGGAATCATTTAGATATAATATATCACAATCTTGGGGCAGTATAACGGCCCCCGCCACTACAGGACCTGCCAGAGGGCCACGTCCTACTTCATCAATCCCGCAGATAAATCCGGACTGTGCATACCGGTATTCATACTCTTTCATGACTTCAATTCTGGCTTTTTCTCTTTCCAGTGCTTTCAGTTTCTTTTCGGCAGAGGTAATTATTGCCTGTACACCGCCTCTTTCATCCTTTTCATACATGGATATAAGTTCAGGCAGCTTATTTATCTCCGCTGCCTGAAAAAGTGCTCTGATTTCTGAAATCTTCTGTTCCATAGTTCCTCTCATCCTGCCACTTGACCATAAATTTTTTCAGTACAAAATCATTTACCGTGTACTGACCTGCCGGTGTGCTGATTCCTACTGATGCTTTAATAAACCAAACCGGCTAAAGGGCCAGATTCTGAGCCATGCCCTGCCTATAATATCATCCCTGCGTACATTTCCGACGCTGGGGTCTCTGCTGTCCTTACTGTTGTTACGGTTGTCGCCCAAAACAAAATACTCATCCTCTCCAAGAACAATAAGCTGCTCTGCACGCCCCGGATTCACTATTATTTCTTTGCCATAGCTCTCCTTAAGAATTTCCCCGTTAATAAAAATATTGCCGTCACCGTCAATCTGCACGGTTTCTCCCGGTAATCCGATAATTCTCTTGATAAAATACTCTCCGGTGTACCGGTATGGGAATACAATGATATCAAAGCGTTTGGGGTCACTGAAGCGATAGGTAATCTTATCTACCAGCAGATTATCACCTACTTTATCCGGGTTACCCGGATCCGTTCCGTAAAGAGTAGGTTCCATGGAAGAACCGTTTACAACGGTACGCTGCACCACAAAAGCAATCAATAAATATGTGATTACCAGTACAATCAATAAATAAAGACTCGTACTCAGAATCTCTTTTAATAACTTTTTATTCTTCATCTTACATTCCTTCCGGTGTTTCTAATGTAATTCTCCCCAGTCTGCCGCTTCTGAAATCATCTACAAATAGAGAAGCTGCCCTGTCATAATCCGGTTCTTTCCCTTTCAGATAGCATTTTCTGACTTCCGCAATCTGCTCCAGGACTTCTACTGCTGCTTTTTCTTCCGGCAAATCTGCCGGATATGTGATTCCGTATCTTTCTTCAAAAGCTTTCGGATAGCGTATGGCAATATACTGTATCAAATCCAGTGCCAGTTCCTGAATGATAACGATTTCATCATTCATGGAACCGATAAATGCCAGCTTCATACCTACTTCCTGATCCTCAAATTTAGGCCACAGGATACCCGGCGTATCCAGAAGCTCAAGGGAATTTTTCATCCGAATCCATTGTTTTCCTTTAGTAACGCCCGGTTTATTTCCGGTCTTGGTACATGCTTTGCCTGCAAAAGAGTTGATAAAGGTAGATTTTCCTACGTTAGGAATACCTACTACCATAGCCCTCACAGGACGGTTAATCAGACCTCTTCTTTTATCCCTCTCTATTTTTTCTTTACATGCCTGTTGTACCAGACCGTTTATTTCTTTTATTCCGGCTCCGCTTCTGGCATTGATTTCCAGCACATAAAAGCCCTTAGCTTTAAAATACTCCCGCCATAATGCGTTGCCTGCCGGGTCCGCCAAATCGGATTTGTTTAGTAAAATAATTCTGGACTTATTTTTTCCCAGCTCGTCAATATCCGGATTTTTACTGGATAAGGGAATTCTTGCATCCACAAGTTCTATCACCAGATCTATCAGCTTTATATCCTCCTGCATCATACGCTTTGCTTTTGTCATATGACCGGGATACCATTGATAGTTCATATTTCCTCTCATTTTACAAATCCAATCCCCTCTGTATCCGTTCCCATATGGAACCATACTTTTCCTATAATATCCACACCCTTAACAGGTCCTATGTTAGCAGAACGGCTGTCCTCTGAATTGTTGCGGTTGTCGCCTAACACAAAATATTCATCCGTTCCCAATGTAAGCGGATTTTCTGCAATGCCTGCGTCTGCCATTTTGTCAAATCCATCTTCGATGTACACGCTGTTCACGTACAACCTGCCCCCGATAATCTGTACCGTATCCCCGGGCAGTGCCACAATTCTTTTAATATAATAATGTGAGTTTTTATTACCGTTTGGCAGAAAAACCACTACATCATTCACTTTGGGAGAAGACAATAAATAGGCATAGCGGTTAATCAGTACCTGTTGCCCGTTATACAGAGCCGGCTCCATGGAAACTCCCACTACACCGGTTGACATTCCTACTGCATATACTACCACAAAAGCTACAAATACAGAAGCAAAAATACCAAATATCCATGTTATGATTTCACGCACTATGGCTACACTTATCTTTTTCTTTTTCTTATAAAAGCTCAAGCCCTTATGTCGTCTTCTCATTCCTTTTTCCTTTTAATTCTTTTTTATTACTATACATGAGTCCGTCAGCTTCCACAAATGCCTTATCAATACCTTCTTCGCCTGTTCTGACGCAACCCGCTGCCGCCATAAGCTGATATTCCAGTTCCTTGCTCTGCTGCCTTAATGCTTCCGTTATCTGTGCAAAGATTGCTTGTGCTTCCTCTACTTTCATATCAACAGACAAAATACAGAATTCATCGCCTCCTATCCTGTATACTTGTGCTTTATCTTTGAAAAAGCTGCTTAAAAGCTGCCCTACACGACAAATTGCATCATCTCCGCATTTATGTCCGAAGGTATCATTGATAGATTTCAGATCATTCAAATCCACCAATGCAATCAATGGCTTTTCTTTGTTTTTTCTGAATACATCCATTTTTTCCTCAAAGGCGGTACGGTTGCCAAGTCCCGTCATCATATCCGTAAAAGCCAGCTTCTTGTAAGTTTCTTCTTCAATAACACCGGCATGCTCTTTTGATATCTGTCTGATACCTGCTATTCCAATGATAAAAATGAACCCTGCAATACCTATTTTTGTACATAACAGTGGATCTATGGTATTGTCTGACGAAAGATAAAAACGTACAAGATCGATTATGCCAAAGGCCGCAAATGTAAAGGAGGATGTAAAAATCCACCGGTCTTTTAAGTTTCCTTCTATTTTACCACGAACAAAGGCTATCAACACACCTATTGTTATGAGTACAAATACTATGTGCACAAAAATAACACTTTCCAGATAATCCATTATTTCCGTAATCTGCAACACCTGAATCATAAAAAAATTGATAACGGAAATCCAGAATATGGTTTTCATGTATTTGCTTTTCTTCATAGCCGGACTTGTCATAAGAAAACGTATTAACGGAACCGGCATTAAGCTGAAAATAATAAATACCAATTGAACATACAACAACGGTGTCTGACTGAAAAACTGAACCATTCTGGATTCCAAAACAATCCACATACCGGCAAGAATAGAAAACAGACCCAAATAGTACAATCTCCTGCTGGTATTACGGCTTTCAAAGACAAGTCCGATTGCCAAAAGAGCCAGGCTGACGATAAGCACAGGAATACCTATCATCAAACCGCCGCCATTCTGTCTCAATATCATAAACAGCAGGGAACATTTGGAGCCCAGATATATTTTCTGCAATGCCGCACCGTAATGATCATATACCGTTTCCACTTCAATAGTCAGCTTCATCCCGTCATAATTTACCGGAAGATAAATCATCTGCCACTGGCTGCCCGGAGTCCTGCCAAAAAGCAGTCCGTTTTCATTACCGTAATCCAGTACCAGTTCTTCGTCCAGATATACCTTTACCTTCTGATGCAGGCTTCTAAACATCAAGGTATTACTTCTATCATTCGGCTGCTCCAAAATGGTAGAAAAAACCAACACATCTCCGTTCTTTCCATCAGTACTATATGGTAAAGAAACAATCTGCTGACTCTCACCATGAACCAATATTGTACCTGTTCCCTTCCATTCATACACAGCTTCATTATCAAAGCCGTATTCCGGCATTGTTATTGTCAATGCTATTGCCAGAAATATAATAACCGCCACCATCAGTAAACAATTTATTATCGTAGTATAGATGGCGTCCCTACTAACCTGCTTTAAACGTTGCACAAGTTTCTCCTCTTAAGCATATTTTATATTATTATACTACTATACTGCATAGTACGCCAATATTTTTTGCAAAAATATTGCTGTACGATAATCTCTATAAAACAGAATATTGCTGTGCCATAATTGTCAAAAAATAAAAACACCCTTCCCATTTTTGGGGGAAAGGTGTTCTTCTGCCTATTTTTGACAAGACAAATTATCTTACGATTTCCTTTACTTTTGCCTTCTTACCTACGCGGCCCTTTAAGTAGTTCAGTTTTGCACGTCTTACTTTACCTCTTCTTACTACTTCAATCTTCTCTACGTTAGGAGAATGCAGAGGCCATGTTTTTTCTACGCCGATACCGTTGGAAGACTTTCTTACAGTGAAGGTTTCTCTGTTGCTTCCCCCCTGTCTCTTAACAACAACACCTTCAAAGACCTGAATTCTTTCTCTGTTACCTTCTTTGATTTTACCGTAAACCTTAACAGTATCACCAACGTTAAACTGGTCTACGCTTTCTTTTAACTGTTCTGCTTCGATGCTCTTAATAATTTCGTTCATTTCTTTACTCCTTTTCTAATGGATGTTCTTAATACATTTCGTAACAGAGGACCATCTCGTTATCACAACATTCATACTTTACCATACTATGCTTTAAAATGCAACTGTTATTTTTCCAAATCAGGACAAATCAGGACACTTTTTTGCACCTTTTTCTCCCGGCTGTTTTTCTATACGCTCTATTTTGTCAGACGCCAGATTTTTTTCTTTGCAGGGTACAAACCCAGCTTTTCCTGCAATTTTAAAGCTGCTTCATTGTCCGCTGCCACCATCCCAAAGGGTGTATATCCCTTCTTTAGGGTACGGTTTATCAGAAAAGCCTCCAGTGCCGCTGCCAACCCTTTATTCCGGTATCCGGGAAGGATTTCCAATAAGCCTAAATCCCCTTCCTGACATTCTCCCATCAATCCGACAAGCTTATCTTCTTCAAAAATGCCAAATACAGCACCTTTTCTGATCAATCCCCTGATATATGCCTCATCCGTCAATGTATGCCATGTACTGATATTTTGCAGATGCACTTCCTCTAACTGCCGGATATCTTTCCACTTAACAGGCAGAGATTCTTTTCTGGTAAAAACTACCGGTATCTGCTCCCCGGAAATTTTTAAGCCGAAACGCTCTGCCAGCAAATCATTCATAAACTCCTGATGGGAAACAAAGGAAACCGACATCTGCCGATGGGTAAGTCCTTCTCTGACAGCCATCTCTGTACTGCATATATCGTTACCAAAGACGCAGTCCAGAATTTTTTTCCCGGCTTCCCTGTCTTTTACGGAAATCATATACAGACCGCTCTTTTTGTCCTGCAGGAGCGTACCTTCTTCTCCATGAAACAAAAGCTTTGCATTGCCTCTTAAAATCGATTCCGTCATCATAATATGGTGTAGCTTGCCCCTTTTTATAAGTATGCTGCGGCAATCCATAAGCCGCTCATATTCCGCATACATATCCGGTCTTCGGATGCGGGTACGCTCTTTAGCTGCTTCCTCTCTCCATATCCTGATTTTTTTATGGTCACCGGACAAAAGTACTTCCGGTACCTTTTTCCCTTGAAACACTTCCGGTCTGGAATACTGGGGATACTCAAGCAGATATCCCGAAAAAGATTCGTCCGACGCAGAATCATCATTATGCAGTACACCGGGCACCAGTCTGGCGATGGAATCAATCATTACCATGGCCGGCAGTTCACCGCCGGTCAGTACAAAATCACCTAAAGAAACATAGTCCGTCACTACTTCTTCCAGTGCTCTCTCATCAATTCCCTCATAATGTCCGCACAAAAAAATCAAATCTTCTTCTCTTGCCAGCTCCTCTGCCATACGCTGGTTAAATGTTTCTCCCTGCGGTGTCAGATAAATGGTTCTTACACCTGTTTTGCCGATTCTCCTCAACACTTCTGCATGAGCATCACAAACAGGCTGTGCCTGCATCAAAAGTCCCGCACCGCCTCCATATGGATAATCATCTACTTTTTTGTGCTTGTCCTCCGTATAATCACGGATATTGACTGCTTCCACCATGATACTGCCTTTTTCCCGGGCCTTTCCTATAATGCTTTCAGAAAGTCCCTGCATAATCATATCCGGAAACAGTGTCAATACATGGAAATTCATCAGTCTAACAATCCTTCCATTATGTGAGCTACCATTTTACCGGCTTCTACATCTACTTCCAAAACACATTGCTTTATGGCAGGAAGTAATACTTCCGTCCCTGCTTCTGCACCAAGGCTGTTACCTTCTGCGATTTCTACTGCATACACATCATTGGCACCGGTAGTAATTACATCCTTCAAGGTCCCTATCCTGACACCATCCTCACCGAATACCTGCAAACCGATTAAGTCTGCAATAAAGTATTCGTCCTTTTTAAGTTTCACGGCATCCTTACGCTCTACAAAGAGCTCCTTCTGCCTGTATTTTTCAACATCTTCAATCAGATTCAATCCCTTAAATTTAAGAATAACCATATTTTTAAAGAATTTTACTCCTTCAATCTCTAAAGTCCTATATTCCTTGCCGGTATAGAGCAGAACCTGTTTTAACTTCTTAAATCTGTTTACATCGTCAGTTGTAGGAAATACTTTTACTTCTCCCCTGACACCATGTGTCGAAGTGATGACACCCACCTTTAATAAGTCTTCCATATATCTTCCTTTACAATTTATGCCTTAACAGCCTGAGTGACTTTTAATCATTTTGACCGTATTTTCCGTTTTGCTTAAGTTTGCAAAACAGGAGCGCTCACCGGAACGCTCCTGTCATTTTAGATGATTTCTACATCCACTCTCTTATTGTCTTTGGATGATGCCGCCTTCACAACAGAACGGATTGCTTTTGCAATTCTTCCCTGCTTACCGATTACTTTGCCCATATCGGATGCAGCAACATGAAGTTCAACAGTGACATTTTTACCTTCTGTCTTTTCTGTTACAACAACTTCCTCCGGATTATCAACAAGTGCTTTTGCAATTACTTCTACTAATTCTTTCATAATCCACCTCCAGACATACCGTTTTCAGAAACTATCCCTACGTCCGGATTATTTTTCAATACCAGCCGCCTTGAACAGTTTACCAACAACTTCTGTAGGCTGAGCACCGTTTGCTAACCATTTCTTTGCCAGTTCTTCGTTAATCTTGAAGGTGCTGGGATCTGTGCTGGGATCATAGGTACCGATTTCTTCGATACACTTACCATCTCTGGGAGAACGGGAATCTGCAACGATGATTCTATAAAAAGGAGCCTTCTTCTGTCCCATTCTTCTTAATCTGATTTTAACTGCCATTTCTTTTTACCTCCGCATAATGTTTAAAATTTTAATTTATGATAACCTCTCGATTTAGAAAGGAAATCTTCCTTTGCCACCCATTCCGGGGAATCCGCCAAAGCCTCGCTTTTTACCACCGCCGAACTGCTTCATCATCTTCTGGCTCTGCTCAAACTGCTTAATAAAACGGTTCACTACCGCTATATCCACTCCGGCACCTCTTGCAATTCTGTGCTTTCTCTGAGGTGTCAGTATTTTGGGATTTTTTCTTTCCTGAGGCGTCATGGAAAGCACAATCGCTTCCATACGTGCCAGCTGTTTATCATCCACCATGGATTCTAAGTCACCGGCCTTCATTCCCATACCGGGCATCATGCCTAAGATAGCGGACAGCCCACCCAGCTTCTTCATCTGCTTCATGCTCTCCAGGTAATCTTCAAAATCGAATTTCCCTTTCTTCATGCGGTTTGCCATTTCTTTTTCTTTGTCCGCGTCAATATCGATATTGGCCTGCACCTTATCTATCAGGGAGAGCACATCGCCCATGCCCAGAATACGGCTTGCCATTCTGTCGGGATAAAACTGCTCCAGGTCAGAAAGCTTTTCCCCCATACCCACATACAAAATGGGTTTGCCCGTCACTGCTTTTACGGACAGTGCCGCACCACCACGGGTATCGCCGTCCATCTTGGAAAGAACCACACCGTCAATACCGACTTTTTCATCAAATTCCTTTGCCACATTGACCGCATCCTGACCGGTCATGGCATCTACAACCAGAAGTGTCTGATGTACCTCTGCCTTGGACTTGATTTCCTGTAATTCAGCCATCATGTCCTCGTCTATATGCAAACGGCCGGCAGTATCGATAATTACTACATTGTGACCGTTCTTTCTGGCATGCTCCAAAGCTGCAAGTGCAATATCCACCGGTTTGTGACCGGTTCCCATGGAAAACACCTCAACCTCCTGTTTTGCACCATTTACCTGCAGCTGTTCAATAGCTGCGGGACGATACACGTCACAGGCTACCAACAGAGATTTCTTACCCTTTAGCTTTAGCTTTCCTGCAATCTTTGCTGTAGTGGTTGTCTTACCAGCACCCTGTAAGCCCGCCATCATAATTACGGTAATCGCTTTACCGGGCTGCATCTGTATCTCAGTAGTCTCGCTTCCCATCAGGGCAATCATTTCTTCGTTTACAATTTTGATTACCATCTGACCGGGATTCAAGCCGTTTAATACATCTGTACCGATTGCTCTCTCTTCCACAGACTTTACAAACTGCTTTACCACACGGAAGTTTACATCGGCCTCTAAAAGAGCCATCTTTACTTCCTTTAATGCAGCCTTAACATCTTCCTGTGTCAAACGGCCCTTACTTCTTAAATTTTTAAATACATTCTGTAGTTTGTCCGTTAAACTTTCAAATGCCATATCTGCTCCTACTGTCTATATCAAAAACTGTCTAACACTCTGTCCTTACCTTTGTATATACCTTTATAGTTGTTCCAACAGTTCTTTTCCCAATTCTTTGATTGTTTCGATGCCGGTCAAAACCTCCTTGGACGGGTTTCTGCCCTGTATCTCTTCTGCCTTTTGTATCATATCGTTTACAGTCTTTCTGGCTTCGGAAAATCTCTCCACCAGATGTAATTTGGACTCATACTCGGCAAGTATTTTATCACATCGTTTAATCAGGTCGTGTACGCCCTGCCTGCTGATACCTGCTTCTGCGGCTATCTCGCCAAGTGATAAATCATTGTACACCGCATCCTCATAAATCCTGCGCTGATGCTCGGTAAGCAGTTCCCCATAAAAGTCATATAAAAGGCCCTGTTCAAATATCTTTTCCATATCTGTGCCGCCTTTCCGGATGTTTCCCTTATGACACCTTGGTTATCATACTATACGCAGAACCGGGTGTCAAGTATTTTTTCTTGACACCCGGTAAAATTCTTTTTATTACTCTTCCCGTCTGAACTTACTAGAATCCCAGTCTTCATCATAGTAATAATGATAAAACTGAACCGCCATTCCTTCCGGTTCATAACTATAGTGCATAATATCAAAGGATTCTATTTCCTTTGCTTCCAATTTCTCACAGGCTTCCTGCATTGCAAAAGTAAGCAGCATCTCCTCTTCCAGATAGGGCAGTTCTATGCATCTCTCTATAGAATCAAGGGAGCAAATCTCTTGCATCCGACTGTACAATGGATAATATTTGGCATCCAGCCTGTTTTTTGACGCACTTGCCGTGCCTTCCTCTTCTGCATCCTTCAGCCACGCTTCATATTCATCACGGTACTCTTCCAAATCCACAATTTTTCCGTCCACATAAAGAGCCATACAGGCTTCTCCCCTCACACCTCTTATTCCCCGATATGGCACATACCCCTCCAACTCTTTCAAATCATCTTCATCGGAATCCTGCGTAATGCCGTCTGCCGTTTTAAAAGTGCAGTTGTATTTTTCGTAAAATAGATACTCATCAACTATAATCGGGCATATTTCCGGGTTAAAGCTGATAATAGACGACTCCCTTGCAAAAATTACAGTTATAGAATCAGTATAATCAGAAAGTTTATACCCCTTCAAATATTTGCCGTTCTCATCATATTCAATCATTTGTGATGGCTCTATCGGTTGTAAATCATTTTCTGCCATCTCTCCGACAACCTTTTGGAAATCATCGGAAAGGTCGTATTTTTCCCCATTGATAGTAACTGTCATGATTTCACTGGTTGCATTGGTATCCGTACCTGCTCCTGAAAACAAATCAAAGTTCAGTCCCAGGCCTGCATCCTCTTCTTTTCCTTCCTCGTCCTTTCCCGCTCCGGTCACAGGTGCATTGTTACATGCGGCAAGTCCGAGTGTCATACATACTGCCAGTATCAAACTGATAACTTTTTTCTTCATTTGTCTGCCTCCCTCATCGGTCTGAAGTTTTTCATTTCATCCAGTATACCATATTCCGTGATAAAAAACACCATAAAAAATTATTTTGTCATATTTTATCATAATGAAGTTTTTAAACGCAATCTAATACACTATTTTTCAAAATTATGTATTGCCAAAAAAGCTTTTCTGTGCTAAACTAAATTCAAAGCATATTTTCTCTGTATAGTGTCAATTTTTCTTAAATTCTATTCATTTCAGAAAATCCATGCTTTTCCAAACTAATTTGAAAGCAGGAGTTTCTGAACACTCCTGCGAAGGAGGTACATATGAATAATGAAAGCAACACCCTTTCCGTAAAGGAAAACCGTAACTACAAGGACACTCTCTTTCGTATGATTTTTAGGGAACCCAAAGAGTTGTTGAGTCTCTACAATGCCTTAAACGGTACGGCTTATGACGACCCTTCCAAGTTAGAAATCGTAACCTTGGAAAATGCCATCTACATGACCATGAAAAATGATTTGGCCTGCGTTGTAGACTGTCACCTGAACCTGTATGAGCACCAAAGCAGTGTAAATCCCAACATGCCCTTGCGTGACCTGCTCTACGTCGCCAGAGAATATGAAAAAGTCATCACGGATACCACCTTCTACTCTGCCAAACAGTTAAAAATACCGGCACCCAATTTTGTAGTCTTCTACAACGGTACGGCTTATCAACCTGAACGTGTGGAAATGAAACTCTCCGATGCTTTTCAAGTTCCAGTGAAAAATCCTGCTTTGGAGTTAAAGGTCATTCAATTAAATATTAACGTTGGCTTTAATAAAGAGTTAATGAAAAATTGTCAGACACTTCAAGAATATGCCCTTTATGTAGAACGTGTCAGAAAGTATGCAAAGCAGAAACCATTATCAGAAGCAGTAAACATCGCCGTACAAGAATGTATCAAAGAAGGTATCCTATCCAATTTTCTACGGCACTACAGAGCGGAGGCAGTCATGATAAGTATATTTGAATATGACGAAGAGCGTGAAATGGAGCTCATTAAACAATCTATACGAGAACTGGAACGTGAAGAAGGCCGTGAAGAAGGCCGACAAGAAGGTCTACAAGAAGGTCTGCAAGAAGGCCGACAAGAGGGTCGGCAAGAGGGCATACTTGCCGTTCTCTCCTTATGCTCCGAATTTGGATTATCCAAAGAAGACTCCTTAAAACAGCTTATGGATAAATTTCATTTATCCAAGGAACAGGCTGTACAATATTTAAACGACTAAATAATCCGATTGTTTAAGGGGGCTGTCGCAGACAACTGCGACAGCCCCCTATTTCTTTTTACAACTTCTCACTAAAATAACTCTTATACCCTTCCCCATAGATTTCCGTAGCACTGGTTACAATCATAAATGCCTCCGGGTCTTCTTCTTTGATAATATCCTCTGTACGGGGTGCAAGCTGCTTACGCATCACACACATAATAACCTTTTTGTTTATGCCGCTGTATGCTCCCTGACCGTTGATATACGTAACACCGATATTCAGCTCTTCCAGAAGCCGGGTTGTAATTTTATCTGCTTTGTCACTGATAATATAAATCAGCTTGGCACCATCCCTGCCATACAATACAAGGTCGAGTACGAAGGATGCTACAAACACCGTAATACCGGCATATAACGCCCTGTCTATATCCTTAAACACAAATGCTGATGCCGTTACAACTATCGCATCCAAAAGCAGATACAATGCACCGGTTTTCATGTAAGGTATTTTCAAACGCAGCACTTTAATAATAATATCCGTGCCACCGGTGGTAGAACCCGCTTTAAACACACCGCCCATACCGACTGCCAACAACACTGCACCTGAAAGGGCTGCCAGCAGAGGTTCTTCTGTAATTGCACCGTACTTTCCCATGGTATCCGTCAAAAAGGAAGTCAATATAATACAGTATACCGTTGACACAATCAGTTTACCGCCCAGTTTCCACAAGCCCAAAAGCATAATCGGAATATTCAGTAAGAATATCATGGTACCGGTACTGACAGAAAATAATCTGTTTAAAATGATTGCAATACCTGTCACTCCTCCGGGAGCCAGATTATTGGGGTCTAAAAACAGGCTGATTGCCGCAGCATAGCAGAAGCTGCCGGCAGTCATTAAAAGAAATCTGCTGATTCTTTTTTTCCATATTTTTTTTGCAGATATCGCTTTTTCACTTACCTTTGTATCTTTTTCTTTTCTGATTTCTGTATTTCCCATTTCTACTTCCTTTCTGCCTGTAAATATATCTTCCTGCTACATATATGCAATTCTTTTACTTTATCTCTTTCCCGCTTTAATATAACAAATTGCTCTTTTATGCACAAAATCCGCATATATAGAATATGCGGATTTTATAAAAGTAGTCACACTACAATATGCTACTCTCTTAACTTACATTGAATTAACTTACATTGATATCTTGTTTTCAATCAAAAATAGCCTGTACAGTCTGTTTCACTCTGGGCCTGTAGCCTTCCTTTTCCAATGCGGCAATAATCTGGTTCTTATGCTCCGTACCAAATGCTTCCAGCGTGATACGCAGTTCCACTGCTGCATTACGGTTGGTAGATACAAACTGGTTGTGCTCCAGCTTGATAACGTTACCGCTCTGGGCTGCCACAATACCTGCTACCTTGTAAAGTTCACCTGGTTTATCCGGCAGGAGTATGGATACCGTAAACACACGATCCCTAAAAATCAGTCCCTGCTGTACCACGGAGGACATAGTAATAATGTCCATGTTTCCGCCGCTTAAAATAGACACAATCTTTTTATCCTTTACATCCAGATGCTTTAAGGCCGCCACTGTTAACAGACCGGAATTTTCCACCACCATCTTATGATTTTCTACCATATCAAGGAAGGCAACTACCAGTTCTGCATCCTCTACCGTGATGATATCATCGAGATTCTCTTGTATGTAAGGAAGCAGCTTATCTCCGGGAGTCTTTACTGCGGTGCCGTCCGCAATGGTATTCACTGAGGGAAGGGTAACTACCTTGCCAGCTTTTACAGATGCCTGCATACAGTTTGCACCGGCCGGCTCTACACCGATTACTTTTATTTTAGGATTTAAAAGCTTTGCCAATGTGGAAACGCCTGTCGCCAGACCGCCGCCGCCGATAGGCACTAAGATATAGTCCACTAACGGCAGTTCCTTAAAAATTTCCATGGCTATGGTTCCCTGTCCGGTTGCCACTGTCAGATCATTAAACGGGTGAATAAAGGTATAACCTTTTTCGTCTGCCAGTTCATATGCCTTTGCACATGCTTCATCATATACATCACCGCACAGTACCACTTCTGCACCATAGCTCTTGGTACGGTTTACCTTCATCAACGGTGTAGTGGTCGGCATTACGATAGTGGCCTTTACCCCATAGCATTTTGCAGCATACGCGACACCCTGTGCATGATTGCCTGCAGATGCGGTAATGACTCCCTTAGCTCTCTGTTCATCAGAAAGAGTGCTCATTGCGTAGTAGGCACCTCTTACCTTGTAAGCTCCCGTAAACTGCATGTTTTCCGGTTTCAGATATACTCTGTTACCGGTCTGTGCACTTAAATAATCACTATAAACCAGTTTGGTTTCCAAGGTTACCCGCTTTACTACTTCGGAAGCCTCTTCAAATTTATCCAACGTTAACATTTTTTCTTCCATTTACATTCTCCTCCTCAGCGTTCTCTGCCTGCATATCCTCTGCTTTTACATCAAACAGTGCATTCACAAAATCATCGGAATTAAATTTCTGCAAATCTTCGATGGTTTCTCCCACACCGATGTACTTCACAGGCACCTGCAGTTCGGACTGGATTGCTACCGCAATGCCACCCTTGGCTGTACCATCCATCTTGGTTAAGACAATACCTGTAAGCTCGGCTACATCACCGAATTCTTTTGCCTGCATCAAGGCATTCTGTCCTGTGGTGCCGTCAAGAACAATCAGGTTCTCTCTGTGGGCATTGGGAAATTCCCTGTCTATAATGCGGTTCATCTTTCGCAGCTCTTCCATCAGATTCTTCTTGTTGTGAAGACGTCCTGCCGTATCGATTAGCAATACATCTGCATTTCTTGCCTTTGCCGCTGCTACTGCATCAAAAACCACACTGGCAGGGTCGCTTCCTTCCATACCGCCAATCATATCTACACCGGCTCTGTGTGCCCACTCTTTTAACTGGTCTCCGGCGGCTGCACGGAAAGTATCTGCCGCCGCAATCAAAACCTTTCTTCCTTCTGACTTTAACTTGCCCGCAAGCTTACCTACGGTAGTAGTCTTTCCCACCCCGTTTACACCGATTACCATTACAATGGACTGCTCTTTTTCAAAATCATAAGCCGTTTCGCCTATCTGCATCTGCTCCTTGATGCTGTCAATCAAAAGCTGTTTGCAGTCCTCAGGCTCCTTAATATGCTGCTGTTTTACTTCTGCTTTCAGTCTTTCTATAATGTCTGTAGTCGCTTTGACGCCGATATCCCCCATAATCAGAATTTCTTCCAGCTCTTCGTAAAACTCTTCATCAATGGAGGAAAATCCACTGAATACAGCATCAATGCCTTTTACAATATTATTTCTGGTCTTTTGCAGACCAGCCTTTAAGCGGGCAAAAAAGCCTTTCTTTTCTTCGCTCAAGACAGTGCCTCCTTTAATTATCCAAATCCTTGTCAATCAGATTGACGCTGACAAGGGCAGATACCCCCTTCTCCTGCATGGTAATACCGTAAAGGCGGTCCGCTCTTTCCATGGTACCACGTCTATGGGTGATTACAATAAACTGGGTATGCTTGGTCAGCTTATGTAAATACTTTGCAAATCGTCCTACATTCGGTTCATCCAGTGCCGCCTCGATTTCATCCAACAGGCAGAACGGTGACGGTTTCAGGTTCTGGATTGCAAATAACAGTGCTATTGCCGTCAAAGCCTTTTCACCACCGGATAGCTGCATCATATTCTGAAGCTTCTTTCCGGGAGGCTGTGCAACAATACGAATGCCTGCTTCCAGAATATCCTCGTCTTCCTGTAGTTCCAGACTACCCTTACCACCGCCAAAAAGCTCTTTGAATACTTTATCGAACTCCTTGCCAATTTCAGCAAATTTCTCATTGAACTGCTTACGCATGGCAGCATCCAGTTCTGTGATAATGCCTTCCAGCGTCTTTTCTGCTTCCACTAAATCATCATGCTGGTTCTTTAAGAAGGTATAACGCTCCATTAGGTTTTTGTAATCTTCAATAGCATTTACATTTACATCACCCAGCTTTTTAATCTGGTCCTTTAACACAGCAATATCTCTCTTCATAGCAGCTAAATCCGTCATTTCTTCATTGCGGATAGCCGCTGCATCCGACAGGGTAATTTCGTACTCATCCCACATGTAGTTAATCTGATTTTCCATAGCTTCTTCAAATTTTTCTTTCTGGGCATTGAGACGATACACTTCTTTATCAAGGGCAGTCATCTGCTCAGCCAGTTCTTCTCTCTCTTTGAAAAAGTTCTTCTGTTTGGTTGTCAGTTCTTCCTTGCGGGCAATATTGTCAGAAAGCTCTTTCTGGGATTGATTCTGGGAGGTATGGGAAGCTGCAATGGTCTTCTCAATTTCCAGAATGTTTTTATTCTTTTCCTCTATACTGCGGGCACTCCCCGAAAGTCCCTCGTTAATCTCAGCCAGTTCGGCTTCATAACGGGCAATTTCACCGTTCATACGGTCTACATTCTGTTGGTGGAATTCCTGGGTCTGAAGCATCTTTTCCACCTTCACATCCCAGTCTGCTACCTGTGCGGACTTTTCGGTTTCTTCGCCCCTTCGTTCCTCCAACTCCTTCTGGAACAATACAATCTGTTCTTCTACGGATTTTTCCAGTTCCTCCGAAGCTTCCAGCTCATGCAGAATGTCTGCCTTACTGCCTTTGATATCCAGAATCTGCTTTTCAATTTCCTGCTCTTCATTCTTTAAGGAACGTGAGCCGGCTTCTGCTTCTTCCATACGCTCTTTTGCGGTTTCCACATTGAGCCTTGCCGTATTCTGTTCAATAAACTTACGCTGGATATCTGCTTTTAAAGCCTCTAAATCCATACGCAGACGGTTACGCCTATTCTTGGTCTCTTCGATTTCTGTCCGGATGTTTTCCGCCTTTTCCAACAGTTCTTTTGTTTTCTTTTCCAGCTCTTCAATTTCACGGCGGCGGCCTAAGAGATTACTGTTATTTTTAAAGGCACCGCCACTGATGGCACCGCCGGGCACCAAAAGTTCGCCCTCAATAGTAACCATACGGATACCGTAATCAAATTTTCTGGCAATCTTTACCGCATTGTCCACGTTGTCCACTACCACAATACGGCCCAGCATAGCTTTTGATACGTCCTTGTACTTTTTATCAATCTGTACCAGTTCGTCTGCCATGCCGATAACACCTTTTTCTTTGAGTGCATCAGGATTTTTGAATTCCTGAGGATTCTTAATACTGGTGAGAGGTAAAAAGGTTGCTCTTCCCAGTTTATTCTTCTTCAGGAAACCAATCATCTTCTTGGCAGTTTCTTCATCATCGGTAACCACATTCTGAATATTGCCTCCCAATGCGGTTTCAATGGCTGTTTCATACTTTTTATCTACTTTGATAATGTCTGCAACCACACCGATAATTCCTTTTTCTGACTCTTTCTGCTCCATTACCTTCTTGACGCTGCCGCCATAGCCCTCATATCGCTCTGTCAGATTGGAAAGTGCCTCCAGCCGGGATTTTTCCTGATGATACTGCTCCTGGGTTTCTCTAAGTGTGTTATCCTTCTTGGCAAGCATTTCTCTCATGCCAGTCAGTTCTTTTTCTGCGTTTTCCGCATCTCTGTTCATGACAGACAGTTCCCCGGTAATTGTTTCAAACTGTTCCTGCAATTGCCTGATGTTTTCCCCTTGGGTCGCTTCATCGGATTTTGCACGTAAAAGGCGGGAATTCAGCTCTGCCTTGCGGATAGCAATCTGCTCTAACATGGTGTCATAGCGTCCCATCTTGGATTTGATGGTGGCACGCTGGTTTAACTCGCCGATAATGGTATTTTTACCGTTTTCGATATTGTCATTCAACTCCTGAATCCGGTTCTGTACCTGTTCCAACAGTGCTTTTACTCCGTCTCGTGTGGACATGATTTCCGCAACCTGATCGTCAATGGCTTTCTTTTCCTGTAAAATATGTTCTTTCTCTACATTTTTGATATCAATTTCAGCCTGCACATTGGTCTGCCGGTTTTTTAAATGCTGCTCATTATCTGCCGCAGAGTGAATCTGTTCCTTTAAAACATTGATTTCACCCTCTAACTTTCCGCGAAGCACACTGGTATCCGTCAGACTGGTACGTGCTTCTTCGATAGCATGCTCCAGACCTTCGATTTCAGCCTGGATACGCTCATACTCTTCCTTGATACCTTCATATCTGGTGCCGGTTGTTTCCAGCTCCTTAGAAGCAATACCGTATTTTTCCTCGACGGATAAAAGCTGTTCTTTTAAACGATTATGCTCCAACAGGAACATATTCACGTCCAGTGCCTTTAATTCTTCCTTTTTCTTTAAATAAATCTTTGCGGTTTCAGACTGCTTCTCTAAAGGCTTAACCTGCTTTTCCAGTTCGGAAAGAATGTCGTTTACACGCACCAGGTTGGCTTTTTCACCCTCTAACTTCTTCTGTGCCGCATACTTTCTGCGTTTAAACTTTACAATACCTGCCGCTTCGTCAAACAGTTCTCTTCTTTCTTCCGGCTTACCGCTTAAGATTTTATCAATCTGACCCTGTCCGATAATAGAATAGCCTTCCTTACCGATACCGGTATCATAAAAGAGTTCGTTTACATCCTTGAGTCTGCAGGCAGAGCCGTTAATCAGATATTCACTTTCTCCGGAACGGTAGATTCTTCTGGCAACCGTCACCTCATCATAGTCAATTGCCAACTGATGGTCTGCATTGTCTAAAGTAATTGCCACATAAGCATAGCTTAAGGGCTTTCTGGTCTCTGTTCCCGAGAAAATAACATCCTGCATGGAAGCCCCACGCAGCTGCTTGATTCTCTGTTCTCCCAGTACCCAGCGCACTGCATCCGCAACGTTACTCTTACCGCTTCCGTTAGGGCCTACGATACCTGTGATACCGTTGTGAAACTGAAATGTAATTTTATTTGCAAAAGACTTAAATCCGTATACTTCAATACTTTTTAAATACATGTAAGTTTTCCTTCCCAGCCTGCTTCCTTAAAGCCCAGTAACGCTTTATAAGCGGCCTGCTGTTGGGCTGCCTTCTTGGTTCTCCCCTGTCCTGTTCCAAGCACTTTTCCTTCCATTACTACATTAATGGTAAATACCCTGTCGTGCTCCGGACCGGTCTCTTCTATAATTTCATAGTGAAATTCTTTTTTCAGATTCTTCTGAATATGCTCCTGCAGATTGCTCTTACTGTCATAAAATAACTGCTTATCCTCTAAATCCAGCAATACATACCTATGAATAAACTCTCTTGCTGCATCCATGCCTCCGTCCAGATAAATGGCACCGATAATGGCCTCCATTACGTCTGCAATAATCGAGTCTCTCTCTCTTCCACCGCCGACTTCTTCTCCTTTACCCAGACGCATAAACTTTTCCACTTCCAAATCTCTCGCGCACATAGCCAAAGACGGTTCACATACCATTGCTGCACGGATTTTTGAAAGCTGTCCTTCCGTTTTTTCCGAATATTCATGGTATAGGAAATCACTCATAACCAGTTCCAAAACAGCATCACCCAAAAACTCCAGCCGTTCATAGTGCTCCTGTCTTTTGATTTTCTGTTCATTACTAAAGGAACTGTGTGTAATTGCCTGCTGTAAAAGTAACTTTTCTTTAAAATCATAATTGATTTTTTTCTCAAGTTCTTTCAGAGTATATCCCATAAGTAGCCTGTCCCTTCCGGATTTCTTTATCAGAATCCCATTGATAAATAAAGTATTCCTGATACTGCATCCGATGAATACGCTGAATGCAGTATACAGGAATACTAAATAATTTTATGGACAACTCTAGTTATTCACTGCCGTCTTAATCATCTCGACCGCTTCTTCAACAGTTGTAATCTTTTCTGCCTTGTCTGCCGGAATCTCAATGTCAAACTCCTCTTCAATGCCCATGATAATCTGGAATACATCCAAAGAATCGGCGCCCAAATCATCTGTAAAGGTTGACTCTAAGGTGATTTCTTCGGGATCCACATTTAATACTTCCGCGATTACTTTTTTCAGTTTTTCAAATTCCATAGCTTAATCCTTCTTTCTTAATCTTCTAATGTAATTTTTTCTTTTATTTTATCATTAATCTTCTGCTCTTTAAATGTGACACATTGCAGAACAGAATTTTTGATTTCTACTGCATTGGAGCTTCCGTGGCTCTTTACAACCAGTCCGTTTAAGCCAAGCATGGGAGCACCGCCGTACTGCTCTAAATCAAATGCTTTCAAAGTCTTTTTCAAGGCAGGCTTTACTAAAAATGCACCGATTTTGCTGCGAAGTGAGGTCATCATACCTTTCTTTACTTTTTTAATCAGGGTGGCACCTACACCTTCATAAAGCTTTAATACAACATTTCCCACAAAGGCTTCACATACGATAACATCTGCCACACCGGAAGGAATATCCCTTGCTTCCACGCTGCCGATAAAGTTGATTTCAGGACAGTTCTTTAACAGGGGGAACGTCTCTTTTACAAGAGCATTTCCCTTTTCCTCTTCTGCCCCATTGTTTACAATACCTACTTTTGGGTTTTTGATACCCATAACACTCTCCATATATACGGAGCCCATTTTTGCAAACTGCACCAGATGAGAGGGTCTTGCATCCACATTGGCACCACAGTCTACCAAAAGAGATACTCCGTTTTCCGTAGGAATTAAAGGTGCTAAAGGCGGTCTTTCCACGCCCTTGAGACGTCCTACGATTACCTGTCCGCCTACTAAAACCGCTCCCGTAGAACCGGCTGACACAAATGCATCACAGGTCCCTTCCTTTACCATATACATCGCTTTTACAATGGAAGAATCCTTTTTACGGCGAATAGCCATAACGGGCGGTTCTGCCGTTTCAATTACTTCTTCAGCGTGTACAACTTCTACCCGGGCAGTATCATAAGTATACTTAGTGAGTTCTTCTTCGATGACCTCTTTACGGCCTACCAGAAAAATCTTTATACGCTCGTCTGCATTGACTGCATCTATGGCACCTTTGATAATCTCAACAGGTGCATTGTCACCGCCCATGGCATCTACTGCTACGTTTACCATATCTGCCATTTTTTCTTCCTCTTTCACAGCTTCTCCGGCTGTCTTTTTCATCATTCCTGCTTAAGAACAAATAGCCTTAAACCAGTTCCATTTTACTATACTAAACGAATATATAAAAATCAAGTCAAAACATAAAAATAAGCAATCAGATAAAGTACAAGTAAGTGTGCGGGATAAAATATGTAAAAGAAATACTTCATTTTCCACCCACGTCTGCCATTATAAAGGGCCGCCGGAACAAATGCAAGGGATGCCGGCAGCTCCCACAAAAAAGCCACAGCACCTGCTATAATCTGCAGCCTTCTGTTTTTCCTGCAAAAATACAATACCATGATACAGGCTACCCCGATTCCCGCATAATCCGTTTTCAGCAGCTCAGCCAGCAGGATACCCGCTACCGGTATTATAATACACAAGGTAATTTTTACCGCCTTATTCAGTTGTTTCTTTGCCTCAATTGTCTGATGCCCCCACATTGTTATAAGCCCGATAAACAAGGTGAAAAACACATTTTGATATCCCGTATAAAACAACCTGCCCGTAAATGCCAGATTAAAGGGCAGTTCAGAAACAAAGGCAAATATCAGTAACCGCAGTGCATATTTCTTTATATTATGCGTATGCATAAAGCCCTCTACCAATAAAAAACAGAACAGTGGAAAACCGATTCTGCCAATACTGCGTAATACTGCATCCAGCATCTTCATCTGCTCATAAGTCAGATTCCCTGTATTTCCGGTTACATATAACATGCGTTCAACAATTACAGCTCCAATATGATCGATAAACATGGTAACAATCGCAATCAGCTTTAATGTACTTCCGCTTAATCCCTTCTTCTCATTCATAGTTTACCTCTTTATTTTAGAATTTTCGTTAAGATATTTCCCATAGTCTAAAAAAGGCTTCCCTAATGGGAAGCCCTTCTTGCTTTTCTTAGTCCTGTGCAATGATTTCTTTTTTATTGTAAGAACCACAAGCCTTGCATACTCTGTGAGGCATCATTAATTCACCGCACTTGCTACATTTTACCAATGTAGGAGCACTCATTTTCCAGTTTGCTCTTCTCTTATCTCTTCTACCTTTGGAAGACTTATTCTTAGGACAAATAGACATATCGTTACACCTCCTTATTTGCGTTAAAGATATCTTGTAATACCGCCATGCGGGGGTCAGGTACGAATGTATCGCAACCACACTCCCCTTCATTCAGGTCTTTGCCACACTTCTTACAAATTCCCTTGCAATCCGGCTTACAAAGTACCTTCTCAGGCTGGTTCATTAACAGCTCGTTGTATACCAGTACTTCTATGTTCATCTGATAGCCATCCATCAGTCCGGAATCGCTCTCATCTGCAATCTCACTGCCATTTACATCCGGTGAAAACACATCCCTTACAAAATCCAGCGAAATCTTCACCGGCACTTCTTTCAGACAACGGTCACAATACATAAGCTGCGTGACTTCGGCATGTCCTGCCACTTCGGCACATCCGGATTTGGTGTTACGCATTTCCAGATGTAACGGGGTCTTCTCTGTAATCACATAACGACCCATACGGCTTTCAAATGCTTCCGTTTCAATTGTAATGTCTTCTGACCTGATTTTTCCTTCAGATGTTAATACGTCAGTTAAATTCAATAACATATCTGCTCCTGGCGAAAGCACACAAATACATACTTTCGTTTTTCACACACTGATTTATTATACATACGACCGACAACTTTGTCAACTACCTATTTCTATTTTTTCACTATCAAGTTTTTTTGCAATTTTCCGATATATAAGATATACTGTTGTATTATACATAAAGGAGGAATTGTAAAATGGAAAAATTAACACCTTATTTTCCCTTAAACTCTATGGTTAAAAAGGGCGATGTTGTAAGTCTGGTTATTGCAATCGTAATATACGTTGTAGTTGCCGCTGTTCTGGGTATTCTTCTGGGATTCGTTGGAATTATTCCCATCGTAGGTATCATTACAGGTATCATCAGCACTTTAGTCTGGATTTACGAGGTTGTTGGTATTGTGCTTGCTATTTTGACTTTTATAAAATAGTAAGGTTAATGCACTATCAGAAAATTGTCTTTATGCAAATAAAAGACCTGCCTTCAGAAGCAGGTCTTTTATATTTGTTAAAACTTTTTGCAAAGTCTTTTCATACTACAGTAAAAGTCTTATTCCACTGTCTTAACGAACCAATGCATAAGTCTCCCTTGCAATGGCTAATTCTTCGTTAGTGGGAATTACCATAACCGTTGTCCTGCTGTCCGGTGTGGTAATGGCAATATCCAGACCTCTCTTATTATTTGCTTCTTCATCCAGTGTAATGCCAAGATATCCCAGATAGTTGTCACAGATAAGACGACGGACAAAAGAGCCGTTCTCACCTACACCCGCGGTAAAGCAGATTACGTCAACGCCGTTCATGGCCGCAGTATAGGCTCCGATATATTTTGCAACTCTGTAAGCAAAAGTTTCCATAGCCAGCACAGCCTTATCATTTCCCTTTTCATATCCGGCTTCAATATCCCTGAAATCAGATGATAAGTTGCCGGAAAGTCCCAGTACACCGGATTTCTTGTTAAGGATATTCATAATCTCATCGATGGACTTGCCTTCTTTATGTGCAATAAATTCGATAATGGCAGGGTCAATATCACCGGAACGGGTACCCATAATCAACCCCTCTAAAGGAGTCAGCCCCATGGAGGTATCCACGCACTTTCCGTTCTTTACAGCGGATACGCTGGCACCGTTACCTAAATGACATACAATAATCTTTAAGTCTTCATAATTTTTACCCAATACTTCTGCCGCCTTCTTACTTACATAAGCATGGCTGGTTCCGTGGAAACCATATCTTCTTACTTTGTATTTTTCATAATATTCGTAAGGCAGTCCGTACATATATGCCTTATCCGGCATAGTCTGATGGAATGCGGTATCAAATACTGCTACCATAGGTGTCCGGGGCATTAATTCCCTGCAGGCATTGATACCGATCAGGTTGGCAGGATTGTGCAGGGGTGCCAGATCGTTACACTCCGTAATGGCTGCCAGCACTTCCTCATCAATGATGGTTGCCTGTGCAAATTTTTCACCACCGTGTACAATACGATGTCCTACCGCACCGATTTCGGAAAGACTCTTTACTACACCTGTCTTTTCATTGGTCAACGCTTCCAGTACCAGACGGATAGCATCGGTATGATTCTCCATAGGCACTTCCCGGGATTCCTTTTCCCCGCCGTCCGGTGTATAAGAAATCATGCTGCCATCGATGCCTATGCGTTCACAAAGTCCTTTCGCAATCAGCTTTTCGTTTTCTGCATTGATTAACTGGAATTTTAAAGAAGAACTGCCGCAATTGATTACTAAAATATTCATATTAACTCTCCCTTACGATTTATACTAACTGTGCCTGTACTGCTGTCAGTGCTACCACACCTACGATATCTTCCCATGAACAGCCTCTGGATAAGTCATTTACAGGTTTTGCGATACCCTGCAGCATGGGACCGTATGCTTCCGCACCACCCAGTCGCTGTACCAGCTTGTAACCAATATTACCTGCGTCAAGATTCGGGAAAATCAGGATGTTCGCTCTGCCGCCTACGGGACTTCCGGGTGCCTTGGATTTTGCCACGGAAGGGACTAAGGCAGCATCGGTCTGCAGTTCACCATCCAATACCAGATGAGGATACTGCTCATGAGCAATACGGGTTGCTTCTACTACCTTATCTACTAAGGGGTGTTTTGCACTTCCCTTGGTAGAATGGGAAAGCATGGCGATAACAGGCTTAGGGCCTACCAGTGACTTAAAGCTTCTGGAGGTGGTATCTGCAATAGCTGCCAGCTCTTCGGGCGTCGGATCCTGATTCAGTCCACAATCGGCAAACAGAAAAGTACCGTTTTCACCTTGATCCTTCATAACAGTGTCCATGATAAAGAATGCGGAAACCAGTTTGACACCGGGAGCCGTTTTTAAAATCTGTAGTGCAGGACGCAGTGTATCTGCCGTGGAATGACACGCACCGGCTACCATTCCGTCCGCATCATTGTTCTTTACCATCACAATACCAAAAGTCAGATAATCGGTAGTCAGAATTTCTCTTGCCTTCTCAAGGGTCATGCCTTTTGCTTTTCTGGTTTCATATAAAAGATTTACATACTCATCCAGCTTATCCGTAGTCTTGGGATTGATAACGGTGATACCCTCCAAATCAACTTCCAGCCAGCCGGCACCGTCCATTATCTTTTCTTCATCACCAATCATAATAATATTGGCAATTCCCTCTTCCATAATCTTTGCTGCCGCAATCAATGTTCTCTTATCATTGGACTCCGGCAGTACGATTGTCTTTTTGTCAACCTTGGCTCTTTCTTTAATCAGGTCAATATAGGACATCTCTCTTCTCCTTTCAGAATTTTGCTATACATAATTTTCCTTTTTATAATTTACTGAATAATTTGTCCATGTCTTTGCTATGTATATCTGTATAACAAAATTTACTGGGCAAATCCGATTATTTATATTATACTAGATATATAAATTGTATACAAGGTAAAATATGCGAAAAATTGTACAATTTCAGATACAAAACATTTCTTTTTAAGCCGTGAAAAACGTGATTTTTTTCACAATGTAAACGCTTTCACAGAATGTTATTTTTTTCACATTAAAAATGTGAGTTCTCAAACGATATTGCGTTGTTTTATTATGTTTTAAAAAAGGAGATTTTTATGAAAACTGTAGGAATTATTGCAGAATACAATCCTTTTCACAACGGACATCTTTATCAATTACAAAAGGCAAAAGAACTTACCGGTGCTGATTATGCCGTAATTGTTATGAGTGGTAATTTTGTACAGAGAGGCACCCCTGCCCTGATTGATAAGTATGCCCGTACACAAATGGCTTTATTAAACGGTGCCGACCTGGTACTGGAGCTGCCGGTCTGTTATGCTACGGCCAGTGCCGAATATTTTGCAAAGGGAGCTGTTTCTATTCTGGCTGCTCTCGGTATTGATACCCTTTGCTTCGGAAGCGAATGTGGTGATGTAAATATTTTACGTGCCACTGCAGAAATTCTTTCTAAGGAGCCACAGCCTTTTAAAGCGGCTCTGGAAAAGGGTCTGCAGTCCGGATTGTCCTTTCCTGCCGCACGCAGTCATGCACTCAGTGAATACCTGACTGCCCATAAAGATTTATCATGTGCGGAAAATTTGTCCGGGATACACCCCGCAGATTGCATAAAAATATTAGAATCTCCCAATAACATACTAGGCATAGAGTATATAAAAGCTCTTATCACCCTGCACTCTCCCATGGAGGTCTTTACAGTCTGCCGCACCGGAAGCGGTTATACGGACCGGGCTTTACCGGAACATGCCTTTGGCTCTGCCATGGCCATCCGGCAGAGTATATTCGATGGTGCCTCTTTAGACAGCTTGTCTTCCTATATGCCTGCAGACTCCCTTCCCATTTTAAAAGAGGAACTCTCCTGCGGCTTTCCGGTTTATGAAACGGATTTTTCAAGTATGCTGCTTTATAAGCTTCTGAGCCTGAAAAAAGAGGACTATGCCGCTTATCTGGATGTATCCTCTGCTCTGTCTGATAAAATACACGGTTTACTGGAAGAGTATGTCTCATGGCCCCAGTTCTGCTCATTACTGAAATCAAAAGACCTGACCCATACCCGGATTGCCCGTTCACTCCTGCACATTCTTCTGGATATAAGGAAGGATACCCTTGCAGAATACAATGCTGCAGGCTTTTCCCAATATGCCCGCATATTGGGCTTTAAAAAGAATTCCCAGCCACTTTTCGGTGCTTTAAAAGCCGGCTCCCTTCCTTTCATTTCCAAGCTTGCAGACGCTGAAAGGCTGCTTTCCGATACCGGAAAAAAGCAGCTTTCACAGGATATTTTTGCTGCACACCTATATGATAGTGTCGCTGCACAAAAAACCGGCCGCGCTCTTCAAAATGAGTACCGCCGGCAAATTGTAATTGTATAAAATATTTTATTCTTACAGAAGTCTCTCAACATTATTTTTATCCACTACCAGCCACAGAGACATTCCTTCTCTCAGTTTCATATCCGGGTCAATGTTCATCATTACATCGCTGTTCCTGCTTTCTTTCAGGGCTATTACATTGACCTGGTATTTATTTCGCAATTTTAGCTCTCGCAGTGTTTTTCCTACCCATTCCGGCTTGATTTCCACCTCTACCATTCTTACCCGTTGGGAAATCTCTATAAATTCCAAAAAATTTCCTGCCAGAATATTGTGTGCTACCCGGATGCCGGATTCTCTCTCCGGAATAATAACACGGTCTGCACCTGTCTTTCTCAGGATTTTTGCGTGTAGCTCTTCCTTGGCTTTGGCAATGACCAGCTTTACCCCTGCTTCCTTCGCCAGAATGGTTGCCATAATGCTGGCGTCCAGACTGCCTGTAATCGCTACAATAACCGCATCCATATTGGATATACCCAAAGACTGCATTGCCTTGCTGTCACAAACGTCTGCTCTGACCGCATAGGTTACATACTCTGCAATATCCGCTACTTTTTCTTCATCAATATCAATTGCCAGCACATTTGCTCCTGCCGCAGCTAACTCCATTGCTACATGACTACCGAATTTACCCAGTCCGATTACTGCAAACGACTGCTTTTCAGGCTTTTTCATTTTCCCTTTCCACTCCTTTTACTTCTCTCGTTCTACAAGGTCTAAACCACTATTTCTTTATACTTCCGGCTGACTATTTTATCCTACCGGAACTTCTTCTGTGGGAAAACTGCATCTTCCTCTCTGGTCTCTTTTCTTTCCCAAGGCAATTGCCAGAGAAATCGGTCCGATTCTGCCCAGATACATGCACAGTATAATAATCAGCTTGCCTGCATTTCCCAATCCGGGGGTAATATTTCTGGAAAGTCCCACAGTTGCCGTTGCACTAATCACCTCATATGTCAAATCAACAAAACTGCCCTCTTCAAAAATCAGCATGGCAAACAATGCCATTCCCACTGCTGCTATACTGATGGTTGCTACTCCCAATGCCTTCCGGACTGTCTCTGCAGAAATCGTTCTGCCAAACACAGTCGTTTCCTGCCGTCCGCGTATCAGTGATACGACAGAAAGCACCAGCACTGCCGCTGTAGTAGTCTTAATACCACCCGCGGTTCCGATAGGTGAGCCGCCCACAAACATAAACAACATGGATATCAGAGCACCTGCATCCGTGAGGTTCTGCTGCGGTATGGTACAAAATCCTGCCGTCCGCAAAGTAACCGACTGGAAAAAGGACATCAGAATCTGCTTCGGTAACGGTCTGCCTCCAAGCGTTCCCGGATTATCCTTTTCCAAAAGAAAAATAAATACTGCTCCTGTCAGTATCAGCCCTGCAGTAAAGCACAATACAATTTTACTATGTAAATGCAGCCTGCGTAGTCCGTTTTTTATAGACTTTTTTTCTTTTACCATATATTTGATACTGTCAATCAGGTTCCACCAGACAGGAAATCCCAGACCTCCGGTCACAATCAGAAGCATCGTTGTTACATTCAAAAGCACATTGCTGTCATAGGCTATCAGGCTATCGGCCCCCAGTAAGTCCAGTCCTGCATTACAAAAGGCTGACACTGAATGGAACAATGCATACCAAATCCCCTTCGGACCATACTCCGGTACAAAAACCACGGCACTGAAAACCACTCCGATACCTTCTATGATAAAAGTGCCTTTAAATACTTTTTGCAAAAAGCGAAGCAAACCGCTTAAATTGTTCAGGTTAAATGCTTCCTCCAGCAATATTCTGTTGCGGAGCGTAATTTTTTTACGCAGTATCAGCAGCGTTGCTGTTGTAAAAGATATAATTCCCAGACCGCCGCACTGTATCAGAAGCAAAATAACAACATGACCGAATAAGCTCCAGTAACCGGCTGTTTCTACTGTAACCAGACCGGTTACGCAAACAGAAGTAGTTGCCGTAAACAAGGCATCTATAAAGGGAGCCGGCTGACCGTCTGACGTAGCAAAAGGAAGACACAACAATAACGTCCCTACCAGTATTACGCCTAAAAAGCCCAGCAATATTACCTGTGTAGGAGAAAAGCTCCATGAATGCTTTAATTTTGGAAAATTTCTTTTTATCACTTTTAAACACCTATATCCTGCATCAGTTTTTAAAGCTGTGAATCGGTGCCGGAATTCTGCCTTTGCGGTTTACAAAGGCATCGCAGGCAAATCCGTTGACAGGCATAATGGGTGCATACCCCAAAAGTCCGCCAAATTCTACGGTTTCACCCACTCCTTTTCCGATTACAGGAATAATTCTGACTGCGGTAGTTTTCTGATTTACCATACCGATTGCCATTTCATCCGCAATAATACCGGAAATAGTAGTTGCTTTGGTATCGCCGGGAATGGCAATCATATCCAGACCCACGGAACATACGCAGGTCATCGCTTCTAGTTTTTCTAAAGTAAGTGCACCTGCTACTACTGCATCTATCATCCCCTGGTCTTCACTGACAGGAATAAAGGCACCGGAAAGACCGCCTACATAAGAGGATGCCATAACACCGCCTTTTTTCACCTGATCGTTTAATAGTGCCAGTGCTGCGGTAGTTCCCGGTGCTCCTGCATATTCCAAGCCGATTTCACACAAAATATCCGCTACACTGTCACCGATTGCCGGGGTAGGTGCCAAAGATAAATCCACAATACCAAAGGGTACTCCCAACATCTTGGAAGCTTCCTGTGCTACCAGTTGTCCTACTCTGGTAACCTTAAAGGCTGTTTTCTTAATGGTTTCGCACAATACCTCAAAGCTCTCGCCACGTACTTTTTCCAATGCAGTCTTTACAACGCCGGGGCCGCTGACACCTACGTTAATAATCTTATCTGCTTCTGTTACCCCATGGAAAGCTCCTGCCATAAAAGGGTTGTCATCCGGGGCATTGCAGAATACTACCAGCTTTGCACAGCCTAAGGAATCGTCTTCTTTTGTATATTCTGCGGTTTCTTTAATCATTTCCCCCATCAGACGCACTGCATCCATATTGATTCCGGTCTTGGTAGAGCCCAAATTTACGGAACTGCAGACTCTTTCTGTCCGGGACAGAGCCAGAGGAATGGAACGTATGAGCAGTTCATCCGCAGGAGTCATCCCTTTGCTTACCAGTGCGGAATAACCTCCGATAAAGTTTACTCCTACTTCATGTGCCACTTTATCGAGTGTCTGTGCAATACTTGCAAAATCCTCTACTGTTTTACATGCCGCTCCGCCGATTAAGGCAATGGGTGTAACGGAAATTCTCTTGTTTACAATGGGAATACCATATTCCCTTGAAATTTCTTCTCCGGTCTTTACCAGGTCCTTAGCGGCCTCATAAATTTTATTATAAATTTTATCATTCAGTCTGGAAAGGTCGGAATCAATACAATCCAAAAGGCTGATGCCCAGAGTAATGGTACGGACATCCAAATTTTCCTTTTCAATCATGTTATTGGTTTCAACCACTTCATATATGTTGATCATAGTAGTTCTCCTTTACTTAAATTATAGCCGTGTGCGCAGACTACGCTTCGCACCTAAGCATCCGGCTATATTCTGTGCATTTTATCGAAGATTTCTTCTTTCTGGCACTTGATAATTACACCGATTTCATCACCCAGTTTGTCCATATCATCCGCCATATCGCCATGAGCCTTCAGGCTTTCACCGGTATCTACTACCATCATCATATTAAAGTATCCTTGCACAATTGTCTGGGAAATATCCAGAATATTGATTTTGTTTTCTGCCAGATAAGTACACACTCTTGCAATAATGCCCACTGTATCTTTACCTACCACTGTAATAATTGTCTTTTTCATATTTCCTCTCATTCTGCCGCTTTGTTATAAGTAAAGTTTTAGCGGCTTTAAATTTAATGGTAATCAACGTTTATTATAGCCCTATAACCTTTCTTTTGACAATAGTTTTAAAGTTATAAGTTTGAAAAGTCATAAGGTAATCACCGGGGACAACTCGCTGCGTCCGGCCACATGAATATGAAAGTCATCTGCCTTATAGGGAGAGTCTCCCATGGTAATCTCCATCCTCACCGCTTCATAAGCAAGCTGTGGCATATTGTTTTCTTTGCTCAAATGCCCTAATAAAATAGCTTTTAAGTTATCATGGAGAATACGGTTTAACAATCTTCCTGAATTTTCATTGGATAAATGCCCTCTGTCACCTAGAATACGCTGCTTTAAATAATAGGGGTAAGGTCCCACCTGCAACATATTTACATCATGGTTAGCTTCCAGTAGCAGAGCGTCCATACCCTTTAAGCACTCTACCGTATAATCATTAAATATGCCTAAATCCGTACACACAGCCACTCTTTTGTCACCATATCCTATACGGTAGCCCACCGGCTCAGCAGCATCATGGGATATTCTCATAGGACATACTGTCATATCTTTGATAATCATCTTTCTGTCGGCTTCAATCTCATGAAACAGGGATTCGTCCGGTATATTCTTACCACCGCTTCTTAAAATAGCCTGAATGGTTCCTCTGGTTGCAAAAATCGGAATGTTATACTTTCTGCAAAGAACTCCCAGCCCTGCAATATGGTCTGAATGTTCATGAGTAATCAGAATTCCATCAATATCCGCTCCCGTCAGTCCCAGTTCATGCAGCCCCTCTTCTGTTTTCTTTCCACTGATGCCTACATCTACCAGCAAATGCGTTGCTTCGGAACCGGCATAAATACAGTTACCGCTGCTTCCGCTGGCTATACTGCAAAACCTCATGCTATTTCCTCCAGTAGATGTCGATTACATCGCCATCCTTTATTTCTTTCAGATATTCGGCAGGTCCGCCGTTTAAGCCGGTATGTACACCGCTTCCCTGAGGCTTTGACAAATCAAAATCTATGTAATCAAACACATCTACATAAACATAAGATGCTTTGCCGGACATCCTGATGGGTCTGCCGTTTACCATTACCACAATATCATGGATAGCAGGTGTCTGGGAAGTCTGCGGTACGGCTTCTTCCTGTTCCGTATGCTGACTCGATGCTTCTTCGGCTACATGTACAATACTTTCCGCTGCTTCTCCGGCTACATGCACAATACTTTCCGCTGCTTCTCCGGCTATACGCACAATACTTTCCGCTGCCTCTCCCCATACCACACTAAAGTTTTCATAAACCGCCGTTTCCCTGTCTGCCGCCACATTATTTACTGCAATAGCAGTACCCTGCGGTAAAATGACATCCATAAATTCCAGTATCTGGGCAACCGTATAAAAATTCTGCATTTCAATATTGTCACCATTTTGGATTTCATAATAAGCGGACTGCAATTTGCCGTTTACTCTTGCAAATTTAGGTAAAACAACCTTCTGTCCATTGACGCCGATAGTAATGGACTGGTGATACTCCGGCAGACTGCCTATTTCTAATCCGGCCGGTGCACCTGCAGTAGAAGGCATAACACTTATTACATCATTTCCCTTTACCGGTGTATGTATATCAGCAGGCTCACCGTTTACGGTAATAATGGCTGCCTCACCCAGTTCCCCTCTCTTAATGCGGGCCTTTCCCTCAACCGTATAGTTTAGCTCACTGCCCCTCTTGGGGAATAACCCATCGTTAGGAAACTCTGCCTGCATGGCAACATCCACTACGGACAGTTTTCCATTGTCATATATTTTGATACGTTCCTCATTAAAGGTTACAAATATAAAGTTGTTGTTTTGTTCATAAAAGGTTAAGCAGATACCGATGGGCGTTACCAATAAGGAGCTCTTCTCCACACCTTCCGGGAAGTCAATCATTCCCATAACTTCGCCGCCTCTGATTGCTACTCTTTCCTTTACAATATCCAGCTTTTCAGACAGCTTTTCGGTATAACCCGGAATCTTTCCGCCACCGCCTACCACAAACACAGCACTGACAGCCTTATCTCCGTTTAAAGCCTTAATGCACTCTGCTACCTGCCCGGTCATGTTGTCAATAGCCGGTGCTATCACTTCCGCCAGTTCACCTGCACTGATATGCTGCGGCAGACCCATGATATCCGTAAAGGCAATTTTTTCTGCATCGGTTACGGCTCTCCCGGCTGCTTTTGCTGCCTCCTCCAAGGCACATGCCTGTTCCATACTCCGCTTAATCTGCTCTGCTGTGTTAAAATCTACCAGGCAATGCTGTGCAATGGTTTCCGTAATGCTGTCACCTGCCACAGGAATCATACCATAGGATACAATTGCCCCTTCCTTTGTAATGGAAATATCCGAAGTACCCGCTCCCACATCCACAAGTGCAATATTCAGCATACGGAATTTTTCGGGGATGGCTACCTGAATTGCCGCAATAGGCTCCAAGGTCAGATTTTCTACTTTTAGTCCTGCATACTCTACTGCTCTGTACAAGCCGTCCACTACGTCCTCCGGCAGAAAGGTTACAATCATATCCGCACCGATACTGCCAGCCTTATGCTCCTGCGGATTTCCAATGGGATAATGATTCATATAATACCTGATTACGGAATGTCCTACACAGTAAAATTTCATATCGGTATCATTGCCGTTTAAAAATTCTCCGTAAGCCTGTTCTACCCCAATGGCTGAAAGTGCATATACATCTTCCTCCTGTACGACACGGTCCTCTGAAAAATCATAATCTACATGAGTAGTTACCGTTCTCAATACACGTCCTGCTGCCGCAATACATACACCCTCCAGATGGCTGCCTGTTTCTTCTTCTAAGGCTGCCTTAACCGCACTGATGGTTTCTCCTACCTTTTTGATATCGTGAATCTGACCGTCCAGCATGGCACGGGTTTCATGCTCCAATACCTTCTGGGCAATCACAACAAAACGGTCTTTTGTCTTATAGCCTACCGTTCCTACAATACTTCTGGTTCCTATATCCAGTCCGAATACTGTTTTTCCCTGATGCGTTATTCCTGCCACGTATATGCCTCCAGTCTCTTCTTAATCTGGCTGTACGCACTTTCAAGCGTACCGCTGTTATCTATTATAAAATCTGCATTTTTACGAAACTCTTCTTCCGCTAACTGCTTACTCATAATCTGTGCAATCTTCTCCGGGCTATAACCCCGGCTTTGCATCAGCCGCATTCTTCTCACCTCATCTGATGCATGGATATACCACATTTCATCTACAAAGTCTTTATAACCACTCTCGATTAACAAAGCCGCTTCTATAAAGAAAAGCTCCGTGCTTCCTTCCCTGCGTACCTCCTCTAGCGCCTGTTTCAAGTATTCCTTCACCGCCGGGTGAACAATAGCATTGACCTTTTCCAGCAATTCTGCATTATTAAAGATAACCGCCGCCATTTTTCCTTTATCAACAGACCCTGTATCCGTAAGAATTTCTTTCCCAAGAAGTGAAACTATTTCCTCATAACATTTCTCTCCGGGACTTTGTACAAGATGTGCCACTTCATCTGCCAGATATATTTTACAATTGTAATGTTTCTTTATAAAGGATAAAATCTCCGTCTTTCCGGCTCCCACACCACCGGTGATTCCTATTAAGTGCATTGTATTTCATACCTCTTTCTGTAATCTGCAGGCTGTATACGTTAACCAAAGCTGCATTGAAGATTTATTCAGGCACTATTTTGCCTCATACCAGTCGCTGCCGGTGTGCATATCAATTGCCAGTTCTACAGAAAGGTCTGCTGCTTTTTTCATGCACCCGCTCAAAATCTGTGCCACTGCTTCTTCTTCACCTACGGCCGTTTCTATTAACAGTTCATCATGTACCTGCAAAATCAGGCGGGACTTTAAGTTTTCTTCCTTTAATGCCTTAAATACATTAATCATGGCAATCTTGATAATGTCGGCTGCCGTTCCCTGAATGGGGGAATTCATGGCGATACGCTCTCCAAAGGAACGCTGCATAAAGTTATTGGAGGAAAGCTCCGGTACCGGACGTCTGCGTCCGAATAACGTCACTGCATAGCCCGTTTCCTTCGCATCCTTTACCAGCTTATCCAGGAAATTCTTGATACCGGGATAGGTTTCAAAATACTGGTCAATATATGCCGCTGCCTCTTTTTTGGTAATACTTAAATCCTGACTCAGGCCAAAAGAACTGATGCCGTATACGATACCAAAGTTTACTGCTTTGGCATTGCGTCTTTGCAGTTCCGTTACTTCTTCAAAGGGAGTATGGAATACTTTAGAAGCAGTAATCCGGTGAATGTCCTGTTCGGATTTGTAAGCCTCGATTAACTGCTCATCTCCGGACATATGTGCCAGTACACGCAGTTCAATCTGGGAATAATCCGCATCGGTAAAAATATACCCTTCTGCCGGCACAAATACCTTTCTAATCTGCCTGCCCAATTCCATCCGCATAGGAATATTCTGCAAATTGGGCTCTGTCGAACTGATTCTGCCGGTTGCCGTGATGGTCTGGTTAAAGCTGGAATGAATACGGCCATCTGCACCGATACAGGAAGCCAGTCCCTCTGCATAAGTAGACTTTAATTTAGCAAGTCCCCTGTACTCCAGAATATCCGCTACAATTTTATGCTCCGGTGCCAGTTTCTCCAACACCTCCGCCGCCGTCGAATAACCGGTCTTGGTCTTTTTGCCACCGGGAAGCTGCATTTTTTCAAACAATATTTCTCCAAGCTGTTTGGGCGAATTAATATTAAAATCACAGCCTGCAGCTTCATGAATATCTTTTTCCAGCTCTGTAATACGCCCGGTCAGTCTTTCTCCGTATTCCCGCAATTCTTCCGGGCGTACCAGCATGCCCAGACGCTCCATATCATACAGAACCATGGACAAAGGCATTTCAATTTCTGAAAACAGACGGTACATCCCCGTTTCATGCAGTTTATCCGTAAGCACCTTCTTTGCTGCCAGTGCCGTATATGCACCATAGCAGGCATACTCCATAGCCTTGTCCGGATTTAAGAGATACCCTGCTGTAAAGGTATTTTTCCCGAATACCTCCATACGCCCCGGCACCATAAGCCCTAAATGCTCTCCCGCAATGGATTCCGTATCATAATCATTCTTTAAGGGGTTTAACAGATATGCCGCAATCAGAATATCGAAATACCGCCCTGTATCAGTTTGATCCAGGTAAGCATAACTATGTTTAATATCACAGGCTGAAAGCTGAATCTCTTTAGATAACCCATACAGGCTCTCCGCCAGCCATGTACTCTCCATATTTTTTCCGACAGGCATAAAGCCTATCTTAGAATCACTGCCACTAAATGCAGGCAGTGCCACTGCCACCCCCACAATATCCTCCGGGGTCTTTCCGTCCGCAAGGACATATATACCGGCTTCCTTCCTTTCTCTTGCTTCTGAAAAAAAGCTTTCCGCCTCTTTTTTATCTGTTATTTTTCTAAAGCTTTCTTTTATATTATCCGTTGTCTGTGCTGTTTCTGCATCAAAACGGCTCAATATGTTCTTAAATCCCAGCTTTTTGCACAAAGCATAGGCCTCCCTGGTATAGAAGCCTTCTGCTTTACACTTTTCATATGAAAAATCCGTTTCACAGTCTGTCTTAATAGTTGCCAGCTTCTTGCTTAAATCTGCCAGTTCTCTGTTTGCCGCTAAAGTTTCACGAACGGATTTTTTGGTAATTTCCTCTAAATGGAGATAGATATCTTCAATGGAGCCATAGGTTACCATGAGCTCTGTTGCCGTTTTTTCTCCGATTTTAGGTACGCCGGGAATATTGTCTGAAGAATCTCCCATCAATGCCTTCAGTTCAATAAACTGCTCCGGTGTTACCTGATACTTTGCCAGCACATCCTTTGCATAATAATCCTCTATTTCGGTCTTACCGCCCCTGGTCTTTGGCAGCCTGATTTTAATATGGTCTGAGGCAATCTGCAGCAAATCCCTGTCACCGGATACCAAAGCAACCTCCAACCCGTTTCGCTCAGATAATTTTGCCACACTGCCTAGAATATCATCTGCCTCCCAGCCCGCATGCTCTAAGATACAGATATCCATGGCCATAAGCAATTCCTTCATCACAGGAACCTGCTCCCGCAGTTCCGTAGGCATGGGCTTTCTGGTTCCCTTGTAAGCTGCATACATTTCATGTCTGAAGGTAGGCTCCTTGCGGTCAAATGCAACCGCCAGATAATCCGGCTTTTCTTCTTCCAGTATTTTAAACATAATATTTAAAAAGCCATATACTGCATTGGTGTGCAGCCCTTCTGCATTGGTTAAATCCGGTACACCGTAAAATGCTCTGTTCAATATACTGTGTCCGTCAATCAGCACTATCTTACCGCTCATAAGGGTTCTTCTCCTTTTAAAATATGAATACTGCCGTTACCAGCAAAATTGCCAGAACTGCCATAACCACTGAAGTAATACAAACACTGAGAAATGTCTGATGCACACGAATCCCGTGCTTTGCCTCCTCTAACCGGTGTTTTAACTCCTGTTGCAGGTCAAAGGCACTGCCTTCCTCCAGACGTGCCATACCTTCCGAAATCAACACCTGTATCGTCAGTTCTTCCTGACACTCCGTGCAATTTTCAGCATGCTTTAAGAATTCTTTCAAATCCTTATACTCCAGATTATTCGCTACAAATGCCGGTATCATTCTCTCAAATTCCTTGCAGTCCATAAAGCCTCTCTTTTTTCTCCGGAGCTTTATTTTGTCCGGATGCATGTGTTATTTTGTATTTAATAACCCAGCTCTTTCACAATTTCTACAATTTCATCTTTATATTCGGAATCTGCCACCGCATAAAGCATGGTATTATCTATTTTTGCAAGCATATAATAGGTACCGGAACTGGTAACAGAATAATAGCTGTAATTCATAATATTTTTTGTAATTTCCGCAGAAGCCCCTCCGCTTGCATAGCTTTCAAAAATATTCTTGTTCTCGTTGAAAACAGCTGTAGCCGCTGCATTATTTTTGAACTCATAAAACTCAATCTGATAATCGTCACCCACTGCCAGGCTGATTGCGGTAATACTTTCCGGTGCAATCTGACCTGTAGCATCTTCTATAATATAGCCCTTATCTTCCAATACATTATTAAATTCAGAAACACTGACAGCCGTCCTGTTTCCGCATGCAGTCAGCCCTGCAAGCAGTATCATCATCATTGCCATTGCGATTACTTTATTCAACTTTTTCATTTCCATATTCCTCCCATTTTAGGTTATAGTTATACTTTTGTATTGTATCACATTTATAAAAAAAAAGAAACACGGAATAACCGCGTTTCTCTTTTTATTATACATGCACTGCCGGCGGCGGGACTTGAACCCGCACTATGTCACCATAAACAGATTTTGAGTCTGCCGCGTCTGCCATTCCGCCACGCCGGCTTAACTGCTTTTCAACAGCCGAATATTATAATAGCATATCCGGCTATTATTGACAAGCAGTTTTTTTAAATTTCATTCTATCGGAAATTCATTTTATCGTAAATATCAAAGCAGTCAAAGGTTGCGAAATAATCCTTGGGGGTTTCCGCTCTTCTGATTAACTGCACACTGCCGTCTTCTTTTAGTAAAAGCTCAGCAGACTTTAACTTGCCGTTGTAGTTGTAGCCCATGGAAAAGCCATGTGCACCGGTGTCATGGATAACCAGGTAGTCCCCTTTGTCAATCTGAGGTAACATTCTGTCAATGGCAAATTTATCATTGTTTTCACAGAGAGAACCTGTTACATCATACCTGTGGTCGCAGGGTGCGTCTTCTTTACCGAGCACTGTAATGTGATGGTATGCACCATACATAGCAGGCCGCATTAAATTGACTGCACAGGCATCTACTCCGATGTACTCCTTGTATGTGTGCTTTTCATGGATGGCCCTGGTAACCAAATGACCGTAAGGAGCCATCATAAAGCGGCCCAGTTCCGTGTAAATTGCTACATCTCCCATACCTGCCGGCACCAATACCTCTTCATATACCCTGCGTACCCCTTCGCCGATGACTCTGATATCGTTAGGCTTGGCATCAGGCGTATAAGGTACCCCGATACCACCGGAAAGATTGATGAAGGTAATGTTCGCACCGGTTTCTTCTTTTAATCTTACCGCCAGTTCAAACATGGTCTTTGCTAACGTAGGATAATAGTCATTCGTTACGGTATTACTTGCTAAAAATGCATGGATACCGAAATTTTCAGCACCTTTTTCTTTTAAGATTTTAAAGCCCTCAAATAACTGCTCCGTAGTAAAACCGTACTTTGCATCACCGGGGTTGTCCATAATGTTGTTGGCAATGGAAAAATATCCGCCGGGATTGTAACGACAGCTTATTGTCTTGGGAATATAACCAATTGTTTTCTCCAGAAAATCAATGTGGGTAAAATCATCCAGATTGATGGTCGCACCTAATTCTGCCGCATAAGCGAATTCCTCCGCCGGAGTATCATTGGAAGAAAACATAATGTCCTCTCCCTTTACGCCCATCGCTTCACTTAACATCAACTCTGTCTTGGATGAACAGTCACAGCCGCAGCCATAATCTCTTAAAATATTTATCAAAAAAGGATTGGGAGTTGCTTTCACCGCAAAAAATTCCTTGTATCCTTTATTCCACGCAAAGGCTTCCTTTAATGCTTTTGCATTTTCTCTGATTCCTTTCTCATCATAAATGTGAAAGGGGGTAGGATATGTCTTTACAATTTCCTCAATCATTTCTTTTGTAACAAACGGTTTCTTCATTTTTCCTCACCTTCTGCCGCTTTTGTTGTAAATAAAATTTGCAGCGGTTTCAAATTTCCATATATAAATTTTATTGTAAACCTCTCTGTCACAATATAATTACTTTTTATAAAAAAGTCAACCCTGTTTTACAATATCACGTATCACTTCCTGTGCCAGAAGAAGCCCTGCCACACTGGGTACATAAGCAATACTGCCCGGTATACTTCTTCTGCCGGTACTCTCCTGTGCCTCCCCTCCACTGTCTTCTATTACCTTTGGAGTTAGTGCCGGTTCTTCGGAATAAACCACCTTTAAACTATCTACTCCCCGGTTACGCAGTTCTTTTCGCATTACCTTCGCTAACGGGCACATTCTGGTCTGATAAATATCCGTCACCACAAATTTCTGTGCATTGAGCTTATTTCCTGCCCCCATGGCAGAAATCACCGGAACACCTGCAGCCTTCGCCTGCATAATAATCTCGATTTTAGCGGTCACTGTATCCACCGCATCTACTACATAGTCATACTCGGAGAAATCAAACTGGGCCGCGTTTTCCGGTAGAAAAAAGCAGGTATGCAGTATTACCTGTGCATTAGGGTTAATATCCAGTATTCTATCTCTCATTACTTCAGTTTTATATCGTCCTATCGTGGAATGAAGGGCTATAATCTGTCTGTTTATATTGGTAAGGGATACGGTATCATTATCAATCAGTACCAATCTCCCTACACCGCTTCTTGCCAAGGCTTCCACCGTATAACCGCCCACACCGCCAATACCGAATATGGCTACGGTGGCATGCTTAAGCTTTTCTAACGGTTCCTGCCCTAATAATAGTCTTGTTCTTGAAAACTCGTCCATTTTATTCTCCGTCACACAATATTCTCTGATTTGCAGGCAGTATCTGCCCACTATTTTCAAAAGACCGATTTTTATTAAATATTCTCTATCTGCCAGTCAATAGGTGCTATTCCGTTTTTTTCTAAAAAGGCATTTGCCTGACTAAAATGCTTACATCCAAAAAATCCTCTGTATGCGGACAGGGGACTGGGATGCGGCGCTTTTAAAATCAAATGCTTCTTATTTGTCAACATGGGAATCTTGCTCTGGGCAGGCCTGCCCCACAGCATATATACCACCGGTCTGTCCTGTGCATTAACAGCCTGGATAATCGCATCCGTAAACTGCTCCCAACCCTTTCCCTGATGGGAATTGGCCTGATGGGCACGTACTGTCAGCACCGTATTTAATAACAGCACCCCCTGGTCAGCCCACTTTTTCAGATATCCGTTATTGGGCATATAACACCCTAAGTCTTCCTGTAATTCTTTATAAATATTCTGCAAAGACGGAGGAATATCTTTCTGGCTTACAGGCACGGAAAAACTCAGACCGTGTGCCTGGTTTTCTCCATGATAAGGATCCTGTCCCAAAACCAGCACCTTTACATCCTTTAAGGGGGTAAAATGCAGGGCATTAAAGATATCGTCAGCAGGAGGATACACTACAGTCCGGCTGTACTCCTCTTTTACAAATTGAAATAACTCCCTATAGTAAGGTTTCCTGAATTCCCCTTGTATAGCCTCTAACCAGTCATTTTCTATCATCGCCATTTCTATACCTCCTGCATACCACGGGTTTGGTCTGTGGTATTTACAAACGCACGGAAACCCCTCTATTTTTCAGATATTCCTTTACTTCTCTGATTTCCAATTCTTTATAATGAAATAGGGATGCCGCCAGTGCTGCTTCTGCACCGGCTTCTGTCAGTGCTTCATAAAAGTGTTCCTTATTGCCGGCTCCGCCTGAGGCAATTACCGGAATCTTAACAGCCCGGGATATTGCCTTGGTCAATTCAATATCATACCCGGCCTTAGTGCCATCGCAGTCCATACTGGTCAGAAGAATTTCACCGGCTCCCAGTTTCTCTGCTTTGACTGCCCATTCCACTGCATCAATGCCCATATCTACCCGGCCGCCGTTTTTATAAATATGGAAGCTGCCGTCCGGGCTTTTCTTGGCATCAATTGCCACTACCACACACTGGCTGCCAAATTTATCCGCTGCCTCCGCAATGAGATTAGGATTCATAATTGCTGCAGAATTGACTGAAATCTTATCTGCACCTTCTCTCAATAACATTTTGAAATCATCTACTGTTCTGATTCCACCACCTACAGTAAAGGGAATGAACACTTTTTCCGCCACCCTGCGTACCATATCTGCTACGGTTGCACGGTTATCACTGGAAGCGGTAATATCCAGGAAAACTACTTCATCTGCACCGGCTTTGTCGTAAGCAGCCGCAATCTCCACCGGATCGCCGGCATCCTTAAGATTTACAAAATTGACTCCCTTTACCACTCTGCCGTCCTTCACATCCAGACAGGGAATAATCCTTTTTGTATGCATTAGTCATTCTCCTTTCCCAGGTTCACAAAATTCCGTAAAATGGCAAGTCCTGTATCAGAGCTTTTCTCCGGATGGAACTGGCAGGCAAATACATTATCCTTTTCTACCGAAGCATGAATGTAAGTACCATATTCGGTAGCCGCCACTACTATTTCCTCTTCTTCTGCTTTTAAATAATAGGAGTGAACAAAATATACATAAGTTTCTTTGTGCAGACCTTCAAAAAGCTTTCCTCTATTCGGAAACTGTAAGGAATTCCAACCGATATGAGGTACCTTGATACCCTCCCCTTCAGGAATTCGGAGTATCTTACCCTTTAAAATGCCTAACCCTTCTACGCCGGGGGATTCTTCACTGCTTTCAAATAATAACTGCAGTCCAAGGCAAATACCTAAAAACGGAGTTCCTTTAGCTACTACCTGTTTAATGACTTCAACAAGCCCATACTGATGTAATTTCCCCATGGCATCTCCAAAGGAGCCTACCCCGGGTAAAATCACTTTATCTGCATGCAGAATTGTCTCTGCGTCACGTGTCACTACTACTTCCTGCGAAAGAAACTGTAATGCTTTCTCCACACTTTTTATATTGCCTGCATCATAGTCAATAATGGCTATCATTTTCTGTCTCCTTCCTAGTCTGCAAATTCAGGCTTTCCCAATTCTTCCTCCGCCGGAAGAATATCCTGCATTTCTCCCTCCGGTACAGAAACACCGCTGTTTTCCAGGCCGCCCTCTGCCAAAGCCGTCAGGTAGCGGGTATATTCTACATTTGTATCACATGCGGCAATTGCATGTGCCTCATCCTGTGACAAGCCATATGTATCCTTTAAGATTGCTAATATCTTATCATACAGGGCTGCAACCTCCGGTCCGGCTCCGTACTCCAGTGCCTGTGCATAGGTATCTTCATATCCTGCCACTGCCTGCATCAGGGAATCTATTGCTTCTAACTTTTTATTTTCCTCCAGATACATTTCGTATACTTCAATGCGTCTCTGCATCTTCAGCACCAGCTCCGCATGTTTAAACATTTCCTTTTCCTCTTCGGAAAGCTCCATGCCATACATTTCGGCATAGCAGGTTGCATAATCCATTTTACGAAAAGCTTTTCTGGCACGATCTATCTGTATTTGGTTAGAAAAGTATGTACCTGCAAAAAATACTATCAGGAACAGGGTGGCTGCAAAAGCAACAATCACAGCAATGCTCTTTGACGAAATCCTTCTGGAAGGCCGCGTCTCTTCCACGGCTTCTGCTTTAGGTGCCTTCTGCTTCTTTGGTTTCGGTGCTTTCTTCTTCGGTTTCGCCTTACTTTTTTTCTTTGTATCCTCTTCCCCTGAATCCTTCTGTTCGCTTTCGCCTTTCTTAGGCATCTTACCCTTTTTAATCTTTTTCTTTTTACCTGACTCAGCAAGATCCTCCGCTTCCAGTTCTTCAATAATAGACCGGTTTTCGTCAGAAGCCGTTTCCTCATCTTCTTCCGTCAAGAAGGCAAACAGTTTTGAAACCTTCCTACTCTTTTTTTTCTCTGCTGTACCGGCAATAATATCCTGCTCTGCCGCTATCTTATCCGATTCCGGAAAAGCTTCTTGCATTGCTGCATCCTGCGGTTTTATGCCTTTTTGCTTCTTTTGAGCCTTCTTGGCCTCCTTTTCTGCTTTTTTTGCTTCCTTTGCAGCTTTTTTCTCTTCTTTAGAAGCCTTTTTCTCTTCCCGTTTCTCTTTTTTCTTATGTTCCCGCTCCTCTTTTTCAGTTTCACCGTCTGGAGAAGCCGCCTCATCTTCCGCATCCGTTTTCCGGATATCCGTCAAATCTGTTTTCTCATTTTGTGCCCCAATGAAATCGTCTATATTGCCCAAATCCGTTTTTTCATCCAAACTGCCTAACAATGCTAACAAGTCATCATTATCCAGATCTTCCAGAGATATCTCTTCTGCATCTGCAACTTTTTCAGGTGTCGTCCCTTCTCCCCCATACTGCTCCGACTCCTTTAAAAGATTTTCGATTTCTTCCTCGGACATACTTCTTGTATTTTCTACCGTATATTCGCCTGACGGTTCTGTCTCAGTGAAACCGGAAGACTGCGTCTCCTCTTCCAAGGCATCATCGGTGTTTTCTGCCAGAATATCATCTAATACCGCTACATCCTCCGGAGATATCTCTGAGAACATATCTTCCGGTATTTCTGTCGGCTCCTGTGGGATTTCCGGCATGGTGTTCTCCGGCATGGTACTCTCCGGTACGGTGCTCTCCTGCATGGTACTCTCCGGTACGGTGCTCTCCTGCATAGTACTCTCCGGTACGGTACTCTCCGGCATGGTACTCTCCGGCATGTCCACAGTTTGCGGCGTTTCCCCTGTCTCCTCAGCCGTTATCCGGTCTACCACTGCAAACATTGCTTCTATTTCTTCCGGTGTCATGGGAGAATTGTCCTTATCCTCAGTTTTCTCTCCTGTGCCATTCATTGATCTTAATAAGCCATCTAAATATTCTTCATTACTTGCCATGAATTTTCCTCACATTTGCAACATTGATTCTGCAACATTTGTATTCTAACATAATTCTACCGTTTCCGCCATAAAATCTACTGCATTTTGTGCAATCCCCCGTCCTCTGCCGGATATCTCCGCCGGTATTTGGTACAGATTCTTATGTACTCTGACAAACTCTGCTTTCTGATTCAGCCCTGCAATCTTTTCAAACCGGAAACGCAATATATTAGCAAACATCATGCCGGAACCCAGTTCTAATATACATAGCCTTTTATTTACCGTTCCCTGAAGCCATTTGGTATACAAATTCCAATCGGATTGGTACCCCTCTTCCGCATAGTGCTCCGCATACAAACTGTTTAATACAACAGGTCCGTTACAAGTGTCACAGTGCTGTAAAGAAAGTGCGGTCCAGTCTCCGTCTTCAAAGCAACAACGCTCTATTTGGTTTAAAAGCTTTGATGTAACGGCACAAACACTGCCTGCACATCCGTTTGCACACTGTACTTTTGTATAAGTACCGCACGGCTCTACTATTCTATCCGGCTTTAATGCTGTTTCCCTTATCAGCCCATCCATACAGGATGTCAGCACAAAATAGTTTCTGCCCTCCAACAGCTTTGCCAGTTCCTGATATGCCGACCGCAATTTATCATCTTCTTTTAAAAACAGTCGGTTTACATAGGGCATAACCCACTCCACATGAGCCTGTGCTATTTTTCCGCAACAATCGCAGTATTCTTTTCTCTCCTGCAAATATCTTTTCTCTTCAAAATCTTCACCGATTCCTACAAGTATCATATCGGCTTCTTCCAGTATTTTTTTTAATTCTAAACTGTTCACAATGATTCCTGCCTGTTTCCTTATAGAGTTAGAAAAGCCGGGAAATCTCCCGGCTTTCACCAATAGTAATTTTTATTTTCTCATAAGAAGATCGTCCAGAACTCCTACCAGTTCCCCGATTTCCGGTTTGGAAAGCTGTGCATCTGCACCAAGCTGCTGTCCTTTTATTCTCATTTCATCATTCACCAGAGAAGAGAAAATGATTACCGGAATGTCCTTGGTTGCATCATCTGTTTTAATCAGTTTTGTCAAACGGTGACCATCCATAACAGGCATCTCGATATCGGTGATAATACATTGCACTTTTTGCTCCAGAACACCTTTTTGTTTCCATTCGCAAACACAATCATATGCTTCCTGTCCATTGGCGGTATGTGTCAGATTAACGTATCCGGACTTATGTAAGGCATCCACAATCAAACGATTTAATAACGGAGAATCTTCTGCAATCAAAACAGGAATGTCACATCTTTCACGCTCTCCCAATGCCTCTAACTGGTTTACCCTGAGCCCTGTTTCCGGATTGATATCAGATACAATTCTTTCAAAATCCAGTATAATAATCAGTTTCTGACCAATCTTAATAATACCTGATGCCGTACTGTCACTGGAAATGGTAGAATCCGGTTTAATAATATTTTCCCATGACATGCGGTGAATGCCAATAACACTGTCCACATGGAATGCGATATCCAGCTTATTGAAGTTTGTTATGATAAACAACCCTCCCGGCTCTGATACACCTCTCTGCAGGCAATTTTTCAAATCAATCGCCGTAATCATACGATCACGAGGCATAAAAATACCTTCTATACTGGGATGTGCATTAGGAACCGGTGTTACCGGCTGATAAGTGATGATTTCCTTAATTTTGGCTACGTTAATGCCATAGGAATTTCCATCCAGTGTAAATTCCAGCACTTCTAATTCATTGGTACCGTTTTCCAATAATATTTTTGTATCCATACTTTCACCTCTCACAGAATCGTCTTCATATGGCAATAACCATGTATATTGACATTATATCACATGTACTGACAATTGAACACTAAAAATAAAATATTTTTTCACAAAAAATATGCGTTAATTTTGACATTCTGTTAACACTATCTTATAATACATGTGTTATTCGGACCTATATCTATTATTATCAATACCTAATATCTGTATAGAAGGAGTCAGTCCCTTATATGAAAAAAATTGCTTTTTTTGATATCGACGGTACTTTAACCTCAGAAATCGACGGTTCCATCCCCCCAAGTGCTGTTACTGCCATTCGCAGTGCAAGACAAAAAGGAAACCTGATGTTTATCAACACCGGACGGTGCTTTCAAAATGTAGAACCCCGTTTCCGGGAAATCGGCTTCGACGGCTATATCTGCGGATGCGGCACCAATATTTATTGTGATGGCAAGGATGTTCTCTATGCTCCCCAGACACACAGCATCACTATGGAAATTCTAAAAAAAGCCAGGGAAACCAATGTGGATATTCTTTTTGAATCCCGAAAAGAAGTCTGCTTTGATATAAGCCGCCCTCTTTCCCATCCCAGTGCCATCAGACAATATAATGCTTTCGTTGACCGCAATTATAATATGCCCGAGGATTTAGAAAATCCCAATTTTTTTTCAGACAAGTTCGTTATCTGGTATCTGTACGAAGAGCAGTTAAGGGAATTCCGCAAGGTAAGTGATAAATACTTTGCATGTATTGATCGTGGCGGTACCTTCCGTGAATTTGTTCCGTACGGCTATTCCAAGGCTACCGGTATCTCTTTTGTGTTAAAGCACTATCAGCTCCCATTAGAAGCTGCCTATGCCTTTGGTGACAGTAATAACGATTTGCCCATGCTTAACTTTGTACAACACAGTGTTGCCATGGGCAATGCCTCTCCTGTCTCCCTATATGAACAGGTATCTTACGTGACTTCAAAAGCAAGTGAAGACGGTATTTACCATGCTTTAGCACACTTTGACTTTTTCTAAATGACAGAAAAACAAAAAAGAGCAGAATTTCTGCTCTTTTCAGACTGTAGACAAAGTTCCGCACTCCTGTGCGGGATTTTTCTTTGCAAGGT
>JBJEMX010000007.1:0-18700 GCA_051879895.1 Lachnospiraceae bacterium
GTATCCCTGCTTTCTAAATATTCAGTTGTAACACATGTATTGTAATCCTACAACACAGGAAACCTGCCTTGTTACAGTTGCTATTTTACAAATAAAATGATAAAATAAAATGACTAATAATGTAGTTATTTTTTGTCAAGATTTAATAATATGCTATTCAATCCAACCTTACCGGAGGGAATTCATGTATAGAAAACAGAAAAAGAGCTGGGTAAAGCATCTGGACTTTTTACTGATAGATGTTATCTGCCTGGAATTTGCATTTTTTATTTCTTATTTCATCAGATTATCCGAAGAGCCCGAGCGGGCTTCTGTTATACGGACTTATTACAGCAGGCTTGCGTTGGTTCTGTTATTGGCCATCTTTTGTATTGCATTTTTCTTTGAGATTTATACCGGTATTCTGCGGCGTAATAAATTTCAGGAATTGAAAGCCACTATCACAAGCAGTACCATGATTTTCCTTACCATGGTATTGTATATCTGGGTTACAAAGCAGAGTGAAATTTATTCCCGACAGGTACTCTTAGTTTTCTGGGGACTTTCCGCTTTTTTGGCATATTTCAGCAGATGTCTCTGGAAACGTCTCATCCGTTACCGAAAAATACACGGCAAACGTTTTTCCAAATTGCTTGTCATTACAGATGATATTTTTGCGGCGGAATGTATCTGGAATTTCCAGCATGATCTGTACAAGGAATTTGAAGTGGACGGAGTTGTTATCATCGATAAAGACCGTAAAGGGGAAGAAATCCACGGTGTTCCTGTTGTGGCTTCCATGCCGGACTGTCTGGAATACATCCGTACTAACGTGATAGACGAGGTCTTCATCAACAGCAACACAAAAGTAGACAGTGAAGCATTAGCTAACGAGCTATTGGAGCTGGGAGTTACCGTACATTTCAATCTGGTACAGGCTTCCGCATTACGTCCCAACAAAATTATTGAAAACTGCGGACGCTATCTGGTTCTGACAAGCAGTATGAAGATTGCTTCCACCAGACAGCTTTTTATCAAGCGTGCCATGGATATTGCAGGCAGTCTGATAGGATTACTTTTTGCCGGTATTGCTTTTATTATTTTTGCACCTATTATTAAAATACAGTCTCCCGGACCGATTTTCTATTCCCAGACGCGAATCGGGAAAAATGGCAGGAGATTCAAATTTTACAAATTCCGTACCATGGTGGTAAACGCGGATGCCCTAAAAGAATCCCTTATGTCCCAGAATGAAATGCAGGGCAATATGTTCAAGATGAAAAAGGACCCTCGCATTATTCCCATTGGCAGGGTTATGCGGAAGTTCTCCATTGACGAACTTCCACAGTTCTGGAATGTTTTAAAGGGTGATATGAGTCTGGTAGGTACCCGCCCCCCTACTGAAGCAGAATTTGACAACTACGAGCTGCACCACAAGGCCCGTCTGGGCATCAAGCCCGGTCTTACCGGTATGTGGCAGGTCAGCGGTCGTAACGATATTCGTGATTTTGAAGATATTGTAGCCCTGGATACTTATTATATTTCCAACTGGTCTTTGGCAATGGATATCCGTATCTTATTAAGGACCGTAATCGTTGTTATTACAGGAAAAGGATCATGATGACAGATTTATCAATTACCATTGTTGCTTACAATAACGAGGAAGATGTAAACAAGGCGGTATGCTCCATAATGGAACATACCGCTCTGAGTATATCCAAAAGAATCTATCTGGTAGATAACAGCACCCTGCCCAATGGGTTAAGTAAGCTTTCGGAGAAATTTCCGGAAGTTTCCTATCTCAAAACGGAAACCAATCTTGGATTCGGACGCGGGCACAATCAGGTGCTGCCCTTTTTAGACTCACGATATCATGCCATTGTTAATCCCGATATTCTTCTGACGGAAGACTCTTTTTCTATTCTGATAAATTTCTTAGAAAAAAACGGTTACGACATGGTGGTTCCCAGACTTCTGGATACGGAGGGAAACCTGCAGGCAGCTTACCGCAGAGAACTGACCGTTCTGGATATGTTCATCCGCTTTTTCCTAAAAAAGGGCTTTTCCAAAAGGAAAGCACATCATACCATGCAGGACATGGACTTTACAAAGCCTTTTCCTGTTCCCTTTGCCCAGGGAAGCTTCTTAGTAATCCGCACCCCTCTTTTCAAGGAGCTGGATGGCTTTGACGAGCGTTATTTTATGTATGTGGAGGATGCCGATTTGTGCAGACGGGTAAATGCATGCGGCACGCTTTACTACTGTCCGGACACCGCAGTTATCCATAAGTGGGAGAAAGGCTCCCACAGGAATAAAGGTCTGCGTAAGGAACATATACGTTCCATGTTCCGCTATTTTAATAAATGGGGGTGGAAACTATGGTGAACCACTTTTGCGATAATACAGAGGCTGCTTCCAAACGTATTTCCGTGGCAATGACTACCTACAACGGAGCTGCCTTTTTAAAAGAACAGATGGACTCCATCTACAGCCAGTTATCCGACCGGGATGAAATCATTATTTCCGATGACGGCTCCACAGACGATACTCTGCAGATTTTAAAGTCTTATCAGAACGGTTCCGTATCCGTACACATTTTGGAGGGGCCGAAGGCCGGGATAAAAAAGAACGTGGAAAATGCCTTATCTCACTGCAGCGGTGAGTATATTTTTCTGGCCGATCAGGACGATATCTGGTTTCCGGAGAAAGCAGACTGCATTCTGCAGTGTTTTTCGGACGAGAATATAAACCTTGTTGTCCACGATTCCATTGTTTTTTCAGAAGATATCCAAAACCCTGTTATGGACTCCTTCTTTGCTTTCCGAAAAGCCAAAGCCGGTATTTTTAAAAACATCTGGCGAAACAGTTATATCGGCTGCTGCATGGCCTTTCGCCGCAGACTTCTGGGGCAGATTCTGCCCATTCCGGCAAAGATTGAAATGCATGACCAGTGGATTGGTATCTTAAACGACTTTTATTACAAAAAGTCCTATTTTCTGCAAAAACCTCTTCTTTATTACAGAAGACACTCCGGTAACAACTCTGCCATGGTGCCCTACAGTGCCGGCAGGAGATTAAAAAACCGGGTAACGTTTGTCGGACAGCTTTTACGCCGCATATTTTGAAAGGAGTTTTCATGGAGCAGTTATCTTTTTTTGATTCCACAAATGATTCTTCTGTATATTCCCTTTCCACTCCTCTTGCAGACAGACTGCGTCCGCAGACTTTAGATGATTATATCGGTCAGAAGCATCTGCTTGGTCCCGGAAAGCTTCTCCGCCAGATGCTTGAAAACGACCACATTGCATCCATGATATTCTGGGGGCCTCCCGGAGTGGGAAAAACTACCCTGGCCAGAATTATCGCCAATAAAACCAAATCCCGTTTTATCAATTTCAGTGCCGTTACCAGCGGTATTAAAGAAATTAAAGATATTATGAAAGCTGCTGAGGATAACCGTGCTTATGGCATCCGCACCCTGGTCTTCGTAGATGAAATCCACCGCTTTAACAAGGCTCAGCAGGACGCTTTTCTGCCTTATGTAGAGAAGGGCAGCATCACCTTAATCGGTGCCACCACGGAAAATCCTTCTTTTGAAATCAATGCCGCTCTGCTTTCCCGTTGTAAGGTGTTTGTGTTAAACGCTCTGACTGCGGAGGATTTGACAGAGCTGTTAAGTCATGCTCTCCACGATAAAAAGGGCTTTGGTTCCAGTACCGTTCACATAGAGGAAAGTATGCTTTCTTCTATCGCAGCATTTGCCGATGGAGACGCACGTACAGCCTTAAACACACTGGAAATGGCTATCTTAAACGGTGATATCGGACCGGACGGTTCTATTTCGGTTACAAAGGACACCTTGGAGCAATGCCTCGGCAAAAAAGCTCTTTTATATGACAAGAACGGCGAGGAACATTATAATCTGATTTCCGCACTCCATAAGTCTATGCGGAATTCTGACCCTGACGCCGCTATTTACTGGCTTGCCCGTATGTTAGAAGCCGGGGAAGACCCCCTTTTTATTGCCAGAAGGCTTATCCGTTTTGCCAGTGAAGATATCGGTCTTGCAGACAGCCAGGCTTTACAGATTGCTGTTGCCGCATATCAGGCCTGTCACTTTATCGGTATGCCTGAATGTAATGTAAATCTGGCACATGCCGTTGTTTATCTTTCTCTGGCTCCCCGCTCCAACGCACTGTATACGGGTTATATGGATGCGCAGAAGGATGCCCTTACCATGCTTTCAGAACCGGTTCCTCTGGTTATCCGCAACGCACCTACCTCCTTAATGGAAAGTCTTCACTACGGTGACGGCTATGTATATGCCCATGATACAGAAGAAAAAATAGCGAAAATGACCTGCCTGCCGGAAAGTTTAAAGGGCCGCAGATATTACCGTCCTACCACGGAGGGCAGTGAAAAAGTTTTTAAAGAACGGCTGGATAAAAGCCGGGCTTTCAGGCTGGGTACTTCTACGGAAGATGAAAAATAGCCCTTGGAAGCTACTGTCAAAAAACAGCCGTGGCAGACCGGTGCCGGAAAAAGTTTCCACACAGACACGCTTTTGCTCCGTGAAAAACGTAACGGTACTAAGACTTTTCCTGCATTGCACTTGGAAAAGTCAAGTGCCGACGTTTTTCAAGGGTCTGCTTAGGAAAGCTTTTTCCGGCACCGGTCTGCCACGGCTATTTTGTACCAGTAACTTCCGGGGACTATTTTTCATGCTCCTCTTTATATGCCTCTACAGCCGGGTCTTTTATTTCCTGCACCCGCCGCCACTCTCTGGTATCACCTACCTTGGCAGTCTCGCTGCGATGTTTATAAAGGAACCGGGTCAGAGGATAAACATCCACCCAGATCTCATTGGTACTGTCCTTTTGTGACTCATCAAAAATGAGCTGAAGCCCCCAGTGCAGATGTACTACCTCAATATTATTTACATTTTCCCGGGTACTGTAGCCGGTATGTCCCATGTATCCTATCACATCTCCGGCTGTTACCACGCTGCCCTCCGTAAGCCCTTCTGCATAAGGATAATTTTGACGCAGATGTGCATAGTAATAGTATCTCTGCCCGTCAAAGCTTCTGATACCGATTCTCCAGCCTCCGTACTGGTTCCATCCAATAGCCTCCACATATCCGGATTCCACTGCTATAATCGGTGTACCAATCTGGCCTATCATATCATGCCCCAAATGCTTTCTGTCATAGCCATAGCTTCTGCTTGCCCCAAAATCTGCATAGTCCTCATAATAAAAATCCTTCGCAATGGGGGAATACCCTTTTAAGCCATATACCTTTGTCCATGAAACATTACCTGTCTCATCGGTTTGTGCCATTTCATATTCTCCTACAAGACCACCTAAAACAGCCCGGTAAGCCTCCTCATAATATGCATAATATTCCATATCTTTAGTCAACTCCTCCATCGTACACTGTTCCTCTGTCAGCTTCTTTGCCAGGGCATCCATATCTTTTTCCAGATGCCGGGAATTAGATGAAAAGTCACCGCCATATCGTGCTCCCAGATATGCTAACATCTCTATCCAGTCTATGTGCACTTCACTATTATAAGTATCCACATCCCACTCATATGCAAGACATAAGGCCTCATAGCTTACACCAAAATCCACCCACTTAATATATCCTTCGCTCAATGCCTCCCTTGCCCATTCATCGCTTCGGCTTATCTCTCCTTCCTTATCGGATATATTGTCTGCAACTTTGCCGCACAAAATTCCTGCCAAAGCTGTCATGCACAAAACAAGCTCTGCCGCTATAATCAGTCTCCATCTTTTTAATCCGTTTTCCTGCATATCCACTCCTGTTTATATATCCCTATTACTCATGCCGGCTGTCATTCCACTGACAATATATGAGTATCCTACCGGATTTAGTACAAACTAAAACCACCCGGGTCAGAACTCTCTTATGAGATTCTGACCCGGGCGGCTGCCTGCTCATCATTTCTTTTCAAGCTGCTTTGACAGCTTTCCTGTTTTTATTCTTCCGGTTCAATCAGACCGTAGGTATCACCTTTTCTCTTGTACACTACGTTTACCTGACCGGTTTCGGCATTGTGGAATACATAGAAGCTATGTCCCAACAGCTCCATCTGCACGCATGCATCCTCAGGATACATGGGTTTGATATCGAACTTTTTGGTACGGACAATCTTAATTTCTTCGTCATCCATGTAATCATTTTCTGCAAACAGCTTGCTAAAGGATGCGGCTGTCTGCTGCTTGTCCACCAGCTTCGTTTTATATTTTTTTAACTGTCTCTCAATAATCTCTTCTACTAAGTCAATGGAAACATACATGTCATTGCTGACCTGTTCAGAACGGATGATACTTCCCTTCACCGGTATCGTCACTTCAATTTTCTGTCTGTCTTTTTCCACACTCAGGGTAACATGTACTTCCGTATCAGGGGTGAAATACTTCTCCAGTTTACCGATTTTTTCTTCGGTTGCTGCTCTCAGTCCCGGAGTTACCTCAATGTTTCTGCCGATAATAATAAATTTCATGTCGCTCATCCCTTTCGGTTATTTATTGTATAAACATTATATCACACTTTTGCCTTTTTTTGCAATAATTTAGTTTATTTTTTCATTGTTTTTGACATTCAAAAAGTCAATACATTTTTCGACATTTTTTGCTTTTTCAATAAATTTATTTATTCTTCACAAAACACTCGTTCTTATAACACACCTGTCGGAAATCCTCTATTTTTCAAAAAAACCCTGTGGACAATGTGGATAACTCCGTGTATAAATATCTTCTGCCCTATTTTCAGCGTTTTTTAGTGTGGATAACTTTTATTTCCCAATTTTGCAAAACCCTTCGACAACATTTGCATTTTCACTTTATTTGTACATCTTGCACAACACAGGTATTTTTGCTGACACACCTGCCCAATTTTATTGCAAGACAATAGAATGGGAAAATCACACAAAAAGACTGCTGCAAACAGCTTTTCTGAGTATTTCCCTAAGCTTACATTGCAACAGTCTCTTTACTTTTACTTTATTAGAAGACTTATTTTATTTAGAAGATTCATTCTATTTAGAAGATTTATTCTATTTAGAAGATTCTTCTGATTGCTAAAATCTTTTTGTAATCTGCATTGGAAACAATAATTCCTTTCTTCGCATTTGCTGCGTGGACAATCTGTCCGTTTCCAATATAAAGTGCCACATGACCGGAATAGCAAATCAAGTCACCGGGCTGTGCATTTTCCAAACCGTCTACCGCATATCCCTGCGTTCTGTCTGCTTTAGAACTGTGCGGTAAGCTGACACCGAAGTTTGCATATACGCTCATAACAAAACCGGAGCAGTCTGCACCGTTTGTCAGACTGGTACCACCCCATACATAGGGATTTCCTACAAACTGCAGTGCGTATTCTGCAACTGCCACTCCCAGTTCACTGCCTTCTCCTACTGCATATTCCACAGGTGCTGTTGTCGTTGTTGTGGTGGTAGTGGTAGTAGTCGCCTGCTGTGTCGCCTGACTTGCTCTTGCAGCCTCCTGAGCTCTTCTACGCTCTTCAGCTTCTTTCGCCAGACGTGCTTCTTCTTCGGCTTTAGATTCCGCTTCTACGAATTCCGTACTGATATCTACATACTCCTTGGAAACCCAGCCGTCACCTTCTTCAACGGTAATCTTAACCCAGCCGTCTGTTTCGTCTATCACCAGGAAGTCTTCACCCTCCGGCACCATGGCGAGAATAGAAGCCTCTGTAGTCGGCTCCATACGTACAAATAAGGTCGTGGTATTAACGGTTGCCATTCTGGTTCCCACTTCTTTGGCAAGTGCTACCGCTGCCTCACCGGTTACACAGTATTGTGCTTTTACATAACCGGTTACCGTACCGGAAGTAATCTGATACCAGCCGTTTTCTTCGGAGATAAAGGTTCCTACCGAATCGTCATACAGTTTACCAAGTATCTCGCCTTCCTCACTGGGAATGCTTCTGATATTTACATAATCATTGACCTGTGCAATTACCAGGTTCTTAAATATATCCTCTTCTGATTCTTCTCCTGCCGATACTGCATCCATAACCTGCTGGATATCCGCTCTTGTGACAGTACTCTCAATAGCGGTATTGGAACCTGTTGTGGTTGTTTGCAGACTTTCTAAAGAAGTATCCTTCACCAACGACAGATTTACACCTCCCGTAGGCAGTACAGCAGTTACTTTCTCAGCCGCCAGTGCTTCTATATGCAATCCTGAAAAGGTGATGAACGCAGCCAGCGTACCTGCCGCCAGCTTCACACCAATATGGTTCATGTGAAATCCTCCAAAACATTTGTTACAAATTTGTTACATCTGTTTTAAAATATATCACAACCATATTACTTTGTCAACAGGGAAGCTTTTTGAAAAATATGGGAATTATTGAGTTTTTCAGCAAATTCAGTTTGTAATATTTATTACAAATTTAACATACTGGCCGCAGCAGTCGCCGCATTTGCACCATCTGCCACTGCCGTAATAATCTGACGCATAGGCTTCTTTCGCACATCACCCGCTGCATATATCCCGGATATATTGGTTTTCGTATCTTCACCCGCAATAATATAACCGCTCTCATCACATGCTACCAGTTCCCCTAAAAAATCGGTATCCGGATGGATTCCCACCGCAACAAAAACACCGCTTACCGCTATATTCTTTTCTTCTCCGTCCTTTCCACGCAAGCGGAGACTTTCCACCATATCTTCACCACAGATTTCTTCTACCGTATGATTCCACACGACTTCTACATTAGGCAGGGCAAACAGAGCCTCCTGTAATACCTTTGCCGCCCTGAGACTGTCCCTTCTGTGGATCAGATAAACCTTTTCACAGGTTCTTGCCAGAAAGATGGCATCTTCAACTGCTACATCTCCTCCGCCTACAACTGCCACGGTACGTTTCTTAAAAAAGGCTCCGTCGCAGGTGGCACAATAAGAAACTCCCATACCTGACAATTCTTCTTCACCGGGTACGTTAAGGTGTGCATGATGTGCACCCATGGCCAGAATAACACTTTTTGCCTGAAAATCTCCTTCTGTAGTGTGTACCAGTTTATAATCCCCTTTATCCTCTAAGCCTGTTACTTCCGCTTCTTTAAATGCCGCTCCCATTTTGTCCGCATGCTCTCTGAACTTTACACCCATATCAAAGCCATTAATACCGGGAAGCCCCAGATAGTTGTCCACTTCGTAAGTAGTAAGCACCTGTCCGCCGCTCATGGGATTTTTCTCCAAAACCAAAAGCTTTAGTCCTGCTCTCTTTCCGTATACCGCTGCTGAAAGTCCGGCCGGCCCCGAACCGATAATAATCAAATCGTACATCATAAATTCCTCCGTTTCTTACTATATAGAGTGTACCAACTTTTTATAAGAAATACAACAATTGCAGTATCCCTTGTTTCAATAAAAAATAATTTCTTACTTTGCTCCACCTATGCTATACTATAAGTAAATCAGATAATTGCGAAACTGTTATCATAAGTGACGGAATTGTTCAACAGAAATAAAAACGGGTTCCGAAGCAGTGGCTAGTCACCCTTATTTTATTTCTGTTGCCCATTCCCGTTTCTTGAAAAGGAGTTTCGCAATTATCTGACAGGTCAATACCAGCAAGGAGGAAATCATTTTGAAAAATGTTCTGATTACAGGTGCTTCCCGGGGTATCGGTGCTTCCATTGCCGAAAGGTTCGCCGAAGGAGGATATCATACTTATATTACCTGTGCCCATGATACAGAAGCTTTATATATCTTACAGGAAAAGCTAAGTAAAGAATACAACACACCCTGCACGGCAATTCCCTGCAATGTCAGCGACTATGCGGCTGTGGAGGCATTATTTAAAATGCTTCCTCCCTTAGATGTGTTAATCAACAATGCCGGTATTTCCTACTTTGGGCTGCTTTCGGAAATGAGTGTTGAAGACTGGCACAAGGTTATAAACACCAATTTGAACGCCTGTTTTTATACGGCAAAGCTGGCAATTCCGTCCATGGTACACAACAAAAGCGGCCGGATTTTGAATATTTCTTCTGTATGGGGCAATGCGGGTTCTTCCCTAGAGGCTGCCTATTCCGCCTCCAAAGGCGGGCTGAACGCTCTGACAAAGGCTCTTGCAAAGGAGCTGGCTCCCAGCAATATTCAAGTCAATGCCCTTGCCCCCGGACTGATTGATACCGCCATGAATGCCTGCTTATCCGAAGATGATATGGAAGCCTTAAGAGCAGAAATACCTGCCGACAGACCCGGCACCCCGAAAGAGGTTGCCGACCTTGCATGGCAGGTAGTACATGCCCCCGCGTATATGACGGGGCAGATTATCGCTATTGACGGCGGCTGGCTGTAACCGGCCGCCGCTATTTTGTAACCGTCCTTTTCAACCACGGCTGTGCTGTCATTCCTTAGGTTCTTCCTGTTTCACTTTACTGATATAGGCCCTTTCAATTCTTCGGTCCTCAATATCCTCCACATGGATATGCAGTCCCAGTCCCTCCACGTCAAAGCTGATACCGTCTTCCGGAATCGCCTGCAGGAGACTGATAATCAGTCCGCCTACGGTATCGTAATCCTGACTTTCCAAATCCAGTTCGATATCCAGTTCCTCCGCCAGTTTGTCAATCGTCGTATTACCGTTGACCTTCCAAAGGTTCTCTTCCAGTTTTACAATGTCCGGTTCTTCCTCAGAATCAAATTCATCATAAATGTTACCTACGATTTCTTCCACCAAATCTTCCATGGTTACAATACCTTCCATGGCTCCATACTCATCTACAATGACGGCAATATGTATTTTCTTCTTCTGCATATCCCTAAATAACCGGTCTGCATGAATACTTTCAGGTACAAAATAGGCAGGTCGCAGAATATCCCTGATTTTTACGTGTCCCTCTTTGCCCAGTGCCATCAAAAAATCTCTTGCATACAGAATGCCTTCAATATCATCGAGATTCTCTCCGTAAACAGGATAGCGGGAGCGTCCCGACTCCTCAATTATCTGTAAAATTTCTTCATTAGTCTCTTCTAATGAAATTGCCACCACATCGGTACGGGGCGTCATGACACGTCTTACGCTTAAATCATCAAAATCGAAAATATTCTGAATCCACTCTTTTTCGTTCTCATCAATGTTACCGCTCTCCTCCCCAATATCCACCAGCATACGGATTTCTTCTTCCGTAACATTTTCTTCTTCCGCCTCTGTTTTCATGCACATTATCTTTAACACCAGATTGGTTGAGAAGGATAAAAACTTAATAACCGGCTTCATCACAAAGGAAATGCCGGAAATAACCTTATAGGAAAACCTTGCCATTTCATAGGACTTCTGCATGGCAATTCTCTTTGGTACCAGTTCTCCGAATACCAGTGTAAAGTACGCCAGTATCAAGGTAATAACAAAAATTGCAATAACGGACATGACGCTTTCCGGTATGGCAGTAAATTGCAAATCCTCATAAATCCAGTTCATCAGATATCCTGAAAAATTTTCTGCTGCCAATGCACTGCCCAGATATCCGGCAAGTGTAATGCCGACCTGGATAGTGGATAAAAATGCAGAGGGTTCTTCTACCAGCTTCAATAATTTAGAAGCATGCTTGTCTCCGTCCTCTTCCAGCTTATGCAATTTAGTGGTATTCAAGGAAACCAATGCCATCTCCGTGCCTGCAAAAAAAGCATTGATACCTATTAAAACTACCTGTAACAACAGTTGCCAAACAATCTTACTCAAAATCTTTCTACCTTTCTGCCTCTGTGGGGCAATTACACTCTATTTTCTTTTGTTCTGTCATATCTGCTCATTTTATAAAAAAGATACACAAAAAGGCATAACCTGTCATATTCCTATCACAGGCTACACCTACTCTAATCATCATTTATAAAATTATCAATATCAGTATCCGCGTCACTGTCCGCGTCGTCCATTTTGCTTCCTTTCCTTTCTTACCGGCTTCTTCCCGGCTATACAAAATAAAGACCTCTGTATGCGTGAAAGCCGCTTCTCATACTTACCTGATTATATTATCACAGTATGATATATTATGCAAGTCTGACCGAATGATCTATCGCTACAGAGCTGATAACTGCTCCTGCCTCTGTTTTCAGACCATGTTTCTTATTTACCATTTCCATAATGGTCTTCCGCTGCTCGCCGGAAGCCACAATGGCTATAATCTCTTTCTCCGGCTGCACGGAAATGCCATAAAACTGTCCATCCTCTTCCGGCCCCGCCCATCTTGCCCTGATAATGGTACCGCCTCTGGCTCCTGCCTCCCTTGCCGTATCCATCACAGCATCCGTATGTCCCTGATTTACTGCAATTAAAATAAGACTGTGGTCTGCCTTTCTTTCCATCTCTGTTCCTCCTGTCAGACTCTGTTCCTGAAACAATACCGCTGCCATCAGGTTATTCAATCCGGTAAGCGGCATATCAAATACCAGACCCTTGCCAAACTTCTCCCCCTGGGCTTCCGAATCCAGTTTTTCCAAAAGCCGCACTGCATTGTCCCAAGCCGCATAGCTTATCAATATATCCTTTTCTGTAGTACCAAGTCCCAACACATCCAGCAAATCGGAAGAAGCTGTTCCTCTTCCCATGCACTGGTAACTGCAGGTAACTCCCTGTTGGGCATAATACTTTGCCAGCACACAGCCCTTACCACGTTCGGCAAAGGTTATTATCAGTTTGATCTCTTTTCTTTCTGTCATATCTACTCACATTCCGCCACCGCATTTATGATAAAAATTTCCTTGTTACTTCTGTTTTTCTGCAAGGGCTACTCGAAATATAAAATAGTATCTTCCACATCCTGTAAGCTCATGGTCAGCTTACGCTTATGTATCTTCCTGCGGATATAGTCCGCCAGTCCCAGTATCTGGATGGTAAGTAACGGAGTCATGGCAACCATCGCCACAATCCCAAAGGCTTCCGTCAGTACGTTGCCGCCTAATGCCTCACAGGCCCCCATTGCAAGAGGCAGCAGAAAAGTGGTTGTCATAGGGCCGCTGGCTACTCCGCCGGAGTCAAAGGCAATACCGGTAAAAATCCGTGGCACCACAAAGGTCATTGTCAGAGAAATCAGATATCCCGGTATCAGAAACCACATAATATTCAGTCCTGTCAGAATCCGCAGCATACCCAATCCTACCGCTAAGGCAATGCCGACAGAAAGGGCATGACCGATAGACTTCTGCGTAATGGAACCGCTGGTAACATCCTCTACCTGTCTGGTCAGTACCTGCACCGCAGGCTCTGCCTTCACAATAAAATAACCGATAACCATACCCACAGGAATCAATATCCAGGGTGCCCTTCCGGCGGCAATTACAGAACCGATATATTGTCCGGCCGGCATAAATCCTACATTGACACCGGTTAAAAACAATACCAGTCCCAGATAGCTGTATAAAAAACCGGAAACAATCTTAACCAGCTGCCTTTTGTGAAATCTTTTGAAAATGCATTGAAACAGGATAAACAGGCCCGCTATCGGCACCAGTGCAACTGCTACTTCCTTCATATAAACCGGCAGGGCTTTAGCAAATTCCACTGCCGCATCCCTGGTTGTCAGAAGCTCTGTAAGCTGCACCGGAATATAGGATGCCTCCTTCGGCTGATAACAGATACCCAGAAGCAATACCGACAATACCGGCCCGATACTACAGATAGCGGTCAGACCGAAGCTGTCACTGTTTGAGTTTTTGTCACTTCGCACGGAAGCCATACCGATACCCAGTGCCATAATAAAGGGTACCGTAACCGGTCCTGTGGTCACACCGCCGGAATCAAATGCTACAGGAATAAAATCCGCAGGTGCAAAAATCGTCAAAAGAAATACCAATATATAAAAAAATACCAATATGTAAGAAAGGGGTATCTTAAGCAGAATACGGAGCTGGGCAATTACCAAAAATGCTCCCACCCCCAATGCCACCGTTAAAATCAGGGTCAGATTCGGAATAGCCGGTACCTGTCCGGCCAAAACCTGTAAATCCGGCTCCGCAATGGTAATCAATATGCCCAACACCAGACATACGATAAGAGGTATTCCTATCCTGCGGGCTTTGGAAAGAGTGACACCAATACCCTCTCCCATAGGAATCATGGACATATCTACGCCCAGGGTAAAGAAGCCCATACCTACAATCAGCAATACCGCTCCAAACAAAAACAGCATCAATGTTCCCGCAGAAAGCGGTGCTGCCGTAATACTCAAAAGCAGCACAATAATGGTAATGGGAAGTACCGAAGCAACCGACTCATATACTTTTTCCTGCAATAATCCGTTGTGTCTCAACTAATCCACTCCTTAGAAAAAGGGCACAGGGGGATGTGCTCACCTCTCTGTGCCCTTGCTTACTTTTATAGTACTATATAAAAAGTATTATTGTAAACTAAAGTTTCTATAAATCAGCGTTAAGATTTCTTAACATGCCTCATGATAAGCTTCTCAAGCTCTACAATAGGAATAATGGTAACGGCAATCAGTATTGCCACCACATACTCCGTAAAGGAAATATGTGCAAATCCAAAGGCATCGGATAAGAACGGTATATAAATAACCGCTGTGGTGCATATAAGGGAAAGTGTCATGGCACCCCACAAAAACTTATTCTGGTTCTTTAATGTAAATACGGACTTTTTTAAAGAACGCATATTGAAGGCGTGGAAAATCTCTGCCATAGACAGCGCCAGAAATGCCATAGTCATACCATCTTCACTGTTCGCAAGCTCCCAGACACCGGACTCCATATAGTGACCTACAATATAAGCCGTCAGGGTAATCAGTGCCACAACAATACCCTGCAATACCACATTTACACCTAATCCGCCTGCAAAGATGCCTTCTTTGGAGTCTCTGGGTTTTCTCCTCATAATATCTGCTTCGCCCTCTTCCATCCCCAGTGCCAGTGCAGGGAAGCAGTCTGTAATCAGGTTAATCCACAGCAAATGTACCGGTTTCAAAATTGTAAAGCCCAATAGGGTTGCAAGGAAAATGGCAAGTACTTCTGACAGATTGCTTGCAAGCAGAAACTGGATGGATTTACGGATATTGTCATAAATCCTTCTGCCCTCACCCACTGCACCTACGATAGTAGCAAAGTTATCGTCAGCCAGTACCATATCTGCTACGTTCTTGGTAACATCCGTGCCGGTAATACCCATACCCACACCTATGTCTGCATTCTTGATGGAAGGTGCATCGTTGACACCGTCACCCGTCATGGCGGTAATTTTCCCTTTTGCCCTCCAGGCATTGACAATGCGTACCTTGTGTTCCGGCTGCACGCGGGCATATACCGCATACTGCTCGACCTTATCCAGCAGCTCCTCTTCAGAAAGGTCATCCAGCTGTGCACCGGTAACAGCCTGTTCGGGACTGTCAATAATGCCTAACTCCATGGCAATTGCTACGGCAGTATCCTTGTGGTCTCCGGTAATCATCACAGGCTTGATACCCGCCGCACGACATTCCTCGATTGCAGCTTTCACTTCGGGACGTACCGGGTCTATCATACCTGTCAGACCGATAAACACCAGTTTTTCTTCCAAACATCTATCTTCATAGGAAGCAGGCTCTGCATCCCATTTTCTGTAGGCAGCTCCCAGTACACGCAATGCCTGGTCTGCCATGGATTTATTTTCTTCCAGAATCTGTTTGTACAGTTCTTTTGTCAACTCTGTTTCCACACCATTTAGAATCATGTGGGTACAGCATTTCAGAACTTCATCAGGTGCACCCTTGGTATACTGTATAATACTGCCGTCCTTTTTGCGGTGCACGGTGGACATCATCTTTCTCATGGAGTCAAAGGGTGCTTCCCCGATTCTTACATTTACCTGTTTTAAACCATCCTTATGCATCCCTAAGCTGAAGGCATAGTTTACCAGTGCACATTCTGTAGGCTCTCCCACTGCTTCATTGTTTTCATCCAGTTCTGCATCGGAACACAGTGCCATAGCCTCTGCCAGCAGTTTTTCTTCCGTACCGGTATGTTTTACAACGGTCATCTTATTCTGGGTCAGGGTTCCGGTCTTGTCAGAACAGATTACCTGTGCACAGCCCAGAGTTTCTACTGCGGTAAGCTTTCTGATAACTGCATTACGCTTGGACATATTGGTTACTCCGATGGAAAGTACAATGGTAACGACTGCCGCCAGTCCTTCCGGAATGGCTGCCACCGCCAGACTAACCGCCACCATAAAGGTGTCTAACATCGCTTCACCGGTAATATTGGGATATGCCCGGAATAAATCAATTGCAAAGATCACAATGCAAATCCCCAGCACCAACACACTTAAAACCTTGCTCAACTGTGCCAGCTTAAGCTGCAAGGGCGTCTGATTGTCCTCTGCCTTGGAAAGTGCGTCCGCAATCTTTCCCATCTCGGTATTCATACCCGTATCTGTAATTACCGCACGACCGCGTCCATATACTACCGTGCTGCCCATATATACCATATTCTTGCGGTCGCCTAACGGAATATCCCTGCCGTCCCTGCTTTCCAGAACTGCATCGGTCTTGGTAACCGGCACCGATTCCCCGGTCAGTGCCGCCTCCTCTACCTTCATACTGGCACATTCTATGATTCTGGCATCTGCCGGTACCGAATCACCGGCCTCTAACACAATCATATCCCCGGGCACCAGTTCTTCACTGCGGACAGTAATCTGGTGTCCGTTACGAATAACCTTAGAGGTTGCCGCCGCAATTTCCTGCAAGGCCGCAATTGCTTTTTCTGCCTTACTTTCCTGTACCACACCCAGCACGGCATTGATAAGTACTACTACCATAATGATAATCACATCCGCAAAGGATTCTCCTGCATACACCGCGGTAATACCGGAAATAACTGCTGCCACAATCAGAATGATAATCATCGGATCTGCCAACTGTTTCATAAATCTCTGCAGCAGGGAAATCTTCTTTCCCTCTACCAGCTTGTTTTTTCCATAAAGCCTCCCCCTTTCCTCTGCCTGTGCATCAGACAAGCCGTTTTCTGCCACCTGTTTTTCTTTTAAGACCTCTTCCACACTTCTTAAATACTCTTTCATTCCGCGTTTCTCCTTCCTCTTTTTGGACAATAAGTCTCTCTTCACAAGGTATTGCTAGGTAACATATCCCCGGGGAGCATTTTGCTTTATAAGAAAGAGCTTTCCCATAAAACAAAAAAACTCATATACAGTGATTGTAACCACTGTATATGAGTCTCATTCTTTATAGGTAAACCAGACGTATAAACGCCATGCCTGTTGACTTACCGCACACCTGTAAACCAGATGCGGAACTACTCCCTCGGATATGTAGTTGTTTTCATTATCATAAGAAATTTTCCTGTTTTTGTCAATTGATGTTTCAAAATTTTATATAAATTTTAAATTTCATCCTCATCCGGCATACGTACCCTGATACCGTTTACCTCTACCTGGTCGTTTAATTCAATAACAAGACATTTTCTGCCGTCCACTACTTTGGTCTGCACCAGATCGGTTCTGTCCGGACTCACTTTGATAATCACATCCGCTGTCTTGATTTCAAACTGTCTGGTATTGGCTACATTGGTTGCTACAAACCGGGTCTTTTCCCCTGCTGCCGCTACATACATCTCATCAAAATCCGTGAGCTTGTCCTCCTCCACGCCGCTGTATTCCAAAAGCCGCTTTACCTCTGCCTTATCCAGAACCACCGGGTCCGGCTCGTCCTTCTTTTCTTCAATCATTTCATTTAACTTCTCATGAATATTTTTTACTACCTCGTATTCACAGTCAGCCCCTAAGGTTTCCTCCACAATAGTCTGGAAGGTTTCCTTCTGTCCTCCTGCGGACATGGGCACCTCACAGCCTAAAACCGGCTCCACAAAATCAAACCTGAGTTCCTCCGGCTTGGCTGCATAATACAACAGTCCATGGATATCTGCACTTCTGTCATTAAAGGCAGGAAATAAAAATCCGATATCCGGCATATCCACCACCCTGTCACAAATGCGGGTCCTAAAGCTGTTGCTTTCCTCATCATAGGCAAGTCCCGGCTTACTTAAGGTAACCGGACAGATACAGCATAAAATATGCTCGTAAACCTCGTCGGAGGCATCAAACATCTCTTCCCCGTCCGCTGCCTTGCCGGGCACATCGTATACTGCATGAATAAGCAGTATCAGATAGTTTTCCACGGAATAATAGTTTTCAATAACCTTGTCATAAAACTCCTCTAAGATGATATCATCCTTTAAGGCACTGGCTCTTAAACGCATGAGAAAATGCTGGGTTCCTCCCGATTCTTCCGTTTCCAGCGGAAACTCCATATTCAGGAGGTTTTTACCGATGGTGCCGGAAAGTGCCTTTCTGAAAATATTGAAGTACTTAAACATTTCCTCTTCCGGCAGGGAAAGAAAGGCTTCCTTTAACTCAGTTTTTTTATTTTTTTCACCGTCCACATAGCAGCCACAGATACGGGTAATGGCACACTTTGACTGGGTAAACTGCTTTTTTATTTCTGAAATTTCTTTTTTATTCATAGGTATATTAGTCTCCTTCTCCTCCGGATAAAATCAAGGCGTGTATCTAACCTCCCCGTGTATGTACACTCCTTATCATACCAATTTTTTATCAATGACACAACTCCAACTTTGAAAAAGGAAAGAACCGGATGTAGGTTTGTCAAACATTTGTTACACTGACTGCAAATAATTCCTTAGTGTCTC
>JBJEMX010000008.1:0-69122 GCA_051879895.1 Lachnospiraceae bacterium
CGGATTGTCACCATAGGTAGCAATCAAATCAGAGAACGCCTTTGGAATGGAAGAGCCGGACAGGGATACAGTAGTACCCAGTTGTGTAGCAGAAGTAACGGGCATAATACCTGCCAGAAGAGGAACAGTGATTCCTTTTTTGGCGGCACGATCCCTGAAATCATAAAAATAATCATTGTCAAAGAAAAGCTGACTGATAAAGAAATCAGCACCTGCATCCTGTTTGCCCTTTAAATGCAGAAGGTCGGTTTCTTTACTGAAACATTCGAAATGCTTTTCGGGGTAGCAGGCTGCGGCACAGCTTAAGGTGGTTTCAGACTTTAAAAAGGAAATTAAGTCGTTTGCGTGTGCAAAGTCACGGGAATTATATTGCTCATCAGACATATCTTTGGGACGGTCTCCCCGCAACGCCAGTACCTGTGTAATATTGTGTTCTGCAAATTGGGAAACAATAGAACGAATATCTTCTTTTTTACTGCCGACGCAGGTTAAATGAGCAAGGGCTTCAATATGCAAAGTATTCTGAATATAAGAAGCAATTTCTAAAGTCTTCTTTGACTTGCTGCCGCCTGCACCGTATGTCACGCTGATAAAATCAGGCTGCAGGGTACTCAATGCATTTAAGGTATCATAGGCGGTATCAAAATCCGCATCCTTTTTGGGCGGAAAAACTTCAAAAGAAATATTACACTCTGTTTTGCAAAAAGAATCTTTAATCATATATCTTCACATCCTGTCATTTTACTTGATTTTATACCGAGAATATCGTAACATGATAATAACCTTTTTTCAACAAAAACCGTTTTAAAACCGGATGGAAGAAAGGGAGTAACACAGCATATTTTAAAAGTCCGGTCGGACAGATTGTGAGGAAATATGAGCGAAGAATTAAAGCAGACAGGCTTTGCGGGAAGCAGCGAATATGTAGCAAGTGAAGAACTGATGGCAAGCGTCAATATAGCAATTGCCTTAAAAAAGCCTCTCTTGATAAAAGGAGAGCCGGGAACCGGTAAGACCATGTTAGCAGAAGCAGTGGCAAAATCTCTTGGTAAGAGGCTGATTATCTGGAATATCAAATCCACTACCAAGGCACAGGAAGGTCTTTATGTATATGATACTATCCAGCGTCTGTATGACGGACAGTTCGGCGAGGAAGGCGTGGACGATATTTCCCGTTATATCAAGCTGGGCAAACTGGGCGAAGCCTTTGACAGCGAAGAGCAGGTGGTTTTGTTAATTGATGAGATTGATAAAGCAGACTTGGAATTTCCCAACGACCTTTTGTGGGAGCTGGATCAGATGGAATTTTATATTAACGAAACCAAAAGGACTGTAAAAGCGAAACACAGACCCATTGTCATTATTACATCCAATGCGGAGAAGGAGCTGCCGGATGCATTTTTACGTCGTTGTATTTTTCACTACATTGATTTTCCCAATGACGAGTTGATGGAGGAGATTGTAAAGGTGCACTATCCCGATGTGGAAGAGAATCTTTTAAAGAGTGCAATGTCCGTATTTTATAATATCCGCTCCCTGCGAGATATTCGCAAAAAGCCCAGTACATCAGAACTTATTGATTGGATTAATGCTTTACAGCTGGGCGGTATTTCAGCGGATAAAATTAAGAGCAGCCTGCCTTTTATCGGTGTGGTGGTAAAAAAGGATGAAGATTTGGAAACCGTACGCCACAATGCAAACCAGTTATAGGACGTGAGAAGGGAAAAATATGTTTACCAAATTTTTTCACAGCTTAAGAAGTAAGGGACTGCATGTAACGCTAGGTGAATTCCTCACTTTGCAGGAGGCTCTGCAAAAGGATTTGTGCGGAAACAGTCTGACTCAGTTTTATTATGTGGCCCGCATGATTCTGGTAAAAAGTGAAACAGATTTCGATAAATTTGATATGGCGTTCGATGAGTGCTTTAAAGCAGTACAGAATGAGAAGGAAATTACTTCCCAGATGTTACGCTGGTTAGACAAGTCCGATTTGCAGGAGCTTGCAGACGAGGAAGCCCGTTTCCAGTTAAATGAAATGGAAGACTTGCAGGTGCATATGGATAAAGACGAGGTGGAGCAGAAGTTCCGTGAAAGACTTCGTGACCAGGACAGTGAACACAACGGTGGAAGCTTCTGGATTGGAAGTATGGGTAAGACATCGTTCGGTAACAGCGGTGGCAACGTAGGTGGCCTGCGTGTAGGTGGGAAGACCGGACACCAGTCTGCTTTTGCCGTTATCGGGGAGCGTAAATACAGGGATTTCAGAGATGACAGGGTATTGGATAACCGACAGTTCCAGATGGCTTTCCGTAAGCTCAGACAGTTTTCCTCAAGACTGGATATTCCGGAGACAGAGCTGGACATTAACGGTACTGTGGATAAGACCTGCAATAACGGCGGCTGTCTGCAGATTGTCATGCAGAAGCCCCGTAAGAATGCGGTAAAGTTACTGCTTTTAATGGACTCCGGCGGAACTATGATACCTTACAGTTCCTTGTTAAACGATTTGTTCCAGGCTGTTCATAAATCCAATCATTATAAGGATGTAAAGAGCTATTATTTCCACAACTGTATCTACAGCAAACTGTACAAGACACCCGAATGTGAAAATGGAGACTGGGTAGACACCGACTGGATGTTCAGGCAGTTAGACAGTGACTATAAGGTTATTATCGTAGGAGATGCTGCTATGGCACCGGAGGAATTGTATTCCGATACCGGTAACTATCGTGGTCCCAATGGCGGCTTGTCCGGCTGGGAATGGCTTAATCTTGTAAAGAAGCATTACAAAAAGGTTGTCTGGCTCAATCCTAAGATGGCACCGGGACATGCTCCGTGGAGAGAAGCGGAAACTGCCATTAAGGGACTTTTCCCTATGTATAAGCTGACTGTGGATGGGTTAAACCAGGCAATGGTGAAGCTTATGGTAAATAAGTAAGTGTAAACGGTTTTTGGCAACCGAATTGATGAAAGTCGACCTAAATTGAGTAACTGGCGGTTGACAAAGAAAATTTTTGTTTGTATAATGTGAAAAAGTTGTATAAGATAATGCGATGAAGAGAAGAGTACTGCTATTTAAAGGCTGACAGAGAGTTGCCGGTTGGTGAGAGGCACAAGAAGAATAGCAGGAAGTACATCTTGGAGCAGCAGATTGAACAGTATTTGTACTTTTGTAAAAGGTATATACACAGTAGATTATGCCGGCAGGCACCGATATCAGCCAAAGTAGAAATACTTACTAAGCCGCAGTGCGTGAGTTCTGCGGGAACATTAGGTGGTAACACGAGATGGACTCGTCCTTTTGAAAGAAAAGGGCGGGTTTTTTGTTTTACAGAAATTGCTCCGGAACAAAAAGTTTTAATCATTTTAAAGCCGCTGAAATTTTGTATATACAAGCGGGAGAAAGAGAGGAAAAAAATGACAGTATTTGAAGAATTAAAAGCAAGAGGACTTCTTGCACAGCTAACTGATGAAGAAGAAATTAAAGAACTTATCAATAATGGTAAGGCAACTTTTTATATCGGCTTTGACCCTACTGCGGACAGCCTGCATGTAGGACATTTTATGGCACTGTGTCTGATGAAGAGATTACAGATGGCAGGTAATAAGCCTATTGCTTTAATCGGTGGCGGTACGGCAATGATTGGTGACCCCTCCGGCAGAACGGATATGCGTACCATGATGACCAGGGAAACCATTGAGCACAACTGCGAATGCTTTAAGAAGCAGATGAGCCGTTTTATTGATTTTTCCGATGGCAAAGCCATGATGGTAAACAATGCAGACTGGCTGCTTGGATTAAACTATATTGAATTTCTGCGAGATGTAGGGGCACACTTTTCTGTAAACCGTATGCTTTCCGCAGAATGTTACAAGCAGCGTATGGAAAAAGGCTTAAGCTTTTTAGAATTTAATTACATGATTATGCAGAGCTACGATTTTTTGTGCCTGTATGAAAAATACGGCTGTAATATGCAGTTTGGCGGAGACGACCAGTGGAGCAATATGTTAGGCGGCACCGAACTGATTCGTAGAAAGCTGGGCAAGGATGCTTACGCCATGACCATTACCTTACTGCTGAACTCCGAAGGCAAGAAGATGGGTAAGACCCAGAAGGGTGCTGTATGGCTTGACCCTGAAAAAACCACACCCTTTGAGTTTTACCAGTACTGGAGAAACGTAGCAGATGCTGATGTATTAAAGTGTCTGCGTATGCTGACTTTCTTACCCCTGGAACAGATTGATGAAATGGATAAGTGGGAAGGCAGTGAATTAAATAAGGCAAAAGAAATCTTAGCATATGAGCTGACCAATCTGGTACACGGTGAAGAAGAGGCTAAGAAGGCACAGGAAAGTGCAAGGGCATTATTTTCCGGAGGAAATGCTGCAGAAATGCCGGAAGCAGAGATTACTGAGGCAGATTTCTTAAATGGTACCATCGATATTATGGGGGTATTGGTAAAAGCCGGCCTGTGTGCGTCCCGTTCGGAAGCAAGACGTGCCGTAGAGCAGGGTGGTGTTACCGTCTCTGATGAAAAGGTAACAGACATTAAGACCGTTTACACGCCGGAAAGCTTTGCAGGGGAAGGCATTGTGGTAAAACGTGGCAAAAAGAACTTTAAGAGAGTGGTAATGAAATAATATGAATGGATTTGAACCGGGTAATGAATGTGCAGTATGCAAGGGCAGATGCTGCAGGGAAAAAGGGTGCTCTTTGTGTCCGGAGGATATGATAAAGGCACTGTCGCAAGAAGCAGGTCTTTCCTTAAGACATTCCATTGCACTGACAGAAGAAAAGCTGCTTTCTTTTCTGAAGGAGGAAGGTAATCTTTATGCCATTGATTTTTTTAACAGACCGGAGGGACCTTTGTACTATCTTCGTATGAGGCATAAGTGCTACACCTTTATCGGTGTGGATGCCATGGGAGAGTGTATTGCACTGACTAAGGAAGGCTGTAGTCTGCCCATGGAGAATCGTCCGAAGGGCGGAAGATTTCTTGAAAGTAAGCCGGACGGACATTGCGTGCAGCATTATAGCAAAGAGCAGATGGCTTCTGACTGGGCACCTTACCAGAAAACTTTAAAAGCAATCTGGGATGAGTACTACAATCTTTTTATGTCGGACGGCACCTTCGATAGATGTGATGAAGCAAATTTTGCTTGGATGAAGGCCGGACGGGAAACAAAATAGGTATGTATTGAAAACCTCTTACATATATTATAACAGTATATGCAGGAGGTTTTTTTATGGAAAACTTTGCAATGAATAACTATGACCTGTACAAAGATATAAAACAGAGAACCGGCGGTGAAATATACATAGGCGTAGTAGGTCCTGTCAGAACCGGTAAGTCCACCTTTATCAAACGTTTTATGGATGTATGTGTGCTGCCTTATATGGAAGATGAACATGAGAAGGAAAGAGCAAGAGATGAAATGCCCCAGAGTGCAGGCGGAAAGACCATTACGACAACAGAACCCAAATTTATCCCTAAGGAAGCTGCAAAGGTTTTACTGGGAGGTGATGTAGAGGCAAAGGTGCGGCTGATTGACTGTGTAGGTTATATGGTGGAAGGGGCAGCCGGACATATGGAGGAAGATACGGAGCGGATGGTAAAGACGCCCTGGTCTGAGCAGGAAATTCCTTTCACCCAGGCAGCGGGAATAGGTACGGATAAGGTTATCCATGATCATTCCACTATCGGGATTGTAGTGACTACGGACGGCAGCTTTGGGGAACTGCCCAGAAATAATTATCTGGATGCAGAACAGAAAACCATCAACGCATTAAAGAAGTTGCATAAGCCGTTTCTGGTACTCTTGAATTCCGAAAGACCACTTGCAGAGGACACCAGGCAACTGGCGGCAGATATGAGAGAAAAGTATCAGGTTGAAGTGTTGCCTGTAAACTGTGAGCAACTGAAAAAGGAAGACATTCATACGATTATGGAACTGGTGTTATATGAATTTCCGGTATCCAGAATGGAGTTTTATATGCCGAAGTGGGTGGAGATGCTGCCTTTTGATAACCGTATGAAGCAGGATATGGTAATGAGCGTCAGGGAACTGATGAAGCAGATTGATACAGTGAAGGATTTGCGGAAGGTTCAGGAAGACGGACAGATTCCTGTGAACAGTGAATACATAAAACGGTGTAAGATAGATGGCATCAATTTAGCGGACGGCAGCGTGAAAATACAGTTAGAGGTGGATAATGCTTACTATTACGAAATGCTCAGTGAACTGGTAGGAGATGAAATCAGTGGAGAATATCAGTTGATATCCAAGTTAAAAGAATTATCCGCCATGAAAAAAGAATATTCCAAGGTACTGGAAGCGGTACGTTCTGTCAGAGGAAAAGGGTATGGTGTAGTGACACCGGAACGCAGTGAAATATCTCTTGCAAAACCGGAGCTGATTAAGCACGGCAACAAATTCGGCGTGAAAATTAAGGCAGAAAGTCCATCCATACATATGATTCGTGCCAATATTGAAACGGAGATAGCACCTATCGTAGGTACGGAACAGCAGGCACAGGATTTAATCCGGTATATTTCGGAAGCAGGAAATGATGAGAATGGTATCTGGGAAACCAATATCTTTGGAAAAACGGTAGAACAGCTTGTAAGTGACGGAATTACCAGCAAAATTGCCATGATTGGGGATGAAAGTCAGGTGAAATTGCAAGAAACCATGCAAAAAGTAGTAAATGATATGAATGGCGGTATGGTTTGCATTATTATTTAAAGAAGATTTTATATACCCGTAAATAAAAGCCATAAATAAAATTTTTATGAAAACAATGTGCTTTAGAAAATAATATGGTATACTACACTCATAGGTGTAGTGTACCATATTTTGCATCAGGAGGGAATTCTATGAACAGCGTATATGAGAAGTTACAGCATTGTTATGAATGTGTTCGGAAGAAAATAGATTTTGTACCCAGAGTGGCACTTGTTTTAGGCTCCGGTCTGGGAGACTTTGCAGACAATATCCGTGTGGAAGCAGAGCTTCCTTATGAGGAAATTGAAGGCTTTCCGGTATCTACCGTACCGGGACATGCAGGAAAATTTATTTTCGGATATCTGGATGAAGTACCGGTAGTGTGCATGAAGGGCAGAGTGCACTATTATGAAGGCTACGATATTTCCGATGTAGTTCTTCCGGTACGGCTGATGAAGCTTTTGGGAGCAGAGATTTTGTTTTTAACCAATGCTTCCGGTGGTGTGAATGCAGAGTTTAAGGCCGGGGATTTAATGTTAATTACAGACCAGATATCCTGTTTTGTAAGAAATCCGTTAATCGGACCCAATATTGAAGAACTGGGGACCCGTTTTCCGGATATGACCACAATTTATGATAAAGAATTAAGAGACATTATTAAGAATACAGCAAAAGAGAATACTATTGAATTAAAAGAAGGCGTTTATCTGCAATTAACAGGCCCTTCCTTTGAATCTGCCGCAGAGGTGCGGATGGTTCGCATTTTGGGCGGGGATGCCGTGGGCATGAGTACCGCTGTGGAGGCCATTGCAGCCCGACATATGGGGATGCGGGTATGCGGCATTTCCTGCGTCTGCAATCTGGCGGCGGGTATGACAGAAAATCCCCTGACCCATGAAGAAGTGCAGGAAGCTGCAGCAAAGGCTGCACCGCTGTTTACCAGACTGGTAAGAGAGAGTATTGCAAGGTTTTAGCGGAGATACCAATATGGAAAAATCAGTATTTGATTCTATTTATGATGTGGTAAAGCAGATTCCGAAGGGCAGGGTGGCAACCTATGGACAGATTGCTTCCCTTGCAGGTAACAGAAAGTGGGCCAGAGTTGTAGGATATGCACTGCATGCCAATCCGGACCCGGCACACATTCCCTGCCACAGAGTTGTAAACCGTTTTGGAGAAGTATCGGAGGCCTTTGCTTTTGGCGGTGAAAACCAACAGATTAGGCTGTTGGAGGGCGAGGGTGTAGAAATCACAGACAAAAGGGTAAATCTGGAAAAGTATCGCTGGAACAGAGTCACAATCGAGATAATGGAATGAGAATATTGCAGCTATGAATTTTGTCACGGAGGAATATATATGGAGCTGAACGATAAAGTGAAAACAGAACTGATACAGGCAGCATTAAGTGCCAGAAAGAAAGCTTATGCTCCGTATTCCGGCTATGCGGTAGGGGCGGCATTGCTTACAAAATCAGGTGAAGTTTATGAGGGCTGTAATATAGAGAATGCCTCTTTTGGTGCTACAAACTGTGCAGAGCGGACGGCCTTTTTTAAAGCGGTCAGCGAAGGGAAAAGAGAGTTTGCGGCAATTGCCATAGCAGGAGGAAAAGCCGGGGAGGATGCAGTGGAGTATGCATATCCGTGCGGTATCTGCAGGCAGGTTATGCAGGAGTTTTGTGATAAGGATTTTAAGATACTGGTAACAAAAAGCAGTCTGGAGTATGAAGAGTATGTGTTGACAGAAATATTACCGTATGGCTTTGGAGGTGGTAATCTTACATGAATATAAGGCTATATAATGCAAAGATTCTGACCATGGAAGAGAACAGGGAAATTTTTGAAGGGGAAATACACATTCACGGAGACCGTATTGTTTATGTGGGAGAAAAAGCTGAAAAAGATAAGCTTATGTGGGATAAGGAAATTGACTGTGAGGGCAATCTTCTTATGCCCGGTTTTAAGAATGCCCATACCCACTCCGGTATGACGGCGTTTCGGTCCTATGCGGATGATTTACCTTTAAAACAGTGGCTTGAGGAAAAAATCTTTCCCATGGAGGAAAAGCTGACCTCAGAGGATATCTATCATTTTGTAAAACTGGCCGTTTTAGAATATCTTTCAGGCGGTATTACATCAATTTTTGATATGTATATCAAACCGGCGGCAACGGCACAGGCGTGTATGGATATGGGGATGCGTTGTGTGCTTACAAGCGGAATAAACAATTTTACATCTTCTGTGAAGGAAATGGAAGAGGAGTATGAGAAGTGGAATCATATCTCACCGCTTATTTCCTATCAGTTGGGCTTTCATGCGGAATATACCTGTACAAAGCAGCTTTTGACACAGGTGGCTTCTTTGGCACAGAAACTGAAGGCACCGATTTATGCCCACATGAGCGAGACGGAGACTGAGGTTGCGGAATGCAAGAAACGATATGGAATGACGCCGGTTATGTTTTTGGATTCATTGGGAATGTTTGGGTATGGCGGCGGCGGATACCACTGCGTACATATGACAGAGGGTGATATACATGTTCTGGCAAAGCGGGGAATGTATGTCATTACCAATCCCGGCTCTAATACCAAGCTGGCCAGTGGAATTGCACCGGTATCCGTTTATCTGAAAAAAAATATTCCGGTGGCTATCGGTACAGATGGTGCGGCCAGCAACAATTGTCTGGATATGTTCAGAGAGATGTTTCTGGTAACGGGACTTGCCAAGCTGCGTGAAAAGGATGCAGCCTGTGTGGATGCCATGGAGGTTTTGAGGATGGCAACTGTGAATGGTGCACACGCAATGCATTTAAAGGACGCTGATATACTGGCAGAGGGTAAGCTGGCGGATATTATCATGATAGATTTGGGACAACCTAATATGCGTCCGCTTCACAATATCGGTAAAAATATTGTATACAGCGGCAGTAAGCAGAATATAAAAATGACAATGATTGGCGGAAGGATTCTGTATCGGGACGGCAGATTCTATGTGGGAGAAGAAACGGCCGGCATATATAAAGAAACGGATAATATTGTAAAACGATTAATGAAGTAGGCACAGAATTTATTCCGAAACATAGAAAGGATGTAAACTGTCTGGCATACAGTTGGAAAAAATAAATGGAGTATGTGGTATTTGCAGCGGCAATGCTTGCTTTTGTTGCACTGCTTATTATAAAAGGGCTTTATGATGAACATAGAGAAAAGAAAAAACTGATTGAACGGCTTAGGTACCATTATGGGGAAATGAAGAAAAGAGAATACTGCCCCGAGCAGTATGCATCCATTGCAAGGTATTTTGAGAAACATCCCCAGGAAGGGCAGGTAGATGATATTACCTGGAATGACCTGGGATTGGATGATGTCTTTAAAAGAATAAACGATACTTATTCCTCAGCCGGTGAAGAAATGTTGTATTATATGCTGCGTACTCCGGTTTTTGAAGAAGAACGGCTACAGCATCTGGAGGATGTAGTTACTTATTTTACTACACACATGGAGGAAAGGGTAGGGGTACAGCTTGCACTTAACAAACTGGGAGGAACCGGACGTTTTTCCATGTATGATTATCTGGATCATCTGGATATGCTGGGAAAACGCAGCAACCTAAAACACTGGATATTGGATGCATTGTTTATTCCGGCAGTGATATTCTGTATGGTAAATGCCTCGTTGGGAATATTGTGTCTTGTGGGGCTGATGCTATTTAACATTTTAATCTATTTCAAGGAAAAAAATGAAATCGATACCTATATTACCAGCTTTGTTTATGCCATGAAGCTGATAGAAACGGCCGGTCATATACTGCCTGACGGGGAAAAACTGTTTAAGGAAGAAAGAGAACTTCTTAAGAAGCATAAGCAGGGGCTGAACCGGTTTAAGAGCGGGTCTTTCTGGCTGATGTCTTCAGGCAGAATGTCCGGTTCGGGTAATCCCCTTGATATTCTGCTGGACTATTTCAGGATGGTATTTCATCTGGACTTAATCAAATTCAACTCTATGCTGGAGCAGGTAAGGGAACACACGCATGATATAGATATGCTGTTTTCTGTTTTGGGGTATTTAGATGCAGCGATAGCAATTGGTGCATACAGGCAATCTGTTTCGGGAGAATACTGTGTACCGGTATTACATACAGAAAAAGAAGCCATGCTGAAAGCAGAAGAACTGTATCATCCCCTGATTGAAAATCCTGTAAAAAACAGTATTGCTGCAGACAGAGGGGTACTGCTTACCGGTTCCAATGCTTCGGGTAAGTCCACCTTCTTAAAGACAGTAGCCCTGAATGCAATTTTTGCCCAGACGATTCATACCGTACTGGCGGATTCTTATGAGGGAAGCTACTTTCATATCTGTTCCTCCATGGCACTGCGGGATGACCTGACAGGCGGGGAAAGCTATTATATTGTGGAAATAAGAGCTATTAAGAGAATTCTGGATATTGTGGATGCAGGAAAACATCAGGTGCTGTGCTTTGTAGATGAAGTGTTGAGAGGCACCAATACAGTAGAAAGAATAGCAGCTTCTACTGAAATATTAAAGAGTCTTTCCGGAAAAAAGGTAATCTGCTTTGCGGCAACCCATGATGTGGAATTAACCCATCTGCTTGCAGACGAGTATGAAAATTACCATTTTGAAGAAGAGATTAAAGATGGTGATGTCTGCTTCAATTACCGCCTCCTTTCCGGCAAAGCAACTACACGCAATGCCATTAAGCTGCTTTCGGTAATGGGATATGAGGACAGGATTATTGACAAGGCGAATCACCGGGCAGAAGAATTTATGAAAACCGGTAAATGGGAGGTATAAGCTGAAATATGAAGGTGACTTTATTTACAGACGGTGCTGCGAGAGGAAATCCGGAAGGACCGGGTGGTTACGGTGCAGTATTACAGTATATAGACGGGAAGGGTATCCTGCATGAAAGGGAGTTTTCGGCAGGATATAAGAAGACTACCAACAACCGGATGGAACTGATGGCTGTAATTGTAGGGCTGGAGGCTCTGACAAAGCCCTGCGAAGTGCTTGTGGTGTCTGATTCCAAATATGTAACAGATGCTTTTAACCAGCATTGGATGGACAGCTGGTTAAAAAACAACTGGAAGACCAGTACCAAAAAGCCGGTTAAAAATGTGGAACTCTGGCAGAGACTGTTAGCAGCCATGAAGCCCCATCAGGTAGTATATTCCTGGGTAAAGGGACATGACGGACACCCTGAAAACGAGAGATGTGATAAATTGGCAACTACAGCGGCGGATGGCGACATACTGCTTGACGATGACGGCAAAGCACTGGTATAATGAAAGACAGTGATTGGAAAAATATCTGGTAGTGAAAGAGATGGAAAGAAAGGTGGCGTGGCTATGATAGCTTTTATCAATTCATTTTTATCCTACCTGCTTTTGTTTGTGATTATGGCAGCAATTGCGGGAACCGGTATCTTTTTAGGTATTGTGATGCGCAAAAAGAAAAACCTTTCACAAGCGGCAGAACAGGAAACTGAAGAACCACAACAGTAAAAAGATTCTCAGCAGGTGTCGTGTATACGGCACCTTTTATCATTTGCGGGTGTAAACGAAAGAAACTTACGGTACTATAAAATAAAAGGGAGTAATTATGCGGTACGATGTCATATTATGGGATGTGGATGGAACCCTGTTGGATTTTTCTTATTCACAGAGACTTTCCATTTCCAAATGTCTGGAGGAAATCGGTGTAGTACCTACCGAAGAAATGATAGAAAGCTATTCGGATATCAATGAAAGCTGGTGGAAACGGTTGGAAAGATGTGAAGTAACCAAGACAGAGCTTTTGATAGGCCGTTTTCTGGATTTGTTTGCAAGATATGGAATTGTATGTGCGGATGCAGGAACCTTTAAAAATCACTATGAGACTTACCTGGGTGAAATTTTTAGGTATCAGGACAACTCCATAGAAATATGCAGGGCACTACAGGGACGCGTCAGACAGTTTGTTGTGACAAACGGAGTAACCGCCCCTCAGTTATCCAAATTAAAGAGAGCCGGCTTTTTTGAAATCATGGAGGATATTTTTATTTCTGAGCAATTGGGTGCCCCTAAGCCACAGAAGGCTTTTTTTGACAGGGTGTTTGAAAGAATTTGTGATGTGGAAAGAGACAGGGTACTCATTGTAGGAGACTCCTTAAGCAGTGACATCAGAGGCGGTAACAATGCAGGAATTGATACCTGCTGGTACAATCCTAAGGGAGAAAGTAACAGTCTGGGTGTTATAACAGATTATGTCATATATGATTTGAAGGAAGTTATTAAAATTGCGGAGGGGTAAATGGCAAAGTCGGTAAACCAGAAACTGAAATTATTTTATATTGTACGGATGCTGGAAGAATATACAGATGAAAATCATGTACTAAGCACACAGGAAATTATAAACAGGCTGGCAGATAATGATATCAGTGCAGAAAGAAAAAGCATCTATGATGATATGGAGTGTCTGATTTGTTATGGATACGATATTGTGCAGAAAAGAGGAAAAAGCGGCGGGTATTATCTGGCAAGCAGAGATTTTGAACTGGCAGAATTAAAACTTTTGGTAGATGCAGTACAGGCTTCCCGGTTTATAACCGCGAAAAAATCCAGAGAGCTGATTAAAAAGCTGGAGAGAATGGCAAGTAAACATCAGGCGGGGCAATTGCAGCGTCAGGTATATGTTGCAGGGCGTGTCAAAACAGAAAATGAAAGAATTTATTATAATGTAGACAGCATTTACAATGCCATAGACGATAATGTACGCATTTCCTTTACCTATCTGGAATGGAACGGCGACAAGGAGTTAAAGCCCCGTAAAAGCGGCAGTAAGTACGAGGTGAGCCCATGGGCACTGATCTGGGAAGATGAAAATTACTATCTTGCAGCCTATGACGGTGAGGCCGGTATTATAAAACATTACCGTGTGGACAAGATGGGAGAGGTTTCCCTTAGCAAAAAGGCAAGAGAGGGAAAAGAAGTATTTGAAAAGTGTAATCCGGCGGAGTACACCAAGCAGACCTTCGGTATGTACGGAGGGGATGAAGAAATAGTAACCCTGCGGATTGATAAGGATTTAATAGGGGTTATCATAGACAGGTTCGGACGTGAAACGGATATCAGAAAACAGTCGGACGGCAGCTTCGGTGTAAGGATAAAGGCAGCTGTCAGCCGTCAGTTTTTCGGCTGGCTGGCAGGACTGGGCAGCGGGGCACAGATTGTTTCACCGGCAGCCATCCGGGAAGAATATATAGATTGGCTGCAACGAATTATGGATAGTCAGAAATGAGTGAAATATTAAGTAAGTAAGAAAGAAGGAAATGAAATGCAGGCAGCAAAAAGAATGAAAGCACTGGAAAGCGGTATTTTTCAGATGCTGAATGACAAAAAGAACGAAGTGGAGAAACAGGGAAAGAAGGTGTACAATCTGTCCGTAGGAACGCCTGACTTTGAACTGGCTCCCCATATTATGGAGGCGGTGGTGGAAGCCGCAAAAAGACCGGAGAATTACAAGTATGCTTTAGCTGACTTACCCCAGTTAACAGAGGCTGTACAGAGCAGGTTTACATACCGTTACGGTGTGACCCTGGAAAAAGACGAGATTATGAGTGTATATGGTTCCCAGGAAGGTATTTCCCATATCGGACTGTCTATGTTTGATGAAGGAGACCTTGTACTGGTACCGGATCCCGGATATCCCATTTTTGCAATAGGACCTTTTCTGGCAGGAGCTGAGACTGCCACTTATGATCTGGTACCGGAAAGGGACTATCTACCGGATTTAAATGCCATTGAAGAAAAATATGGAAATAAGGCAAAATGCATGATTGTATCCTATCCGTTGAATCCTATTTGTAAATGTGCACCGAAATCCTTTTATGAGGAACTGATTCCATGGGCAAAGAAAAATGACATTCTGATTATCCACGACAATGCCTATTCGGATATTATTTACGATGGCAGAGAAGGTATTTCGATTTTATCCGTTCCGGGAGCCAAGGAAGTATGTGTTGAATTTTATTCATTGTCCAAATCCTTTAACTATACGGGGGCCAGAATGGGTTTTCTGGTAGGAAATAAGGAAGTGGTGGCAAACTTTAAAAAGCTGCGTTCCCAGATTGATTACGGCACATTCCTGCCGGTACAGTACGGTGCCATTGCGGCACTGACGGGACCGGACGACATGGTAAAAGAGCAGTGTAAAAGGTATGAAGAAAGAAGAAATGCACTTTGTGACGGACTCACGGAAATCGGCTGGAAGGTAGAAAGAAGCGAAGGCACTATGTTTGCCTGGGCAAAGATTCCCAAGGGCTTTACCGATGATATGGAATTTGTTATGGAACTGTTAAAAGAAACAGGTGTGCTTTGTACGCCGGGAAGCAGTTTCGGTGAAAAAGGAAAGGGATATGTAAGATTTGCGTTAACTCTTCCTGTGGAAACGATTCAAAAAGCGGTGGCGGCTATTGCAGAAAGCAATATTTTAGCTCAAAAATGAGTAAAAAGAGAAGTATTTAAGTATATATGAAAAATACTACAAAATTTGCCTTTGATTTTTGTATATAATTATTTTGAACTTGCGTTGACAATTCTTCTGACTTTTCATATACTGGTAATACACACTAAATGTAGTAGGCAGAAATAGCAAAGCACCATATATTGTACAGAAACGACACTTGTGTCGTAGAAACAAGTGTTACAATAAAATGAGTAACTGGTGCCACATAAAAGCAATAGTGTAAACACAGTAAAGGAATTACCGGAATTTTCAGGAGGAAACAAGATGGGTATTGCAGTAGAACAGGCAGGAGAAGATACTATTAACTATGGTGCAGAGTACAAGACCAGGCGTAACGTCAAGGTAATCAAAAAGGACGGAAGCAAGGAAACCTTCAATGTGCAGAAGGTTGTAGATGCTGTGGGAAAAAGTGCTTATCGTGCCCTTACCAAATTTACCGAAGAGGAAAAGAGGCATATTTGTCAATATGTTGTAGAAAAGGTAGATGAGCTGGATCAGGATGAAATTCCTATTCCTGTTATGCATAACATTGTAGAAAGTGCTCTTGAACAGGTAAAGCCCATTGTAGCAAAGAGCTATAGGGACTATCGTAACTATAAGCAGGATTTTGTACGCATGCTGGATGATGTATACAAAAAGAGTCAGTCCATTATGTATATCGGCGACAAGGAGAATGCCAATACCGATTCGGCACTGGTGTCCACTAAGAGAAGCCTGATTTTTAATCAGTTAAACAAAGAATTATACCAGAAATTCTTTATGACCACAGAGGAAATTCAGGCATGCCGCGACGGGTACATTTATGTCCATGACATGTCTGCCAGAAGAGATACTATGAACTGCTGTCTTTTTGACGTAGAGAGTGTATTGTCGGGCGGCTTTGAAATGGGTAATATCTGGTATAATGAGCCCAAGAGTCTGGATGTGGCATTTGATGTTATCGGAGATATTGTTTTAAGTGCGGCAAGCCAGCAGTATGGCGGCTTTACTGTGCCCAGTGTAGATAATATCTTAGAGCCTTATGCAGAGAAATCCTACAAAAAATATATTGAAAAATATGAGCGTCTGGGTATCGACCATGATACGGCAGAAGCAGAAGCTTATGCAGATGTGGTAAGAGAGTTTGAGCAGGGCTTCCAGGGCTGGGAATATAAGTTCAATACCGTAGCAAGCAGCCGTGGAGACTATCCCTTTATTACGGTTACCGCAGGTACCGGTACAGGACGTTTTGCAAAACTTGCAACCATATCTATGTTGAATGTAAGAAGACGCGGTCAGGGTAAAAAAGAGTGCAAAAAGCCGGTATTATTCCCGAAGATAGTATTTTTATATGATGAAAACTTACATGGTCCCGGTAAGCCTTTAGAGGATGTGTTTGAGGCAGGCGTAAAGTGTTCTGCAAAGACCATGTATCCGGACTGGTTATCCCTAACCGGAAAAGGCTATGTAGCAAGTATTTACAAACAGTATGGCAAAATAATTTCTCCTATGGGCTGTCGTGCGTTCCTTTCTCCCTGGTATGAAAGAGGTGGTATGCATCCGGCAGATGACAATGATACGCCTATTTTTGTAGGACGTTTCAATATTGGTGCGGTATCTTTGCATTTACCCATGATACTGGCGAAAGCAAGACAGGAGAGCAGAGACTTCTATGAGGTGCTGGACTACTATTTACAGTTAATCCGCCAGCTGCATATCCGTACCTATGCATATTTGGGAGAAATGCGTGCTTCCACCAATCCTCTGGCATATTGTGAGGGTGGTTTGTTGGGAGGTCATTTGAAGCTTTCCGATAAGATTAAGCCCTTATTAAAGTCAGCAACCGCAAGCTTTGGTATTACTGCGTTAAATGAACTTCAGGAGCTTTATAATGGGAAGTCTTTGGTAGAAGACGGACAGTTTGCTTTAGAGGTTATGGAGCATATCAATGCCAAGGTAAATGAATTTAAAGAAGAAGACGGCAATCTGTATGCAATTTACGGCACTCCCGCAGAAAATCTCTGTGGCTTGCAGATTAAGCAGTTTAGAAACAAATACGGTATTGTGGAAGGAGTTTCCGACAGAGAATATGTAAGCAATTCTTTCCACTGCCATGTAACGGAGAATATTACCCCTATTGAAAAGCAGAATCTGGAAGACCGTTTCTGGAATCTGTGCAACGGTGGTAAAATCCAGTATGTAAAGTACCCCATTGATTACAATTTAGAGGCAGTAAAAACTCTTGTCAGAAGAGCAATGGACATGGGCTTTTATGAAGGCGTAAACCTTTCACTGGCGTATTGTGATGATTGCGGACATCAGGAACTGGAGATGGATGTCTGTCCTAAATGCGGCAGCCGGAATCTGACTAAAATTGACCGTATGAACGGTTATCTGTCTTATTCCCGTGTGCATGGGGACACCAGATTAAATGAAGCCAAAATGGCTGAAATTGCAGAAAGGAAAAGCATGTAAAATGAGGTATCATAATATTACGAAGGATGACATGCTGAATGGGGACGGCCTTCGAGTTGTACTTTGGGTAGCCGGTTGTTCTCATTGCTGCGAAAAGTGTCAGAATCCGATTACATGGGATCCTAACGGCGGACTTCTTTTTGATGAGGCTGCAAAGCAGGAGATTTTTGAACAGCTTGATAAAGATTATATTTCCGGTATTACTTTTTCCGGCGGAGATCCCTTACATCCCGCAAACAGACTGGATGTAAGAACCTTAATGGCAGAAATCAAGGAAAAGTATCCGGACAAGACTATCTGGCTTTATACCGGTGATTCGTGGGAAAATATTTTATATTATCCGATGATGAAGTATGTGGATGTAGTGGTAGACGGAGAATTTCATATTGCGGAATTGGATCCTAAGCTGTTATGGAAGGGCAGTAAGAATCAGAGAGTCATCGATGTAAAGAAAACTCTTTCTGCCGACAATACGGATCCGACGGTTCCGGTTCTCCACTGTGGCAATTATGCCTAGAAATCTGATGAAACGAATACAAGGAATACCACAGATGAGGCATAAATGCCGTTTGGGGTAGAATGTGAGGACGAATGAAGCGAGTAGCACAGTTTTTTAAAGTAAGTAAAGAGAACTTTCTGGAGGCAATGAAGGACGATTTTCCTGAGTATACCCAGGAGGATATTGCAGATATCTACGAATCCATAGAGCTTCCCAGACGTGCCACCAAGGGCAGTGCGGGATATGATTTTTATGCACCCTTTGCTTTTTCCCTGCCACCCGGAAGTACGATAAAGATTCCCACCGGCATTCGGGTAAAAATGGATGAAGACTGGGTGTTAAAGCTATATCCCAGAAGCGGTCTGGGATTTAAGTACAGATTACAGCTGAATAATACCGTAGGTATCATTGACAGTGACTATTATTACTCAGACAATGAAGGTCACATTTTTGCAAAGATAACCAATGATTCCAATGAGGGAAAAATCCTGGAAATCGGTGCGGGAACCGGTTTTATGCAGGGTATCTTTATTGAGTACGGCATTACTGTGGATGATGAAGCGGAGGGCATCCGTAACGGTGGCTTCGGCAGTACCACAAAGTAGTAAAATATGTATAATGAACTCCTTTTCCGGCATACTAACCGTAGAAAGTCCGGGAAAGGAGTTTTTTTATGGATGATAAACTAAACGGTACTGAAAACGGAAATGGTAAGATGACTTCTTCTTTGAAGGAAAGCATGGCGTATTTAAACAATAAGCTGGCAGTGGATGTAAGCTTTGATTTGGTCTACCGTGTGATTCATATAGGGGAGAGAGAGGCCTGCATTTATTTTATAGATGGTTTCTGCAAGGATGAACTGATGCAGAAGATGTTACAATATTTTATGGATATAACAAAGGAAGAGTTACCCAAAACTGCCCATGAAATGAGTAAAAAGTGCGTACCTTATGTGGAGGTGGATTTAAAGGACAAATGGGAAGACATTATCGGAAATCTTTTGTCCGGTGTATTTGTACTTTTTATTGATGGATATACACAGGCTATTCTTATTGATTCCAGAACATATCCGGCCCGAAATGTAACAGAACCTGACAAAGATAAGGTTTTGAGGGGTTCTAAGGATGGCTTTGTAGAGACCATCGTATTTAATACGGCACTAATCAGAAGACGTATTCGCAGTGCAGATTTACGCATGGAGATGATGAGTGCGGGTAAGACCTCCAGAACAGATATTGCAATCTGTTATATGGATTCCAGAGTGGACAAAAAGTTTCTTGCACAGATTAAAGAGCGAATTGAAAATATTAAGGTAGATGCACTGACTATGAATCAGGAAAGTCTGGCAGAATGTCTGTACAAGCGAAAGTGGTATAATCCGTTTCCCAAGTTCAAATACACCGAAAGACCGGATACGGCAGCGGCACAGGTTTTGGAAGGGAATATTGTGATTTTGGTGGACAATTCTCCTTCTGCCATGATTATGCCCACATCCATTTTTGATGTGGTCGAAGAAGCGGACGACTATTATTTTCCACCGATTACAGGAACGTATTTACGATTGTCCCGTTTTCTGATAGCAATATTGACTTATTTTGTAACACCGACCTTTTTGCTGCTTATGAACAACCAGCATTATATTCCGGGAGCCTTTTCCTTTATAACATTACAGGAAACAGAAAATATACCGTTAATCTGGCAGTTTTTAATATTGGAGCTGGCTATTGACGGACTGCGGCTGGCGGCAGTCAATACGCCCAATATGCTCAGTACCCCGCTATCCGTTATGGCTGCCATCATACTGGGAGAGCAGGCAATTACCAGCGGCTGGTTTAACAGTGAGGTCGTTTTGTATATGGCATTTGTGGCACTGGCAAGTTATACCCAGCAAAATTATGAATTGGGCTATGCACTGAAATTTATGCGTATTCTCACATTGATTTTGACGGCAATCTTTAATTTGTGGGGATATATTGCAGGTGTTATTATCTGCCTGCTGGCAATTGTAACAAATCGTACTGTATCTAAAGAAAGTTATATTTATCCGTTGATACCCTTTGACTGGAAAAAAGTAAAAGCAAGGATGATTCGCTTAAGACTGCCTGACGCAAAGAAATAAGAGGAAATGAGAAGTTTTATTCTAAAATTTTCATAAACAGACAAACTATGTGATGGGAAAGCATTGAAAAGCTAAGTGATTAGTGGTAATATGTAGTAGTATACAAAACTACATGTTGTGACATGAGAGAAACGGAGGCTTTTCAATGGCAGAATTTAAGATTATAACTGATTCAACGGCGGATTTACCTGATGAGTATCTGGCAGAGCATGATATTGCCTGTATGAATCTATGCTATATAATAGGCGGAGAGACTTATGGCGGAGCAACCGGAAAAGAACTGCCATGGAAGGAATTCTATGCACGGATGCGAAATGGAGAAATGCCGACTACTGCACAGGTAAACCCTGAGGAAGCAAAGGAATATTTCAGAAGATATATATTGGAGGGCCATAAAAAGATTTTATATCTGGCTTTTTCTTCCGGCTTAAGCGGTACCTATAACAGTGGACGGATTGCTGCAGAGGAGATTATGGAAGAGTATCCGGATTGTGAGATTGTGGTAATTGATACCTTATGTGCTTCCTTAGGCGAAGGGCTTTTAGTACACTATGCGGTAGAGATGCGGGAGGCAGGAAAGAGTCTTTTGGAGGTTGCGGCATGGGTGAGAGAGCATATTTTAAATTTGGTTCATGTTTTTACCGTAGATGATTTAAACCATCTTCACAGGGGCGGCAGAGTCAGCAAGACAGCGGCTGTTATTGGTACACTGGTAGGTATTAAGCCGGTTCTCCATGTAGACAATGAAGGACATCTTGTTCCCGTGGATAAGGTCAGAGGGCGTAAGAAGTCTTTGATAAAGCTGGTAGATAATATGGAAAAACAGATGGGAACATATACCGGTAAAAATGATATTGTATTTATCAGTCACGGTGATGCATTAGAGGATGCAGAGTTTGTAAGGGATGAAGTAAAGAACCGTTTTGGTATTGAAAAGTTTGTTATCAACAGAGTCGGGCCGACTATCGGTTCACATGCAGGCCCCGGTGTAATAGCACTGTTTTTTATGGGTGATGTAAGATAGGTAAGTGACGTAAGATAGATAAATAGATAATAAGAAACAAAAAATTCCAGGGAAGACTGCGGTGGCAGGTCCCTGGAGTTTTTTACCAGCTGCGGATAAACTTATCAATATAGTTGTCGAGACATTGTTCGATAACGCGGATAGCCTCTTCACGATTACCTTTTTCATTTACATCGGTGGTTTTATTTTCCAGTGCCTTATACACGGTAAAGAAGTGCTCCATTTCTTCAATCACATGGGAAGGCAGCTCGGAGATGTCCTGATAGCTGTTGTAGTTGGGGTCATTAAAAGGAACTGCAATGATTTTTTCGTCCTTTTTGCCACCGTCCAACATGGAAATAACGCCAATCGGATAAGCCCGTACAAGGGTAAGGGGAGCAACCGGCTCGGAGCAGAGTAAAAGTACGTCCAAGGGGTCGCCATCATCACCATAGGTACGGGGAATAAATCCGTAGTTTGCGGGATAGTGGGTAGAAGTGTAAAGAATACGGTCTAATATAATATAACCGGTTTCTTTATCCAGTTCATATTTATTTTTGCTGCCTTTCGGAATTTCAATCACGCAGATAAAGTCTGTGGGCTTTACACGCTTTACATTCATATTGTGCCAGATGCTTTTATTCATGGAATCCATATTGAGTGCCTCCTGCATGCTTATTTTGTCTGCAAAATTTACTTTATTATAGCATTTTCAAAGAGGTTGTAAAGAGTAAATTAGACACAGGTAAAAATTTTAAATGTGCAGGGCCGGGAGGCTTAATCAGAATGGGTGTTTGAGGGCTGCCTTCGTTTCAGGTAAAAACGTAACAGGAAAAGAAACAGGGCAGACCAAAGGATGATTTTGGTTACAAGAGAATACTGCTTTAATATATCCGAAACCATGTTCCAGGATTCTCCCAAAAAACTGCCCAGAGTTACCAATACCGTATTCCACAAAAGACTTCCCAAAGAAGTATACAATAGAAATTTTCCCTGATGCATTTCGCAGATACCGGCGGGAATGGAGATGAGACTCCGTAAAATGGGCACCAGACGGCAGAAGAAAACAGCTTTATTTCCTCTTTGGGAAAAGTGATTGACAGCGTGTTCAATATCTGCCGGGTTTAATTTTAAGAGTCTGCCTGTTTTGCTTTGGGCAAAATGTAATAACTGTTCCTTTTTTAAACATTTTCCCAGGTAATAAAGGATGATGGCACCAAACAGAGAGCCCAGAGTGGAAAACAGAACAACGCCGGAAACCGTCATGGCAGTACAGGTTGTCAGAAAACCACCCATGGTCAGAATTACCTCCGACGGAATGGGAGGAAAAAGGTTTTCTATGGTAATCAGAAAGAAAATACCGGCGTAACCATACCGGTTCATCAGGGAAATAATCAAAGACTGCATGATAAACTCACAAAAGGCAGTGGTGAAACTGCGGTTTTTATATTATAATAGAAAAAAAGTGGATTTAGAACAGCTATCAGACAGGAGACAGGCATATGTCGCGGATTAAGAGTGCGGAAGATATTGTGGCACGGATAACAGAACACATACAGAAGCTGTTAGAGGATAATGAGTTTGTTATCGTTGCCATTGACGGCAGGTGTGCTTCCGGTAAGACTACACTGGCAGAAAAACTACAAGAAAAGCTTTCCTGTAATGTAATTCATGGGGATGAATTTTTTTTAAGACCCAATCAGAGAACAGCAGAAAGACTTTCTGTGCCGGGCGGAAATGTGGATTATGAAAGGCTGTTGGAGGAGGTAATACTTCCCTTAAGGGAAAACAGGGATTTTACATACAGACCCTATGACTGCAAAACCTGTTCCTTGAAGGAACCGGTACAGGTAAAAGCAAAACGAATTACAATTATAGAGGGCTCATACAGTTGTCATCCGTATCTTTGGGAGTATTATAATCTGCGGATTTTTATAACGATTGATAAAAAGACCCAGAGAGAACGGATACAAAAAAGAAATGCAGAAAATGCGGAAGTATTTTTTGAAAAGTGGATTCCTCTGGAGGAAGCTTATTTTAAAGCATATGCCATAGAAGAGCGTTGTGATAAGAGAATATGAAATTTTTTGTATTGATTAATAAGGAACCCTGCCGTATGAAATGCTTCCTATGCGGAACTTTTTATAGCAGGGTCCCTTTTTATTTAAACGAAAGGACCGGTATCAAAAAAGAAGAAGGTTTAGTCGTAACTGTTACACTTCTTTTCGGTATTCATATCACACCGTGCAGTATCAAATCCCGGGTTGACAGCATAGAAATTCTTGCTGTTCAACTTATCCTGGGTGATACGCAGGGCCTCACCGAAGCGTTGGAAGTGTATTATTTCCCTCTGGCGAAGGAATTTAATGGGCTCACATACATCAGGGTCTTTAATCAGACGGAGAATGTTGTCATAGGTGCTACGCGCTTTTTGTTCTGCAGCCATATCTTCAAATAAATCTGTAATAATATCCCCCTTGCTCTGAAATTCACAGGAATTGAAGGGAACGCCTCCGGCGGCCTGAGGCCAGATACCTACGGTATGGTCCGTATAGTAAGGGGCGAATCCGGAGGCCTCAATTTCTTCCATGGAGAGATTGCGGGTCAGCTGGTGGACAATGGAAGCAACCATTTCCAGATGTGCCAGTTCTTCTGTGCCGATATCGGTCAAAAGTCCGGCAACCTCTCTGTAGGGAGTTGCATAGCGCTGGGAAAGATAACGCATGGAAGCTCCCATTTCACCGTCAGGTCCGCCGTACTGGGACATAATTACCTGTGCCAGCTTCGCATTAGGCTCTTTGATGTTTACAGGAAATTGTAATCGTTTTTCGTAACTCCACATTATTTACAGCCTCCTTCCATAACAGGGTTTGCAGCATTTTCCCATGGCATGGGAGCGAGTGCCCATTGCCACTCCCTGGTTTCGGTGGATACATCTTTGGTGAGAGGGTAATAACGCATGGAAAAATCCTTTACCATCTGATTTTTTATACGGGCATAGTGGTTAAAATACTCCATTGCCTGTTTATCATGGGGGTGGGTATCCAGATAAAGAGTCAGTTCTACTAAAGTAAAATCGATAATACCGATGTCCATTAGCATACGGTTTTGTTCGGAGGAGCCATGGTTCATGATACAACTCTCCTTCCTAAAAAGGGTTTATCAAGCTCCGGAAAGATAGTGCCTGCACAGTAGGCATCTTCCAGATTTTCATAAATTTTTGAAAGATGTTGCCATGGAACATATGCCATGCCAACAGGAAAACGGTCAAAGTGCTCGTCAAAATGATAATCCTGCATAAAATTCCTTTCATAAAAATAGTGGTTTGTTTATATATTATATGTTACTTTCATAGGGCTGTTACCGGCAGATATGGATACATAGAGCACAAGAAAACTTTGTAAAGATGCGGATATTTTGACACAAAAAACCATGATATATTTTTAACAATATACTTGATTTCACTGTGGGTTTATGGTTTACTTAATTTAGTGTAAAATGAACTTCAAAGTTTGCTGGGAGGAAATCGTATGAGCAGTATGCGGGGTATTGATACACCGGTCAGACAGACCAGAAGAAGAGTATTTAAAGAAGTTGCCAATTTAGCATATACCTCCACTAATTTAAAAGACGATATGGAGGCTTTGCCTTATAAAATTGTAGATTCTGATGAGATGGACTGTTTAAATACGGTATATCGTGACAGAGCAATTATCAGGGAACGTATCCGTCTGGCCATGGGCATGTCCCTGCGTCCCGAAAACAGAGAGCGTCCCGGACATCTGACAGAGGGGATTGAAGAGAGTAATATTGATGAAAAATATTATGAACCGCCTCTTATGCAGGTAATTCCGTCTGCCTGTAATGCCTGTCCCGAAAATCATTATGAGGTAACCAATACCTGTATGGGCTGCACGGCACATCCCTGTAGGGAGGTATGTCCGGTAGGTGCCATGACTATGGTAAACGGTAAATCCTTTATTGATCAGGAAAAATGTATCAAATGCGGCAAATGTAAAGCTATCTGCCCTTATGATGCCATATCCCACAAGCAACGTCCATGTAAGGCGGCCTGTGGTGTGAATGCCATCAAAAATGATAAGTACGGCAGAGCTGTTATAGATAATGATATTTGTGTATCCTGCGGTCAGTGTATGGTAAGCTGTCCTTTTGGTGCGATTGCAGACAAATCCCAGATTTTTCAGCTGATTCGTGCACTACAGTCCGGCAGGACAATTATAGCACAGGTGGCACCGGCTTTTGTGGGACAGTTTGGTCCTAAGGTAACTCCGGATATGTTTAAAACAGCTCTAAAGGAACTGGGCTTTGCAGATGTTTATGAAACGGCTCTTGGTGCCGACCAGGGCTGTGTTGCAGAAGCAGAGCACTATGTAAAGGAAGTAGCCAGTGGAAGGCAGGCATTTGCCCTGACCTCCTGTTGTCCGTCATGGTCTGTGATGGCGAAGAATATGTTTCCGGAAACCATTGATAAAATCAGTAATGAACTGACTCCTATGGTAGCCACCGCACGTATTATCAAGCAGGCACATCCTGATGCAGAGGTGGTATTCATCGGACCCTGTGCTTCTAAGAAGCTGGAAGCCTCCCGCAGAACCGTCCGCTCCGATGTAGATTTTGTGATTACCTTTGAAGAACTGACAGGTATGTTTGAAGCCAAGGGAATTCTGTTAGACGAAATCAAAGCCATGGATGAAATGACGGATGCAACTGCAGCCGGCCGTGGCTACGGTGTAGCAGGTGGTGTAGCAAGTGCAATAGAAGAGTGCATCAAGACCTATTATCCGGGAACGGCAGTGCACATTGAGCATGCGGAAAGTCTGGAAGAATGTAAGAAAATGCTTCTGTTGGCAAAGGCAGGCCGAAAAAACGGCTGTCTGATAGAGGGAATGGCTTGTCCCGGAGGCTGTATTGCAGGTGCAGGCACCAATATTGCATTACCGCAGGCAGCCAAGGAAGTAGACAAGTTTAAGAACGAAGCTTTGAAAAAGGTTCCCGAACAATAATCGTAAAATAGCATTGCGATTTTCAATTGAAAATCGTACAATAATATATTAGAGAAATACAGGAGGAAAAAGAAATGAAAATCAGAACAAGATACGCACCCAGCCCTACGGGAAAAATGCATGTAGGCAATCTGCGTTCTGCTTTATATGAGTTTTTGATTGCAAAGCATGCAGGCGGAGATTTTATGCTTCGCATTGAGGATACCGATCAGGAGAGGTTTGTGGAAGGGGCTACGGAAATTATTTACCGTACGCTGGAAAAGACCGGATTGAAGCATGATGAAGGTCCTGATAAGGATGGCGGTTACGGTCCCTATGTACAGAGTGAGCGTATGAAGACCGGTATCTACATGAAGTACGCAAAGGAACTGATTGAAAAGGGAGAGGCATATTATTGCTTCTGTGACAAGGAAAGACTGGCGTCCTTAAAGACTGAAATTGTAGAAGGCAAGGAAATCATGATTTATGACAAGCACTGCCTGCATCTGTCAAAGGAAGAAGTAGAAAAGAATCTGGCAGACGGTAAGCCGTTTGTTATCCGTCAGAACAATCCCACAGAAGGAACTACTACTTTCCATGACGAGCTTTACGGAGATATTACCGTAAATAACTCTGAACTGGACGATATGATTCTGATTAAGTCAGACGGTTATCCCACCTACAACTTTGCAAATGTAGTGGATGACCACACCATGAATATTACCCATGTAGTGCGTGGTAATGAGTATTTGTCTTCTTCACCGAAATATGTAAGACTCTATGATGCATTTGGCTGGGAAGTACCGGTGTATGTGCATCTGCCGTTGATTACCGATGAGAATCACAAGAAGTTATCCAAGAGAAGCGGACATTCTTCTTTTGAGGATTTAATAGAGCAGGGCTTTTTAACAGAGGCGGTGGTAAACTACATTGCACTGCTTGGCTGGAGCCCCGAAGACAACAGGGAAATCTTTTCTCTGGATGAGCTGATTGCCAACTTTGATTACCATAGAATCAGCAAATCCCCTGCCGTATTTGACATTGTAAAACTGAAGTGGATGAACGGTGAATATCTAAAAGCTATGGATGCAGACAAGTTCTATGAAATGGCTGAGCCTTACTTAAAGGAAGCACTGGGAGATGGATTTGACTTAAAGAAAATAGCAGCTATGGTAAAAACCCGTATTGAGATATTCCCGGATATTGCCGCACAGGTAGACTTCTTTAAAGAACTGCCTGAATATGACATTGAGATGTATGCCCACAAGAAGATGAAGACTGACACAGCTTCCTCTTTAGAGGTTCTGAGTGAAATCCTGCCTGTATTGGAAGCACAGGAGGATTATTCCAACGACGCCCTGTACCAGACCTTACTGGCTTATGTGGAAAAGAAAGGCTGCAAGAACGGATATGTTATGTGGCCCATCCGTACCGCAGTATCCGGTAAGCAGATGACGCCTGCAGGGGCTACGGAGATCATGGAAATTCTGGGTAAGGAAGAATCCCTTGCCAGAATCCGCAAAGGAATAGAAAAGCTTGCCAACGCTTAAAAAACAGCTTCCGGCATATGCAGAAAAAATGAATGAAGCACAAAGAGAGGCACTTTGCCACAATAAAGGTCCCGCCATGGTACTGGCGGGACCCGGCAGTGGAAAGACCACGGTACTTACGGGGCGTGTAAGATACCTGACAGAACAATTGCATATACCGCCTTCATCCATTTTAGTTATTACTTACACAAAAGCCGCAGCACTTTCCATGCAGAAACGGTTTTTCAGGGAAATGTCGGAAAGGGTCAGTCCGGTAGTGTTCGGAACCTTTCACGCAATCTGTTATCAAATCTTAAAAGAACAGTATCATTTAAAACAGGACTGCTTATTGTCAGAGCAGGAGAAAATTCAAATTATAAAATCCTTATTGAAAGAAAATAAATATAAAGCAGATACAGAAGAGGCAGAAGTACTCTTAGGTTTTATCAGTATGCGCAAAAATTCCTTAAGGCAGATAGAAGAAGGAAACGGAGACCGTGTGAAATATGCATCCGTAACTGCAGGAAATCAAAAGCATGACAGGTCAAGATTACCTGAAGGTATGGAACCGGCACTTTTTGACCTTTTGTACCATGACTATACTGCGAGATGTATTCAACTTGGAAAGATGGATTTTGATGATATGCTGTTAAAATGCTTTTGGCTGTTTCAAGAAAAAGAAGAGGTACTTATAAAATGGCAAAGCCGTTTTCAATATATTCTGGTGGATGAATTTCAAGATTGTAATGACTTGCAGTTTGGTATCTTAAAGCTGTTGGCAGGAGAAGCTGCCAATTTATTTGTGGTAGGGGATGATGACCAGTCCATTTATGGCTTCAGAGGGGCAAATCCAGGCATTATGAGACAGTTTACAGAGGAGTATCCACAGGGAGTTATTATTCGTTTAGAGGCCAATTACAGAAGCTGTGAAGCGATTGTAAGAGCCGGAAATGTCGTTATTGCAGAAAATATGACACGCTTTGCGAAAACCATGTATGCAGTAGAAAAAGAAAAGCAGGAAAATGAGGAGGAGCCGGAAGAAAATGAGAAGGAGCCGGGAGGCGATAGGGACAATTTTCCGGCAGTTGGTAGAAGAAAACAAATTTTAAGCCCGGTCACCATCCTGTCCTTTCCGGATAAAAAGGCTCAGAACAATTATATTTTTTCCAGAGTAAAGGAATTGTCAAAAAAATTTTCCTATGAAGATATGGCGGTGATTTTCAGAACCAACAGGGAAGCTGAGCTTTTTACCTGCGGACTGGAGGAAAATAATATTCCCTATAGCTTAAAGGGGAACAGAAAAAGTGAGTATGTGCATTTTACTGCTTTGGATATGGCGGCGTATCTGCGGGCGGCAGAGTTAGTGACGGAGACCGGGTATAAAATGCCGGGAATCCCCAGACAGATTCTTTTAAGGATAGTAAATAAGCCGGAAAGAGGTATTACACGTGACAGCCTGCCGGAGGGAAATGTGAATTTGTTAAAAACGGCAGATAAGGCCTGCCTGCAATTGTATAAACAGTTGTGTCGCATTGCACAAATGTCACCATGGGCAGCAATCAGTTACGTCAGGAAGGTAATTGGCTATGATAAATGGTTGCTAAAGCAGTCTTTCGGGAACAGAGAAAAATATGAGGAATGGAAGGATATACTGGAATTTGTACATACTGAGGCGAAGCGGTGTGAAAAGATACACGACTGGCTTTTGTTTATGGAAGCAAGGCAGAATAAACCCGGGGAACAGACAGGGGAAAAGGGAATCAGACTGATGACCATGCATGCTGCAAAGGGGCTGGAATATGCTTATGTATGTATTCCCAATGTCAATGAGGGAACGATACCCCATGGAAGGCTGTGTTCGGAACAGACGGCAGAAGAGGAACGTCGGCTTTTTTATGTGGGTATGACCCGTGCAAAAACAGCTTTGGATATCCTGTACCTTACCGGAACAGAAGAGTATCCAAAGCTGCCTTCCAGATTTTTAGATCCATTGTTAAGGATGCAGACTGACACGCGTATCTGAAAAGTCTGCAAACAATTTATGAGTTTATTCCTCTACCAATTCATCGAACTCCTGATTGTCCAGATATTCGTCAAAAGCATCGGAAACCGCCTCGTATTCTTCATCATCTTCAATATAAATGAGTTCGGGTTCAGCGTTAGGGTCGCTTTCATCTTCCTTGTAGCCGTAGAACCATACTTCACCATCCTGATTTTCACCGTTTTCATCTAAGGGAAGCAGGACAATATAATCCTTCTGATTTACGGTCAGAATGGTAATAACTGCACATGTGACATTTGTACCGTCATCCAGTTCAAGGTCAACGGTCATTTCTTCTTCCGCAAAATTGTTTTCAGCCATAATAGCCTCCTCCTGATAGTTTTTTTCTTATTATATCCGTATATGGACAAATATGCAAATTATTTTAAAGAGCCGGATTGTGTATATCAAATCCTTTTGAGGTATGCTATAATCAAATAAAGAATATCTGAAAAGGAAGATTTAAAGATGATAATTACGCAGGGGACTCCCTATCCTTTAGGCACAACTGTATATCGGGATGGTATCCATTTTGCATATGTAAGCAGAGAGACTGATTGCGGAGTGGTTTTTTTTGATGGGAAAACCTTACAGGAAACCGTACGGGTTGCATTCCCGGAAGAATTTGTGAATGGGGATATACATTGCATGTATGTTACGGGAATTTCAACGGCAGACACGGTATACTGTTTTTATGAAAAGGAAGCTCTGGTTACAGATATACGTGCAAAAGTCTTTTTGGATGAGAAACCTTATAACGGGGACAGAGAAAGCTGTGTCAGGCTGGCAGCTTTTGCAGCAGAAGATTATAACTGGGAAGGGGATAGTCTGCCTAAGATACCCTATGAAAAAAGTATAGGATATTGTGTTCATGTAAGAGGGTTTAGCGTACATACCTCTTCTAAGGTAAAAGCAAGGGGAACCTATGGAGGAATTGTGGAGAAAATACCCTACCTGAAGGAACTGGGGGTTACCACACTGGAGCTGCAGCCGGCCTATGAGTTTGAAGAAAGGGAAGGGGAAAAAATCAATTACTGGGGATATAAAAAGGGGTATTATTATGTGCCGAAGGAAAGCTATGCACTAAAAAATCCGGTAACAGAGTTTAAGGATATGGTCAAGGAGCTCCATAAAAATAATCTGGAAGTGATTATGCAGTTTTATTTTACGGAAGAGACTTCCAAACGTGAAATATCGGACATTCTGGCTTACTGGTCAGCGGAGTATCATGTGGACGGTTTTCACTTGAAGGGTGCCAATATTGATGCCGGTATGCTGGCACAGGAACCGGCACTGTCAAAGGTAAAACTATGGTATTACGGTTTTCCCGCAGGGTTGCCGGTACAAAACAGACGTCTGGCTTCCTATACGGAATATTACCGATACGATATACGCCGGTTTTTAAAGGGCGATGAAGGCATGATAAGTGCAGTCATGTATCATTTACGGCATAATCCTTCAGAATGCGGACAAATTAATTATCTGACCAATTATGACGGCTTTACGCTGGCGGATATGGTGTCCTATAATCAAAAGCACAATGAAGCCAACGGAGAAGACAATCGTGACGGTACGGATTACAATGCAAGCTGGAACTGCGGACAGGAAGGGAACAGTCGCAAAAAATCGGTACAGACACTTCGGAAGAGGCAGATAAAAAATGCAATGCTGCTGTTGTTTTTATCTCAGGCGACACCGTTGATTTTTATGGGAGATGAGTTTGGAAATTCCCAGCAGGGCAACAATAATCCTTACTGTCAGGACAATGAAGTGACATGGCTTGACTGGAAGGAGAAAAATAAAGCGGTAGGAAAAGCAATTTATGAGTTTACTAAAAAAGTAATTTCCCTGCGAAAAAATCACCCGGTATTTTGCCGAAAAGAGGAGTTACGGCTTGCGGACTATGCTGCTTTAGGCTGTCCGGATATTTCCTATCACGGGCAAGAGGCTTGGAAACCGGATACATCGGTGGAAAGCAGACAATTGGGGATACTTTATTGCGGAGAATATGCACGCAAGGATAATGTGCCGGATGATTATTTTTATGTAGCATACAATATGCATTGGGAAACAAAAAGACTCGCACTTCCCAAGCTCCCAAAAGGGCTTTACTGGACAATGGAACTGACCTCGGATGAGGGAGCGGAAAGTGAAAAAATGAGCGTTACACTGCCCGGAAGATGTATCTGTGTATATAGAAGTGTGGGAGAAAGGAAGCAGGATTTACATGAAAGCCGTACAGCATTTTAAGACAATCACCTATCATAAATGGCTGGTATTAAAGGGCTGCTTTGCGGTAGGACTATATAAACAGGGGCTTTTGCACGATATATCCAAGTACGGTCCCACAGAATTTTTGGTAGGGGCCCAATATTATCAGGGGGACAGAAGTCCCAACAATGCGGAAAGGGAAGAAAAAGGATATTCCACTGCATGGCTTCACCATAAAGGGAGAAATAAGCACCACTATGAATACTGGGTGGATTATTCTTCCAGGGGCGGTATGACAGGAGTGCCCATGCCAAAGAAATATATTGCAGAAATGATAATGGACCGGATAGCTGCCAGCAAGGTATATCTGGGAGAAAACTATACGGACCGTGCTCCTTTGGAATATTATGAGAGAGGACATGAGCAGGTGCCGATGCATGAGTATACACGCAGGCATCTGGAGCATCTTTTAACCATGCTGGCGGAGCAGGGGGAAAAGAAAACCTTTGCCTACATTAAAAAGCATTTTTTGAAGAAAGAACATTTTTAATCTTTGTTTTTGTCACATTTTCAAAAGAAAAGAATATGATACAGTAAATATACTCAGAAATGAGAAATCGGAATGTGTTGTTGGATTATTTTTTTCCTTTTGTTTTGTAACAATAATGGATGTGCATGCAATACAAACAGTAACGGCTGCGGCTGTTTTTCGGGAAATAATTGCATGAGGTCCGGCTGCGGTAATGATTGCAGAAGAGATAACAGAGATTGTGATTGCGACAGAGATTGTGACCGTGACAGGGGACGTGACTGTGACAGAGATTGTGACTGTGACAGGGGACGTGACCGTGACAGAGATTGTGACCGTGACAGGGGACGTGACCGTGACAGAGATTGTGACTGTGACAGAGACTGGAATCGTGACAGAAACCGTGACAGGGACAGAGATAGAGATTGTGACTGCGATATGGCACCGCCATGGACCAGAAACAATAATGGCAACAGGGAAACCTGTGGCTGTGAAGAAAAATAGATTGAAAAACCGGTGCTTTTATGTACCGGTTTTTTTCTGCAGAAAATTTATTTTTTCTAATAATTTGTATAATATGGGTAGAAAAATCTAAAAAAATTGTTTATAATATTTTTATATAACGAATACAGTGGGAAAGCGGGTATTGTGTTCGTATAGAAAGGAGAACGGTATGGTAGAATACATATTAGGCAATTATCTTGTAGAGAAAGGCAAGATAAGCGGGGGACAGTTAGAGCAGGTAATTGCAAAACTTGACCAGGTCAGAGTAAAGATGGGCTTATTGGCTGTTACAGAGGGCATCATGACCGTGGAACAGGCAGACGAAGTAAACCGTTTACAGGCAACCATGGATAAGCGTTTTGGTGATATTGCAGTGGAAAAGGGATACCTGACTGAGGAGCAGATTAGTAATCTGCTTAAGAAGCAGGGGAATACATATCTGGCATTTGCACAGGCTCTTGTGAATGAAGAACTGTTACAGCTTCAGGAGCTTGAGGAGGTAATGGACAACTTTCAGAATGAGAATGGATTTACCAAGTCCGAAATGGAAGATTTACGCAGTGATGAACCGGAAAGAATTGTACCGCTTTTTCTGCCTCCGGAAACAATGGGCTATAAGGAAATTGCAGGTATATTAGTGCGTACTTTAATCAGATGCGTAGACAGGCATGTTTACATTGGAAAAGCAACACTTACAGACGAAATCTCCGTAAAAGAATCTGCATTCCAGAAAATCATAGGTTTCTCTACACCGGTTGCGGGCTACACAGGTATAGAAACCGGTCTGGCTGAGGCAGAAGGAGGATTAGAGGTAATAGCAACTGCCTTTTGTAAAGAAGCCGCTCCCTTGGAAAAAGAAGATATGTTAGATGCAGCGGGAGAGTTTTTGAATTGTGTTAACGGATTATATGCAACAGCCTTGAGCAGAAACGGTATTGATTCGGAATTGATTCCTCCCATCTATTTTGAAGGCTCGTCAACCTTAAGTGCAGAGCAGGTGTGCAGCCTTCCTGTATATGCAGGCGGAAAGAAAGTTGTTTTTGTAATTATGGGATTAAAGTAGGAGGAAGGAAGAAATGGCAAAAGTTTTAATCGTGGATGATTCTAAAATGTCCAGACGTATGTTAAGAACCATTATCGAAGGTATTGGACATGAGATTGTAGGAGAGGCTTCTAACGGTGAAGAAGGAGTAAAGCTCTATAAAGAGACACAACCGGATATTGTTACCATGGATATTACCATGCCGGAGATGGATGGTATTCATTGCTTGAAGGCAATCAAGGAGTACGATGAAAACGCAAATGTAATCATGGTTACTGCGGCAGGTCAGTCCTCAAAACTGATGGATGCATTAAAAGCAGGTGCAAAAGAGTTTATCTGCAAGCCTTATGAGCCGGAGCAGGTTATCAATGCCGTAAAAGAAGTGCTGAAATAACTTATAAACCGATGACTACTAACACAGTGTGCCGGATATACATAACCAGATAACAAAGTTCTGAAAAGAAAAAAGCCCACCGGATTTTGATAGTCCCTGTCAGGCAGACAGGTTAAATATCATTTTTCCGGTGGGCTTTATAGTTACGACTCTTTTTTAATAAGAGGTATAGGATTTGATTTCTTTCCAAAGATTATTGTAAAGCGTATCAGCTTCTTCACCTAAGTAAGAGAAGGTTTCCAGATTATCATATTGTGATAAGTCAGGAAAGGCAATCTCGGAATTACGAATATCTTCGTCCTCAATCAGTGCCTGTGCGGCAGTATTGGGAGTGGAGTAGGTAATATATTCAAAGTTCATCAATGCAATGTCAGCACGACACATAAAGTCAATAAACTTTTCTGCGTTCTCTTTATTTTCAGCATTCTTGGGAATAACCCATGAGTCAATCCATACATTGGTGCCTTCTTCGGGAATCACATAAGCAAGGTCAGGATTTTCACGCTGTGTATAAATAGCTTCACCTGAATAGATAACACCCAGTGCGGCTTCATTGCCAATCATTTTATCCCTAACCTGGTCAATTACATAAGCCTGTACCAGAGGCTTCTGTTCAATCAGCAGATCCTTGGCTTCATTAAGCTCAGTCTCATCGGTAGAGTTCATGGAATAGCCTTTAAGCTTCAGGGCAACCATAAATAAGTCACGAACGGATTCCTGCATCAGAATACTGTCTTTATACTGTTCGTCCCACAGAATTGACCAGCTGGTTACGGGTTCATCTACCATAGTGGTATTATAAAGAATTCCTACAGTACCCCAGCAGTAAGGTACAGAGTATTTGTTCTCGGGGTCAAAAGCCTGTGACTGCTTATAGTAGTCGGCACCGATGTTGGCAGTAGCATTAGGCATATTATCCCAATTCAATTCAGCAAGCATATCGTTGTCGACCATTTTCTGTATCATGTAGTCGGAAGGGCAGACAACATCATAATTAGCAGCACCGGCTTCAAGCTTTGGATACATGGTTTCGTTAGTTTCAAATTCTTCATAGATAACTTCGATACCGGTTTCTTCTTCAAACATTTTAATGGTTTCATCGTCTATATATTCTCCCCAGTTTAAGACGTAAACCTTTCCGTTAGGATACTTACCGGAAGAACCGCAACCGGTAAGTGTGGAGACAATTGTTACGAGACAGAGCCCCAGTGCAATAAATTTTTTCATAATAATCCTCCTTGTTATGTGCGGTAAGCCGCATATTTATGATTTTTTTTCTTTAGGTGTTTTATTCACCAGAAGAAGCAATATAAGAACAGTGACGAAAATGATAGTGGACAATGCATACATTTCAGGCTTAATGCCCTTTTTCACTTCCGTATAAATCTTCGTAGATAATGTATCAATTCCCGGACCTTTTGTAAAGTATGTGATGATAAAATCATCTAAGGACATGGTAAAAGCCATCAGAAATCCCGATAATATACCGGGTAACAAATCTGGAAAGGTCACCTTAAAGAAGGCCTGCAAATGGGAAGCACCCAAATCCAGCGCAGCTTCATAGGTATTGGGATTTAGCTGCTTCATACGCGGCATAATGCTCAATATTACATAGGGAATGTTGAAAGTAATGTGTGCCAGCAAAATAGTGAAAAAACCCATCCTGATACCTATTACAATAAAGAGCAGCATTAAAGAGATACCGGTAACAATTTCGGCATTCAGCATAGGGATGTTGGTAATGCCGACGATGATGGCACGGTTTCTCTTTTTCATGTTCTGCAGGGCAATACACGCCACAAGACCAATTACGGTAGCAATCAGGGCAGATAACAGGGCAATGGCAAGCGTTGTCCAGAGAGCCTGCATAATATCATCATTTTTAAATAATTCAGTGTACCATTTAAAGGTAAAGCCACCCCACTTTGCACGGGATTTGCTGGCATTGAAGGACAGTACCATCAATGTTCCGATAGGTGCATACAAAAACAGGATGATGAGGGCAATGTAAAGGCGTCTTGCAAAGTTTCTCATAAGGCATTTCCCTCCCCTTCCTTATCAAAAATAATTGATAAAATCATGTTGATTACAATAAATATCATTAAAACGATGGATAAACCGCTTCCTAAATGCCAGTTATTGGTAACTGTAAATTCCTGTTCGATAACGTTGCCGATTAAAAGAATCTTGCTGCCGCCAAGTAATGTGGAGATAACGAAGGTAGTCAGTGCCGGTACAAATACCATGGTAATACCGCTGATAACACCGGGCAGACTTAGGGGCAGGATAATTTTCGTAAAGGTCTTAAAGGAATCGGCACCCAAATCTCTGGCAGCATTAACAACGTTGCCGTCAATTTTGGTAAGAGAGTTATAAATGGGTAAAACCATAAAAGGAAGAAAATTGTATACCATACCCAAAATAATAGCCGCAGGCGTATTGATAATATTTAACGCGGGCAGATGTAAAAATTCAAGTATAGTATTAATTACACCGTTTTTTTCCAAAAGGGTCTGCCATGCAATGGTTCTTAGCAAAAAGTTCATCCACATGGGAAGAATAAAAATCAGCACGATAAAGGAGTGCTGGTTTACTTTCATTTTAGAAAGAATCAGTGCCAGCGGATAAGCCAAAAACAGGCAGATGATAGTGCTGGCTAAAGAAAGCAGCACAGAAAACCACAGAGCTTTAGCATGCTCGGGACTGGCAATTGCCGCAATGTTTTCAAGCGTAAACATACCGGATTTATCCGTGAGCCCATAATAAACAACCATGCATAGCGGAATTACAATGAATGCGGCACACCAGAACAGGTAGGGCAGCGATAACATTTTTTTATTCATCTAATTTAGCGGCCTCCTCGTCCTCAGATTCCGGTTTGTTCATAATCTGGATATTGAAGGGATCCACTTTAATGCCAACCGATGTGCCGACAGGGAACATGCGGGTAGAGTGCACCAGCCACTCAAAGCCATGAGCCTGTACTTCCATTTCATAGTGGACACCCTTGAAAATAACGTGGGAAACCACACCGGTGATAGTGCCTTCTTCGGGCTTTACCAGCTCTACATCTTCGGGACGGATAACCACGTCAACAGGCTTGTTCTGACCGAAGCCTTCGTCCACGCAGTCAAAGCGTGCACCTAAGATTTCAACCAGACGGTCTTTTAACATGGTGGCACCGATAATATTACTGTCACCGATAAAATCAGCCACAAAAGCGTTCTCCGGTTCGTTATATATACGCTCGGGAGAACCAATCTGCTGGATATAGCCCTGATTCATAACTACGATGGTATCTGACATGGTAAGGGCTTCTTCCTGATCGTGGGTAACATAAATAAAGGTAATACCCAGTTCGTTCTTTAAACGAATCAGTTCATATTGCATATCCTGACGCAGCTTTAAGTCGAGAGCACCTAAAGGCTCGTCTAAAAGAAGCAGTTTGGGCTCATTTACAATAGCTCTTGCAATGGCAATACGCTGTTGTTGGCCTCCGGAAAGAGAATCGGGCATACGCTTTTCGTAACCGTCAAGATTTACCAGCTTCAATGCATATTTGATTTTGTCATTTATATAATCCTTGCTTTTATTTTTGATTTTCAAACCGAAAGCAATATTTTCAGCAATATTCATATGCGTAAAAAGGGCATATTTCTGGAAAACGGTATTGAGCTGGCGTTTGTTGGCAGGCATATTAGTAATATCCTTGTTTTCAAAAACAACACGGCCTGCATCAGGCTGCTCGAAACCGCCTAAAATACGCAAAGTAGTAGTTTTACCGCATCCGCTGGGACCCAGCAGGGTTAAAAATTCATTTTCCCTTATATAAAGGTTCAAATCGTCCAGAATCATCTGTCCGTCATAAGATTTGGAAATATGCTCCAGATTTACCAATACGTCTTTCATGCCTATACCTCTTTTATCCCTGTAAAATAGTATACATTCACGGTTCATTTTATAATGAAATGTCATAAAAAGCAACGCAAATTTACAATACTTGTGTAAAACTTTGTAAAAAAATAAAAATGTTAAAAAAAGAACAGTTTCTAATTAACAAAAAATGAATAATATGCTATAATATCATTAGTCATTATACCGCATCGAACGAAGTGAACGTACATTGCGAATACATATGTGGATACAGTAATACACTTTTAAGGAATACAGAAACGGAGGAATCATCATGGCAGCCAAAAAGGAAAAGTATGTGGCATATGTTTCTACCTATACAATGGGAGATAAACACGGTATTAAAATTTATGATGTAGATATGAAAAGCGGAAAGTTTACGGAGAAGGATCAGGTGGAAATTACCAATTCTTCCTATGTGACAATTTCTAAAAATAAAAAGTATTTGTATTCCATTACCGATTTTGGAGTGGAGGCATATGCCATTATGAAGGACGGCAGTCTGGAGCTGATTAATTTTGCTCCTATTAACGGTATGAGAGGATGTTATTTGTCTACCGATTACAAGGACGAGTTTCTTTTTGTGGCAGGATATCATGACGGTAAGCTGACAGTGCTGCGGCTTAAGGAAGATGGCTCCGTGGGAGAAATTACCGATGAAATCTATCACAAGGGACTTGGCAGTGTGGCAGAACGGAATTTCAGACCCCATATTAATTGTGCACGTATGACTCATGACAACAAATATCTGCTGGTCGCAGACCAGGGCATGGATCATGTAAATGTATACAAGCTGGATCATGAGAGAGGAACACTGCATCTGGCAGATGTACTGCGTGGAGATATTGAATCTGCCCCCAGACATATTAAGATGTCCAGAAGTGGTAAATATATTTATATTGTACATGAACTGGCATGCAATATTACAGTGTATGCTTATGAAGAAAGAAAGGGCAATCCTTATTTTGAAAGAATTCAGACGATTGCAACCACGGAATCTGATGAAAAGGACTATGGATGCTCTGCGAGTGCACTGACTTTCTCCGATGATTATGATTATCTGATAGCTTCGACAGCAGGAGAGAATACGGTGGCCATTTATAGGGCAAACCACGAAACAGGTCTTTTAGAGAAACTGTTCTGCCTGCCGGTCAGCGGAGAGTATCCCAAGGATGCAGCTATTTATCCGGACAATAAGCATATTGTATCCCTAAATCATACCTCCAATACCATGACATTTTTTGAAGTAAATCTGGAAAAACAGATTATGATGATGTGTGCAAAAGAAATTAAGGTAGACAGACCGAACTGTATTGCATTCCATAAAATTGAGGGTTAAGAAAAAAAGATAAGCAACCGATATATATTGCGAAACTATAGATGAAGGGCAAACGGATTTGCCCGGGGAAAGTCAAGGAGGAAAAAAGATGAGTGTAAATGCGGTAAACAATGGTGCGGCTGCAGTAGCTTATACCGGCGACTATGCAGCACAGAAAACAACGGAAAACGTAAAAGCTCCCGAAGCCGTGGAGACGGGTGCCGTTTATGAAGCTTCGGATGCCACAGAAAAAAAAGCCACATATTCCGTCAATAAGATGAGTGCAGAGGACAGGGCAGCCCTGGTAGAACAGCTAAAGGCGGATACAGAAGCAAGACAGAATCAGTTGATTTCTCTGGTTCAGCAGATGATGAACCAGCAGACGAATGCTTATGGACAGGCCAATAATATCTGGCAGTTTTTAGCCGGCGGCAACTATACGGTAGATCCCGTAACACAGGCTCAGGCTCAGGCAGATATTGCAGAGGACGGTTATTATGGTGTGGCCCAGACCTCTGACAGAATATTTGATTTTGCATGTGCCCTTGCCGGGGATGATGTAAATAAGATGAAAGAAATGCAGGCTGCTTTTGAAAAGGGCTTTAAGCAGGCGGAAGAAACCTGGGGCGGTAAATTGCCTGATATATCCTATCAGACACAGGAAGCTGTCAACAAAAAGTTTGAAGACTATTATGCGGCCATGGGCGTAGAAGCATAGGCTTTACGCAACATACTAACAGAATGTTAAGCGACCATGAAAGTTTGACGAAAGTTGACTTTGTGGTCGCTTTTGCATAATATAAGGTGTAAATACATTGAGATGAGGAGAAATGAGTTATGAGAGTGTTGGGAAATATATTATGGTTTATTTTCGGTGGTTTTATCAATGGGTTAAGCTGGCTTTTGGCAGGATGTCTTTGGTGCATTACCATTATTGGTATTCCCATAGGGATACAGTGCTTTAAAATAGCCGGACTTACCTTTTTTCCGTTTGGAAAGGAAGTGGATTATGGCGGAGGGCTGGGAAGCTTCATTTTAAATATTTTCTGGATATTACTGTCAGGTATTCCGCTGGCATTGGAACACCTGGTATGCGGGCTTGTGCTTTGTATCACCATTATAGGGATTCCGTTTGGCTTACAGCAGTTTAAACTGGCAAAGCTGGCATTGATGCCCTTTGGAGCACGAATCAGATAATGCCGAAAAGACCCGTTGTAAAAAAGCCCGGCACCGGCTGCTGTAAAAAGCTTTCCTAAACAGACCCTTGAAAAACGTCAGCACTTGAATTTTCCAAGTGAAACGCAGGAAAATTCTTAGTACTGCTACGTTTTTCGCGGAGCGAAAGCGTGTCTGTGTGGAAACTTTTTACAGCAGCCGGTGCCGGGCTTTTCTTTATAACAGCTTAATCCCTGTTGTAAAATTCCAATATTTTATCGGTTCTTGCACTCATATTGAGCAGCAGTGAATCCAGCAAGGTAACGGCTACCATGGCTTCCATAACTACAACGGCCCTGGGGACGATAATGGGGTCGTGGCGGCCTTTGATCTGAATGGAAATTTCTTCTCCGTTTTTGTTGACTGTTTCCTGCGGACGGAAGATGGAGGGAGTAGGTTTCACATGGGCACGTATTAAAACAGGAGAACCGTCACTGATACCACCCAATATGCCGCCGGAATGATTGGTCTTTTTGGAAACACTGTTTCCTGTTATGCAGAAAGCATCGTTGTTTTCACTTCCTTTGGCTTTAGAAACTAAAATGCCGTCACCGATTTCCACAGCCTTGACAGCTCCGATGGACATTACGGCCTTGCTCAAATTGGCATCCAGTTTTTCAAAAACAGGCTCGCCGATACCTGCAGGCAGACCTTCTACCAGACATTCCATAATACCGCCGCAGGAGTCAAGTTCCTGCATAGTCTGTTTTAAGTAGTTTTCCGCCAGTGCGGAAGCTTTCCTGTCCGGCATTGCAGTAGGTGTGGATAAAACGGCTTCCTTGTCAAAGACATTTAAGTCTGCTTCAATGGGACCGATGGAACGGGTATAAGCGGTTACGGTAATTCCCATCTGTAAAAGCAGCTTTGCAGCAATGGCACCGGCAGCTACGCGGCCAATGGTTTCTCTGCCGGAGGAACGGCCACCACCTCTGTAATCTCTGAAACCGTACTTGGCATCAAAGGTATAGTCTGCATGACCGGGTCTGTAGTAGGAGGCAATCTCACCGTAATCGCCGGAACGTTGGGAAGTGTTGCGGACAATTAAAGAAATAGGGGTACCGGTGGTAACACCTTCAAAGACACCGGAAAGAATTTCTACTTCATCATCCTCTTTTCTGGGGGTAGAAATACTGCTTTGACCGGGTTTTCTTCTATTTAAATAAATTTGAATATCAGCTTCCGAAAGAGCAAGACCTGCAGGACAGCCGTCAATTACGACTCCTAATGCCTTGCCGTGGGATTCGCCCCACGTTGTGATTTTAAATATTGTACCGTATGTAGAACCTGCCATAATAGCCTCCGAAACTTTCTGATTTTGATTTGTACCATAACAATGCATCTGTTGAAAAAGCAATATAATAAATCTATTCTTACACTATACAATAGAAAGAAAGGGACATGCAATAAAAAAGTAATGCAATCGTAAAAAAATTGTGTTATGATATAACAGAATATAAGTATTTACAGATATACGGACAGGATAAAGATGAAAAAAACATTTCGTGAAAAGGTGCTGTTTTCTTTTACGAAGACAGCTAAAAAGCACAGATGGATGAAGGCACCGCTTATGATTCTGATGACGTTGGTGCTTTCGGTATATTACGCAGGACTTAAGATTGCCGCTAACGGTAAGAGATACTCCTGTGCTCTTTTAGTATTCCTTTTTATGATGATAAGCAGCAGCTTTTCCACTACGGAAAGTCTGACCGGACAGGGGGTTGCACCCACAGAGGATGGAGCACAGCTTGCTGCAGAACAGGAAATTGATACTGCGGAAGTGGCAGTGATTGAGGCAGATGAAGAGGTCATTGAAAATCTGGACGATGTAGAGCTGCTTGCGGAAGAGGAAATTGATACTTATACGCTGGAAGAAATCCTGGAAAATAACTCCACTTACAGGGAGATAGTAGAAAGCACGCCTGAAGAGATTGCTGAAAACAGTGAAATAGAGGATGCGGACTTTTCTTCCTATGAATTTGATCCTGCGGACTGGCGACTGATTTTAGTGAACAAGCAGCATTCCATCCCACAGGACTACGAGTTTCCCTTAGGGAATATTACGAGCAGTCTGCAGTGTGATGAACGTATTCTGGAAGATTTGCTGGCTATGATGCAGGCTGCAAAGGAAGATGGTGTGAATTTAATTATTTGTTCTCCTTATAGGGATTACAACAGGCAGACTTATTTGTTTAAAAAGAAAATCACCCGGTATATGAACGCGGGGATGTCCTATATGGATGCATACAAAACCGCTTCCGTAACCGTTACGGCACCCAATGCCAGTGAACATCAGATTGGACTTGCCATAGATTTTTACAGCAGTACCTATATGCGTCTGGATGAGGGCTTTGCAGACACACAGGCCGGTAAATGGCTGGCAGAGAACAGTTATAAGTATGGCTTTATCCTCCGGTATCCGGAAGGAAAAGAATATATTACGGGGATTATTTATGAACCATGGCACTTCAGATATGTAGGCGAGGAGGCAGCTACAGTGATTACAGAAAAAGGCATTACATTAGAAGAGTTCTGGGAGGATTTATAGAATGATGTATCGAGTGCTTACACAGGAAGGCAGAGCAAAAAGGGCAGAGTTTACTACGGTTCATGGGGTGATACAGACTCCGGTATTTATGAATGTAGGAACAGCGGCAGCGATAAAGGGAGCAGTATCTACCGAAGATCTGGAAGGCATTAAGACCCAGGTGGAATTATCCAACACATATCATTTACATGTACGGCCCGGTGACACAATCATCAAACAACTGGGCGGCTTACACAAATTTATGTCATGGAACAAGCCGATTCTGACGGACTCCGGTGGTTTTCAGGTGTTTTCCCTGGCAGGGCTCCGTAAGATAAAAGAAGAGGGTGTGTATTTTAATTCCCACATCGATGGCCGGAAAATTTTTATGGGACCGGAAGAAAGTATACAGATACAGTCCAATCTGGCTTCCACCATAGCAATGGCATTTGATGAATGTCCAAGCTCTAAGGCGGACAGAAATTATGTGCAGAGTTCCGTGGACAGAACCACCAGATGGCTGGTACGGTGCAAAAACGAGATGGCACGGTTAAACCGCTTAGAGGACACCATCAATAAGCAGCAGATGCTTTTTGGTATCAATCAGGGAGCTGTTTTTGCAGATATCCGTATTGAACACGCCAAGCGGATTGCGGAACTGGATTTGGACGGTTATGCGGTAGGGGGACTTGCCGTAGGGGAGAGCCATGAGGAGATGTACCATATTTTGGATGAAACGGTACCGTATCTTCCTTTGGAAAAGCCCACCTATTTAATGGGAGTAGGAACTCCGGCTAATATACTGGAAGCCGTAGAACGTGGCGTGGATTTCTTTGACTGTGTATATCCTACACGCAATGGCAGACATGGTCATCTGTATACGAATCATGGCAAAATCAATTTGTTTAATGCCAAATATGAGCTGGATGACAGACCCATTGAAGAGGGCTGTAGCTGTCCTGCGTGCAGACGCTACTCGCGAGCCTATATACGGCATCTCTTAAAAGCAAAGGAAATGCTGGGAATGCGTCTTTGTGTACTGCATAATCTTTATTTTTACAATACCATGATGGAGGAAATCAGAGAGGCATTGGATAAGGGAGAATTTGCCGCATACAAAAGGCATAAGCTGGATTCCATGGCCGCAGGCGGGGCAGAATAAACGTACAACAGAATGAGTTCTGGTAAATAGAAAAGTAACACATAAAAAATGTAACACATAAAAATTTTATAAAGTGCTTGCCCTTAGACGGAAAGTTGTGTATCATAAGCAATAGAGCCTTGATATTCGGGCAAAGGTTACAGGAGGACGGAACATGAATATTTTACTGAGCGGAGATGCAAGTGCAGAGGCAATGGCGGCAGGTGGAACCGGCGGCATATTTTTAACAATTGTAATTTATGCGGTTATTCTGGGTGCAATGTGGTTTTTCCTTTTCAGACCACAGAAGAAAGAGCAGAAGAAAGTAGCTGCCATGATTGCAAGTCTGGAGACAGGTGACTGTGTATTGACGACATCAGGCTTTATCGGCATCGTAATTGATATCAATGAAGATACCGTTATTGTAGAATTCGGCAACAACAAAAACTGCCGTATTCCGATGGAAAAGTCTGCTATCAGCCGTGTGGAAAAAGCAGGCGAAGCATAAAGTGAATTTATTTTGAAAGAAGCGACCTTGAAATCTGCCGGATTTCAAGGTTTTTTCATTCTATGGAAAACTGCCGGGCAATTTCCTGTAGTGAAATTCTTTTTCGTATTGAATTTTTGTGAATGCTTTGGTATGATAAAAAGAAGTAGTTTCATACTGTACCATGTTACAGTAAACAAACACAGGAAAACTAAACAGGAAAAGAGGATATACAGAATGAATTTGAAAATTACCTGTATTCCGGGTGACGGAATCGGACCGGAAATCGTAGCAGAGGCAAAAAAAGTTGTGGTGCGTGCCGGAGAAAAATTTGGATTTACCCCTGAATTTACTGATATATTAATGGGTGGTGCTTCTATAGATGTGCATGGTGTACCCCTTACAGAGGAAGCAATTGCAACCGCAAAAGCAGCAGATGCAGTACTGATGGGCTCCATCGGCGGAGATACCACCACATCTCCCTGGTATAAATTACCTCCCCAGAACCGCCCCGAAGCAGGTCTTTTAAAGATTCGTAAAGCACTGAATCTGTTTGCCAATTTAAGACCGGCACTCCTTTACAAGGAACTGGCAGCGGCTTGTCCATTAAAAGAAGAAATCAGTGCAGCGGGTTTTGACATTATGATTATGAGAGAACTGACCGGCGGGCTCTATTTCGGAGAGCGTAAGACCATTGAAGAAAACGGTATACGCAAGGCAATTGATACCCTTACATACGATGAAAATGAAATCCGCAGAATTGCAATTAAGGGATTTGAAATTGCAATGAAGAGAAAGAAAAAGGTTACCAGTGTGGATAAGGCCAATGTGTTGGATTCCTCCAGACTGTGGCGGGCAGTGGTAGAAGAGGTGGCAAAGGATTATCCGGAAGTAAAATTAGAGCATATGTTAGTTGATAACTGTGCCATGCAGCTGGTAAAAGATCCTGCACAGTTTGACGTTATCCTCACAGAGAACATGTTTGGCGACATTTTATCCGATGAAGCGAGCATGGTAACCGGTTCTATCGGTATGCTGGCATCAGCTTCCTTAAATGATACCAAATTCGGTCTGTATGAGCCAAGCCACGGCTCGGCACCGGATATTGCAGGCAAGAATATAGCAAATCCCATTGCCACCATTTTAAGTGCGGCAATGATGTTACGTTACAGCTTTGATTTGGATGAGGCGGCAGATGCGATTGAAGAAGCAGTAAAGAAGGTATTGTCAGAGGGCTATCGTACCGGTGACATTATGTCGGAAGGCTGTGAAAAGGTCAGCTGCTCCGATATGGGCAGTCTGATAGCAGAGCGTATTTAAGAAGAACAAGGAGGCATAGATAAGATATGAGAAGTGATTCTGTAAAGACAGGTACCAGTCAGGCACCTCACAGAAGTTTATTTAATGCATTGGGTTATACCGAGGAAGAAAGAAGAAGACCCCTAATCGGTATTGTAAGTTCCTACAATGAAATTGTTCCGGGGCATATGAACCTGGATAAGATTACGGAAGCGGTAAAGATGGGGGTAGCCATGGCAGGCGGTACTCCTGTTATGTTTCCGGCAATTGCAGTTTGTGACGGCATTGCAATGGGACACATCGGTATGAAATACAGTCTGGTAACCAGAGATCTGATTGCAGACAGTACCGAATGTATGGCAATGGCACATGGCTTTGACGGTCTGGTATGTATTCCGAACTGTGACAAAAACGTTCCGGGACTTTTGATGGCTGCCGCAAGATTAAATATTCCCACTGTTTTTGTATCCGGCGGTCCCATGCTGGCAGGCCGTGTAAAGGGAGAAAAGAGAAGTCTTTCTTCCATGTTTGAAGCAGTAGGAAGCGTGGCGGCAGGCACTATGACCATGGAGGATTTATGCGAGTTTGAAGAAAAAGTATGTCCTACCTGTGGCTCCTGCTCCGGTATGTATACGGCAAACTCCATGAACTGCCTAACAGAGGCAATCGGTATGGGACTGAGAGGAAACGGTACCATTCCGGCGGTTTATTCCGAAAGAATCCGTCTGGCAAAGCATGCGGGTATGAAAATCATGGAGCTGGTTGAAAAGAACATCAGACCACGCGACATTATGACGGCAGAAGCATTCAGAAATGCTCTGATTGTAGATATGGCATTAGGCTGCTCTACCAACACCATGCTGCACTTACCGGCAATTGCTCATGAAGCAGGCGTAGAGCTGAATCTGGAAATGGCAAATGAATTGTCTGAGATTACTCCCAATCTGTGTCACCTGGCACCTGCAGGTCCTACCTATATGGAAGACTTAAATGAAGCGGGTGGTGTATATGCGGTTATGAAAGAGCTGTCCAAGTTAAATCTGCTTAACTTAGATTTGATTACCGCTACAGGACAAACAGTAGGAGAAAATATCAAGAATGCATGGAATAAGGATGAAAGCGTTATCCGCCCTGTAGAAAATCCGTATTCAAAGACCGGCGGTATTGCAGTATTAAAGGGAAATCTGGCTCCCGATTCCGGTGTGGTAAAGCGTTCCGCAGTAGTACCTGAGATGATGGTGCATGAGGGTCCGGCACGAGTATTTGACTGTGAGGAAGATGCGATTGAGGCAATTAAGGGCGGTAAGATTGTAGCAGGAGATGTGGTTGTTATCCGTTACGAAGGACCTAAGGGCGGTCCCGGTATGAGAGAAATGTTAAATCCGACCTCCGCAATTGCGGGCATGGGCTTAGGCTCCAGTGTTGCACTTATTACCGACGGGCGTTTCTCAGGAGCATCCCGTGGTGCTTCCATCGGTCATGTTTCTCCGGAAGCAGCGGTGGGCGGTCCCATTGCACTGGTAGAGGAAGGCGATATCATCAGTATTAACATTCCTCAAAATACCTTGAATGTAAAGGTTTCCGATGAAGAAATGGCTGCAAGAAGAGCAAAATGGCAGCCCAGGGAGCCGAAGGTTACAACCGGTTACTTAGCCCGCTATCGTGAACTGGTGACCAGCGGTAACAGAGGTGCAATTTTAGAAATTCCAAAAGATACAGATTTAGGAGGAAATAAGTAATGCAGCTTACAGGTGCAGAAATCGTAATAGAATGTTTAAAAGAGCAGGGGGTAGATACCGTATTCGGTTATCCCGGCGGCACCATTTTAAATATTTATGATGCACTTTATAAACACAGCAATGAAATCAATCATATTCTCACTTCCCATGAGCAGGGTGCTGCCCATGCAGCAGACGGTTATGCCAGAGCAACAGGTAAGGTGGGGGTATGCATGGCAACCAGCGGTCCCGGTGCGACTAATCTTGTAACAGGCATTGCGACTGCGTACATGGATTCCGTACCTATGGTGGCAATTACTGCAAATGTTAATCTGCCTTTATTAGGCAAGGACACCTTTCAGGAAATCGACATTGCAGGGGTGACTATGCCGATTACCAAGCATGGTTATATTGTAAAGGATGTAAATGTGCTGGCAGATACAATCAGAAAGGCATTTAAAATTGCAAAATCAGGACGCCCCGGCCCGGTGCTGGTGGATATTACCAAGGATGTTACTGCAAATTTGTGTGAGTATACTCCGGTGGTGCCGGAAGAAATAACAACAGTAAATGCTTTTACAGAAAGTGATCTGGATAAAGCTGCGGAACTGATTGTACAGGCAAAGAAGCCTTATATTTATTTGGGCGGAGGTGCCATTATTTCCGGTGCCGACAAGGAAGTCAGGGAGTTTGCAGAAAAAATTGATGCTCCGGTTTGTGATACACTGATGGGAAAAGGTGCATTTGACGGCAAGAGTGACAGATATACCGGTATGATTGGTATGCACGGAACCAAAACCTCCAATTTCGGGGTGAGTGAATGTGATCTTTTAATAGCATTGGGAGCACGTTTTTCAGACCGCGTTATCGGTAATCCCAAGGCCTTTGCAAAAAATGCCAAGGTATTACATATTGATATTGATGCGGCGGAAATCGGTAAAAATATTCCCGCCTATGCCAGTGTTGTAGGAGATTTGAAGTGTGTGCTCGCCGGACTGAACGACCGTCTTGAGCAGCAGGACCATAGTGAGTGGATGGCACATATTAAAGAATTGAAGGATAAATATCCGCTGAAGTATAATACAGCACAACTTTCAGGACCATTCATCATTGAAGAAATTGACCGCGTAACCAAAGGAAAAGCAGTTATCAGCACCGATGTAGGTCAGCATCAGATGTGGGCTGCGCAGTATTATAAGTATACAGAACCACGCACTTTTTTATCCTCCGGAGGCTTAGGAACCATGGGCTACGGTCTGGGGGCATGTATAGGTGCAAAGGTGGGCAGACCTGACAAAATCTGCATTAATATTGCCGGTGACGGGTGCTTCCGCATGAACATGAATGAACTGGCAACTGCAAGCCGCTACAATATTCCTATTATTCAGGTGGTTATCAATAACCATGTACTGGGTATGGTACGCCAGTGGCAGACTCTGTTTTATGACCACAGATATTCACAGACCGTATTAAATGATAAGGTGGATTTCTGTAAGGTTTCAGAAGGTCTTGGCTGTACGGCAATCCGTGTAACCTCAAAAGAAGAACTGGCACCGGCCATCGAAAGAGCTGTTTCCATGAATGCACCGGTATTGATTGAATGTGTGATTCAGGAGGATGATAAAGTATTTCCGATGGTGCCTGCAGGTGCTCCTATCAGTGATGCCTTTGATGAGGACGATTTAGCCAAGAAAGACTGATATAAAAATCGACTTTGTGCTGACACAAAGTAGTAAGCCTAATCTAAAGAACTCTTTCATATATTTACGAAAGAAACGTTTTGTTTGGGAGACGTATGAAAAAGAAAAGAAAACGGCTGTTGTGGCTTGTTCTGGTGGCAAATGTCATTTTACCCTTTTTTTTATATCTGGCAATCGGGTTTTATTACAGGGAAAATTTTTATCCGGGCACCTATGTGAACGGTGTGTATTGTACGGGTAAAACGACAGCGGAAATCAATGCGGAATTAAAAAACTTATATCAGGAAAAGCATTTTGGCGAAGGTCTTTTTATCTTGCAGGATGCTTACGGAAAAAAGTATGAAGTACAGCTTTCGGATATCCAATTCACAATTGACTATAGTAGTCAATTGGAGGAACTGAAAAAGGCACAGAATCCGCTATTGTGGATAAAAGGCTTGGCAGGGGCTGTAAACTATACGGTTTCTCCGCAAATCAGTTTTGACGAGACATTGCTTTTTGAGGCTTTGGGAGAGTGTGGTATCAAAGAGAACAACAGGCATACGGATTCACCGGAGACTTCCCTTGTGGAAATCAGAAGAGAAGCGGGATATACGCTTTTTGACGGCAGGCTTCATGTACTGGATATGGATATGGTACAGCAGACTATGGCACAGGCATTGTCACAGGGAAGCTTTTTTTCGGATGTGACTGCCTGTTATGCAGATCTTCCCTATACGGAGAAAATGCAGGAAACACTTTTGCTTTGGAGAAAAGTGGATACGTTTCAGCATTGTGGTATCGTGTATGATATGGGGGATGACCGGATTGTATTAACCCCGGAAATTGTCAGCGATTTTATAACCCTGAACGAAGCGGGGGAGTTTATACTGGACGAGACGGGTAACCTGATTCTGAATGAAGATGCTCTTGTGGAATTTGTAGACAGTCTTTGCATAAAATATGATACTTATAAAAGTACCCGCACGTTTCTGTCAACCAGAGGAGATATCATAACCATTGAAGGCGGTACCTATGGTAATGTCATTGACCGGGAAGCAGAGATTGCTTATTTGAAGGATGCTTTTTTAAATAAAGAGAGCGGTATACATATACCTGCTTATGAAAGAGAAGCTTATCACAGGGGAGAAAATGACATCGGAGATACCTATGTAGAAGTTGATATGACAGAGCAGAAGCTGTATTATTATGAGGCGGGCGAACTGCTTTTGGAAACGGATATCGTAACAGGTAATATGCGAAGAGGGTGGGACACACCGGCAGGAGTCAACTATGTTTATGCTATGCAGAGAAACAGAACGCTGCGGGGAGCAAATTATGCTTCCTTCGTAAAATACTGGGTGCCTGTAGTCGGGAATATCGGTATCCATGATGCCTCATGGAGAAAAGAGTTTGGCGGAGATATCTACGAAACAAGTGGTTCCCATGGCTGTATCAATGTTCCCTCTGAAGTGATGGGCGAGTTATATGAGATGTTGGAAGTCGGTGTACCCGTAGTGATGTTTTATTAACAAAAAACTGCCAATTTGACAAAAAATTGACAAAAATTAAAAATCATTTAACAATGCAGTTGACTAAAGCAAAACTAAAGTTTACAATATTAACAATGTTTATCATTGGCAACGTTTTCTCAAATGTTGTGAAATAACACATTAATCCTTAATGTGCTAATAGGAAAATACAATTCATAAGAATATGAGGAGGTAACTTAAGTGCGAGTTTACAATTTTTCAGCAGGTCCGGCAGTATTGCCCGAAGAAGTATTACAAGAAGCAGCAGATGAAATGCTTGACTATCAGGGCAGTGGAATGTCCGTAATGGAGATGAGCCACCGTTCCAAGGTTTATGACAAGATTATTAAGGACGCAGAGGCAGACTTAAGGGAATTAATGAATATCCCTGACAACTACAAGGTATTATTCTTACAGGGTGGTGCAAGCAGCCAGTTTGCAATGATTCCCATGAACCTTATGAAGAATAAGGTCGCTGATTATATTGTAACCGGCCAGTGGGCTAAGAAAGCTTACCAGGAGGCTTCTATTTACGGTAAGGCTAATAAGATTGCAAGCAGCGAAGATAAGACATTCTCTTATATCCCCGACTGCTCCGACCTTCCCATCAGCGAAGATGCAGACTATGTTTATATCTGTGAAAACAATACCATTTATGGTACCAAGTTCAAAACCTTACCGAATACCAAGGGTAAAGATTTGGTAGCAGATGTTTCTTCCTGCTTCTTATCTGAACCGGTAGACGTATCCAAGTATGCCCTGATTTATGGCGGTGTACAGAAGAATATCGGTCCTGCGGGCGTGGTAATCGTAATTATCAGGGAAGACTTAGTGACGGATGATGTGCTTCCCGGAACACCTACCATGTTTAAATATAAGATTCATGCTGACAACGATTCCTTGTACAATACGCCGCCCGCATATGGTATTTATATCTGCGGCAAGGTATTTAAGTGGCTCAAGAAGCAGGGTGGTCTTGAGGCAATGAAGGAATACAATGAAAAGAAAGCAAAAATTCTTTACGATTTCCTGGATGAGAGCAAGCTGTTTAAGGGTACTGTAAGAAAAGAAGATCGTTCCTTAATGAATGTTCCTTTTGTAACAGGTAGTGAAGAACTGGATGCTAAGTTTGTAAAAGAGGCTGCAGCCGCAGGCTTTGTAAACTTAAAAGGACACAGAAGCGTAGGCGGTATGCGTGCAAGTATCTACAACGCTATGCCTATCGAAGGTGTTGAAAAACTGGTAGAGTTCATGAGAGAGTTTGAAAAAAATAACGCATAGGAGATAATGATATGTTTCAATATTATTGCCTGAATCCCATTTCCAAAGTGGGTCTGGAAAAATTTACGGCTGATTACAGCAAAACAGAAAATATAGAAGAGGCAGAAGGTGTACTGGTAAGAAGTGCATCCATGCATGAGATGGATTTACCGGACAGTCTCCTTGCAGTGGCAAGAGCAGGTGCCGGGGTAAACAACATTCCTCTTGATAAGTGTGCAGAAAAGGGTATTGTAGTATTCAATACGCCCGGTGCCAACGCAAACGGTGTAAAAGAACTGGTTATTGCAGGCATGCTGCTGGCAGCCAGAGATGTTGTGGGTGGTATCGAATGGGTAAAGAACAATGCCGCTGATGAAAATATTGCAAAGACTGCTGAAAAGGAAAAGAAAAATTTCGCAGGGACCGAGCTTTCCGGTAAGAAGCTGGGTATTATCGGTCTGGGAGCTATCGGTGTCAAGGTGGCAAATGCTGCAAGACATCTGGGCATGGAAGTCTATGGTTATGACCCTTATGTTTCTGTAGATGCCGCATGGAATTTGAGCAGGGATGTTAAACACGTATTAAATGTAGAAGATATCTATAAGACCTGTGATTACATCACTATCCATGTACCTTTGTTAGATTCTACCAAGGGGATGATTAACAAAGAAGCAATCGCTATGATGAAGGACGGCGTTATTATCCTTAACTTTGCACGAGACCTTCTTGCAAACGAAGCAGATGTATTAGAAGCATTGGAAAGCGGAAAGGTACATAAATATGTGACCGACTTCCCGAATCCCACTACAGCAGGTGCTAAGGGATGTATTGTTATTCCTCACTTAGGAGCTTCTACAGAAGAATCCGAAGATAACTGTGCTGTCATGGCAGTTAAGGAAATGATGGATTACTTAGAGAACGGTAACATTAAAAACAGTGTAAACTATCCCGGCTGTGATATGGGTGTCTGCACCAAAGCAGGACGTATTGCCGTATTCCATAAGAATATTGCAAATATGATTACCAAGTTTACCGCATGCTTTGGCGATGCAGGTATCAATATCAGCGATATGACTAACAAGTCCAGAGGGGAAGTGGCTTACACCATGCTTGATGTAGAAAGCCCGGTAACTCCTGATATTGTAGAAAAGTTAAGCAGCATTGACGGTGTATTCCGTGTAAGAGTAGTGAAATAAATAAGTAATAAAATAAAAATTTTTAAATACCCTGCAACCTTTTGGAAGGATGCAGGGTATTATTTGTGTAAGGGCATTTACATATATTGATTTGCCAATCAGATGTATAAAAAATAAAAGGGAAATAGAAGGAAGGAAGAAAAAATGAAAAAGAAAGTTGTAATGATTTTATTAGCATTGACGATGGCGTTATCTGTCACAGCCTGCAGTTCCAAAGAAGTAGTTTCTACTGATTATGAGGATACAGAAAACTCCAAGGATGAAGACAAGGATGCCGAAAAGGAAGACAAAGATTCTGAAAAAGAAGAAAAAGAAGATAAAGAAACTGACGAAACCAAGGATACAAAAGATGACGAAGAAAAACCTGTATCCGGTGTGGTGTTAGGCGGTGAATTTGAAGAGGATTATAATGGTTTTGAATATATATACTGCGAAACCCTGATGACAGAATCCGAAGAAAATAAAGAAACAGGCAAAATGGAAAGTCAGAAACTGCAGGTGTTTATTCCTAAGGGAGATTATGCAAGTGTAAACAGGGATACCGCGTATGCAGAGAAGCTGGGTGTGGATTTCAGAATCACCTTAAATCCTTATATCAGGTATGATGCTGAGGAGTATCTGCCGGAAGAAAATCTGGCATATTATCTGGAATATAATTATGATCCTTTTTATCACACAGATTGCAGAGATATTGAAATTTCAGAAGTACAGGAATTGGAAAACGGTGCTTATGCAACTGTAAAATACTGTTATTATGACAGATGGGAAGAAAACTATATTCCTATCTTCTGTACTTATTATCTGAAAGAGTTATCAAAGGATGTTAGTGTTTTGGTGGAAATTGAAGTAAATGCAGAAGATGTTACCGGTAAAACAGACTATTTATTGGAAGAACTGGAAGCTTTCTATGAAATTGATGTTGCTTGGGACAAAGCAGAAGCACAGGCAAAACTGGACAAATTTCTTGCAACTGCAGATACAGGCACAATAACTGTCTCTACCGGATTCTTATTATTTGAACTGCCCGCAGGATGGGAGCAGGACTATGATTATAAGAATTATATGGCAACAGCATACGCTCCGGACGGTGATGTGGACAGAACAGGCTGTGTAATAGATATTGAACGTGAATATATGGGCGCTGACAGCTTTGATATGGCAGATGCGATGGCAACAGAAGAGGATATATCTGCTTATAGGGACTATCTGAAAGAGAGCTTAGGTGATACTGCAAAGGATATTGTAGTAGAGTATTATGGGGAAACAAATTTCGGAAATGCTTTAAAATTTAGTTTCAGAACTGTAGACGGTGACTATGAGGATAATACGGTGGTCTATCTGATAACAAATGGCGATTATCTTTATTCTATTGAGGCAATTGCAGTTTCCGGATGTACGGAAGATGTATTCACCATTGCGGAAAATATTCTGGCAACCGGCACGGTAAAATAGAGTATTTTTTGAGAATAAAAAAACTAATTGGAAAAAGTCTCCCGATAGCGTATACTTAAAGGCAGGAAATGTTTACACTATCGGGAGAAACAGATGAACGGGGATATACGTCAGTTGACAACAGAAGAAATTGTAGAGCGGTATGCTGATATGGTATACCGCATTGCTGTGAATGAAACCGGTAGCCGGACGGACGCGGAGGATGTATTTCAGGAGGTTTTTTTGAGACTGGTGAAATACAGGGACAGGATTTCGGGCGAAGAGCATTTGAAGGCGTGGTTAATCAGGGTCACATTGAATTGTGCCAGAAAACATACAGGCAGTTCGTGGAATAAAAAGGTTGTCTATTTTAATGAACCGGAAGATGAAAATACACCTGATGAAAGTGCTGAATCGGATTATACCAGAATAGAAAATGCCGATTCTCCTCTTACGGAAGCGGTGGCAAGGCTGCCTGAAATATATAGGATTGTGATATATTTGTTCTACTATGAAGAACTTAGTATTGTGCGGATAGCAGAGATTTTGAAGGAAAAGGAAACTACAATCAAATCACGTCTGCACAGGGCCAGAGAGATGTTAAAGATTGATCTGGAGGGAGAAGAATTATGAAAACAACAGATTTCTCAATGCAGTATAAAGCAGAACTGGAGTCTCTTCATGCTCCAAAGGATTTAATTGCACGAACGAAAGAGAAGGTTAAGGCTGAAAGCACTTTGGAAAAGGAAAGAAAGAAAAGACGCCGGTATATTTATTCCTCAACAATGGCAGCCGCAGCGGCAATCATAGTGCTTGTGGGGACATTTACCTACAGGCGGGGAGAAGAGGAAGGTGCGGTACAGCCACAGGATATGCAGCTTGCAGCATCTGAACAGGAAGCGGTACAGCCACAGGAAGATGTAGAGCAAACGGAATTGCAGATGGGAACTACCATATATTTAGGTCAGAATAAAGAAGAAATTTATCTGGAAGAGCAGATTACAATAGACAGGACGGCTATCCTGCCCATGGAATTTTTGAAAAATACCGCATGGGAAGAAGAAATAAGCGGTAAGCCGGTAAAGTTCACATTGGATGAAGAAGAAAATTATGTGGCTGCCTATGAAGAGGCAGAGGCATATGTAGTGATATATTCGCAGACGGAAGATTTGGAAACTATAAAGGACTGTGTATTGCAGATGCTGTCCCGCAGTGAAAGTGCAGAGTAAAAGAAAGGGGCTTGTTATGAAAATTGACAATCGGAATTTTTTGTTTTTGCTGGAAAAAAAGAAAAAGGGCGGCACGATATTGCCCATAATACTTTGCGTGGTGTTAGTGGCAGGCTTGTTTGGCTCCGGCTTTTTGGCAGGTGTTATTACCGGACAGAGCAGTATTCTGACTTCGGGCGGTGAAAAGAGCGGAATCGGCTCTTATGCAGCTTCGGGAGAAAATAGCGGCACTTCCCTTGCAACGGCAGGCAATCGTATTGATGAGGCGACAGCACAAGGCAGTCCGGCTTCTGAAAATGGCACCGGCAGTGGTGAGAATGGTTTTTCGGGAACCGAATATGTAACCGGCACTTATCTTGCCAGCCAGATGAAGGATAAGTATAAGGACGAGACATCTCCATACGGCTATACCTACGGACCTGCCATTACAGGGCTTAGCCGCAATGATGAGATAGTATTGGAGGTAGGCTTTGATTTAGAAAAACTGGATTTGGAATACTGGACCGAGATTATCAATTTATATGAAGACCCGGCTCTCAATAGCAGTATCGGTCCCAGCAGATGGGAATATGATAAAGAGGCGGGAACTGTTACCCTGTATCCGACCAGTTACGCCAGAGGACAGGTGGCTATCAGTATGTTAAGTACTGATGTGGTAAGGCGTTATTCCCACGATGATTTGTTCTTTTTCCCGGAAGATGCCGGTACAAGCTGGGGAAATCTCAGCACCTTGTATCTGGCTACTTATATTGATCTGGAAACAGGAGAAAAGAGGGATGTACCGCAGGTACAGATGGTTTCCTTTAAAGGTGAACTCCAGGATACACCGCGACTGGAATATTCTTTTACGGATGACGGCAGAATTCATTTTGAGTGGACCAGGGTAGAGGGAGCCAAGGAATACTTTGTTTGTGAAATAGAGTATGATGAGGTGCATGGATACAGTACCAATATGTATGTTATTGCTACAACAGAAGATACCCAATGGACCTCTGAAGCAGCAGAATACGGCTCCGTAACTACCAACTGGAGGTTTAACAATTATTCGGTGGCTCAGAATGACTGGTATGATGAATGGTGCAGGGAACAACGCATTGCAGAATATGGTGAAGAACCGATTTCTGTTTATAAGACCGAAAACAGGGACAATTACTGTGTTATAGCCATTTGTGAAGAAGGTACTTCCATGATGAGTAACTGTGTAGACATTCTGGATATTCAGGCCAATCTGCCTGTTTCGATTGCAACCGATACATGGGTAGAAAACGGCTATCAGTACAGCGGATATGAATCTGTGGAAGAAATGTCGGCTTACAGCTATGTAACAATGGCAGATGGTATGACCAGTATGAAACTGGTGGATTATGATACTGAAAAAGCAGTTATAGTAGAAGACAGATACATTTATACGGATGAAGACGGTAATTATCTGGAAGGAAAGAATCTGAAAGTATTAAAGATTCCTTACCGGATTGAAGGAACCCCCTTTGAAGATACGGTTAGTATTGTGGATTATGATGAAAGCAGGTTAGAGAAGGACCTGGCATTCCTTGAAGAACGGGAAGAAATGTTAAGAAAACGTGCCGGTGATATTGTACTCAGTACAGATATTACATTTGAGGAAGAGGAAACATCAGAGGAAGAAAGCAATGTCAGGAAAGTAGACTTTGAGGTTACAGCAAACAGTGCATTGTCGGAATATCTTGCATTAAGTATGCTTTCGGGCGTGACTGTGATAGATATATCTGAGTTTCCGGAAGCAGCAGATCCACATACCTTATCGGATTCCTTGTTAGAGGCTTATTATCAGAACCCTTTGATTCTTGGCATCAGCGGTTACAGAACCAATATATCCGGTACTGCCGTAAAAGTAGTGTATGATGATGATGCAGAGGTTACTGCGAAAAAACAGGAGGAAATCCGTCAGAAGGTTGAAGAAATCATAGCTGAAATTATTACACCGGGTATGACAGAACTGGAGAAGGAACTGGCAATCAATGAATATCTGTGCAATACCTGTGAATATGATAATGAAGCATTGGAAAATGCAGCAGAGCATGATTATGCATATGTTGACAGCGAATTTGATGACTCCTTTACTGCGTACGGAGCCATTATAAACGGCAGATGTGTTTGTGCAGGCTATGCGGGTGCATTTAAAATTCTGGCAGATGCGGCAGGACTGGACTCTGTGGTAGTTACCGGTATGTTAGACGGCAATCTGCCCCATGCATGGAATAAAGTGCGGATAGACGGTGAATGGCTGATTTTAGACGTTACCAATAATGATAGTGATTATCTGGTCAATGCTCTTTTAAATCTGCCTGATGAGGCAGGAAGACGTACGCTGACAGAGGACAGTGATTATGTACTGGATGGCTGCATGAGAAATTATGTTGCAACTAACGGACAGAGGGAATACTACAGACTGAATAATCTGTATTTTCCTTATGATGAAGTGAGTGAACAGTTAACGGAACAGCTAAATGAGAACGGTACTGCATTACTGCGTACAGAATATACATTGGACGATGAAACCTTTGACCGTATTGCACAAGAGGTCTATGAAGGCATGGATGAAGGCACGGAATTGTATGGTTATTACTGGATGGGTGTCATATATCTGACAGCCAAAGAATAAAATAGTTATGTAAAGGGGTAAATATAAAAAACGCACTTGCAGGTCTATCCTGCAGTGCGTTTTGTGTTAGCGGTAAAAGAAAGGCATACCGTCCGGGGAACGAAGCTCATCTTCATATTCAGAACGCATTTTTGCGTCAGTCAGACAAGCAGCTTCACTTTGCAAATCCATATAGCGGATAAAGATATCCTCTAAAGGAAGCCCCTGTTCATCTGCAATCTCCTGCAGTATGGGGCGGAGCTTATCAAGCTGTGCACCTACCTGCACCTTTTGGGGGTCAATGTCAGCCATGGTTTCTTCTGCGTATTTATTGATACGGGATAAAAATTTTCTGTCTTCTGCTGTCAAAATATCACATCCTTTGCTTTCGGGTTTGATAAAATTACTTCTTCGATATTTTAGCACCATTTACTTGTGATGTATAGTAATTTTTGATAAAATAAATATAAGTTAAAAATAAAATGTACGCAAAAGATTAAAAATCACAAAAGCGGCAGGAAAAGAGGAAATATGGCAAAGATAAGAGCTTTTAGGGCAATCAGACCTACAGAGGAACTGGCAGATAAGATTGCGGCACTTCCTTATGATGTATACAACAGGCAGGAAGCTAAGGCAGTCGTAGCAGGAGATTCTCATACCTTTCTGCGTATTGACAGAGCGGAAACACAGTTTCCGGACGAGGTAGATACCTACGATGCATGCGTATATCAAAAAGCAAAAGAGCTTCTGACAGAGCAGATTGAAAAAGGAGAATTTATTACAGAAGCAAAGCCTTGTTTTTACTTGTACGAGCTGATTATGAACGGCAGAAGCCAGACCGGTATAGTAGGCTGTGCCTCCATTGATGACTATATAAACGGTGTTATCAAAAAGCATGAAAATACCAGAGCGGATAAGGAGGAAGACCGTATCCGCCATGTAGATACCCTGGATGCCCAGACAGGTCCTATTTTTCTGGCATACCGTGACCGGGCAGAGTTAAAGGAACTGATTCAGAAATATAAAAACGGCAAAGCAGTTTATGACTTTACTTCCGATGACGGTATCAGTCACAGAGTATTTGTCGTTGATGATGAAAAAGACATGGCTGCAATAGAGGAAGCCTTTGATAAAATGGGAAATGTATATATTGCGGACGGACATCACCGCTGTGCTTCTGCGGTAAAGGTGGGGTTAAAACGCAGGGAAGAACACAAGGATTACACAGGAGAAGAAGAGTTTAATTACTTTTTATCCGTACTATTTGCAGACAGTGAATTGATGATTATGGATTATAACCGTGTGGTAAAGGACTTAAACGGTATGACACCGGAAGCTTTCCTGAATGGCATTGAAAAGAAATTTGCCGCTGTGGAAGAGAAAGGAAAGGAACCGGTACGTCCTGTCCAAAAAGGAGAAATTGGCATGTATCTCAATGATACATGGTATCTGCTTACCGTAAAGGACTCTGTAAAAACGAAAGACCCGGTGAAGGGACTGGATGTATCCCTGCTGCAGGATTATGTATTGGAGCCGATGTTAGGCATTGCAGACCCCAAGACAGACAAGCGTATTGATTTTGTAGGTGGTATCAGAGGACTTTCAGAGCTGGAAAGAAGAGTACATACTGATATGCAGGTAGCATTTTCCATGTATCCGACCTCTATCGGAGAGCTGTTCGCAGTAGCGGATGCGGGACTTTTAATGCCGCCTAAGTCCACATGGTTTGAGCCCAAGCTGCGGAGCGGACTTTTTATCCACAGCCTACATTAGTTGGAAAACAGTTTATATAAAACTTTGCACCTGTAAAAATATACAAAATTTGCAGCAGGCTGCGGAAAGGCAGGAAACAGTATGACTAACAAATTATACAAGCTTATGAACTGGCCGGCAATTGAAGAGGTGATTTACTCGGAAGCTTCCAATCCCCATGCGATACTGGGACCGCATGCATCCGGTACAGGTACTCTTTTGCAGACCTTTGCACCCGGTGCAAAACAGGTACAGGTACAGTTTTTAGAGGATATGTCAGAAAGGGATATGGAACTGGCAGACGAGGATGGATTTTTTGCCATATGGCTGCCGAAGAAAAAAATAGGTGCTTACCGGTACATTATTACCTATCCGGACGGTAATCTGGAAATTCGTCAGGATGCCTACAGACACAAATCCCTTTTTACTAAAGCAGATGAGGAAGCATTTTCCTATGGCATCCACTATACCGTTTATGAAAAGCTGGGAGCCCATCCTATGACTCTGGACGGAGAAGAAGGGGTATATTTTGCAGTCTGGGCACCCAATGCCGTAAGGGTAAGTGCCGTAGGGGATTTTAATCGCTGGGATGGGCGGATTCACCAGATGAGAAAACTTGCTTCCGGCATTTTTGAAATCTTTGTGCCCGGTGCCGGGACGGGGGATAATTACAAATTTGAATTGAAGCTAAAAAGCGGTCTGACCTATTTAAAAGCAGACCCCTACGGAAATGCGGCACAGCTGCGTCCTGAAACTGCATCCGTAATCACGGATTTAAGAGGTTTTGGGTGGGAAGACGAAGAGTGGCTCAAAAACAGGAAAATTGTACAGAAATCAGATGCTCCCATCAGCATTTATGAACTTTATCTGGGAAGCTTTGCTGTTCCTGATAAAGGAGCAGAATATACAAACTATAAGGTGATTGCAGACAAACTGGTTTCTTATGTAAAAGATATGGGGTATACCCATGTGGAACTGATGCCGGTCATGGAGCATCCTCTGGATGCATCCTGGGGCTATCAGACCATCGGATATTATGCACCTACGTCACGATACGGTACACCGCAGGATTTCATGTATTTTGTAAATGAAATGCATAAAGCAGGTATTGGTGTAATTTTGGACTGGGTACCTGCATACTTCCCAAGAGATAACTATGGCTTATCCAATTTTGACGGCACCTGTCTCTACGAGCATTATGATGTGCGACAGGGACTTTTACCACAGTGGGATACTCTGTTGTACAATTATGGTCGCAAGGAAGTAAGTAATTACCTGATTGCCAATGCACTTTTCTGGGTGGAGAAATTTCATGTGGATGGTTTGCGTATGACCGCTCTTTCTTCCATGCTGTATTTAGACTATGGTAAAGAGGATGGAGAATGGGTAGCAAATATGTATGGCGGCAACGAAAATCTGGAGGCCATAGAGTTTATTAAGCATGTAAATTCTGTCTTAAAGAAACGAAATCCCGGTGTGTTGAACATTGCGGAAGAAAGTACTGCATGGCCCTTGCTTACTGCGGATTTGAATGAAGGCGGACTGGGCTTTGATTTGAAGTGGAACAATGGGTTTACGGATGATTATCTGCGGTATATACGCTTTGATCCGTATTTCAGGTCAGCACATCACAGTGAACTGACCTTCAGTATGATTTATGCTTACAGTGAGCAGTTTATGCTGGCGTTTTCCCATGCAGAAGTGGTACACTGCAAATCCTCCATGATTGGCAAAATGCCGGGGGACAGACAGCAGAAGTTTGCGGGACTGCGTATGACTTATGCCTATATGATGGCACATCCCGGCAGGAAGCTTCTTTTTATGGGACAGGATATCGGGGAATTTGACGAGTGGAATGAAAACCGTCAGGTGGAGTGGGAACTCTTAAAATACCCCGGTCATAAGGGCGTGGCAGCACTTGTAAAAGCCCTGAATAAATTGTATTGTACCAAGCCTGCTTTGCATGAATTGGATAACAGTCCCGAGGGCTTTGAATGGATTAACAGTATAGCGGCAGAACAGAATTATCTGACCTTTTTACGAAAAGGAAAGAAAAAAGAGGATATGCTGTTAGTAGCTGCAAACTTTTCCGGTACGGAACTGGATTTGCAGATTGGTGTGCCCTTAGCCGGCGGTTATAAAGAAGTGCTGAATACAGATGCAAAAGCTTACGGCGGAAATGGTGTAGTGAACGGACGCATAAAAAAGGCGGTACCGGCAGAGTGTGATGACAGACCGTATTCTGTTCATATTAAGCTGGCTCCCTTATCTGTAAGTATTTTGGAGTATAAGCCATAAGGAAGGATTTGAAAGAATGATAGACATAGTATTAGAAACAGCGGCCGCAGAAAGTCTGGATTTTAGTATTCCGGCTCCGGTACAGAATTTTTTGGAAAGTCTGCCGGAAAAGGCATTACATTTGGGAGTAAGAGTTTTATTGTCTGTTCTTGTTTTTGTAATCGGGGTACAACTGATTAAGCTGATACGCCGTATACTGAAAAAGTCCTTAAAACGTGCCAAGGCTGATTTAGGTGTGGTACAGTTTCTGGATTCTTTGGTGAAAACAGTGTTATATGTGGTATTGGTATTTACCATAGCAACAGGTTTTGGTGTAGATGCTGCCAGCATTGTGGCACTGGTTGGTTCCGCAGGTGTGGCAGTAGGACTTGCTGTACAGGGCAGTCTTTCCAATTTTGCGGGCGGTGTGCTGATTCTGTTGTTAAAGCCCTTTAAGGTAGGGGATTACATCAAAGAAGACAACAAAGGAAATGAAGGTACTGTTACGGAAATCCAGTTGTTTTACACCAAGCTGACAACAGTTGATAACCGTATCATTATTCTTCCTAACGGAACACTTGCAAATACCAGTATGACCAATGTGACGGAAGCTGCTACCAGGAGACTGGATATTTCTGTAGGTATTGCCTATGATGCTGATATTAAGAAAGCAAAAGAAGTGTTGACGGGTATGTTAAAGGCTGATGAAGCAGTATTACAGGATCAGAATATGCTGGTGTTTGTGGATGCCTTGGGAGATTTCAGCATCAATCTGGGAATCCGCTGTTTTGTAAAGCAGGAGGACTATTGGGAAACCAAGTGGCGTCTGACGGAAGAAACCAAATATACTTTGGATAAGGCAGGAATAGAAATTCCATTCCCTCAGATGGATGTACATTGCGACAGTTTGTAGGTTTAGTTTACAAGTTTATAAAATTTAGTTGCATTTTCGGGGGCTACCTTGTATAATAACTAATGTTGTGACTGTTATACAGTCACGTGCTGAAATAGCTCAGTCGGTAGAGCACTTCACTCGTAATGAAGGGGTCGAGGGTTCGAGTCCCTTTTTCAGCTCTCAGTGTAGTTCCCCGAAACCGCAGTGTGGTGTTCGGGGATTTTATACACATGGGAAAAATTAAGCTATAGAAAATGAAAATAATACATATGTTCAAAAGAGGAGGAAGAAAATGGTTTGTAACAATTGTGGAAACGAAAATGCCGATGGTACAAAGTTCTGTATCTTTTGCGGTAAGCCTTTAGAAGCACAGGCACCTGCAGCAGCACCTCAGGCAACACAGGCACCTGCAGCAGCACCTCAGGCAACACAGGCACCTGTAGCAGCACCTCAGATGCCAACAGCACCTGTGCAGAACAACATGATGCCTAATACGGCACCCATGCAGAATGGTATGCCGATGCAGGGAATGCCTAACGGGGCACCTGTGCAGAACAATATGATGTCCAACGGAGTACCTATGCAGAATGGTATGCCGATGCAGGGAATGCCTAACGGGGCACCTATGCAGAACAATATGATGTCCAACGGGACACCTATGCAGGGTGGGATTCCTATGGGAAATCCCATGCAGCATCCTATGGGAGCTCCTATGCAGGGAACAATGCCTGCTAGTAATCCCAATGGAGGTATTCCTGTAGGAAGACCGGTTGCCACTCCTTATTCTGTAGGAGCAGTACCGCCCGCTAATCCCACACAGAAAAAGGGCGGAGCAGCCAAGGTGGTTATTATTCTGCTTATTATTCTTATTTTGCTGGGAGTGGGTGCGGTAGCATTTATTTTCATCAGCAAGGGTATGGAAAATAAGAAGATTGACGATGCACTGCAGAATGCACAGGAATTAGCTGAAAGCGGTTCTTATGAGGATGCGGAAGAGGCATATCTGAAGGTATTGGAAATGCAGTCCGATAATGCGGAAGCAATTGACGGTCTGACGGCAAACTATATTGCATGGGCAGATGATTGCGTTGCAGATGGTGATTATGAAGGTGCACTGGCAGTCTTGGAAGGAGCTGACAGTCAGGCAAAGAGAAAGACCATAAAGGAAGCAATCACTGAAATCCAGGATGAAATGGCTTCCCAGACAGTAGCACCGGGAAGCAGCTTTGGCAATGGTGATTTAGTATTTATCGGCTCTTCCGACAGCATACAGGTAGAAAAGAATCATGCCATTATTGTATATACCGATGCTACTTATTACACTGAGTATGCAACCGGAGATTATGATGAGTATGCAGAGGAATACATGACCGCAAGAGGTCTGGAGCTTGGTATGACCTTAGAAGATTACTTAACTCTTTATGCAGTAAAAGAAGGTTATGCGGCATGGGAGCTGTACAGCGGAAGCAGTAATGAATATACCAGCTTTGTGGCATATACCGGACAGGATCCCGATGATATGTATTATGATTATAATAACGTATGGCTGGATATCGGATACTGCAAAGAAAACGGTGAGTGGAGACAGCTGGAAGACTGGGAAATTCAGGATACATGGTTCTGTGATGCGGATTTAGATGATTATGAAGAAGTAATTGTATTCGCAGTAAACTTCAATGACTGGAATGAAGTAAAAGGCATTTCTCTTGAATACTTTACCTATGATGATGCATGGGCAGAATGGCAGGGATGGGCTGAATAAGTCTTTTAATGGCGGTTCATTTGAGAACTTTATAGAATTTAATAAAGAAATAAAAAAATTATGTAGCCGGGCTCATGTATATGAGTCCGGTTTTTTAGAAATCATACCTTCTTTTTGTAATAGTGTTCCGTCCACTGAATTATTTGATACAAGCCCATGGCAATCAGGCACAACAGGATAATGGAAGTGATAACCATGTGCATCTGGAACACCTGGGAACCATAGATAATCAGGTATCCTAAACCTCTTCTGGCTGCCAGAAATTCGCCTATGATGACGCCTACCAGGGCAAGACCGATATTTACCTTCATGGTACTTAAAATAATCGGTATGCTGCCCGGCAAAACCACCTTGAAAAAAGCGTCTTTTCTGGTGCCTCCAAGTGTATATATCAGAGTGATTTTTTCCGGATCCACCTGTCTGAAACCGGTATATAAACTTATGATAGAGCCAAATAAAGCGACGGAGATGCCGGCTACAATAATGGTGGTAGTACCTGTTCCCAGCCATACGATAAAAAGAGGGGCCAGTGCTGACTTGGGCAGGCTGTTTAATACTACCAGATAAGGTTCTGCAATTTCCGAGACACAGGAAGAGTACCATAGTATCGTTGCGGCACCCAGACCGATGATGAACACCAGCAGAAAACTTAATAAGGTTTCAAGTAAAGTAATGCCAATGTGCATAAAGAGGGATTTTTCCGTTACCAGTTCTAAAAAGCAGAGAACAATTCTGGAAGGGCTGGAAAAGAAAAAAGTATCAATAAGTCCCAGATTTGCACATACTTCCCATACAGCCAGAAACAAAATAAAAATAAAACTCCGGCAAAAGGAAATTTTGTGATGATAATGCCGATGGGCCTTTACAAAGGCTTCTTGTTTGGTCAGTTCTTTGGCAGAAGAATTATTTCTTTTCATCCGATAACGCCTCCCATAACAAATTAAAATAGTACGGAAATTCCGGTGCGTTTCTGGAAGCCAAGGCGGAATCCTTGGGTAAGGATAAGTGAATAGGAACTTCGCATTTTACGGTAGCAGGTCTGCGGCTTAAGATAATAACACGGTCTGCAAGACTAATGGCTTCTGACAAATCGTGGGTAATCAGAAGGGCGGTTTTTCCTGTCTCGCGGATAATCTGACAGATATCGGCGGAAACGGTGAGCCGGGTCTGGTAATCCAATGCACTAAAGGGTTCATCCAAAAGCAGAAGAGAGGGCTTAAGTGCCAGCGTGCGGATTAGGGCAGCACGCTGTTTCATACCGCCGGAAAGCTCACTGGGTTTTTTATCCTTAAACTTATACAAATCATAGTCCCTCATAAGTTGCAGTACATTTTCAATGTTTTCAGGAGTAAGCTGTTTCTTTATTTCCAGGCCGAGAATGGTGTTCTGATAAACGGTACGCCATTCAAACAGATGATCTCTTTGCAGCATATATCCTATTTTCGGGTAATGTAAGGAACCATCGGGGTTCTGGAAGGAAATGGTTCCTTCCTCAGGAGTAAGCAGTCCGGCAATAATGGATAACAATGTGGACTTACCGCAGCCGCTGGGACCGACGATGGCTACAAATTCTCCGAGATCTATATGAAAGGATATATGGGAAAGAGCCGGTGTTTCTGCTAAAAGGCTGTGATAGGAGTAAGAGATGTCTTTTAATTCCAGCAGAGGCTTCGGCATAAAAATATCCTTTTCCGGTTTTAGTATATTCTATGAAACGGGTACAAAATTGTGTAAAGAGATTTCTTTTACTGTGTATTGCAATAAAGTAAAATCTATGTTAGTATCAAGTTTAGATTTAATTTTTTGGAAATCTGTATAGGAAAAACAGAACTTTCTAATATGTATGCAGAAAACAGAAAGGTTTGGTGAATTATGGCACAGTTATGGGGCGGACGTTTTACGAAAGCCACAGACCGGAAAGTATTTGAGTTCAATGCTTCTATTGGTTTTGACAAAAACTTATTTACCCAGGACGTGGAAGGAAGCATCGCACATGCGGTTATGTTGGGAAAACAGGGAATTATTACTTCTGAGGAAAAGGATGCCATTGTAAAAGGACTGGCGGGCATCAGGGAGGATGTGGAAAACGGAACCCTTGCAATTGATGAAACGCAGGAGGATATTCACAGCTTTGTAGAAGCAACCCTTATTGCCCGAATCGGTGACGCAGGTAAAAAGCTGCATACAGGACGAAGCAGAAATGACCAGATAGCACTGGATATGAGATTATATACAAGAGCACAGGTGTTAAAAACAGACGGACTTGTAAAGGATCTGCTGGAAGAGATTTTACATATTATGGAGGAAAATCTCGATACCTATATGCCGGGCTTTACTCATTTGCAGAAAGCACAGCCTACTACGGTGGCACATCATTTTGGGGCATATTTTGAAATGTTTAAACGAGATCGACAGCGTTTGACAGACATTTATTACAGAATGAATTATTGTCCTTTAGGAGCAGGTGCACTTGCAGGTACCACATATCCTTTGGACAGAAACTATACGGCTTCCCTTTTGGGGTTTGAAGGTCCGACCCTAAACAGCATGGATTCCGTATCCGACAGAGATTATCTGATAGAGTTTTTATCTGCATTGTCCATTATTATGATGCATTTATCCCGGTTCTGTGAGGAAATCATTATCTGGAATTCCAATGAGTACCGTTTTGTCGAATTGGATGATGCTTTTTCCACGGGAAGCAGTATCATGCCTCAGAAAAAAAATCCGGATATTGCAGAACTGGTAAGAGGAAAGACCGGACGTGTATATGGAGCACTGATGTCATTGCTTACTACCATGAAAGGAATTCCCCTTGCCTATAACAAGGACATGCAGGAGGATAAGGAGTTAAGCTTTGATGCCATGAAGACAGTGGCGGATTGTCTGGAGCTTTTTACCGGTATGATTTCTACCATGAAATTCCGCAAGGATGTCATGGCGAAGAGTGCCATGAACGGCTTTACCAATGCTACCGATGCGGCAGATTATCTGGTAAACAAGGGCGTTCCGTTCAGAGATGCCCATGGTATTATCGGCAGACTGGTGCTTTACTGTATCGAAAAGGATACCAGTATCGACGCCTTAAGCATAGAAGAATTAAAAGAAGTCAGTGATAAGTTTGAACCGGATATCTATGATGCCATCAGCTTAAAGACCTGTGTGGAGAAACGCCTTACTTTAGGTGCACCGGGCTTTGAGATGATGAAAGAGGTTATCCGTATCAATAAAGAATATCTGGCAGAAACGAGGTGACAAACTATAAACAGTCAAGGGGTTTTTGAAATTTTTTTGAATTGTAAA
>JBJEMX010000009.1:0-3363 GCA_051879895.1 Lachnospiraceae bacterium
TTGAAAACATAGGTGTTGTTCAGAAGAGAATTCAGTTTGATTTTGACGTGAATGACATCAGCAAAAGTTACAAATTGAAATTCACATTGAGTGATCATATGGATGCTCCGGGTGATTCAAAGCAATAATTCATAAGAGCCAGTGAAGACGGGGGAATGGATTTTTTCCCATCTCCGCCGGCTCTTTTTAGATGATTACTGTATCGAGTGTTCTAATGAACACCTCTTTGAACACCTCTAATGGTACTATCGTTAAAAATGGTTGTTATGGTATTATTTAAACGATAATATTTATCCGGGAGCGTGAGGAAAGAAGGCATCACATGGCAAAGGACATGACAAAGGGCAGGATTCTGCCACAGCTTACAGCATTTGCAATTCCTCTTATTCTGGGGAATCTTTTTCAGATTATGTATAATGCCGCTGATTCCATAATAGTAGGACAGTTTGTAGGGGATGATGCCCTGGCAGCAGTGGGAACAGCGGGACCGATTATGAATATGGCAATTCTTTTTATCAGTGGAATGTGCATGGGTGCAGGTATTCTCATGAGCACGCTATTCGGTGCTAAGGACATGGAAAAGCTGGAAAAACAAATAAGCACCACACTTATTGGCGGACTGATATTTTCTCTTATTATTGCAGCTGTCATGATTTTACTTGCAAGACCTGTACTTTTACTTATCAATGCTCCGGATGAAATAATTGGCAGTGCTGTTATATATCTTAGAGTAGTCTTTCTTGGACTGATATTTACATTCATATATAATTTCCTTGCAAATACCCTGAGAGCACTGGGGGACAGCAGGACTCCGTTGTATTTTCTGATTATAAGTGCAGTACTCAACATAATAGGTGATTTGTTTTTGGTTGTTGTACTGGGATGGGGCGTGGGAGGCAGTGCTGTATCCACTGTGCTGTCGGAGGCTTTGTGCTGTGTATGTTGTGCCATATATGTAAAACTGCGTGTTCCGATATTGTGCATGGGAAAGAAATGGAAAGTGTTTGAGAAACAGCTTTTGTGGAGAACATTGTCCTACGGACTGACAAGTGCACTGCAGCAGATGTGTGTACAGCTTGGCAAGATACTTGTGCAGGCTATTATTAATGTGCAAGGTGTTGCATTTATTGCGGCGTTCACGGCCATTAACCGGGTGGACGATTTCGTGTTGTCACCGGAACATAATATTGCACATGCCACCACAACATTTTTGGCACAGAACCGCGGTGCGGGCAATGTAGAGCGTATAAGAAAGGGCTGCCGCTGCGGTATCTTTATGGAGATTGTATTCTCGCTGGCTGCGAGTATTATAATTTATTTTGCTGCTGAACCACTTATGAGATTGTTTGTTGATGAGGAAAGCACCGAAGTTGTAACTCTCGGTGTGTCCTATCTTAAAGTCATAGCATTTATGTACATAATGCCGGCAATAACGAACATAGTACAGGGCATATTCAGAGGAATGGGAGAACTTAAGGTAACTTTAATGAGCACCATAGCCAATATGGGAGCCAGAGTGCTTGCTGCCCATGTACTTATTAGTGTTATGGGAAAGGGTTTTACTGCCCTTGCATGGTCAAATTTCTGGGGATGGATTTTTATGATGCTTTTTGAAGTGCCACTATTGGTCATAAGCCTCATTAAGCTGCGTAGTGGGAACCCTATCAAAGAGTGACCATTGGGTTGTCGGCATGAAGCCGGAGGAGCCGCTGGCAGACAAAGAATATTTTACCAGTAATCTTGGAACAAATGCAGGTGTCATGGCAATGCATGGACTGGGATATCCGGTTTCTATTAATCAATGCTTTTAAGGCATAGAAAATAATTTGATATAGGTATTAGACATAATTTGATATTGAGGAATATAATAGATGTGTAAGGTATGAGTGATAAATACTTTACACATTTTTTGTTATAACGATAAGGAGGAATACCTATGGGAAAAAAGTTAGTTGCGTATTTTAGTGCCGGTGGAACAACAAGGAAAGTAGCAGAGATGATTGCGGAAACGGCAGAAGCCGATTTGTATGAAATCGTGCCCAAGCAACCTTATTCAAAGGCAGATTTAAACTGGATGGATAAAAAATCCAGAAGTAGTGTAGAGATGAGTGACAAAAAATACAGACCGGAAATAACGGATACGGATGCCAATATTGACAGGTATGATGAGGTAATATTAGGGTTTCCTATCTGGTGGTATGTAGCCCCCACAATTATTAATACATTTTTGGAAAGCTATGATTTTTCGGGCAAAAAGATAGTATTGTTTGCAACCTCAGGTGGAAGTGGATTTGGAAACACGGTAAGGGAGTTACAGCCTTCTGCACCTAATGCGGTGATAGAGGAAGGAAAAGTATTCAATAGGACTACAAAGCAGGAAATCAAAGAGTGTGTTGAACACATTGTATAGACAGCAGTTTTGGTTAATGAGGAAGGTGAATGAGATGGAAAAAATTGTACAAACAGCAGGAAGAAATGCTCTGAAAGAATTTTCACCGGAATTTGCACATTATAATGATGATGTCCTTTTTGGTGAGAACTGGAATAATCAGGATATTGATCTTAAGACCAGAAGTATCATAACAGTGGTTGCGTTAATGTCCTCCGGGATAACGGATTCGTCTTTAAAATATCATTTACAAAATGCAAAGGAGCATGGTGTAACGCAAAAAGAAATTGCAGCAATTATTACACATGTGGCATTCTATGCAGGTTGGCCGAAGGGGTGGGCAGTTTTTAATCTGGCAAAGGAAGTCTGGCAGCCAAAGGAAGGGGATTTGCCGTATGAAGATGAGGGTATGAGAGCACATGCGAAATCCATGGTATTCCCGATTGGACAGCCCAATGATGCATTTGCAAAATATTTTGTGGGACAAAGCTACCTTGCGACCATATCCACAGATCAGGTTGGTATTTTCAACGTGACATTTGAACCCGGATGTAGAAATAACTGGCATATTCATCACGCAAAAAGCGGTGGCGGACAGATTTTAGTATGCGTAGCCGGGCATGGGTTTTATCAGGAAGAAGGCAGGGAAGCGGTAGAAATGAAACCGGGTGACTGCATTAACATTCCTGCAGAAGTGAAGCACTGGCACGGGGCGGCTCCGGATGAGTGGTTTTCACATCTTGCAATTGAGGTACCGGGAGTGGATTGCTTCAATGAGTGGTGTGAGGCAGTATCTGAAAAAGAATACGCACAATTGATTTAGTATGTGTGGAACGGAAATGGGCAGAAAAGAAGTAGCGTTTTGGTAGTAAAATAAAGAATTGAGTATACAAAGGTGTTCTGCATTTTGCAGAGCACCTCAGACTGTAGACAAAGTTCCGCACTCCTGTGCGGGATTTTTCTTTGCAAGGTGC
>JBJEMX010000010.1:0-18141 GCA_051879895.1 Lachnospiraceae bacterium
AAATGACCATCCCACACCCTTCAAACCCGCATAAATACTGGATTTTTTAGGTTGTGCTTCGCATCGTCGGGAACAGCAGCACATCCCTTATCGCAGGAGAATTGGTGAGCAGCATGACCAGACGGTCGATTCCATAGCCGATGCCGCCTGTGGGAGGCATACCGATTTCCAGGGCATTCATGAAGTCTTCGTCCGTGGTGTTGGCTTCCTCGTCACCTGCTGCCAGTGCAGCTTCCTGTGCTTTAAAACGTTCCCTCTGGTCAATGGGATCGTTCAGTTCGGAGTATGCATTACACATTTCCCTGCCGTAAATGAACAATTCAAAACGCTCCACATATTCGGGCCTGTCCGGTTTTCTCTTGGTAAGGGGTGAAATCTCCACCGGATGGTCCATTACGAAGGTGGGCTGAATCAGGTGTTCTTCTACAAATTCTTCAAAGAACAGATTTAAGATATCGCCCTTCTGGTGGCGTGCCTCGTAGTGTACGCCCTTTTCGTCAGCAATCTTCTTTGCTGCGGCCGTGTCTGCAATGGCATCAAAATCCACACCTGCATATTTCTTTACAGCTTCAACCATGGTCAGACGCTCAAAAGGCTTTCCTAAGTCAATCATATGCTCTGCATAAGGAACCACGGTGGTACCACATACTTCCTGTGCTACATAGCGGAACATATTCTCGGTTAAATCCATCATACCGTTGTAATCGGTGTACGCCTGATAAAGCTCCATCAGAGTAAATTCCGGGTTGTGTCTGGTATCCAGACCCTCATTACGGAATACTCGTCCGATTTCATAAACTCTTTCCATACCGCCTACAATCAGTCTCTTTAAGTAAAGCTCCAAGGATATGCGAAGCTTTACATCCTCATCCAGTGCATTGTAGTGGGTTTCAAAAGGTCTTGCGGCAGCACCGCCCGCGTTGGCTACCAGCATGGGAGTTTCTACTTCCATAAATCCCTGGTCATCCAGATAACGGCGGATGGAGCTGATGATTTTACTACGTTTGATAAAGGTTTCCTTTACATCCGGATTCATAATCAAATCCGTGTAACGCTGTCTGTAACGGATGTCTGTATTGGTCAGACCATGGAATTTTTCAGGCAGAATCTGCAGGCTCTTGCTTAAAAGAGTGACCTCTTGTGCATGAACGGAGATTTCCCCGGTCTTAGTCTTAAACACAGCACCGCAGATACCTACAATATCGCCCACATCATATTTCTTGAAATCTGCATAAGGCTCCTCACCAATGCTGTCTCTTGCTACATAGGACTGGATATTGCCCTGTAAATCCTGTACGTTACAGAAGGAGGCCTTGCCCATAACACGCTTCTGCATGATACGGCCTGCGATACGAACCTGCTTTCCTTCTAATGCGTCATAGTTATCTTTGATTTCCATGCTGTGATGTGTTACATCATATTTGGTAATCTGAAAAGGATCTCTGCCTGCTTCCTGCAGGTTTTGAAGCTTTTCTCTTCTCACCTTTAAGAGCTGGTGGATATCCTGCTCCTGTGCACCGTTCGGTGCGTTATTCTGTTCGTTCTTATTCTGTGTATCTGCCACGATATACGCTCCTTTAGTTTGCTCTCTGAATCTCCAGCACCTTATACTTCAATACGCCTGCCTGGGTTTCCACCTCTACAACATCACCCAGCTTGCTGCCGATTAAGGCCTTGCCTACAGGGCTTTCGTTGGAAATCTTCCCTTTCAGGCTGTTTGCTTCGGTAGAACCTACAATTTTGTATTCCATTTCTTCATTGTATTCTATATCTAAAATTTTTACCTTGCAGCCGATGTTGATTTTGTCCAAATCTACTTCATCTTCATCTACAACTTCTGCATTCTTTAAAATCTTTTCCAGTTCTTCGATACGTGCTTCGATATCTCTCTGCTCGTCCTTTGCTGCATCATATTCTGCATTTTCAGATAAGTCGCCCTGTTCTCTTGCTTCTTTAATTTTCTGGGCTACTTCCTTTCTTTTGACTACTTTTAAGTCATGCAGTTCATCTTCATATTTTCTTAAGCCTTCATAGGTCAAAATGTTTTTCTTTGCTTCCATGGTATCCGCCTTCCTGTTATACACAATATTTTTTGCTTGTCAATTTCCGGTTATCTTTGGTCAAACGACTGCACATACCTAGATTAACGTAGGTATTATACTGAATTTTCCCCGTAGTGTCAAGGCAGTAGACCCTCCAAAAAGCATTTGATATCAATATATTTTACATCTTTTGCTCTTGCACAGACAGTTTTTCCTGCTCCGTTTGTCTCCGTACTGATAAATACCGTTCCCGGCAGCAGCATTCGGGGCGTAAGTCCGTACAATTCTTTTCCTGACACAATCAGTTTTTTTCCGTTCCGTGGTACATGCAGAGCCTCTGCCTCCCCTACTACTTCCAGGAGAAAACCATACTCCTCCCAAAAAATATCCTGCCATTGTGCAACATATTCCTCTTTGTCTGTTACCACTCCCATATAGCGGGTATTCCTCACATAGGCTTTTAGCATATCCCCGCCTTCTGTTTCCCTGTCCCATAAAAGTACAAGGGCTTCAAACTGCAGCTTACAGCTTTTTATGAGAAAAAATACAAATTCCAGTGGAAGTGCTTCGTTTTCCCTTCTTAATATTTCTCCCGCTCCGTCCTCATACAAATAATATACATATCTGCCTTCCGGCGGCAGAGCAAGTCCCTGCAGGTACTCTGTCCACATTTTTGGAGTCCATGCTTTTTTCTTGTACGCACCTCCCGGCAGATATACTGTAATCAGCTTCATACAGCCGGCTTCTGTCTTTAATTTTGTGCTGTCCACATAATACTGCCATTGAGCCCGGCGTTTTTCTTTTCCTCTTTTTTCTTTGTCCATAAAAAAACGGACGACAGTTATCTCTTCCATAGGTTACCCCCTTTGAAGATATGCGTTCATCCGTGTTTTTATACAGATTTTGTACAGGAATTTTCCATAGCAGGCTGCCAAAAAGCTTTGCCCCATCCTACATCATTCCGCTCTTATACCGGAAATATGATATCCAGACTTTTTAACAAATCATCCATGGTCTCCATACAGTTAACCATCTGACGAAACTTTGCGGAGTGCGGATAGCCTGTAGTATACCATGCCAGATGTTTCCTCATTTCCCGCACACCGGTATATTCTCCCTTAATTTCCATCTGTAGGGCAGCATGGCGTTCTACTGTTTTTCTTACTTCCTCCATGGAAGGGCGGGCCGGAATCTCTCCGGTTTCCAGATAACTTACCACCTCTCTGAAAATCCATGGATTTCCCTGAGCTCCTCTGCCAATCATCACACCGTCACAGCCTGTCTGTTCAAACATGGCCCCGGCTGTTTTTGCATCAACGATATCACCGTTTCCGATAACAGGTATTTTTACGGCTTCTTTTACTGCACGAATACAGTTCCAGTCGGCTTTTCCCGCATAATACTGTTCTCTGGTCCTGCCATGCACCGCTACTGCCGCCGCCCCTGCACTCTCCGCGATTTTTGCAATTTCCACAGCATTTAAATGGGCATCGTCAAAGCCACTGCGGATTTTAACGGTTACCGGCTTACTGATTGCCCGGGATACCTTGCTTACAATTTCTTCCACCAGCTTCGGATTCTTCATCAGGGCACTGCCTTCCCCATTATTTACAACCTTAGGCACCGGACAGCCCATATTGATGTCCAGAATGGCAAAGGGGCGTTCCTCAATCTGCTTTGCCATTTCTGCCATAATATCTGCATCCGAGCCAAAAAGCTGCAAGGATACAGGGCATTCCTGCGGACGGATTTCCATCAGAGCTTCGGTATTTTTATTATGATAATAAATGGCCTTGGCACTTACCATCTCCATGCACAAAAGTCCTGCCCCCTGCTCCTTGCAAAGAAGCCTGAAGGGCAGGTCCGTTACGCCCGCCATGGGTGCCAATATCACCGGAGCCTCCAGCTCTACATTACCGATAGTTAACTTTTTCAAATCTACTATTTCCTATTCTTTTCGTAAATGATTCTTAAGCCGTCAAGCGTAAGGGCACTGTCGTATACATCGATACTGTCCGTTTCATCTGCGATAATACGCCCCAATCCACCGGTTGCTACTACCTTTAAGTCTTCATAGCCACTGGCCTCACGTACTTTTTTCACAATGTATTCTGCCTGACCAATCTGACCGTATATCAGACCCGCCTGCATACTGCTGATGGTTTCCTGTGCCAGAATGGATTTGGGCTTTTTGATTTCAATCTTGGAAAGCATGGCGGTGCGGTCCCACAACGCTTCTGCACTGATGCGTATACCGGGTGCCGTAATCCCTGCCTCAAAGGTACCGTCCCTGCCTACCAGGTCATAGGTGGTTGCTGTACCAAAGTCCATAACCAATACCGGACCGCCATATTTTTCATAAGCAGCCACCGCATCCACAATACGGTCTGCACCGACGCCCCTTGGGTTCTCTGTGACAATACGGATGCCTGTCTTGACGCCGGGGCCTACTATCAGGGGATTGTGTCCCAGATATCTTACAATGGAGCCTGTCAGTGAATGCATCAAATCCGGCACTACGCTGGCAATAATGGTTCCTTCGATTTCTTCTTTTTTAATGCCTCGGATTTCTAAAAGTTCTGCCAGAACAATACCATATTCATCCGATGTTCTGGGCGATTTTGTCGTAATGCGGAAGGTAGCCTTCAATTCACTTCCCTCATATACACCACATGTAATATTGGTATTTCCTACATCAATTACCAGTATCATATTTCCTCCTCAAGCAGACTGCTTACATCTTCATGCAGAATAACCACCTTGTAATAGAGACTCAGGCTCTCAAAAAGCTCCTGCCTTTTTCTTCGCACTTCCGACACCATCAGTCCGCTGCTGATTTCATCATAATAAATATCATCATCATCGGCATCCGTTTCCATCACCACGCTGCCGTCTTCCTCGAAGGCAATGGTAAAGATACCGCCTACTTCTTCTGTAAAGAGTACGCACAAAATATGCAGTTCATCCTTAACGGATTCCGGTATGCCGTTAAATTTTTCATTAAAATAATATTTCATTTCATAGGAGTTGGCACCGCAGAGCACCATACGTCCATTACCTTCTCTATCACACATATCCGTATACACCTCTTACCGATACTTCTCCCGCATAAACCTTCTCCACGGTCCCATCCGGACGCTGTACCAGTAATTCTCCTTCTTCATTGATGCCCTGAGCCGTTCCGGTATATTCGCCTGCCGGGTCAAGTACGCGAACCTCTCTGCCGCAATTTACCAGCACTTCATTATAGCTCTGACGCAAAAGAGAAAAATCCATTGTTTTTATAAACAGAGCCATTTTTCCCTCAAAGCACTCCAATATTTTTGCCAGCAGTGCTTCTCTTGATACCGGCTCTTTACAGGTATTTTCCAAAAAAGCTGCTTTGTTTTCCAACTGTGGGACAAAGTCCTGTGCCTTAACATTTACGCCGGTACCTATGATGACGTAGGCGGAGTTGTCTTCCTTAAAGTACATTTCTGTCAGAATACCAGCAATTTTTCTGCCGTCTAGTACAATGTCATTGGGCCACTTTATCTTAGTCTCTATCCTGCAGACCTGCTCTATGGCTTCCTGTAAGGCCAGTCCCATAACCAGCGTAAGCATGGAGGCTTTTTGGGGTACTATGTTTTCCTGTAAGAGTAATGAGAAGTAAAGATTGCTCCCCGCAGGGGATTCCCACTTACGTCCCAGACGTCCCCGTCCTGCACTCTGGCTTTCTGCCACAACCACAGTTCCATGTGCTGCACCTCTCTGTGCCAGATGTTTTACCTGCACATTGGTGGAATCCGTGCTTTCTAAACAAATCATATTTCTTCCTGCCCACTGGGTGTGCAGTCCTTTTTCTATTTCCTCTTTTGAAAGCACCGTTTCACCTTCTCTCACACTGTCTCTGCATGGTATTCTTATCTTTTCTTTAAAGCATGGCTGCCATGACGGCCTTAATGGTGTGCATACGGTTTTCTGCCTCGTCAAATACAACCGACTGTGCAGATTCAAATACCTCATCTGTCACTTCCATCTCAGTGATGCCGAATTTTCTGCCGATTTCTTCGCCAATCTTAGTCTTTAAATCATGGAATGCCGGCAGACAGTGCATAAAAATTGCGTTTGCATCCGCATTGTCCATTACTTTTTTATTTACCTGATAAGGAGAAAGCTCCTTAATACGGCTTGCCCAGATTTCATCCGGCTCTCCCATGGATACCCATACGTCAGTATAAATAACATCTGCACCCTTGGTTCCTTCCATCACATCCTCCGTCAGGGTAATGGTACCGCCGGTTTTTGCCGCAATCGCTTTACACTGCTCTACCAGTGCAGGCTCCGGAAAATATTCTTTAGACGTACATGCCACAAAGTGCATTCCCATTTTGGCACAGGTTACCATCCATGAATTCCCCATATTGTAACGTGCATCACCCATATACGTCAGCTTGATGCCCTCAAAATGGCCAAACTGCTCTTTAATGGTCAAAAGGTCTGCCAACATCTGTGTCGGATGAAACTCATTGGTAAGTCCGTTAATAACCGGAACCTTGGAGTACTTTGCCAGTTCCTCCACAATTTCCTGACCATAGCCACGGTACTCGATACCGTCAAACATACCTGCCAATACTCTTGCCGTATCTGCCGTACTCTCTTTCTTACCAATCTGGGAGCTGCTGGGATCTAAGTATGTACTTCCCATACCCAGATCATGTGCTGCTACTTCAAATGCACAACGGGTACGGGTACTTGTTTTCTCAAAAATCAATGCTACGTTTTTTCCTTTCACGGAATCAAGGACTGCCTGTGTCTGTGCACTGACCGGTGTCCCCTTTTTCTTATTGGCTTTCAGTTCTCCTGCCAAATCTACCAGATAAGCAATCTCTTCAGCGGAAAAATCCAGCAATTTTAAAAAATCACGTCCTTTTAAATTCATGTTGTCCCTCTCATTCTGCTATTTTGTCTGCAATAAATTTTTCAGCAATTTTTCAAGCAACGCGTAAAGGGTATCGCAGTTCACGACACCCTTTGCATTTCTGCCTGTTTTTCTATTTGTATCAGTCTCCTGACAGCAGTTTTATTTCTCGTCCTTTACCTCTCTAAAGGCTGTTGCCAGAGATGCAATACCCTGTAAGTCAGCAGGAAGAAGAATCTTGGTAGCCTTGCCGTCAGCGGCTTTTTCAAACGCTTCCAGACTCTTAATCTTTAATACGGCTTCATCAGCACCGGCCTCTTTTACCATCCTGATACCATCGGCATTTGCCTGCTGTACCTTCATAATGGCTTCTGCTCTACCTTCTGCCTCACGGATCATCTTTTCCTTTTCTGCCTCCGCACGAAGAATTGCCGACTGTTTTTCTGCTTCTGCACGAAGAATTGCGGATTCCTTTTCACCTTCTGCCTGTAAGATGCTTGCTTTCTTTTCACCTTCTGCTCTGGTTACAGCTTCACGTCTCTCACGTTCTGCCTTCATCTGTTTCTCCATCGCATTCTGAATTTCTGCGGGAGGAATAATATTCTTTAATTCTACACGGTTTACCTTGATGCCCCAAGGGTCAGTTGCAATATCCAGAGCTGCACGCATCTGGGTATTGATGGTTTCACGGGAAGTCAGGGTTTCATCCAGTTCCAAATCACCGATGATGTTACGCAGGGTGGTCGCAGTCAGGTTTTCAATCGCCATCATGGGATTTTCCACACCGTAGGTAAACAGTCTGGGGTCGGTAATCTGATAGAATACTACCGTATCAATTCTCATGGTTACGTTATCCTTGGTAATAACGGGCTGGGGCGGGAAATCCGCTACCTGCTCTTTGAGGTTTACTCTTCTTGCCACTTTATCCAGAAAAGGTATTTTCACATGAAGACCTACTGACCAGGTTCCCTGATAAGCACCCAGACGCTCTACGATATACGCCTGTGCCTGCGGTACGACCTTGATACAGGACACCAGTATCACAATCAGCAACACAATAATCGCAATAATAATAAATTCCATTTCAAATCCTCTCTTTCTTAATTCCTTTTTATTTTAATTTTACTGCTTCGGTTCTACAATCAGCTTCACACCGCTGATGGCACATACAATTACAACTGTTCCCACAGGAATTACTATATTTTCATCCTTGCTTCGGGCCGTCCACTCCTGCCCGCCTACCGTAACCTGTCCTATGCCTTCCAGATTGTTGATTTCGCTGATAACAATCGCCTGCTTACCAATCATACTTTCTACATTGGTACGGATACGGTCCTTGTTAAAATACCGGACTGCTATCGGTCTGGTAAAAATCAGCAGCAGAATGGATACCGCAAAGAACAATGCCACCTGCAAAGCAACCGGTGCGTGAAGCACTGCCGCCAGAATTGCAACCAGTGCACCGCCTGCAAACCAGATTGTGGTCAGGCCCAGGCTTACAAATTCCACTATGATACATATCAGTAACAACACCAGCCAAAAATACAGCATACTATTGCCCCCTTTGCTAAAAACTATTTTTTGCTTTTACACAGTATTATATTACTACACTTCGGCCTTTAGGGCAATATTTTTTATACGCACGTTATAATCGTTTAATATCTCACAAAATGCACGAAGGACTGTAGGAATCCCCGGTTGCCGTTAAAATGGTTTCCGAACCTCCTGCAGTCCTTTTTGTCATCAATTAATAGAATACATGATTGCCGATAACCAGACCATCTCTGCCATCGTTCCTTCTGAAGTGTGTCATATCACCCACATTGGAAACACCGTCCAGAGCCTCTTCTGCCGCCTGGATACAGCTGGGACGAATATTACCGGATTCAAGCACTCTGTTTACCTTTCCGCTCTGAGCCGGGGAAAACTGTCCCGATGCATAAATTACACCATGAACGGAATCCGGGTACGCGGTACTTCTTACACGGTTCATGACAACCGCACCTACCGCAAGCTGTCCCTCATAGGACTCACCGCCTGCTTCACATTGAATCAGGGCAGCCAGAAGCATCACGGTATCTGCATCCGTAGTATATTCGCCATAATTTACATGACGCTTTGCTTCCAACTCTGCGGCTTCACGTGCCGCAATTTCTTCCATGGTTTCACCGGAGTCAATCTTGAACTCAATGGTGACAAAATCCATGGACACGTATCCGTCCTGACCTTCATAATCAATGCAGGCCCATCCGTCTTCTCCTACGGAAATCACTTCTACTGCGTCGCCCTTAGGCAGTACGCCGTAAATATCCGCTTCCAGGCTTGGCTCCTTACGCACATTCAAGCCATCGTCAATATGTGCCACCGTTATGCCTACACTCGATGCCAGCTCTTCTGCCTCTTCTCCAAAGAGCAGATATTCGTCACTGGCCCAGCCAATCAGTTCTCCGGACTGTATTTTTGTCCAGCCGTCTCTTCTTTCCAGAATAATACCGCCACAGTCTTTATAAAGCTTTCCAACTTTTTCAGAATCTGTACTTGGCTCCAGTCTCACATTCAATGCATTATTTACATCTGCCATAACCAGATTGGATACTTCTTCCGGTTCAATTAAGCTTAAATCCAGATTCCATGCCTGTGCTGTGGCACTTACCACTTCTGAGGTATTTATCGCACCGGGATCCAGAATCGCCGACGCACCTCCATTGTAATTACTCAGGTAATTATTTCCGCTGCCCGCTTCCGCACTCATGCTTGCACAATACATTACCGTAAGTGACATACACATACCGGTAAGTGCCGCAAGCAGCCTTCTGCTTCTTGCCATATTTCTTTACCTCCAGATGATTTTCCTGCAAACAGCTTTGCCGGAAAACAGTATATTCATTCTAGAAATATACCAATTTTGTTACATTTATTACAAATTTATTAAATTTGTTGCAGGAAGTATCATAACAGAGGTTTGCATCTTTGTCAAGTTTTTGAAATTTTAAAGGTTTCTGGATTTTTCAATGCAAGCATCCATTGCATCCATTACAGCAGCCCTGAAGCCCATTTCCTCCAAGACTTTTACGGCCTCAATGGTTGTACCGCCGGGGGAACATACCATATCCTTTAACTCTGCAGGGTGTTTTCCTGTTTCCAATACCAGTCTGGCACTGCCGAGTACTGCCTGTGCTGCCATTTCATATGCCTGTTTTCTGGGCATCCCCGCCAGAACTGCGGCATCTGCCATTGCCTCTATAAACATAAACACATACGCCGGAGAACTGCCGCTGACTCCTACCACCGCATCCATCATTCTCTCCGGTACTTCATACGCTTTTCCGAAGGCCTCCAGCAGCTTCTTCACATATACAATTTCTGCATCAGATACCTGTTCGCCCTGCGTATAAGCAGTGCAGCCTTCCAAAACCAGTGCCGGGGTATTCGGCATGCATCGTACCAGTTTAATCTTACGGCCAAAAAGCTTCTCTATATATTCCATTGTTTTGCCCGCCACAATGCTGACAACTACGGTATTCTCTTTTATTTCATCTTTAATTTCTTCAATCACCTCCGGCAGAAAAATCGGTTTCACCGCCAGAAACAGCACATCCGAAACAGCCGCCACTTCTGTGTTGCTGCTCAATACGTTGATACCATACTCTTCTTTTGCCTTCTTGCCGGCTGCCTCCATTTTATCCGCCCCGAAAATTTCCTCAGGCATCACCAGTTTTTTCTTCAGCGTACCACCGATTATGGCAGAAGCCATATTTCCCAGACCAATAAACCCTATTGACATACTCTCTTCCTCCTTAAAACTTGTTATAAAATCCTGTTTTAATTTCTTTGTCTATGTGCTTCATACATCAAAAGAGCCGCCGCTATTGCCGCATTCAGCGATTCCAGTTTTCCCTCCATGGGAATCTTTAAGTAATAATCCGCTGCTTCGGCAGTCTCTTTTTTCAGACCGTTTCCTTCATTTCCAATCAGAAATGCCGTACTTCCTGTAAAGGAAAAGCTGTCATAATAGGTCTTTCCCGCCAGATGAGCCGCATAGGTAGAAATCTTTTTCTGCTTCATTATCTCTAACACTTCCGTCAGTGTTTCTACATATATAAAGGGCACCCGGTAAACAGCCCCCATAGTGGAACGAATCGTCTTGGGATTAAAAATATCCACTGTATTCTTCGTCATAATAACACCCGTTATTCCGGCTCCTTCTCCGGTTCGGAACATGGTGCCCAGATTCCCCGGGTCCTGAATATCCTCCAGCATAAGATATAAACCGTTTTCCACATTTAAAAGCTCTTCCAGTTTATATACCGGCTGTGTCAGAACCGCCAGTACTCCCTGCGGATTCTGGGTATCCGCAGCCTTTTTCATTACTTCTGCGGTTACTGATTCATATCCTATATTTCGGATTTTGCTCCATAACAGTTGTTCTTTTTTATTTTCACTGTTCTGTAAGCGTTCTTCCAGTTCTTCTGCCAGATAAATTTCCCGAACCATGTTATCCGGTGCTTCCTCCAGCATCTTAAACCCTTCCGCTACAAAAACACCATCTTTTTTACGCTCTTTTGCTTTCGTCTGCCACTGTACCAATTGTTTGATACGGGGATTTGCCGTACTCGCTATCATGCATGCCTCCGTACATAAATAATTGCAAATAGTATATCGCAGAATCATTTTTTCCGCAAGAACAATGTACTAATCCTATAAGCAAAAAAGCTCCTCCGGTTTTTACCGGAAGAGCTGTCTTGATTTAGTTCGATAATAAGCGGCTCACTTCATAGGAATATTCAGAAATACTCTTAGTCATTGCCAGTGCTTCTTCAATATCAAAATCCACAAACTCGCCATGCTGATAGCCTACCACTCTCTTGCTCTTACCCTGTAACAGCAAGTCCACCGCGTATGCTCCCATAATGGACGCATAGTAACGGTCCTTGCAGGTGGGGCTTCCGCCACGCTGCATATGGCCTAAGATAGTCGCACGGGTTTCAATACCGGTTGCTGCTTCAATTCTCTTTGCCATGGAGTTGGAGTGTCCGATGCCTTCTGCGTTGATAATAATGTGGTGTTTCTTTCCCATCTTACGCTTTTCAATAATATTATTGATAATCGCCTGCTCATTATAATCGTATTTTTCAGGAAGCAGAATATCTTCCGCACCGTTTGCTATACCACACCAAAGTGCAATATAGCCGGCGTTTCTTCCCATAACCTCAATGATACTGCAGCGTTCGTGAGAAGAAGAAGTATCTCTTACCTTGTCAATTGCTTCCATGGCTGTATTAACGGCAGTATCAAATCCAATGGTATACTCCGTACAGGAGATATCCAAATCGATAGTACCCGGCAGACCAATTGTATTGATTCCCTGTCTTGCCAGTGCCTGTGCACCACGATAGGAACCGTCACCGCCGATAACTACCAGACCTTCAATGCCGTGCTTCTTACAAATATCGGCACCCCGCTTCTGAACTTCCAGCTTTTGAAATTCAGGACACCTTGCAGTACCCAGAATAGTACCGCCTCTCTGGATAATGTCGGAAACATCTCTTGCTTCCATATCTATAATTTCTTCATTCAAAAGGCCCATGTAGCCTCTCTCAATACCCTTTACCTTTAATCCTCTGGCAATCGCAGTACGCACTACCGCACGGATTGCGGCGTTCATTCCGGGTGCGTCACCACCACTTGTAAGTACAGCTATTGTCTTAACCTGGTCTGCCATAGTTCTACCTCCTAACCGATTTCCTCTATTTTAATCCATTTCAATGCTATTTTCAATCTTTTTTTGATATTTTTTTCACAAAACATCTAAAAGAATTTTCATCACAGGCCGGTTTCCCTTCACGATTGGGTTACCTTTACATTATCCTTACCAAACAAGTCACAGAGCTTTTCCAATAGTGCTTCATCAGCGCGGACATTATGATTTTTGGAAAGTTCCTTTTTCGCCTTCAGACTCCGGATATAAATGACGACTCCATCATCGCCTTCGGAATCTGCAATGGCACGAAACAGTTTTTCCTCTTCTGCCTTGTAAATATCCATGTCCGGAAATTGAATCCAGACCTTTTTTACAGGCTTGTCAAAAGGGAAAATTTTTTCACAGATAACCTTGCCGTCCTTATCTTCTTCCACAGAGGCACGTCCCCTGATAAAGACCTTCGCATCCTCTGTAAGCAGGGCGGAATTCTGTTCGTAATCCTTCGGGAATACCACTACCTCTACAGTACCTACCAGATCTTCTATGGTAAGGAAAGCCATTACTTTATCATTCTTGGTATATTTGATGGTTTTGTCCGCAATCAACCCACCGATTGTCACTGTGGAGCCATCCTGCACTGCCACCTCTCCCGTATCTTCATCCAATGCAAAGTCCGCTGTGGTTTTGGTAATTCGTTTACGCCAGACTGCTTCGTATTCTTCCAGAGGATGTCCGCTGACATAGATACCCAGTACTTCTTTTTCAAAGCCCAGAAGCATTTCCTTGGAATATTCACCCACGTTGGGAAGTTTTACGTCAAAGCTGTCCTTTTCCTCTTCCTCCACAATATCAAACAAGGACAACTGCCCCGCCATATTGTTCTTTTTATCTTTTTGAATATGGTCCATAACCTGGACATAAACGCTCATGAACTGTTTTCTGGTTCCCCCCAGGCTGTCTAATGCACCCGCTTTGATAAAATTCTCTACCGCCCGCTTATTCAGGTCCTTGTCTGCCATACGGGTAATAAAATCATTCAGATTTGTAAATGCACCACGCTCCTTGCGTTCTGCCACCACTGCCGCAATTACCGGCCAGCCCACACTCTTAATTGCCGTCAGGGAATAACGAATGCAGCCGTCCGATACGGAAAAACCGCTTTCTCCCTGATTGATGTCCGGCGGAAGAATCCTAATCCCCATGTTCCGGCATACCAGAATGTATTCCGATACTTTTTTGGGATTATCAATAACCGAGGTCAAAAGTGCCGCCATAAATTCTACCGGATAATAATATTTTAAGTATGCGGTCTGATAGGCCACAACCGCATAGCATGCCGCATGAGATTTGTTAAATGCATATTTAGCAAAATCCATCATATTTTCATAGATACCATCCGCTACCTTTTCCTCAATGCCTAAGGCCACGCAGCCCGGCACACCTTCTTCAGCATTGCCATAGATAAAATTGGCACGTTCCTTTTCCATCACAGACTGCTTTTTCTTACTCATGGCACGGCGTACCAAATCGCTTCGTCCCAGTGTATAACCGCCCAGATCACGCACAATCTGCATAACCTGTTCCTGATATACAATACAGCCGTAGGTCGGTGCCAAAATAGGCTCTAACTGAGGGCAGGGATAGGAAATGGCACCACTGTCATTTTTCCCCGCTATATATTTAGGAATAAAGTCCATGGGACCGGGACGGTACAGGGAAATCCCCGCTATTACATCCTCCAGATTCCGGGGTCTGAGCTCCTTCATAAAGTTCTTCATTCCCGCACTTTCTAACTGGAATACGCCATCCGTCTTGCCGGTACCAAGGGAGTCCAGTACAGCCTTATCATCATAATCAATATTGTCCACATCGATATGAATGCCGGTATCCTTTTCAATTAAATCCACGGCATCCTTGATAACTGTCAGGGTACGCAGCCCCAAAAAGTCCATTTTCAAAAGGCCCAGTTCCTCCAGGGTTGTCATGGTGAACTGTGTAGTAATGGAGCCGTCGGAGCCACGGGAAAGAGGCACAAATTCATCCGCTGACTTCTGGCAGATAACTACGCCTGCCGCATGCATACCTGTATGTCTGGGCATACCTTCCAGACGCTTACACATATCAATCAGATAGTGTACCTGCTCATCGGTTTTATATAGATTACGGAATTCCGGATTTAATTCCAAAGCCCGCTCTAATGTAATATTCAATTCATTAGGCACCATTTTTGCAATAGAGTCCACATAGGCATAGGGCAAGTCCATAACACGTCCTACATCACGGATAACGCCCTTTGCTGCCATGGTACCGAAGGTAACAATCTGTACCACCTTGTCCGAACCATATTTGCGGCCTACATAGTCAATTACTTCCTGTCTGCGTTCAAAGCAGAAATCCACATCGATATCGGGCATGGATACACGTTCCGGGTTCAAAAAACGCTCAAACAGCAGATTGTACCGGATCGGGTCAATATTAGTAATTTTCAAACAATATGCCACAATACTTCCCGCTGCCGAACCACGCCCCGGTCCTACGGGAATATCATTTTCCCTTGCATAATTAATAAAGTCCCATACAATCAGGAAATAGTCCACATATCCCATATTCCGGATTACATCCAATTCATAGTCAAGACGCTCCCTTAAGGTCTGACCCGTACTGCCTGCCGGTGCATTACTGTCCCCATAACGCAGGGCAAGTCCCTCATCACAGAGTTTATTTAGATAAGTCCAGGAATCATACCCTTCCGGCACCTCATATTTCGGCAGTTTTGTAACACCGAATTCAATTTCCACATTACAGCGATCCGCAATCCGCTGGGTATTTTCCACCGCTTCCCACGCATAGGGAAACAGTCCCTTCATTTCTTCTTCGCTTTTTACATAATACTGACCGCCCTCATAACGCATACGGTCTTCGTCCGCCAGCTTTTTACCGGTCTGCAGGCAAAGCAGAATATCATGGGCCTCCACATCATCTGCATAGGTATAATGCACATCATTGGTTACCACAAGCGGAATGTCCAACTCCCTGCTCATCTTCATCAGCTCTGTGTTGACAATCCGCTGTTCGGGAATACCATGATCCTGCATTTCCAGAAAATAGTTGCCCTTCCCAAAGCATTCCTGATATTTCAGTGCAGATTTTTTGGCTTCCTCCACCAACCCTTTCACGATATATCGCTGCACTTCCCCCGCAAGGCAGGCTGAAAGTGCAATAATGCCCTCATGGTACTTGTTTAAAACCTCCATATCCACACGGGGCTTGTAATAATAACCTTCTGTAAATCCCTTGCTGACAATTTTCATCAGATTGGCATAACCGATGTTATTTTCCGCCAAAAGTACCAGATGATAATAACGATCTTCACCACCGGTCAGCTCCTTATCAAAGCGGGAGTTGGGTGCCACATAGACCTCGCAGCCCAGAATAGGCTTGATGCCTGCTTCCCTGGCCGCCCTGTAAAAGTCAATAACACCGTACATGACACCATGGTCCGTAATGGCAGCACTGTCCATCCCCAGTTCTTTTACGCGTTTTACATATTCCTTAATTTTATTAGAACCGTCCAGCAGAGAATACTCTGTGTGGACATGTAAATGTGCAAATGCCATGTGTGTCTCTCCTTTTTATTTCATCTTATCCGCCATGGTATAGAACTGATAATAAATTCCTTCTTGTGCCATCAATTCCTGATGATTACCTTCTTCTACAATTCCCTCATCCGTCAACACCAGAATCCGGTCTGAATTTTTGATACTGGAAAGTCTGTGGGCTATGGTAATAGTGGTTCGTCCATCGGACAATTTGTTTAAGGACTGTGCCACTGCAAATTCGCTTTCGTTGTCCAGTGCGGAAGTGGCCTCGTCCAAGATCATAATGGGCGGATTCTTTAAAAACACTCTGGCAATACTGATTCGCTGCTTCTGTCCGCCGGAGAGCTTTACACCACGCTCTCCCACATAAGTATCATAGCCATCCTTTAATTCCATAATAAATTCATGTGCACCGGCCTTCTTTGCTGCCTCTACAGCCTCTTCTTTGGAGGCATTCGGCTCACCATATAAAATGTTCTCCATTACGGTACCGGAAAACAGGTATACATCCTGCTGCACAATCCCGATGTTACGGCGTAAGCTCTTTAAAGTAAAATGACGGATATCCGTACCGTCAATGGATATCCTTCCCCCCGTCACATCATAAAACCGGGGAATCAGATTGCACAAGGTAGTCTTTCCCCCTCCCGAAGGTCCTACAATCGCCAGCTTTTCTCCGGGCCTTATATGCAGCTGCAGGTTTTTAAATACTCTGTTATGGTCATCAGGATATTCAAAGGATACATCTTCAAAAAGGATATCTCCCTGAGGCTTCGGCATTTCTACCGCATCGGGTTCATCAAAAATCTCAATATCCGCATCCATAATCTGCAGGAAACGTTCAATACCCGTAAGTCCTCTCTGAAACTGTTCGGCAAACTCAATAATCCTGCGGATGGTAGCAATCAGTGTGGACACATACATGGTGTATGCCACCAGGTCTCCCGGTGTAATCCGTCCATAAATCAAAAAGATACCGCCTGCCAGAATCACTGCCAGATACATCAGTCCGTCAAAGGCTCTGGTTGCAGTCTGGAAGGTCGCCATATAACGGTAGGTTTCCTTTTTAATCTCCAAAAACCGCTGGTTGCCTTCTTCAAATTTCTCCACTTCCGTGTCTTCGTTGGTAAAGGCTTTTACTACCTTTTGTCCCAGAAGACTGTCCTCAATAGCGGCATTCAGTTCTCCAATCTGAACCCTCTGTTTTGCAAAAGCCTTACGGTTTCTGCGGTTTAGCTTGATACAGACAAATGCCATGACCGGCACAATCACAAAGATAATTAACGTCAGCGGCACATTCACCGTCGCCAGTATAAGGAATGCAACAACAGCCTTGATACTCGCAATAAAGAATTCCTCGGGGCAATGATGGGCAAATTCCGTTACATCAAACAGGTCATTGGTAATCCTGCCCATAATCTGTCCGACCTTGGTATTGTTATAATAAGAATCGGACAGCTTCTGCAGATGGCTATAGGCATCCTTACGCATATCCGTTTCTATTTTGGCCCCCATTACATGTCCCATATCCGCCATGTAATAATTTGCCATACAGTCTATCACACGAAGCACTAAATAAAGCAATGCCATCTTACCTACAAACGCAACTGTCAAATCTGCCATATGATACAAACCCGTATTTGTAATCTGTCTGAGAATCATAGGCAGCACCAGCTCACACAAGGTCGTCAGGGATGCACAAAGAAGGTCCGTGACCATAACCCCTTTATGTCTGCCATAATAGGGTAAAAAACGCTTTATCAGTTCTTTCGTGGAATATTCTCTGTCGTTGGTTTTCATCTTAAAATCCTTTTTTAAAAAGGCCCTCTGTTTTCTTTGTAAAAGGTACTCTGTTTTCCTTATACCATATACAATTTACTATAATAATTCACTAGTTTA
>JBJEMX010000011.1:0-16325 GCA_051879895.1 Lachnospiraceae bacterium
AGTATCCCTGCTTTCTAAATATTCAGTTGTAACACATGTATTGTAATCCTACAAAGGTTATTAATAAAAATCAAGTCTTTTACTTTACTTTTTTTCATATATGTGCTATTCTGATTTTGTTGCAGGCATACACTTTCGTATGCCACATGACATATTTTTTTGGAGGTATCTACAATGAACAAAGGTACAGTAAAATGGTTTAACAACCAAAAAGGTTATGGTTTCATCTCTGATGAAGCAGGCAATGATGTATTCGTACACTACTCCGGACTGAACATGGAAGGCTTCAAGTCTCTTGAAGAAGGCCAGGCAGTTGAATACGAAGTAGTTAACGGCGAAAAAGGACCTCAGGCTGTAAACGTAACCAAGTTATAATTCACATTATAACACCCAATAATCAGTAACACGATGTACCTGTTCTTAAATATAAAAGACTTAATCAGTATTTTTATTTAGAATTTGCAATATCGTTTTATAGGATTAGAAAAAGAACCAATCATTGATTGGTTCTTTTTTTGCCTTTACCACTATATTCACAAGCTTCTGTTTATCCTTTACCGACAGACTCTTACTACTTCCTCAAAGTCCATATTTCCCCCAAAAATATCCAGTGCACTGCCAATAGTCACATGCACCTTACCCTTTCCTAATTTTCGCAATAATTCCAAATCTTCAAAATTGTGGACCCCTCCTGCATAGGTAACAGGCTTTTTTCCCCAGTTGCCCAACAGAGCTACCAGTTCTTTCTCTATTCCCCGGGCTTTTCCTTCCACATCTACCGCATGAATCAGAAATTCATCGCAATATGCCGACAGGGTGTCTAAAAGGGCTTCATTTACCACTTCCTCTGTTTCTTTCTGCCAGCGGTCCGTCACTACATGATAACCGTCTGCCTTCTTTTTACAGCTCATATCCAAAACCAGATGGCTCTCCCCGACTGTATCCCGCATAGCACACAGTCTGTCATAATCGATTTTTCCCTCTCTGAAAACATAGGAGGTCACAATCACATGGCTGGCACCTGCCGCCAGATACTCTCCCGCATTTTCGGGATTGATTCCGCCTCCGACCTGCAAGCCTCCCGGATATGCTGCCAGTGCCTGCAACGCCTGCTTTTTTGTATCCTCATAGGCTCTGCTGTCCGCCGCATTTAATAAAATAATATGTCCCCCTTTTAAGCCTCTTTCTTTATAAAACTCTGCATAAAAGGCTGCATTCTGCTCTGATACAAAATTCTCCTTAACACTGCTTATTGTGTTTTCTGTCTGTATACCGTCCCTCAGCCCGGTATCCTTTTGTTCCTTAAGACTTCCTCCGACAATCTGCTTTACTTTTCCATCATGAATATCAATACAAGGTCTGAACTCCATAACCGTTCTCACTTTCGTATTTATAAAATTTTTGTACAAAATATAAAAACCCATTCTATATCATATATTTTAACTCAAAAAATTTTTTTTCGCTACATTTTTGCATAATTCATTCCATAATGCGGACAATAGTACTGTCAGATTTCATTTAATAAAATGATGCGGCAAAAAAGCACGGAAATGAGGGAAATTATGAAAAATGTAAAAAAAGCACTGATAATCGGTATTCTTGCCCTTTATGTATGTATGCAGTCCGCATGCGGCAGTAAAAACAAGCAGAATACAGGTGACATGGCCGGCGGTACTACAAATACTACCGAAAGTACCACCGGTAATACCGGCACCAATAATAACGGTACCGGCAACAACGGTACCAATAACAACAATGGTACCGGCACTAACGGTAATACCATAAACAACGGTACTAATAATAATGGCACTATCGGCAATGGCACCAACAATAACGGTACCGGCAACAATGGTCTTAACAACGACAACTTAAATGATGCTACCGAAGGAAACGGAAACAATCTTTTGGACGATGCAGGCAATGTTATTGATGACGCCGGTAATGCAGTCGGTGATGTGATAAACGACATCGGTGACGGTATAAAAGACGTAACGGATGATGCTACCGGTAACGGTAACAACAACAACAATAATAATAACAGCACCAACAACAATGGCAGCACCATCCAGGGAAACTCCGGGAACAACAGGCGCTAACTTGTTTCCAAAAGAAACAAATCTCTTTTTAAAACAATAAAAGGGCAGCCGCAGATTTTTTTACTGCAGGCTGCCTTTTTATTAGATTTATCCTTTTAATTTCTTCTAATCTTCTAATCAGTGTGCCGCATCAATAACATCGCTCATATCGTACATACCTGCCGGCTTACCTGCCAGAAATTTAGCAGCCTGAATGGCACCCTTTCCAAAGATTGCCTTGGAGTATGCAGTATGGGAAAAGGTAACAACTTCATCCGCACCTGCAAAAATCACATCATGGTCTCCTACAATAGTGCCGCCGCGTACTGCGGAAATGCCGATTTCCTTCTGTGTACGCTTTTTACGTTCTTTACTTCTGTCATAGACATATTCATAGGAGCCGTCAAATTCTTCATTGATGGAATCAGCCAGTGCCAGTGCTGTACCGCTGGGAGCATCAACCTTCTGATTGTGATGCTTTTCTACGATTTCAATATCAAATCCGGCCTTAGCCAAAATACCTGCTGCCTCTTTTAATAATTTTAAAAGCAGATTAATACCCAGCGACATGTTTGCAGATTTTAAAATTGCCACCCTTCCAGAGGTTTCCTTTACTTTTGCAAGCTGCTCTTCCGAAAGACCTGTAGTACAAAGTACACAAGGCAGATTTCTCTCTGCACAATACTCTAACAATTTGTCAACCGCCGGTGCTACACTAAAATCAATCAGAGCATCTGCTTCTACATCACAGCTGTCAATATCCGTAAATATCGGATATGCATTGTGTCCGTCATCTCTGGCATCAATGCCTGCTACAATGCAGGCTTCTTCATCAGCCGCAACCAGATTGGAAATAACCTGCCCCATTTTACCGTTGCAGCCGTGCATAATCAGTCTGTACATATATAAACTCACCTTTCCGGCACCTGAAAGCATTACCTTTCCGACACCATATTTTTCTCAAGCCTTTTCAAATCAGAGTATCCCGAATTCACGCATCGCCTTTTCCAGCTTTGCTGCGTTTGCTTCTTCCATCTCTGTTAAAGGCAGACGCAAAGTACCTGCTTCTCTGCCCATCAGATTCAAGGCTTTCTTAACAGGAATCGGATTTACTTCACAGAACAGGGCGTCGCATAAATCCATTGCCTTTAACTGTAACTCCATGCTGCCCTTTACATCACCTGCAAAATATTTTGCACAGATGTCGTGAGTCTCCCTGGGTGCTACATTGGAAAGTACGGAAATAACCCCGATGCCACCCAGAGAAAGAATGGGTACAATCTGGTCGTCATTACCGGAATAAATATCCACCCTGCCCTTTGCCTTAGCTGCCAGTCTCGCAATCTGGCTGATATTGCCGCTTGCTTCCTTTACTCCTACGATATTTTCTACATCGGTACACAGTCTTATTACAGTTTCCGGTAAAATATTACAGCCGGTACGGCTGGGTACATTATACAGAATAACAGGAAGCTTTACGGATTCTGCCACGGTTTTAAAATGAGTGTAGAGACCGTTCTGGGTAGCTTTATTGTAGTAAGGGGATACTAACAACAGACCGTCCACGCCAAATTTCTCAGCCTCTTTAGACAGATAAATTGCGGTTTCCGTACAGTTAGAACCTGTTCCTGCCACAACGGGAACTCTGCCCGCAACCTTTTCGGCACAGTATCGAATTACATCCAGATGCTCCTCATGAGACAAAGTGGAAGATTCACCTGTTGTACCACATACGATAATCGCATCTGTTCCGTTCTCAATCTGAAACTCAATCAACTCTGCAAACTTTTCGTAGTTTACCTCTCCGTTTGCTTTCATAGGTGTAACAATTGCAACACCTGCTCCTTTAAAAACAGCCATTTCTATTTCCTCCTTTACTTTTGGGGAATGTCGCAGTTTCGTGTCTTAACCACCACAGTATGTTCCTGCCCGGAGGGCTTTTTATTCTGTACAAAAGGTCTGAAAGCCTGATACAGAATAAAAAGCCGGCTCACAATATGGGCCGGCTCATAACTTCTAAACACCGATAGCGCCCCATCTAATCATAGATGACAGTTATACAGCTCTTAACTGTATACCCAAGACTCGACTTTCAGAACATCTCCTCTTTCGGCGCACTCCCCTTTTACTCTTCTTCACCTGTGTCTGTCACATCCAAAAAGCTACTCTTGAAACGCGCAACCTCTATCTTTGCTCAATATCATAACACCTATCTCTTCCCATGTCAACGCAGGGGAAAAGAAATTTCAAAAACTTTCAGAACCTAAAACATTTTTCTGAAACTTACTCTTCTCCCATGACAGGAAAAGCTTTAAACTTAAGTGTTTCTATCTTAGAAACTTCATCTGCCAGAATACATACCTCGTCATTTAAGGAAATACCTGTCAGTATAATATCCGTATCGCCTCTCTGTGCAAGCAGATTCTTTAAATCTTCCACATCTATGATATTTTTATCTAAAAGTCCCAGTACCTCATCCAAGATCAACAGATTACACTCACCGGTAGACAGTACTTTATTTGCAAAATTAAGACCGTTACGGATGTTCATAATCTCCTCTGCCTTTTTCTCTTCCGGTAGTTCCTCATAGTTTTCATCCGACTTTTCAAAACGGAACAACTTAATTTCCGGCTCCATTCTCCTGACGAACTCAGTATCCTCCAGTCCTTTTCCCTTTAAAAACTGGATGATAACAACCTGTTCTCCACTTGCTGCCGCCTGCACGGCCCTTCCCAGTGCCGCAGGGGATTTACCTCTGCCATCACCGGTATAAATATGAATCATACTCATATCTTTTCTCCACTATGTACCCAAATTCAATGTTGCGATATTTTGTATCATAGCACAATTTCTACTTTTTGACAACCTATGCCTCTTCGTCTTCTTTTGCCAGCTCCAGTTTGCTGACGGAAACTTCATAAGCCACACGCTTTTCTACCTGTTCCTCGTCAATCTTTTTCATATATTCCCTGCTCTGGATACGTCCCCAGATGCTGCATCTCTCTCCTACTTCAAACCCACTTGCAAATCTTGCGTTTCTTCCCCAGCAGATGCAGGGAATATAATCAGATTTCCCATAGGGGCGGTTTACTGCTAAAAGCAAATCTGCGATTTCTCTGCCCAAAGGTGTTTTTCTGTAAATAGGTGCTTTACAAATGTAGCCGTCCAGATAAATCTGATTTGTTTTGGCACTTTCTTCAATTTCTTCTACAAAGGAAATTTCCCTTGCAAACACAGACAATACCAGTCTGTTCTTGCGTTCCTCATGCCTGTTGTAGGAACGGAACTGGCCATTTACTTCGATGAAGTAGCCACGATAGTCCGCTGTTACGTCAATAAGCCTTTCCGATACCATCATGGGAATCACATCAAAAGAATCGCTTAACCTCTGTACCTTGACCTCCACCATGTAAAAGCCCTCTCCAAAGATTTCATGACTATAGGAAAATCCGCTTACGATTTCTCCCATAATCGTTACCTGGTTGTTTTCAATAACCTTATCTGTCATACTTGTTCTCCTTTTCTTACAATTAAGAATTTTTCCGGCACTTTCGCCTGTAATGTACTATCATTTATACTCTATTTTTCTCCGTTACAGTACTTTTTTTCATCGCATTTACCGACAACTGACGCAATAATCGTAATTTTCTTGCACCTGCCGACAAATAGTGATATACTGTAACAGTTTTGAGAATGCTTTTTATCAAAAATATTTTGGTAAATACTATGTACTGTAATATTTGATTGCCTTTAGAAGGAGCTTGATTATTTATGATTCAAAAACGAGAAGATGTAAGAAATGTAGCCATTATTGCCCATGTAGACCACGGCAAAACCACTCTGGTAGACGAATTATTAAAGCAAAGCGGTGTTTTCCGTGAGCATCAGGAAGTAGCGGAACGCGTCATGGACTCTAACGATATCGAAAGAGAACGCGGTATTACCATTCTTTCCAAAAACACTGCCGTTACCTACAAGAATACCAAAATCAATATTATTGATACTCCCGGTCATGCTGACTTTGGCGGCGAGGTAGAACGTGTCCTAAAAATGGTAAACGGTGTCATTCTGGTAGTAGACGCTTTTGAAGGTCCCATGCCGCAGACCAAGTTTGTACTTCGCAAGGCACTGGAATTAAAGCTTCCCGTAATCGTCTGCATCAATAAGATTGACCGGCCAGAAGCACGTCCCGAAGCGGTTGTGGATGAGGTACTTGAGCTGTTTCTGGATTTGGAAGCGGACGATGCACAGCTTGACTGTCCTTTTGTATTTGCTTCTGCAAAGACCGGCAGTGCTACTTTAAACCTGACTGTAAAAAATAAAGATATGAAGCCTTTATTTGATACTATTTTGGATTATATTCCCGCACCGGAGGGTGACCCGGATGCAGGTACCCAGCTTTTAATCAGTACAATTGATTATAACGAATATGTAGGCCGCATCGGTGTCGGCAAGGTGGATAACGGACGTATTGCAATCAATCAGGAAGTTATCCTCTGTAATGCACATGATCCCGAAAAGCAGAAAAAAGTAAAAATCAGCAAGCTCTATGAGTTTGACGGTTTAAATAAAGTGGAAGTAAAGGAAGCCGGTATCGGCTCTATCGTAGCAATTTCCGGTATTGCGGATATTCATATCGGTGATACTCTCTGCTCTCCCGATAACATTGCTCCCATTCCTTTCCAGAAAATCAGCGAGCCCACCATTGCCATGCATTTTATGGTCAACGACTCCCCTCTGGCAGGTCAGGAAGGTAAATATGTAACCAGCCGTCACATCCGTGACAGACTTTTCAGGGAATTAAATACTGACGTTTCCCTTCGTGTGGAAGAAACCGATTCTGCGGACTGCTTCAAGGTTTCCGGCAGAGGAGAACTGCACCTCTCCGTATTGATTGAAAATATGCGCAGGGAAGGTTTTGAATTTGCAGTCAGCAAAGCGGAAGTTTTGTATAAATTTGACGAAAACGGTAAAAAATTAGAGCCTATGGAATTAACTTATATTGATGTTCCTGATGAGTTTTCCGGCATTGTTATCGAAAAGCTGAGCCAGCGAAAAGGCGAACTGAGAAGCATGGGCACTGCTACGGGCGGTTATACCCGTCTGGAATTTTCCATTCCCTCCAGAGGCTTAATCGGCTACCGCGGTGATTTTATGACCGATACCAAGGGTAACGGTATTATGAACTCTGTTTTTGATGGTTACGCTCCTTACAAGGGTGATATCCAGTACAGGAAACAGGGTTCCCTGATTGCCTTTGAAAACGGAGAATCCATTACCTACGGTCTATACAATGCCCAGGAACGCGGCACTCTCTTTATCGGTGCCGGTGTAAAGGTTTATTCCGGTATGGTTATCGGTTCTAACGGACGCGGCGAAGATATCGAGGTAAATGTCTGCAAGAAAAAACAGCTTACCAATACCCGGTCCTCCAGTGCCGACGAAGCACTCCGCTTAGTACCGCCTAAAATTATGAGTCTGGAACAATGTCTGGATTTCATTGATACGGATGAGCTCTTAGAGGTAACACCCGTTTCTCTGCGTATCCGTAAAAAGATTTTAGACCCCACTATGCGAAAAAGAGCTGCGATGAAGAAGCAGTAAATAAAAAGCAATAGATATGGTAATAGGAATGGCTGGTGTACCACAAACGGTACACCAGCTTTTATATGGCTAAATTTCAAGAACTACGGACCACTAATACTCTTCCGCTATGTCAATTTCTTTCTGCTCAGCTTCAATAGGCTGGCTGTAAAGAGGAGTATGACGCAGATACATAAGCCAGTAGCCCACACCTACAATACCGGCACCGCCTACAATATTTCCCAGTGTAACCGGAAGCAGATTCTTTAAAAGAAAGCTTCCTACAGTAAGTCCCTCTGCGGCAATTCCATACTCGCCTGCTGCAAAGATACCTGCCATACAGAAGTAAATATCTGCAATACTGTGCTCAAAACCACAAAGCACAAAGGTCATAACCGGCCAGAAGCTCATCAAAAGCTTGCCGGATACCGTCTTTGCCGCAAAAGCTGCCCAGATAGCGATGCAAACCAGTATATTGCACAAAATACCTTTGATAAAGGAATCACCAAAGGACAGATTCACACGGCTTACAGCAGAATTTACTACATTCTGTGCCAGTCTGCCGTCAAACAAATCGGGTACATGCCCCAATACTACCAGGGCAGCTACCAGAGTCGCTCCGATAAAGTTCCCGATAAACACAAAAAACCAGTTTTTTAACATCTCATATAACTTAATTTTCTTCTCCAGAACAGCCAGTATAATCAGATTGTTTCCTGTAAACAATTCACTGCCTGCTACAATTACCATAGCCATGCCGGCAGGAAATAAACAGGCACTGATTAGTCTTGACAGAGATGCATTTTCTACCGTAGCACCTCCCGTAGTGGCAGATATGCCGGCAAATCCGATAAACATACCTGCAAAAACACCCAGTATCAGCATTTTGAATGCAGACAATTTTACCTTATGTATGCCAATCTCAACGTAACTTCTTGCAATCTCCAAAGGTGAATGCATCTGTAATCCTCCTTGCAATACTTTCTTTCTATTATTTTATCATGGGTATAAGCTGTTGAGAACTTTTATTAAATCTCAAATCTTTCAATGATGCCTTTTAGTATATTCAAACTTTCTTCACTTTCATGGAGATGTGTATACCCTTCCATTGTTTTGGTAACAGCTTCCGATGATTTTTCGGCAATCAGGTTTACACCTTCTGTTGATTCCGTAATAGTAATGTTAACATTTTCGATTGTTTGTGCAATGTCATTAATTTTTGTATTTAAATCAGCAATCTCAGCATAAATCTGCTTCATAGACTGATTGAAGGTACTTGCATCCTTTTCATATTTTTCACTTACTTCACGGAATGAACTATAATCGGTAACAACTGTTTCCTCAAGGAAATTCATAATAACCTGAATACACTCCGCCATATTCACAACGGCTCCATTCACCTCTCCGACAATTTCGTTAATACCGTCTACTGTCTGGAAAGTCTGATTGGCCAATGTACCAATTTCAGTAGCTACAACAGCAAATCCTCTTCCTGCCTCACCGGCTCTTGCGGCTTCAATATTGGCGTTTAATGCCAAAAGATTGGTTTGTGCAGATATCTGGCGAATATTATCGGTCAGTTCGTTAATTTTAGCAACCACTTTAGACTTTTCAATTGCCTCCGCTGTGCGGTTCTTCATAGAGTCATAAACTTCCAATGTCTTATCACTGGAAATAATCGTATTATCACGAAGCTGTCTTGCTCTTTCCATAATAATTTCAGATGCATCCTGCTCCTGTTGTGAAAGATTCTGGATTCCTCTTACATTATCCTGAATGGCATTAATATTTCCAACAATCATTGTGGTGCTTGCTGTAGTCTCTTCCATACCGGCTGCAAGCTCCTGCGTAGTGGCTGAATTGTCTTCGGATATTGCATTGTTTTCCCTCATAACATGATCCAAAAGTGTCATGTTATCCAACATATTATTTTTAACCTGCTCCATATTATTGACAAGATCGCGTAAAATATGCTGCATTTCGTTTACAGCCTGTGCCATAATACCCGTCTCATCTTTTTTCTTGACCAGCTTCTCTACATCATCTTTTATTTGGAAATCCAATTTGGAGGTCTGTCTGATTACAGCCGTAACTTTTTTAATCGGATTAGCAATTGTAATTCCTACAATAATACCTAAAATGATAGAAATAATAATGCCGCCAATCAGAAAACTAAATATTTTTACAGATAGGGAATCTGCACCCGCTTTAATTTCTGTCAATGGAGCTGTCAAAACCAATTTCATTCCATTATCCAGCTCAGAAAAAGTCAGATATTTGTCTGTTCCGTTGTATGAATACTCCAAAATTGAATCCTCATTTTCAGAGTTGATTACAAAATCTTTAACAACTGCCAGCTCCCCATTATTGTATTGTGCTAAATCCGTTCCTACTTCCATATCTTTGTGATATAACACAGTTCCTTCGGAACTGAGTATAAATGCATATCCTGTATCGAAAGCAGAGGTGCTGTCAACAAAATCCGTTATTTGGCCAAAGTCGATATCCATTCCAAGTATGCCAACGGATGTCCCTTCTACATAGAGTGGTACAACATAAGAAATCATGTAAACATTAATATTTTCATTTAAATAAGGATTCATCCAGATAGGTGCCTTATTTTCCACCGGAATGTAGTACCAGCCTACATGTGCAAAATCATCCTTTTCATACATACTGAAGTCGGTAGGAGTAATACTTTCAAACTCAGATGCCGTATCAGGTCTGGACAGGAAAATACCTGATGTAGGATTTGTAAAATCCGGATTATAGCGTATGTAAGAACAGATTGCACCTTCCGTATGCTCGGAAAAATTATAGAAATTCTGAAGCAGACTATCTGTATACTGTGTCACATAAGTGTCATTATTTTTAAATTTTGAAAACTCCAATTGTTCCAGTGCGATAGCACTTAATGTATCCACAGACTGCTCCACTCTTGATATTAATGCATTAATTTCTGTACTGGCATTGATACAGGATAAAGCCAGTTCTTTCTCTGCCTGCGTATTTGACATATTCCTGGAGTTGGAAATACTCATCAGGCTGATAATAGTTGCTGAAATCATAGAACATACCACTATGGCAACCGTAATCTTGGTTTTAATTGATTTCAAAAAAATCGCTCCCCTTCCTTTTGGTGTCTTGTGTAAGTACTACATCTTATCCCTTTGATATGTTAATATATTAATATTATACTTAAGCCCCTCTTAGCGGTCAAGCCATCTTACCTTTCATTTCATCCCCTTAATTCCTTTAACGAAGCCTCAAACAGGGGTGCCACCCATCTGTATTGGCTGTCGTCCCCGTACCGGCGGTATTCTCCTTCCGTCATCATGGTTAAAAACAGCAGGCAATCATACCAGAGTATCCTGCATTTTTCTGCTTCCGAAAAATATTCCTGTTCTTCTGAAAAAGCTTCCCGGCCATAACCTTTTAAAAAGGCGGCAGTTCTGGTATGGCGGCGGAACCGGTCCTCCATAAGCACATCCCCCCAGAGTGCTCTTTCCCAGTCTATTAACCCCGTTACCTGCTTATCTTTTACAAATACATTGCCCTCCCACATATCATAATGTACCAATGACGGTTGCCTGACTTCTGCAAAGGCTTCCTTGTCCCGCTTTAACATATCCAAAAGTTCCCTGCCGGATATGAAATAATCCACCGACTTTCTATCCGCATCCGCTATTACATTGGAAAGCATATAATAAAACAGGTCGTACTGTGTATCAAACCGATGCTCCCCATCACCTATCAATCCGAATTTTTCCCCTTTTATCCCTGCAATTTCGCGTACCAGTTCTCCAAGCCTGATACTCACAGCCTCTTTTTCTTCTTCTGAAAAGTTCTCCTGCACTGAAAAATAGTTATCTCCGTCCAGCACCGTCATAAAAAAGTAATTACCGCTACAATTTTGTTTACTTTTATCAAACAAATCTATTTCTGCAACCTGTGTGGAAATTTTATCCTTTACAAGCTGCATTGCACATACCTCTGCTTCCATCAGATTGATTTCATTCGTCATATATCCATCTCTGTTTGGAGCTGCAATTTTCAAAATACGCTTTTCCCCATCAGTAAATGTAATCAGGTATGCCACATTGCACAGTCCTTCCGTCAATTCTCTGTAGGACTGCATTTCTTTTAGGGGATACGCATTTTTTACTAATTTACAGATTATTTCTTCAGACTGTTTATTTTTTGTAATTGTCATAATGGCCTCTCACTGAAATCCGTTTCCATAAAGTTTGCTTTTCTAAATCTGCTTTTCTCTTTTCAAATTTACTTTTTTCTTTTTAAATCTACTTTTTCTTTTTAAAACAGCGCACCAAATTCATGGTGCGCCGCTTCATTCAGTCTTATCTATTACATTACAAGTACTACTTCGTTTTCCTCAAGCATATCTGCTGCGGGAACGTAAGGTGTATTCAGCTTGCTGCCGTTTAAGTAGAACTCTGAAAAACCGCCTTCTTTTCCATTAGGATTCTTAACGGTAATATGCAGCTTCTTGCCACGGAATACCTTATCCATGGTCATTTCTTTCCAGTCGGAAGGAATTGCGGGACATACCCACAGACCATTTAAGTCAGGACGCATACCGCACATACCTTCTACGCAACCTACCATACAGGTGGATGCGGTACCTGTCAGCCAATGTACATGAGAACGTCCCTCGAAAGGAGATTCTGTACTCTCGGTAAACTGTCCGTGAACATAAGGCTCTAATCTTCTGACATCTGCATTATCATTCTGGGATGCCGGTGAGCTTTCGGTAAAGTATTCAAAAGCACGGTTACCATGTCCCATAAGGGATTCGGCAAGGATAATCCAACCCTGGGGCTGTGAGAAGATACCGCCGTTTTCCTTGGTGGAAGGGTTGAACAATAGTGCCATTGCACCGTCAAATGCATGGTCTACATAGGAAGGAGCCATGACACGTACACCGTACTTGGTGTTCAGTTCACGATGAACGGACTCTAAAGCCGCTTCTGCCTGTTCCTTGGAAGCCAGACCGCTGATGACTGCCCATGACTGGGGATTTAACCACATATTTGCTTCCGGGTCATGCTTAGAACCGATAACCTGACCGTCTTCCTTAATACCTCTGACGTATCTGTCGTCCTCCCAGCATTCTTTCTGGATAATGTCGCCCAGCTCTTTCTGGGTTTTTTCCAGATAAGCAATGTATTCCGTATCGTTTGCATCTTCAGCAAAGCCCTTCATAACAGTGAATGCATAATATAACTGCATGGCAACGAAGGTAGATTCTCCCTTCTTCCCCAGACGCAGACAGTCGTTCCAGTCAGCGTGCAGACCAGCCGGCATCTTATGGTCGCCCAAATGATCCATGGAGAACTGGATAGCTCTCTTTAAGTGGTCATATACAGTACCCTCTTCTTTATTTGCATAAGGAATAACTTCCTTGATGAAATCTTTGTTTCCTGTTTCTGCTACATATTTCCATACAGTCGGGAATAACCACAGTGCATCGTCTGCACGATATGCGGGATGTCCGGTTTCACGTACATAGGATTCATCCTCAGGCGTATCCTCATGCCCTGCATTGTGAGTATATTTTACCAAAGGCAGACCACCGCCGTGGTTTACCTGTGCAGACAACATGAATCGAATCTGATTTGCTGCCATTTCGGGATCTAAGTGGATGATACCCTGAATATCCTGTACGGTATCACGGTAGCCGTATCCGTTACGCTGTCCGCAGTACACAAAGGATGCTGCTCTGGACCATGTAAAGGTAATGAAACACTGATATGCATTCCATGTATTTACCATGCTGTTAAATGCTGCATCCGGAGTATTTACCTGGAAGTTAGCAAGCTTGCTGTGCCAGTAGTTCTTTAATTCAGCTAACTCAGCTTCTACCTTGCCCGCGGTATTGTAGGAAAAAATAATTTCTTCTGCCACATCAGCATTTGCCTGACCGAATACAAAGGTCAATTCCTTGGTCTCACCGGGAGCAATTTCCAGTGCACTGTGCAGAGAACCGCATGCGTTGGAATTGTAGTTTAAGGTGTTGTCACACTTACCGTTTTCTACTGCAACAGGGTTTCCGTATGTACGATATCTGCCGATAAAAGCGTCCTTATCCCCGTTGTAGGAGGTAACAGGTGCACCTGCCAAACCGATGAAACGCTCTTTGCCGTTGGAACCCTTTTCGTTCTTACCGGTGTTTTCATTGATGGTCTGTATAATCTTGTTTCCCTTGAAATAGGTTCTGGTAATAAATAAGGTATACTGTAAGTTTACCTGATCCTGCTCGTAATTGCTTTCATTGGTGAACTCGGCATAGGAGAAAGCAGAAATCTTTCTCACCTTGTCGGTAGTGTTGGTAATCTTTGTATGCCATACTTCATATGCCTTGTTTAAAGGTACATAGTAAAGTACTTCTGAATGGATACCTGCATAATCTGCTACCATATTGGTGTATGCAGTACCATGATGACATTCGCTCTTATATACATCTAAGGGCTTTGCCACCGGCTGCCAGGATGCAGACCAGTAATCCGCGGTCTCATCATCACGCAGATAAATATATCTGCCGGGCGTATCATCACTGTTAAAGTGATAACGTAAAATTCTGCCGTTTGCACCACTCTGTACAAAGCTGTAACCGCCGGCATTGTTGGAAATGATTGCACCGTATGCAGGGGAACCTAAGTAGTTTGCCCAGGGTGCAGGAGTATTGGGTTTTGTGATAACATACTCCTTGTTGACTTCGTCAAAATAGCCGTAATTCATGTTCCTCTGTTCTCCTTTTCTTTTTTAAGCCGTCACCAGGGAAACCAGGTAAAAAGCCTCCCTGTCGTTTTCATGTGCTTCTGTAATCTCTACTTCCACAAGATGCCTGCCGCTCTTTCCGTGTTCCACCACTGTTGCAAGTGCCAGACAATCCCAGTCTTCGTCAAAGTTACCGTCCAGAATCATGGAATGCTCTCCATCCACAGTAATCTTTGCCACCGGTACAGGGCCTTTCATGGTTCGCTTAAACTGTACCCCGATAGACTCTCCCTCTACCATAAAAACGATTTTATCACCAAGACGGGAGGCTGTAAAGCCCTTTTTAAAACAATCTGCCACACAACTCTGGGGGGTCTCATCTTTTACAAAGCCGTTGCAGGAAACTACCTCTAATTCATCGTTACGGTATCTGTGGGCACTCTCATAACCGTTTGCCGTAATCGGTGCAGGCAGCTCAGTTGCTTTCATTCTCTTTACTATAGCATCAGGAGAAGCCTTCTTAAGTTCTTCTGCTTTTTCCCTTACCTGCTTTAAGTAATAAGTAATGACTTCCGCCACAAGCTCATGCCCTGCATCATTGGGATGCAAGTCATCCGATGTAATATCGCGGTTTGCAATCTTACCTGCTGCTACCTGCTCATAAATAGTGGATTTCATACTGACAGAGGGCAGATTATAATGCTTTCCTACCGGCAGATGAATGGCTTCCGCATTACCGCCGTCATCATAACGCACATTATGTACCAGCAGCAGTGCAGGTGCCCAGTCTGCCTTTAAAATACGACGAAGCAGCCCTTCATAGGTTTCCTTAAAATGCTCACTGTTATCATCATCATTAACGGAAAATTCTACGATTACGAAATCCGGCTTATAGGAAAGGACCTCTTCTTCTACACGCCCGGTTCCCAAATGGGAAGTGGTACCGCCGATTCCCGCATTGATATAGGTAAACTCAGCCTCAGGGAACGCCTCCTGCCACCACTTATAGGTAAGTGCCGCATAACAGCCCTGTGGTGTACTGGCAAGGCAGCCCTGGGTGATGGAACCACCCAGGAAAGCCAGTGTTAATTTTTCTCCGTTTAATGCCCGCTGCATCACATTCACGATACGGCTGTCATCACCTGCATTAACCAGTGCCTTTTCATAATTTATTAAGTTTTTCATATTCTCTCTCCGCCTTTATTTTCAGCTATTTGGAAAGCAGCTCCAGGTTCTTCTTAATCAGCTCACAACGCTGTAATACACAGTCAGGACTGCGCAGAGGATCCTTCGGCGTGTTGAATACATAATCAACCAGTCTGTCTATATCGGTTACTGCCACATGCAGTCTGGTATCACTGGAAGCATAGTAAATATATACTTCATTCTTTTCGTTTACGATAGCACCGTTGGTAAATACTACGTTGGAAACATCGCCCACTCTTTCGCCGCCTCTGGGTCCGATTAACATACCGGAGGGTTCTGCGATAACTTTGGAAGGATCATTTAAGTCGGTAGCAAAGGCATAAATAACATAACGAAGGCCTGCTGCGGTATTTCTTACACCGTGTGCAATGTGAATCCAGCCCCTGTCGGTTTTAATAGGAGTTGCACCCGCACCGTTCTTTACTTCGGTAATGGTATGATACCTGCGGATACTGGTCATCTTTTCTTCATCGATAACCGCATGTTCAATATCATCGCACAAGCCGAAGCCTACTCCTCCGCCTGAACCGGTGTCAATGAAATCATCCATGGGTCTGGTATAAAATGCATATTTACCGTCCACAAATTCAGGATGCAGCACTACATTTCTCTGCTGGGGAGAATGCAGGGTTGTCAGATTGTCTAATCTTTCCCAGGTCTTTAAGTCTTTGGTACGGACAATACCTGCCGCCGCTACTGCTGCGGAAAGGTCCTTACTGCCTG
>JBJEMX010000012.1:0-16239 GCA_051879895.1 Lachnospiraceae bacterium
CGGTATGGAAGGTACGCATGGTAAGCTGTGTACCGGGTTCACCGATGGACTGTGCCGCAATGATACCTACAGCTTCACCTACCTGTACCGCTTCACCGGTTGCCATGTTAGCACCGTAGCACTTTGCACAGATACCGTTGTGGGAACGGCAGGTTAATATGGTACGAATCTTTACTTCCTCAATGGGTTCGCCGTCCGCATTTACACCTACGCTCAGAATCTTAGCAGCACGGCTGGGTGTAATCATGTGGTTGCGTTTTACAATTCTGTTACCGTCTTTATCAAAAATATCTTCACAGACAAAACGACCTGTAATTCTGTCTTTTAAGCTTTCGATTGTTTCTTTACCGTCCATGAATGCTTTCACATACATACCGGGAATATCTTCTCTGCCTTCGCTACAATCAATCTCTCTGATGGAAAGCTCCTGAGAAACATCAACCATTCGTCTGGTCAGGTAACCGGAGTCCGCTGTACGAAGAGCGGTATCTGACAGACCCTTACGCGCACCGTGTGCAGACATAAAGTATTCCAGTACGTCCAGACCTTCACGGAAGTTGGACTTAATGGGCAGCTCGATAGTTCTACCGGTAGTATCTGCCATCAGACCACGCATACCTGCCAGCTGTTTAATCTGCTGGTTGGAACCACGTGCACCGGAGTCGGCCATCATAAAGATGTTGTTGTACTTATCCAGACCGCTAATCAACTTATCAGTCAGCTCTTTATCTGTTTCGTTCCAGGTTTCTACTACTGCACGGTATCTTTCCTCTTCGGTAATCAATCCACGGCGGTAGTTTGCGGAAATCTTATCTACCGTAGCCTGTGCCTGTGCCAACAGTTCAGGTTTTTCAGCAGGTACGGTCATATCGGAAATAGATACGGTCATCGCTGCTCTGGTAGAATACTTGTAGCCCATTGCCTTGATATAGTCCAATACTTCTGCATTCTTAAATGCACCATGAGTATTGATAACCTTCTCCAGAATCTGCTTTAACTGCTTCTTTCCTACGTGGAAATCAACCTCCAGCTTTAAGAAATCTTCCGGATTGGTTCTGTCTACAAATCCTAAATCCTGAGGCAGTACCTCGTTAAAGAGGAATCTTCCCAGAGTGGACTCTACATTTCCGGTAACAACTTCACCGTTTTCATTAGTCTTGCTTACTCTTACCTTGATACGGCTCTGTAACGTAATTACCTGGTTTTCATATGCCAAAATTGCTTCGTTAACGTTCTTAAAGAACTTGCCTTCGCCCTTTGCACCGGGTCTTTCCTGCGTCAGATAGTAGATACCAAGTACCATGTCCTGCGTAGGAACGGCAACAGGGCCACCGTCTGAAGGCTTAAGCAGGTTGTTCGGTGAAAGCAGCAGGAAACGACACTCCGCCTGTGCCTCCACGGACAAAGGAAGATGCACTGCCATCTGGTCACCATCGAAGTCCGCGTTAAATGCGGTACATACCAACGGATGCAGCTTAATCGCTTTACCTTCTACCAGAATGGGCTCAAATGCCTGAATACCCAGTCTGTGCAGTGTAGGAGCACGGTTTAACATAACAGGATGCTCCTTAATAACCTCTTCCAGCACATCCCATACACTGGTATCCAGTCTTTCTACCAGTTTCTTTGCATTTTTAATATTCTGGCTGATACCTCTTGCTACCAGTTCCTTCATAACAAAAGGCTTAAACAGCTCGATTGCCATTTCCTTCGGCAGACCGCACTGATAAATCTTCAGTTCAGGACCTACCACGATAACGGAACGTCCGGAATAGTCTACACGCTTACCTAACAGGTTCTGACGGAAACGTCCGGATTTACCCTTTAACATATCGGACAGAGACTTCAGTGCTCTGTTGCCGGGGCCGGTAACAGGACGTCCGCGTCTGCCGTTATCAATCAATGCATCAACTGCTTCCTGCAGCATTCTCTTTTCATTACGGACAATAATATCGGGGGCACCCAGCTCCAACAATCTCTTCAAACGATTGTTTCTGTTGATAATTCTTCTATACAAATCGTTTAAGTCGGAGGTTGCAAAACGGCCGCCGTCCAGCTGAACCATAGGACGGATATCGGGCGGAATAACGGGAATTACATCCATTACCATCCATTCAGGCAGGTTTCCTGAGCCTCTGAAGGCTTCTACCACTTCCAGTCTCTTGATGATACGTGCACGCTTCTGACCGGTAGATTCTTTCAGCCCGGTCTTTAATTCCTCTGCCTCTTTCTCTAAGTCAATCGCCTGCAAAAGCTCCTTGATTGCTTCCGCACCCATGCCTACACGGAACTTGTTGCCCCATGTTTCTCTGGCATCCTGATATTCCTTTTCGGAAAGAATCTGCTTGTATTCCAGGTTGGACTCACCTGCATCCAGCACAATATAGGATGCAAAGTACAATACCTTTTCCAGCACTCTGGGAGACAAATCCAGAATAAGTCCCATACGGCTGGGGATACCCTTAAAATACCAGATATGGGATACCGGAGCCGCAAGCTCGATATGACCCATACGCTCTCTACGTACGCTTGCTTTGGTTACTTCAACGCCACAACGGTCGCAGACAACACCCTTGTATCTGATCTTTTTATATTTACCACAATGACATTCCCAGTCCTTGCTGGGTCCGAAAATCTTTTCGCAGAACAGACCATCCCTTTCCGGCTTTAAGGTTCTGTAGTTGATAGTCTCGGGCTTTAATACCTCGCCTCTGGACCACTCACGAATCTTTTCCGGTGAAGCCAGACCGATTTTGATGGCGTCAAACGTCATGGGCTGATATACTTCATTCTTTGTTTCTGACATCTATGGCACTCCCTTCCATGTCTTAATCTATTTTAGAATTCGTCCATTTCCTCTACAAGGACTTCGTCTTCAAACTCTCCGTCAAAATCATCTTCTGTGCTAATCAGTTCGCCTTCATCGTCAAATTCCTGCTGCTGATAACCCAGTTCACCCAGAGAATTTTCTTCGTAGTCATCGTAATCTTTCCTGTCGCCTTCCATTTCGTAGCGGTAATCGGTATCACCATAGTCTACGGTTTCCATAATTTCCACTTCGGTATTATCATCACGAAGCACGCGGACATCCAGACCCAGTGCCTGTAATTCCTTGAGCAATACCTTGAAGGATTCCGGAATACCGGGTTCAGGAATATTGTCGCCCTTGATAATAGCCTCATAAGTCTTCACACGACCTATTACATCATCGGACTTCACGGTCAGAATTTCCTGTAAGGTGTAGGATGCACCATATGCTTCCAACGCCCAAACTTCCATTTCACCAAAACGCTGTCCGCCGAACTGTGCCTTACCACCCAGAGGCTGCTGGGTTACTAAGGAGTACGGTCCGGTAGAACGTGCATGGATCTTATCATCTACCAGATGGTGAAGCTTCAGGTAATGCATGTGGCCGATAGTAACAGGACTGTCGAAGGGTTCACCGGTACGTCCGTCACGCAGCTGTACCTTACCGGTTCTGGAAAGCGGAACACCCTTCCAGAGTTTTCTGTGTTCTCTGTTATCGGATAAATACTGTAATACCTCAGGACGCAGTTCTTCACCATGTATGCCTATAAAGCTTTCACCCTTCCAAGGCTTACCGTCTGCGGTCTGCTCCTGTCCCTTTGCTTTCCACTCTGCCGCTTCTGCATCATCAAAAGGCAGGTTTACATAGTCGTTTGCCAAATCCAGGGTATCCATGATATCCTTTTCATTTGCACCGTCGAATACGGGAGTAGCCACGTTAAAGCCAAGTGCCTTTGCAGCCAGTGATAAGTGGATTTCCAATACCTGTCCAATGTTCATACGGGAAGGTACGCCCAAGGGGTTAAGCACGATATCCAAAGGACGTCCGTTAGGCAGATAAGGCATATCCTCTACAGGCAGCACGCGGGAAACAACACCCTTGTTACCGTGACGGCCTGCCATCTTGTCACCTACGGAAATCTTTCTCTTCTGTGCAATATAAATACGAACAGCCTGATTTACACCGGGAGATAATTCATCAGAATTTTCTCTGGTAAATACCTTAGCGTCTACAACAATACCATACTCACCGTGAGGAACCTTTAAGGAAGTATCTCTTACCTCTCTTGCCTTTTCACCAAAGATTGCACGCAACAGTCTTTCTTCTGCGGTCAGTTCGGTTTCTCCCTTAGGAGTTACTTTACCTACCAGAATATCACCGGCACGAACCTCAGCACCGATACGGATAATACCGCGGTCATCCAGATCCTTTAACGCATCATCGCCAACACCGGGAACATCACGGGTAATTTCTTCCGGTCCCAGCTTGGTATCACGTGCTTCTGCTTCATATTCCTCAATGTGTACGGAAGTATAAACATCTTCCTGTACCAGTCTTTCGCTTAACAGAACCGCATCCTCATAGTTGTAGCCTTCCCAGGTCATAAAACCGATCAGCGGGTTTTTACCCAGTGCCAGTTCACCTTCGGAAGTAGAAGGACCGTCTGCAATAACCTGACCTTCTGCTACATGGTCACCCTTAAATACAATGGGCTTCTGGTTGTAACAGTTGGACTGGTTACTTCTCGTAAACTTGGAAAGATGGAATTCCTCCTTCTCACCGTCATCATAAGTAATCTTAATCAGCTTGGAAGATACATAATCAATGGTACCTGCCTTCTTTGCCACCACACAGACACCTGAGTCAACGGCAACCTTGGTTTCCATACCGGTACCGACTACAGGTGCTTCCGTTGTCAGAAGGGGCACTGCCTGACGCTGCATGTTGGAACCCATCAGTGCACGGTTCGCATCATCGTTTTCCAGGAAAGGAATTAACGCTGTTGCTACAGAGAATACCATCTTAGGAGATACGTCCATGTAATCAAACATACTCTTAGGATATTCCTGTGTTTCATCCAGGTAACGACCGGATACGGAATTCTTTACAAAATGACCTTCTGCATCCAGTGCTTCATTTGCCTGTGCTACATGATAATTGTCTTCTTCATCAGCCGTCATATAAACAACTTCTTCGGTAACCCTGGGATTAGCCGGATCAGATTTGTCAATCTTACGGTAAGGTGCTTCTACAAAGCCATATTCATTAATTCTTGCATAGCTTGCAAGAGAGTTAATCAAACCGATGTTAGGACCTTCGGGAGTCTCGATAGGACACATTCTGCCGTAGTGGGAATAGTGTACATCTCGAACCTCGAATCCGGCACGTTCTCTGGAAAGACCGCCGGGACCCAGTGCAGACAGACGTCTCTTGTGGGTCAGCTCACCCAAGGGGTTATTCTGGTCCATAAACTGGGACAACTGGGAAGAACCAAAGAATTCTTTTACAGCCGCAGTTACGGGTTTAATGTTAATCAATGCCTGAGGAGAGATATCCTCGGTATCATGGGTGGTCATTCTTTCACGAACCACTCTTTCCATTCTGGATAAACCGATACGGTACTGATTCTGTAACAATTCACCCACCGCACGAATACGTCTGTTTCCCAAATGGTCAATATCATCACCATTTCCCAGTCCATACTCTAAGTGCATATTATAGTTGATGGAAGCAAAGATGTCTTCCTTGGTAATATGCTTCGGCACCAGTTCATGTGCATTCTTTTTGATAGCTTCTGCCAGTTCTTCGGGATCGCCTGCAAACTCGCTAAGAATCTGTGCCAGAACAGGATAATATACCATCTCGGTAATGCCCAGTTCTCTGGGATTGCAATCCACAAAATGACGAATATCCACCATCATATTGGAAAGAACTTTTACATTCTTTTCTTCAGTCTGAATGTATACAAAAGGAATTGCCGCATTCTGGATTTCGTCAGCCAGTTCTGCGGTTACCTTTGTACCTGCCTCTGCAATGATTTCACCGGTTGCGGGGTCTACTGCATCCGCTGCCAGAATCTGATGACGGATTCTGTTTCTGAGAGCCAGCTTTTTATTGAATTTATATCTGCCGACTTTTGCCAAATCATATCTTCTGGGGTCAAAGAACATAGCATTGATGAGACTCTCTGCACTTTCTACGCTTAAAGGCTCACCAGGGCGAATTTTTTTGTATAACTCTAACAGACCCTCCTGATAGTTTTCAGCAGTGTCCTTTGTAAAGCTTGCTTCAATTTTGGGCTCGTCTCCAAACAGTTCCCTGATTTCCTCATTAGTACCAACGCCCAGTGCTCTGATTAACACCGTAATCGGTACCTTTCTGGTTCTGTCCACACGAACATAGAACACATCATTGGAATCTGTCTCATACTCCAGCCATGCACCACGGTTCGGAATTACAGTGCAGGAAAACAGCTTTTTACCAATCTTATCATGTCCGATGGCATAGTAGATGCCGGGAGAACGAACCAACTGGCTTACGATAACACGTTCTGCACCATTGATAACGAAGGTACCGGTTGCTGTCATAAGCGGAAGGTCGCCCATAAAAATCTCGTGCTCACTGATTTCTTCTTTTTCCTTATTGTAAAGACGTACTTTTACCTTAAGCGGTGCCGCATATGTGGCATCTCTTTCCTTACATTCTTCAATAGAATACTTCACATCGTCTTCACACAGCTCGAAATCTACAAACTCAAGGCTCAGGGAACCTGAATAGTCTGCAATCGGAGAGATGTCATCAAAGACTTCCTTTAAGCCTTCGTTTAAAAACCACTGATAAGAATCCTTCTGGACCTCAATCAGGTTGGGCATCTCCAAAACCTCTTTCTGTCGTGAATAACTCATACGCATATTCTTGCCTGTGGCAATAGGACGTATTCTGTTCTTTTCCATTGACATTTCACCCCGTTCTTATATGATATTGACCCTATTTTGTCGGTGTTTCATACTACAAATAGACATAACACACCACAATAGTGCACTATCCATATTACTACAAATTGGAAAACCAGTCAAGATTTTTTTTATTTTATTCAAAAAATAGATACAATATCGCAAGATTCAGACCAATCAAGGTACTAAATTAGAAATACAGACATATCAGTTCAAAAAGGCGTCACGGCCTTTTTGCCGTAACGCCCTCAATTGACATCTTATAAGCTGTCGCAAAATTACTTCATGGTAACCTTTGCACCAACTTCTTCCAGTTTCTTCTTGATGTCTTCTGCTTCTTCCTTGGAAGCGCCTTCCTTTAACATCTTAGGAGCACCATCAACAAGATCCTTTGCTTCCTTTAAGCCAAGGCCGGTGATTTCACGAACAACCTTGATAACTTTAACCTTTTCTGCACCAACTTCGGTCAGTTCTACGTCAAATTCAGTCTTCTCTTCTGCTGCTTCTGCTGCACCTGCACCTGCTGCTGCAACTACAACGCCTGCTGCTGCGGATACGCCGAATTCTTCTTCACAAGCTTTTACTAAGTCATTTAATTCTAATACGGTTAACTCTTTGATTGCATCAATGAGTTCCTGAGCTGTTAATTTAGCCATTTTCATTTACCTCCATAAATATGTGTTGTCTTCTTTTTCTGTTTTGCAGTGTTTACTGCAAGTTACAAGTTTCTAAAATTATTCTGCTGCAGGAGCTTCCTCTGCGGGAGCTGCTTCTTCTGCAACTGCTTCTGCTGCGGGAGCTTCCTCTGCAGCAGGTGCTTCACATGCGGATGCACCGCCTTTTTCAGCAAGCTGGTTCATAACGCGTGCGAAGTTGGTGATAGGAGACTGTAAGCTTCCAAGTAACTTGGAAATAAGTTCGTCTCTGGAAGGAATGTTTGCGATGCTTGCAATACCTGCAGCATCATACACAGTGCCTTCTACAACGCCACCCTTGATTTCCAGCTTGTCAGCAGTCTTCGCAAACTTAGCCAGTATTCTTGCAGGTGCTGTTGCATCGTCAGTAGATACTGCCATTGCACTGGGACCTTCCAGGTACTGGGAAAGACCTTCACAGTCAGTACCCTTAAATGCAAAGTTCATCATGGTGTTCTTGTAAACCTTGTAAGTCACGCCTGCGGCACGTAATTCACGACGAAGCTGGGTGTCCTGCTCTACAGTAAGACCTCTGTGGTCAACTAACACAACAGACTGTGCATCTTTGATACGTTCAGAAATCTCCTGTACGATGGGCTGTTTCAATTCAACCTTTGCCATTTCATTTACCTCCTTATAGAATATTTGGAAATTACTTCCCGGCCGAAAGGAGTTTATATAAGAAAAGCCTCCCTGCAGACAGAGAGGCACAAAAAGTCTTAAATCAAAACTCTTCCCTCGGTAGGCGTCTTTACTTACCCTGTTTATTAACAGGACCTACTGTCTTCGGCGTTTAATAGAATATCACAGGTTCTTTCACCTGTCAAGCACTTTTATTTAGAATTTGAATTAAAATTTATTTAGAATTTCGGGCAAAAAGCGAGTGCCGGACTCTAATCAAATCCAGCACTCGCACTTAGGGTTTTCTTCAATTTTATATATTAACTCTTTCACACTCTTTCACAATAACGCCACATTCTATTTAAGTCAACAGACCTGTGACTAATCGACATTTAAGTATGACGAATTGAAATAAACCCGTATAACATTAATACTTTGCTACGCTTACCTTTACGCCGGGGCCCATGGTGGAAGTCAGGGTAATGCTTCTTAAATACTGACCCTTTAATGCTGAAGGTTTTGCTTTTACGATAGCATCCATCAGTGCGTTGAAGTTCTCGGAAAGCTGTTCCTCGGTAAAGGAAACCTTACCAACCGGAACATGGATAATGTTTGCCTTATCCAGTCTGTACTCAATCTTACCGGCTTTGATATCGTTTACTGCCTTGGTTACGTCCATGGTTACGGTACCGGCCTTAGGGTTAGGCATTAAACCTTTAGGACCCAAAACTTTACCCAGACGACCTACAACGCCCATCATATCAGGGGTTGCTACAACAACATCGAAATCTAACCAGCCCTCATTCTGAATCTTCGGAATGAGTTCTTCGCCGCCTACATAATCTGCACCGGCAGTTTCTGCTTCATTTACCTTATCACCCTTTGCGAAAACCAGCACCTTTACAGTCTTACCGGTTCCGTTGGGAAGAACTACAGCACCACGAATCTGCTGTTCAGCGTGACGTCCGTCACAGCCGGTTCTGATGTGTACTTCTACGGTTTCATCAAATTTTGCAGTTGCAGTCTTCTTTACCAGAGCGATTGCGTCTGCAGCTTCATAAAATGTTGCGCGATCTACTAACTTAGCAGCTTCGCTATATTTCTTACCATGCTTCATTTTAAAATCCTCCTATGGTTCTAACGACAGTCTCCTGTCTCCCAATTCTGTTTGCTATTAGTCTTCTACTACAATACCCATGCTTCTTGCAGTTCCTGCAATCATGCTCATAGCTGCTTCCAAGCTTGCGGCATTTAAGTCCGGCATCTTCATTTCGGCAATTTCCTGAATCTTTGCCTTGGAGATGGTTGCTACCTTATTCTTGTTAGGTACACCGGAACCGGATTTGATGTTACATGCTTTCTTTAAAAGTACTGCAGCAGGCGGAGTCTTTGTAACAAAGCTGAAGCTTCTGTCTGCATATACGGTAATAACAACAGGAATGATTAAATCACCCTTATCTGCTGTTCTTGCGTTGAACTGTTTTGTAAATTCAACGATGTTAACGCCATGCTGTCCAAGTGCAGGACCAACAGGCGGAGCCGGTGTTGCTTTGCCGGCAGGAATCTGTAACTTGATATATCCTTCTACTTTCTTTGCCATAATGGCACCTCCTATAATGTGGTAATCTGGCGTTCATAGTTAACAGCACACCCTGCCTTTTACCGAAAAATCTGCACTGCAGGTCCTCCCAAAGGTCTGATGCAATCAGTACCATGAACTCCCACTGGCATTTCAAGAGAAATGCCTTCTTTGTTGCCTATATTATCCGTCCTGCCATAAGCTCACGCCACGGCAATCCGGAGAATACCATAATTAATTAAAGTTTTCTTACTTCTGCAAAACTGATTTCTACAGGAGTCTCCCTGCCGAACAGTTCCACATTGATGGTTGCGGTCTGTTTACCGTAATCCAGTTTCTGTACAACACCCACAGTATCCTTCCATACGCCGGCCACAACAGCAATACTGTCACCTTCGCTAAAGTCAATGGAAACATTTTCCATCTTGATACCCAAGGGCTTCATTTCAGCTTCCGTAAGCGGTACCGGCTTGCTTCCCGGTCCTACAAACCCAGTTACTCCTCTGGTATTACGTACAACATACCATGTGTCGTCATTCATTACCATATTGATCAGAACATAGCCGGGAAACATTTTCTTCTGAACTGTTTTCTTAGCACCGTTCTTAATCTCCACAACATCCTGCATAGGTACCCTTACCTCCAGGATTTCCTCGGCAAGGTGTTTGTTGTTTTCGATTGTCTTTTCAATATTGGCTTTGACTTTGTTTTCGTATCCGGAGTACGTATGTACTACGTACCAATTTGCCTCTGCCATACAATCTCCCTCGCTCTACTATTATAATGATGTTAAGAAAGTAATGCCCTTCAGAGCCACAAAATCAATAGCAGCAATAATCACACCTGCAACCACGGAAATAGCCGCAACTGCAACAGACTGCTTGAACATGGTTTTCTTATCCGGCCACGAAATCTTCTTGAATTCAATCTGAACGTTTTTAAAGAAGCCCTGCTTCTTTGTAGTCTTTTCTGCTGAATCTGCCATGGTCTCTCCTTCCGGCCAATTACTTGGTCTCTTTGTGCATTGTATGAGTCTTGCAGAATCTACAATATTTCTTGGTTTCCATTCTGTCAGGATGTGTCTTCTTATCCTTTGTAGTATTGTAATTACGCTGTTTGCATTCTGTACATGCTAATGTAATCTTTGTACGCATCTGTTCCACCTCCACGCGTTTTTTCCTAATTAAAAATATGCATAAAAAAAAGAGCTCAAAAGCATCTTGCTAAGCTACTATACCACAAAGCCTTTTTTAAGTCAATGATTTTCTTCACTTTGTTAAAGCATTTTTTTGTGGAAATTTTTTGTGCTTTTTATGTAGCTTTTTTTTGTACTTTTTGTGTAGATTTTTTTGTGCGTTTTGTGCGGATTTTTTTCTCTTGCTTATTACAAAAAAACGTGCTACAATATATGCATAAAAATAGGTTTTTTATGCCCTGGTGCATTGACTATCGGGAGTTTTCCCCGCTACAAACGGACTACAGCGTCAGTCAGGCACACATTTCACGGAAGAAAGGAGGGTTCTTATGAGTAATGCTATTATGAATAGCGTCTATAATCACTATCTCACTACTTATGCGCCAAAAAGTACTACACAGTACGATACGCACAAAAAGAGTGAGCTTCGCAGCGTTTATAATTCCATCGTAAAACTGAACAAAGAATCCCCCTGGTACCTTGATACACGCAGCCGTGATACACAGGCATATGCTGTTACCTTAAAGGAAAACGCAAGGCAGCTTCACAATACCATTGCTTCCCTTGGCGGTCTGGAGCAGGATCAGGCTCTGGCCCAGAAAACAGCTTATTCTTCTGATGATAATATCGTAAGTGCTGCCTTTGTAGGTGATGTAGCAGCCGATTCTCCTGCTCCCACCCTGCAAATTACGGTAAACGGTCTGGCTTCCTCTCAGGAAAACAGGGGCTCCTTTTTGCCGAATGAGCGTGTAAGCTTACCGCCTGACACTTATTCCTTTGACGTCTCTATCAATGATTTAAACTATGAATTTCAGTTTAACATTAACGAAGGCGACACCAACAAAGAAGTACAGGAGCGTCTTGTCCGCCTGGTTAACAATGCCGGTATCGGCATCACGGCACGCCTGGACGAAGGCAATTCCCGCAGCTCAATACGCCTGACTTCCATTGCAACAGGTCTTCCGTCCGGAAAAGATGAAATTTTCCGTATTTCCGATGACCGTACCAGCAAAACTGCCGGTGCCGTAGATTACTTCGGTTTAAATTACATTTCCCGTCAACCCGCCAACTCTTCTTTCCTGTTAAACGGGGAAGAACGCAGTACGTCTTCCAATACCTTTACGGTAGGGAAAATGTATGAAATAGAATTAAAGGGTATCAGCGAACCGGAAACTGAAGTTTCCATTGGTCTAAAGGCTGACGTAGAATCCCTAAGCGACAATGTCAACACTCTGATTGGCAGCTACAACAGCTTTATTGCCGCTGTCAGCTCCTACCGCGAAAGCCAGACCTTAAGTAATCGTCTGGTTCAGGAAATGAACCGTATTGCCACCACCTATAAGACCGAAATGGAGCAGATGGGGCTTCACCTGCAGAATGACCACACCATTTCCGTGGATGACAATATGTTAAAAGAATCTGCCGCCACAGGTGATTCTTTCCGCTATGATGCTTTAAAGAGTTTTGCATCCTCGCTTTTAAATAAGACCAATCAGGTTTCCCTGAACCCTATGCATTATGTAAACCGTACCATTGTTGCCTACAAAAATCCCGGGCACACCTTTGCAAGTCCTTACGTTACCAGTGCTTACAGTGGTATGATGTTTAACAGCTATTGCTAGCGTTTTACACAAACTGATTCTAAAATCACATATTGATATAGAAAAGAGACTGTTACAAAACTTACCGCATTACAGCGGAATGTTCCCATGCTTTTTGCCAATTACCGGAGCCTTTTTGTGCTTTAATGCTTTTAGTGCCGACAGAATACGCTCCCTTGTTTCTTCCGGGCGAATCACCTCATCCACATAGCCTCTGGCAGCCGCCACATAAGGATTTAAAAATCTGTCCTCATATTCCTTTTTGCACTGTTCCCGCATAGCATCGGGATCTTCTGCTGCTTTAATCTTTCTCTTGAACGCAATATTAACAGCTCCCTCTGCTCCCATAACCGCAATCTGTGCGATGGGCCATGCATATACCATATCCGCCCCCATCTCCTTGGAGTTCATGGCAATATAGGCTCCGCCATAAGCCTTTCTCATAATGACAGAAATTTTAGGGACCGTTGCTTCAGAATAGGCATACAACACCTTGGCTCCATGCCTGATAATACCGTTGTGCTCCTGTGCGGTTCCCGGAAGAAACGCAGGCACATCTACCAGCGTAACCAGCGGCAGATTGAAACAGTCACAGAATCTGATAAAGCGGGCAATTTTATCAGAAGCATGATAATCGATGGAACCGCTCACCTTGTTGGGCTGGTTTGCAATAAATCCGACGCTCTCACCATCCATCCTGCCAAATCCTACCACTGCATTTTCCGCAAATTCCTTCTGTACCTCAAAAAAGCTGCCTTTATCAGCAATACAGCCAATAACCTCCTTTACATCGTAGGCTATTCTGGAATTGTCCGGTACAATTTTGCAGAGTGCCGCACAAGGATTATTGTCAGATTTTGAAGATTTCTTTTTCGGTGACAGCTTCTCAAACACCCTGTTTACTTTCTGAAAAATGGGTTCCTTCTCTGTCACGGGATGAATCACAGGTGCTTTTCCCTCATAATTGCTCGGTAAATAGGCAAGCAGCTTACGAACTCCCATCAGACATTCTTTTTCATCATCATAGGTAAAGTGAGATACACCGCTTTTCTTTGCATGAATCTCTGCACCACCCAGCTCCTCTACTGACACTTCCTCATTGATAACCGTTTTTACTACATTGGGTCCGGTAATAAACATCTTAGAAGTATCCCTCACCATAAAAATAAAGTCACAGATAGCCGGTGCGTAGCATGCACCGCCGGAGCAGGGTCCTAAAATAACTGCTATCTGGGGAATTACCCCTGATGCCTTGGTGTGCCGCAAAAACATGCCGCTATAACCGCTCAAGGAAGAAATTCCTTCCTCGATACGTGCTCCACCGCTGTCATTGATACAAATCATGGGTGCCTTCATTTCCATCGCCATGTCCTGCAATCTTGCAATTTTAAAAGAATGATACTCCCCTAAAGTACCGCCAATTACAGTAAAATCCTCGCTGCTGACAAAAACCAGTCTGCCGTCAATCTCGCCGTAACCTGTTACTACACCGTCTCCGGGCACACGTCTTTTATCCAAATCAAAGTCGTCTATACGGGACTCTACAAAACCATCCACTTCCACAAAAGTGCCCTTATCCAAAAGGACCTCTATTCTCTCTCTTGCGGTCAGTTTTCCCTGTGCATGCTGCTTTTCTATTTTTGCAGTACCGCCACCCAGCAATGCTTTCCCGCGTCTTTCATCCAATTCAGCCAAAGCCGATTCCCAACTCATTCTTTTCTTTGCATGGTACAATATAATCTATTATGTACCACGCTCTCCTTTCCCAATAAATTCACTGTCACTATTTATCTCTTTACTTCCAAAATATTTGTATTTAAAATAATTTGATATTCAAAGTATATAGGTATTATAACATAACAAATGAAAAAGGCAAGCAAAATTTGCCTGCCTTTCTTATTCTTTAATTTGTATTTCCCTTTTCTGCTGCTGCCATCTCCAGTGCCGCTGCAATTACCTTGTCCATATCATAATACTTGTACTGCCCCAAACGGCCTCCAAACAACACATTTTCTTCCTGTGCCGCAAGTTTTGCATAGCGGGCATATAAAGCATTGTTCTGCTCATTATTAACCGGATAATAAGGTTCATCTCCCGGCTGCCAGTCAGCAGGGTATTCTCTGGTAATAATAGTATCCTTCTGGGTTCCAAACTCAAAATGTTTGTGCTCAATGATACGGGTATAAGGAATTTCTCTCTCTGTATAATTGACAACCGCATTGCCCTGATAATTATCACAGTCTTCAAGAAACTCTTCTTCAAAACGAAGGGAACGGTACTGCAGTGCACCCAGGCAATAATCAAAATACTCATCAATCATACCGGTGTACAGTACCTTGTTAAAGGTATCTGCCAGTTCACCCTGCTGTGCATTTTCTGCCAGAAAATCCTTGTATGTAATGCCGGTGCGTACTTCAATTCCCACAAGCAGCTTTTCCACTATCTGCGTATATCCGCCCTTGGGAATCCCCTGATAGGGATCGGTAAAATAATTATTGTCATAAGTAAAACGAAGCGGCAGCCTTTTAATAATGAAAGCCGGCAGTTCTTTACAATCCCTGCCCCACTGCTTTTCCGTGTATCCTTTTACCAGTTTCTCATAGACATCGGTTCCGGCAAGGGACAATGCCTGTTCCTCTAAATTCTGCGGATTTTCAATGTGCAGCTCCCTTATCTGGGAAGCAATCTTTTCCTTCGCCTCGGCCGGTGTTTTTATTCCCCACATCTTACTGAAGGTATTCATATTAAAGGGGAGATTATACAGCTCTTCTTTGTAAATTGCCACCGGAGAATTGATATAATGATTAAATTCCGCAAACTGCTGCACATAGTCCCAGACCGCCTTGTCAGAGGTATGAAAAATGTGGGCACCGTATTTATGTACCTGTATACCGGCCTCTTCCTCTGTATAAATATTACCGGCAATATGCGGCCGTTTATCAATTACCAGACACTTCCTTCCGGCATCCTTCATTTCTTTTGCAAAAACGGCACCAAATAATCCGGCACCAACTATCAGATAATCGTAGTTCATTCTAATCTCCATTTCGGAACGTACGCGACAAGGCGAAGAGAAATTCGCGAATGGGATTTCTCTTCGCCTTCAACATTATTTGTGACGCTCCGGCACAAACAGCCTCGCTTATTTGGATTTCTTGGATTTTGCTTTGTACTTATCAATCTGTACGAAATCATCCATCAGCTCCAGAATCTTGTCCCTTCCGTTCTGGTTCAATTTAACATAGTACTGCATAACTCTGTTTTCCAGAAGCTGTGCACCTAAAGATGTATCTCTTTCCAGGGAACTGAAGTCTACGGGATTTAAGCTGAGCTTATCACACATTCTGATAACCGTACCATATGCCATACCATCGATGCCACGTTCCAATGCTGTAACCAGTGTGCTGTAAGGGATACCCATTTCCAACGCAAACTGTCTCACACTTCTATACTGCCTCAAAATCTCTTTCTTTAAAATTTCTGCCTTTGTCATTTTTAAAACCTCCCTTGAAATTTACGCTATAGAAGTAGTTTACGATATATCGTCTTTTTTTTCAATAGCAGTATTAGAAATTCATTAAAAATTAAGTTTTTGTTTATAATTGCTCTGCAAAGTAATGTCCCATATCCGCCAGCAGACGTAAAACCGATGGATGCAGTGCTTCCGGGAAACTATCCATACAACGGAAGGTCTCAAAATTTATAACACCTTCATACCCAATTTCTTTGAGTCCCTTCAAAAAACCATCCCAGTCCGTTGCCGGTCCGTTCCAGCCTCGTGAAAAG
>JBJEMX010000013.1:0-16128 GCA_051879895.1 Lachnospiraceae bacterium
TCTTGTATTTATATACAATAACCTTTTTGCCACGACCCTGTTCCATAACAGTTGCGGTAACGGTAGCTTTTGCTACGTCTTCGCCAACCTTCAAAGAACCGTCGCTTACTGCGATTACCTGGTCAAAAGTAACAGTATTGCCTGCTTCAGCGTCTAACTTTTCTACTTTGATTACATCGCCTTCACAAACTTTGTACTGCTTTCCACCTGTTGCAATAATTGCGTACATAAGGCACCTCCTATGTTTCAAACTCGCTAACTGTGGTGGCGTCCGTGGACGCACTTCTACCTCGTTATGCGGCATACTCAGTTATCATATCATCAGGAAAGTGCCTTGTCAAGCAAAATATTCAGATTTCATTACACTTTTTCATTACGCTTTTCAAAATCCTCAATGTACTGAACAATCAGTTTTACAGTTCCGTCAATTCCTAATATCGAGCTGTTAATACACAAATCATAACTGTCAGCCCGCCCCCATTTTTTAGAAGAATAATAGTTATAATAGCTCTGACGCTGTTTATCCTTTTTAATCATCATGTCCTTGGCTTTTCCGGCACTTAAGTCGTATTTTTCCATAATACGCTTAACTTTGATTTCTTCATTGCCATAGATAAACAAATGGATACAGTTGGTATAGTCGGCCAGTGCATAATCTGCACAGCGTCCTACAATGATGCAGGGACCTTCATCCGCAATTTTTTTGATGGTATCAAACTGGGCTAAAAATACCTTGTGGCTGATAGGCATATCTACGAAAGAAGACGCATTATATCCAAAAGAATATGTATCCATTACCAGATTGTATAAAAAGGAATTGGTGGGGCGTTCATCATGATTCTGAATCATTTCCTCACAAAAACCGCTTTCCTTTGCTGCTCTTGATAAAAGGTCTTTATCATAACACCGGATACCGAAATATTCTGCTACTTTCTGACCTATCTCATGTCCGGCACTGCCGAATTGTCTGCCGATTGTAATCACTGTATTCATAATATACCTCCCTATCCGTTTATTCTATTTATTATAGTCTTTTCCTGTGCAAATTTCCAGTATTTTTATCTATTTCAGCAAGAATTTCAGGAAGAATTTTCAGGAAGAATTTTTAGTAAGAATTCCGTCTTGTTTCACAGGATTTCCAGCAAGTGAGTAAAATAATCCGGCAGAGGTGCATCAATTTCCATATACTCTCCGGTGGAGGGATGGATAAAGCCCAATGTTTTTGCATGCAGAGTTTGTCCCTGCAGCTTATAAGGTGTCTTTTGGCTGCTATAGACCTCATCCCCTAAAAGAGGATGTCCGATACTCGCCATATGCACACGGATTTGATGGGTTCTTCCGGTTTCCAGCACACATTCAATCAGCGTAAACCTTTCAAAGCGTTTCAATACCTTATAATGGGTTACGGCCCTTTTTCCTCTATCGTTAACCGCCATCTTTTTTCGATCTGTGGGATGTCTGCCGATGGGCTTATCAATCGTGCCTTCCTCTTCTTTTAACACCCCATGACATATTGCAAGATAATGTCTGTTTATGGAGTGCTCTTTTAACTGTCCGGCAATACAGTTGTGTGCCTTGTCATTTTTGCAGACAATCAGGGAACCTGTAGTGTCCCTGTCAATACGATGTACAATACCCGGACGCATACAGCCGTTAATACCGGAAAGAGAACTTCCGCAATGATACATAAGGGCATTTACTAAAGTGCCGCTGTAATGTCCTGCCGCCGGATGCACCACCATTCCTTTCGGCTTATTGACTACAAGTACATCTTTGTCTTCATAAAGAATATCAAGAGGGATATTTTCCGGTTCAATGTCCGGTTCTACTGCTTCCGGAAGACAAAAAAACACCTCGTCATCACTCTTAACCCGATAACTTCCTTTTACAGGCCTTCCATTAACAAAAACAGCCTCTTCCTTTATCAATTTCTGAATATAAGAACGTGACAAAGAATCGATAAGCATACTCATACACTTATCGATTCTTTCCTCTTCCATTTCTTCCGTTATCTGAAAACGAAATTCATCCATATAAAACCCTTAATCATTTGCTTTTCTTTTTATCAGACCCTTGTTTTGCGGTTGTAAAATTTTTTGTCAAACAAAGTCTATTTTACTTCCCTGTATTTTTTCTGTTTAAAGTTCAGAAAAGCAAGATCCTCCTCCTTATATACAAAAATAAACATAACCGCATATAATATCACGGATATTACAATGCACATATCTGCTACATTAAATATCGGGAAGTGAATCAGTACAAAGGATATAAAATCCACTACATATCCAAGGCGGAAACGATCTATCATATTGCCGATGGCACCACCGGTTAACAGCCCGCCCAGGACATAGAGAATCCGGAATTTTTTGGTTTCCGGCAGCTTCACAATAAAAAACAGTATAGCGGCCAGAAAAATAATCCCCATAAACAGAATAAAAACACTCTGTCCTTCCAACATACTCCATGCAATTCCGGTATTGGGATAGAATTGCAGTTCCAACACACCGTCAATCAACGGATAGGCTCCTTTCCCCTGCAAATTTTTAATCACCAGAAACTTTATGGCCTGGTCCAATCCGATAGAAAATACTGTAACAGCTAAAAAGATGATTAACCATTTCAGTTTTGTTTTATTCTTAAGCATTTTTATCCTCTTCACTAAAATAAATTTCATTTACGGCATCTAAAATTTCCTGTTCGCTTACTGTATCATCCATAACAGCCTTACCAATCCGCTTTAACAGAACAAATTTAATCTTTCCGGCATCCATCTTTTTGTCTGAACGGGTCAGCTTCACTATTTCTGCCGGGTTGATATCATCAATACTGATGGGCAGATTGAACGGTACGAACATATCACGGATTTCGTAGTATTCTTCCATACTTAACATATCACGCTTGTAGGAAATAAATGCTGCCGCCACGCACCCCAATGCCACACATTCTCCGTGATAAAGGGTAAAATTCTTTGCCTTCTCAATTGCGTGTCCGATGGTATGACCAAAGTTAAGCAGAGCCCTGTCTCCTTTTTCCGTAGGGTCCTTTTCTACCACCTGTTTCTTTACAAGACAGCTTCTGTACACCATTTCCAGTAAGGTTTCCGGATTCCGCTCACAGATTTCATACATATTTTCGATAAGCCACAGGTACAGAGCCTCATCCTTAATCAGACCATGCTTCATAACCTCAGCAAAGCCGGAATAGAACTGTCTTTCTTCCAGAGTCTGCAATGTGGTAATATTCATATATACCAGACGGGGCATTTTAAATGCACCTACCATATTTTTGTAGCTGTCAAAATCTACACCGGTTTTACCGCCAATAGAACTGTCGGTCTGTGCCAGTAAAGTGGTGGGAACCTGGATAAAATCCACACCGCGTAAATAAGTGGCAGCCACAAAGCCTGTCAGATCGCCAACTACTCCTCCACCCAGTGCAACCAGAAAGTCCTTGCGGTCAAAGCCTTCCTTAATCAGAAACTCATAGGCAGCCTTTACCGTATTTAAGTTTTTACTTTCCTCACCTGCCGGGAAAGCAAACAATACTGCTTTTTTACAGATACCGGAAAGTATTTTTACCACTTCCTCCCCATATAATTTTTCCACATGGGAATCGGTAATTACACAGATTTTTCTGTTCTCCGTCTCAAATTTTTTCACCTCTTGTGCAAGGTCTGCAAAGGACTGCTTATATACAATTTCGTAGCAGGGCTTCTTCTCATATAATACCTGTATTCTGTCTGTATCCATATTTGTAATCATGCCTCTCTTTTATAGAGAAAGGGCAGATAACTCTGCCCTCCTCGTAGTCATATTAATATCCGTTGTTAATAGGAGCCTCAAATGAGCCGCCGCCTAAAATATCCTGAAAATCACCGGAAATATCCACGCTGGAAGGGGTAATAATAAATATGTAGTGGGATATCTTCTGCAAATTACCGTTGATGGCAAAGCAGGAGCCGGAGGTAAAGTCGATAATTCTCTGTGCCACATCCACATCCAAGCCTTCCAGATTTAAGACTACGGTTCTGTTGGCTAACAGGGTTTCCGTGATTTCTCTTGCTTCTTCTACTGAAGTGGGTTTGATAACGCAAACCTCCATACTGCTGGTTCCCTGCATACGTCTGGTATTGTTCTTTGGCATCGGTGTTACCTTATTTGCAGTTTTCTTGACAACAGGTTTTTCTTCTGTCTCAGGTTCTTTAAAAGACTTTCTGGAAACCGTCTCTTCTTCAGCATAATCATCGTCATCTAAATAATCATCATCGGTTTCGTACTCATCTTCATCATTCAGTTTCATATAGTTCAAAAACTTGTCCATTACTCCCATCGCAGTACACTCTCCTTACTCAATTAAACTCCGTAATCTCTTTCCCCAAATATACCGGTACCGACTCTCACATAAGTGGCACCTTCCTCCACGGCAACAACATAATCTCCCGTCATACCCATGGACAATATCTCCATACTGACATTATCAATGTTTTTGTTCTTTATGTCAACAGATAATTGGCGTAAAGTCACAAAATATTGTCTATTTTCTTCTGAATTTTCTACATATGGTGCTATTGTCATCAATCCTTTGACAAAAATCCCCGGCAAAGCTGCAATATTTTCCACTAAAGCAACTGTTTCCTCCACCGTGGTACCATATTTGCTTTCTTCCTGTGCCACATTCACTTCTACCAGAATGTTTACCTTTACATTTTTCTTTTGAGCTTCTTTACTGATTTCTTCCGCCAGCCTCAGAGAATCCACACTATGAATCAGATATACCTTGTCCACAATGTATTTAACCTTATTACGCTGTAAATGCCCAATCATATGAAAACGGGTGTCTTTCGGCATATCCTCATACTTATCCAGAATTTCCTGAACCTTATTCTCACCAAAATCCCGGCATCCGGCTTCATAGGCTTCCCTTAACATCGAAAGCGGCTTGGTCTTGCTGACTGCTATCAGTTTTGCCTCAGCAGCATTACGTCCTGACCGTTCACAGGCCTTACGAATATTTTTTTTGACTTGTTCAATATTATCCTTAATCATAACCTTTTCACACCCGCTTTACTTATAAATAAATTGATCCACCTTCACACTGGAAGCATCCTGTACAATCAGATCATATACATTTAAGCCGTAATCTGTGTTAGATTTTACAATAGCATATTCTTCATTCTGGTAAAGGATTTCAATCTGCCTGAAATCCGCATATCCCTTATTCATATTATAAACGCCTATCAGGGTTGCTTTCCGGCTGATAGTATAGGTTTCTGTGGAATCCGGCATAAATAAATGGTCTCCGCTGTCCAAAATATCGGCGTCCACATAATATTCCCCGTCTACCAGACTATAAATATTGACTTCTATATACTCTGTTGTGCGGGTACCATCCTCTAATACCGCTTCACGCAGCACACCATAGGAATCGGTGGAACCGCTTTGGGTAATAAAAGCCTCGGGAATCAAGAAAAATTCTCTCTCTACAATAGCGGAATTGGGAATCTTTAAACCTGTTTCCTGATGCAATAACAATTCTACCTCCAGAAAGCGTTCATTTACAAAGCTTACCATGGAATTATTAAAGGTAAGCTGGGCATAAATGTTGCCGTCTTCATTGTGAAGAATGGTAACCGTTGCCCATGACTCCTGCTGGTTTTTCATAAAGCGAACCTTTACTACCTCTTCTTCTGCAAGCTCGGCAGCTTTTGCTTCATCCACAGGAATGACAACCGACCAATTTTCATTGCCGCAAATTTTATAGATAGTATCCTCCCTGGAAATCAGTTCATTACTTAAAAACTGCTGTTTCTCATATTCCTTTTTATTAAACATGGATGCGGTTACACTTTCCGGCTGCAGGCTCTCATAACCATCCGTCCAGTACATCACAATCCCTGTTTTAGGTGCATAAGACAATTCTACCATACCACCCAGTTCACTGCCGTTGACATCAGAAATACTTTTCATCAAAGAGGCATTGGCTAATTTCAATACAGTTCCCTGTATGGAATACTTAAATTCATAGGTATCTTCAAAATTTTGAGGAGAAAAATTATGCACGAAATTGATAATCTCACTCTTTAATTCAAAAAGATCTTTATCTGAAAGAGAATTGCTTCCCAACTCTTCACTGCTTATATAATCGGAGAGTCTCCCCGTTTCATCCACTGTATAAACCAGATCTCCTACTGCAACACGCTCTCCCTCTCTGGCATAATAATTCACATAACCGGAAGCCTGAGCTGTAACAGTCTGTTCTTCTCTGATAATAATTCCCGTATAAAGATTTTCGGCAGCCAATGAGCCTTCCCGTACCTCATAGGGCTTAATATGGTTGTCCTTGAAATAGGCTGCAACATAGAAGCATACATAAATAAAAATAAAGGCAAAGATAATCATGCCAATATTGATGTTTAACGGTTTTCTGTACTTTTTTATATTCGCAGGCTTTCCTGATTTCCGTTCTGCCACGTTGCACCCTCCTTTCATTAACAAAGCCCCGGAAAGCATCCGAGGCTTTATCTTTCTTTGTATGTATACTTTTATTATGTTCTATCGTATTATAAAGAAACAATAATGTTTGCTTTTACTGTTTCAGGAAGTTCAGCTTCATCTACAGAAACACTTAAGATGAAATCCACACCGAATTTTTCACTGATTTTTTCCAGTTTTGCAACTGCTGCTGCAATATCACCGTCTTCTAAGCATGCAATCTTTAAAAAGCTGTCAAAATACATCTGCTGTAAATCATGATCCTGGGAAATAATACCACTGATAAAGCCTAAAAAGCTGTCTGTATTCTCTACCATGTACTGAGACACATCAATCAGTCTGACTTTATTATTCAATTCGTACATATGCTTGGTACTTTTGTCCAGATATACAATATTTCCATTGATATCCTTCACTTGTGCATTTACTTTATCCAATAAGTGCTTCGTCTTGCCTTTACCCTTCTTGCCTACAATTAATTGAACCATTGGTAAACCCTCCTATAGTAAATTGATACATATGGATACAATAAGTATCTTATATATTATATCTATGTTTATTATAAGATATATCTGCTTAAAAAACAACTACTATTTCCCGATTTCGGAAAGCAAATCTGTCATTTCGGGATACAGCACATCTAAGGCGGTGGCACGCAAAATAACTGCAATATACGGGGCTCCTGCAGTATCTCTGGTAAGAAGAATCAAGCAGTGCCCTGCCGCATTGGTAGTTCCTGTTTTTCCTCCCACAACAGTAATGTTGTCAGGCGGCGTAAAATTGCCTTTGAAATACTGGTTGGTCGTCTTGATATTTAACTCCTTTGCTTCCCCTTCCCCGTTGTAATACACGGTACTGTATGAAGTCATGTGTATGATTTCCCTAAAGGTTTCATACTTAATTGCCTCATTAAAAATCAGGTATAAATCATAAGCTGTAGAATAATGATTATCCGCAGTCAGACCGTGAGGATTCTCAAAATGGGTATTGGTTGCCCCCAGAGCAAGCGCTTCTTCATTCATAAGCTCAACAAAACCTTCTACACTTCCGCCAACTCCTTCTGCAATCAGCATAGCCGCATCGTTTGCAGAATAAATAAGCAGAATGTGCAGAGCCTGTGCAAGGGTCATGGTATCCCCCGACTTTAAGCCGCAAAGCTGTGCCCCGCTCTCTGTAATGTTAACAGAAGAGGTGGCAGTCAATACCTGATCCATAGAACCATACTTTAAAGCAACCAGTGCCGTCATAATCTTTGTCAGGCTTGCAGGATGCATCCGTTCATGTACATTACTTGCATAAATCACTTCTGCATTGTTTACATCACAAAGGAGTGCCGCTCCTGAGCCGGAAGTATCTACCTCCGTTCCCTCGGTAATATCCCCAACGGCAATACATAAATCCTGTGCAAATGGTATTGCCTGGGAGGCATTGACCGTTCGCACAACCTGAAAACTGCTTACTCCGTACTCTGCGTTGTAAGGAAAGGCAAAGGATGCCTGTCCGCACCCGGATAACAGGGGCAGAAAAAGCATTATTGCCAGTCCGATACATAAGCCCTTTTTCTTATTTGTACATTTCACGCCACTCTAAATCTCCTCTATCCAACGACTTGATTAACAGTTCTGCGGAAGCTAAATTGGTAGCCAGCGGAATATTGTGAACGTCGCATAAACGCATGACATTACTCACATCAGGCTCATGAATTTTGGAAGTGAGCGGATCCCTTAAAAAAATAACCAGATCCAAATCATTATGTTCTATTTGTGCACCAATCTGCTGCTCGCCCCCTAAGTGTCCTGCCAGATACTTGTGCACGGAAAGATTGGTAACCTCCTCAATCAGTCTGCCCGTAGTACCGGTAGCGTACAGCGAATGTTTACTGAGTATCCCCCTGTAGGCAATGCAGAAATTCTGCATTAGTTTTTTCTTTGCATCATGTGCAATCAGTGCAATGTTCATCGTAATCAACCCTCTCTTATTTTGTCCCCATTCTTTTTGCTTTGTAACCTGACATTCAATACAAATCCCATACCGATATATAAACTCCAAAGTGATGTGAGTCCATAACTGATAAATGGTAACGGCAGCCCCGTATTCGGTAATATAAAGGTTGCCACCCCAATATTAACAAAACTCTGAAAGGCAACCAGTCCTCCCATACCTCCGGCAATAATCGTACCGGATATGTCCTTTGCCTTGGCCGCTATGGAAAAACACTCCAATGCAATAAACATCAATAGCAGTACAACCACTACGCTTCCCTTAAAGCCAAATTCTTCTCCGATAACTGCAAAAATAAAGTCTGTCTGCGGCTCTGAAATATAGTTTCCGTTGACAACAGAGCTAATCTCATTGGTCTTATAGCCTTTTCCGTTTAACATTCCCGACCCGATAGCCGTAATGGAGTTAATCTGCTGGTAAGCCTCCTCCGTAGCATATTCCTCCGGATTTACAAATGCCAGAATACGGTTTAACTGATACTGTTTGACAATTTCCTTTTCTACCAAAACGGAATTGGGCTGTAATACCAGTCCCATGAATATCAGCAGTGATGGTACCACAATCGCAAGAATCCCTGCGATGACTTTGTAGCTGAGTCCTCCCACAAACATAATCGTGCAAAATACCAATAAAACGATAATACTTGTGGACAAATCCGGCTGTTTAAAAATCAATACCCATGGTATGGCGACAAGTATCACACACAACATAATGTACTTGAATGTATTAAACTTCTCCTTATGTTTCATAATAAACTGTGCAAAGAATAAAATCAATATTATTTTTGCAGTTTCCGAAGGCTGAAACCTTAAAGGGCCGATTTCCAGCCATCTCTGTGCACCACCGCCGGTGTCTCCCGCGTCTGAAAAAATAACAGCACCTAAGAGCACAAGATTACCTGCATACATAAGCCAGTTTAACTTAAGCAACATCGTATAGTCAAAAAGAGAAATACCAATCATCAGAACAAGGCCAATGAGTACCCCTGCAATCTGTTTGTTTTGCAGGGACTCCTTGGCACTTCCGATAGCCAGCACACCCACTGCCGATGCTGCCAGTATCAGAAATATCAATTTAAAATCATAATCCCGTAAACGGTAATGCTTGAACATATATTACCTTTCTGCCTACTGGTTCAAATCAATAATAGGTATATTGGCATACAGGGTAGGTGTTTTTATGTTTCTGCCTCCCTTTGTTCCTGTTTTACTGATTTGTATCTCCATGCTTTTGGCATCTATCTTCATGTATTTTGATATGACCTTTGCAATATCTGCTTTTATCATTTCCATCATTTCCGGTGAACAGTTTACTCTGTCCGATATCAGCAGGATTTTTAACCGGTCCTTTGCAATCTCTTTAGAACTTTTTCTTCTGAAAAATCGTCTCATGACACGCCTCCTTTATACTCTGTGAAAGATTCCGGTTACTCTGGTCCAAAAAGAAATTCCCTTATCAAAATCCATAAAAGGTACTTCTTTTCCCGAAACTCTCTGACAGATATTCTGGAAGGCGATACCGGCCGGTGTACCGTTGCCCACAAGCGGCTCCCCCTGGTTCGTGGAAATTACGATATTTTCATCATCCGGTACAATCCCAATCAGCGGAATTGCCAGAATATCAACTACATCCGCAGAGGACATCATATCGCCTCTCTTAACCAAATCATACCGCAATCTGTTAATAACTAAATCAATTTTTTTGAATTCACAGGCTTCCAACAGCCCGATGATTCTGTCGGCATCCCTGATGGCAGATACCTCCGGGGTAGTTACCACCAATGCCCTGTCAGCACTGGCAATGGCATTTTTAAAGCCCTGCTCAATACCTGCCGGACAGTCTAAAATAATGTAATCAAACTGTTCCTTCAGATGATTAATCATTTTTACCATCTGCTCCGGTGTAACCGCTGATTTGTCCCTTGTCTGTGCAGAAGGCATCAGGTAAAGTGTAGGATTACGTTTATCCCTGATAAGTGCCTGTTTTACTCTGCAGTTGCCTTCTACCACGTCTACCAGATTGTACACGATGCGGTTCTCCAGTCCCATTACAACGTCCAGATTCCGCAAGCCGATATCCGTATCAATCAGACAGACTTTTTTCCCCATACGTGCCAGACCTGTTCCTACGTTTGCAGATGTGGTGGTCTTACCCACACCGCCTTTTCCTGATGTGACGACAATTACTTCACTCATACTGCCTCCTCTTGCCGCAGATGCGGCTCATAGATTAGAATTCTTCGTCCACCAGTACTCAAACCTTTTCAGGCTTAAAAAGCACTCAGCAATTCTTTTGTAAGGGAATCCAATACCACCCTGTCATCCTTGACATAAGCAATCTGGGGTGCCATTTTAGGCTTAATTCCCCATTTTGACGGTTTGGAATTTTTATATTTGAAATCGCCGATTTTTAATCTTTCCGGCGCCATTTCAAGCGCTACTACATAGTGATTATCATCACCGTTACCACCTGCATAAGCTTCTCCGTACAACCCGCCTAACACAATAATATTGTGTGCCGAAATCACTGCAGAGCCGGGATATACATCTCCTAAGATTACGATACTGCTTTCTGTTTCAATGACCTGATTGTTTTTAAGCGTTCCTTTATAAAACTGTCCTGCCGTATCTTCATGTGAAAAATGCCTGTCCACCTGGTCTAAGGCTTTTATAAAAAGCTGCTCTGTTGCTTCATCCTGCCCTACCACACAGATAATGTTCAAATTACTGTTTTTGGTGATAGCTTCTATCACCTTGAGCTGTTCTGCATCACTGAGCTTTTTCCCCTCCATGGACAGAGCCATTTTGGCATTACCAAAGAAATTTTTTGATTCCGCAAACTTAAAACGAATTTCTTCAAGCAACTCTTCAAAGGAACTCTCCGGATTCAACTGCAATAAAATACCGTTCTGGTAACTTTTAATGATAACTGCGTCTTTCATAAACAATTTTAATACCTTTCTGTAAAACTGCATATATGCGGACATTACATCCTGTACAGTCATATATTCAAAATCTGTATCTTGCCATCAATCACCGTAGGTTGCACCTTCCACATTATCTGCTTCTCCGGTTACAATTTCTTCATAATCTGCCAGATTGTAATAATACTTGATTACATCTCTGCTGGTCTGTGCCGCAAAGCTTGAAGAATAACCGAACGCAATACGGGTTGCAATGGCAATTTCCGGATTATCATAAGGAGCATATCCCACGAACAATGCATGGTTGGCACGAGTGGTACTTTCCTGTGCCGTACCGGTCTTTCCCGCAACTTCCATACCAAAATTCTGATAATAAGACATATTCTCCACTACACCCCGCATACCTTTATGAATTGCATCCCAATATTCCTGGGGCATTTCTATTGTATTACGGATATCCGGAGAAAACTCTTCTATAATCCTTCCGTCAGGATCCGTTACCTTGTCCAACAGTGTCAGATTATAACAGGTTCCGCTGTTTGCAACTGTCGTAACATATCTTGCAAGTCCCACTGTGGTAAAGTTGTTAGTACCCTGTCCGATTGCCGACTGAATCGGATATTCATTAGAAACCGTAGGAAGTGATTCTGTAATTTCCACACCTGACTTTTCTGACAATCCGTATAAATCCGCATAATAGGCCAACGTTTCCAAGCCGGTCTGGGCATCATACTTACCGTCTACCAGACTCAGACTGTAACCCACCTGATAGAAATATACATTACAGGAATTCCGAATGGCACTGATAACATTCATGGAACCGTGCCCCCGGGGATAAATCCAGCATTTGGGCGGAGGAGTTACCTCGTTAAAGCTGCCATAACAGTTAATGGTAGTTCTGGTAGTGACTAATCCTTCCATCAGTGCCGCAGTTGCAGATACCATCTTGTAGGTGGAACCGGGAGCTGACTTATACTGGGTCGCATAGTTTAAGAGCGGTGTGGACTTGTCCGACTGCAGTTTTGCAAAATATTGTGCATCCACCGAATTTGCCATCAGATTATTGTCATAACTGGGATAAGAAACCAATGCCAGCACATCTCCTGTCTTGACATCCGTAATTACAACAGAGCCGCTGCAGGGGTCTAATGCCAGTTGTGCCGGGGTAATATCCAGATTACTGATACGATTTATCATAAAATTGTAGGCGGAAATTTTTCCGGCATACAATTTGGTAATATCCTGTTCATCGATTTCCACATTTCCCTGTTCGCACAAAATAAAGCAGACATCCTTGCCGTTAATAATGTCTCTTTTCAGCATATATTTAAACAGCTTCTTCTGGAACTCATTGGTATTATCCAGAATCAGAAAAATACTGTCTAACATCTTTGTATAGATTTCTTCGGAATCGGCATACTGGCTACTCAATTCCAGCTTGGTAACATCTACCCAGCCCATGGAAATACAATAGTGCAGATATTCGGAGAGACTGATGGTTTCTTCCTCTCTCCATGCTTTATAGGTAGCATCCGAGGTGTCTATCAGCGAACTGTCCAAAACTCCTCTCTCAAGAAGATACTGCACAATATTGCTCTGATATACCTGATATTCCTTGCTTAATTTGTTATAGGGTGTTTCCTTTTCGGTCAGTTCTTCTAACAGCTGTGCGTAAACCGTTTCCCGGTAAGTCACATACTCACCGTATACTGCCGCTTCATACTCTCCCGCATCATCAGAAGCCATATGCTTCAAATCAATAACGCTGTTATCAAATAACGCGAAATACACATCATATATGGGAATATAAAGCTCCTTGCTGGAGTTGGAGGTGCCTGTATACTCCTTTGCATTGCGTAATTTTTCTAATAATATTCCCGCAATTTTCTGTTCCAGAATATTGTAAGTAGCAATTTGGAAATCCTTATCAATAGTCAGATATACATCATTACCGGCTACAGGCTCCCATGATTCATCTTCGTCAATACTGATAACCTTACCGGTATTGTTTACATAAACGGTTTCGATTCCTTTAATTCCCTGTAATTCTGATTCCATGTAGGCTTCAATTCCGGCAATTCCCACCACATCATTAATGGAGTATCGGTTGCCGTCACCGCCCGCCTCCAAATCCTGTCGGTTTAAAGCCTCCAGTTCATCGGAGGAAATCTTTCCGGTATAACCGATAATCTGCGAAAAGTAAACACTGTCCACATATCTGCGGACGGTATCCTCTTCAATGGAAACACCTGCTAAATCCGAAAGGTTTTCCATAATTACAGCCCTTGTTTCTTCGCTGATATCTGTTGCTACCGTAGTACCTATGTATTTCTGGAAGGAAGTCAGGCTCATGGCATACCGGATAGTTACCATCTTTAAAAATTCATCCTTCGTATACCCTTTTCCGGCTATAAAATCACTTTTGGAATCGTCGGGATCTTCCCTCTCTCCGATAGCATACCGTTCCCCCAATTCCTGCATAACTTCATCTGGGGTTGCTGTCTGTTGCTCCAGCTTCAAATCCTTTACATAAATTTCGCCGTAAACATCCGCGAGAAAACGCAGCCTCTTTGTATCGCTGCTCATGCTGAAAACAAAATTACCGTCATCATCCAGCATAATGCCAAAATCTGTAATGATATCATCGCCGTTCTTTTCAATCAGCTTAATCAGCTTATATATATTTTCATTTAACAATTTGTTTTTGTTTTTTCCCGCTTCATAAACATCTTCTATTTTGACGGAATATGCCAGCTCGTTATATGCCAGTACTTCACCGTATCTGTCATAGATATTTCCTCTGGCTGCGGCGACTTCTCTTGTTTTTTTACTTTGCAGGATAAAGTCGTTCAAAAACTGTTCTCCTCTGACAACCTGCAGATTAAACAATCTGTAAATCAGAATACCGCCCAATGCAAAAGTCAAAAGTACCATTATTGTCAGGCGACTGGTCAATATTGCAAAGAAACGTTCTTTTATTCTCTCAACCAAATTTCTGGGCACCTCTTTTTTCTCTGTTTTCCAGCCGTACATTGATAAATAAAACCAATGGATACAGCAAAAGGGTTACAATCGTGGTATAAACTGCCTCAGGCAGAATTACATTCATGAAATAATATGGAAAATCCAGTCTTCCTCTCAGCAGGAAAAGACATATATAACAGACTGTACTGTAGGAAAGATCACTGACGATAATCAAAGCTAACGGAAGTTTGATATCCTCCGGATAAAAGCCGCCGGAAAACTTGCCGTTTAAGTATCCGATGTACATCATAACCAGTGCGTTGAAACCTATAATGTCTCCAAAAAAGATATCACAGATAAGTCCGCAGATAAAACCTATTGCCAGTCCTTCTTTTTCCCCCCGCATGAAGCCAAAAGCTGCTGTCAGCACAATCAGAAGATTCGGCACAATGTCATTAAAGGAAATCCACTGGAAGACCGTACTCTGCATAAGAAAACAGAACCATATTAAGAAAATCACTGTAATTTTACGTCTCAATTTAATCCCTTTCCTATTCAGGCATCTGTTTTAATTCCAGTATCACCAATACTTCGTCTAAATGTTCAAAATCTACTGCCGGAATCACCGTTCCCGATTTGGTCAGTTTATTGGAATCTAAATTGATTTCCCCTATGTAACCGATTAAAATGCCGGGTAAATACTTGTCACTGATATCGGAGGTCACAATTTTATCCCCCACCGCAACAACATCGGCACTGTCCAAAAGCTGGGAAAACCGGATTTCTCCATTCTGCATCATTTCCAGGTCTCCGGATACAATCAGCTTGTCTCCGGTTGCTAACATCTGTCCGCTCACATTAGAGTTGTCGGAAATCACCGAAACCACCTTGGCCCAGTTGGGACCTACTGATACTACACGTCCTACCAGGCCGCCGCTTTCCCCGCCTGCAATTACGTTCATATCCACCGCAATACCATCCTCTTCCCCTTTGTCTATCGTAAAGGAGTGGTACCAGTTACCTGCATCTCTGGCAATAATCCTTGCACCGGTTTTTTCATACTCCGCATACTGACCGTCCAGTTGGTACAAATCCCGTAAAGTATTTAACTCATACTGATTCTGCTGTAACTGGGTATTTTCCATTGTCAGTTCACTAATCCGGCGTTTCAGTTCTTCATTCTCTTCTAATAATGCCCTGATTTGCACCAGCTCTTCCGAACGTGTGGAAAGCCAGCTCCCCACGCTGCTGATACCCTTCTGGAAAGGCACCACCACATATCCCACCACGGTATTAAGCGGTCCGCTGAATATGTTGGTATTGAAGGTCAAAAGCATCATAAGGGTACACAGGACAGTTAAAGTAAAAAGGAGATATTTACTGGGAATTGTAAATTTCTCCCCCTTCCGTTTGACTATAGGGCTCATTTACTCATTCCTTCAATTGCATATGCTACGGTTTTATAATTATCATCCTTAATAATCTTGGCAAGTCCCAAAACTACGCTTTCCACAGGGCTTTCCGATACGTTTACACGCAGTCCGGTTCCTTTTGCCAGCTTTTCAGCCAGATGGTTCACCTGGGAAGCTCCGCCGGTCAAATAAATGCCATGCTTATAGATATCCGCAGCCAGTTCGGGTGGTGTCCGTTCCAGAATCACCTTTACATTATCAATAATGGTATTGAAATGCTCCTCTAAGGATTCGTCCACAAGCTTTGTGGGAATTTCTCTTTCTACAGGAAGACCGG
>JBJEMX010000014.1:0-15647 GCA_051879895.1 Lachnospiraceae bacterium
AAAGAAAAATGGCTCTGGGGTTCACATCCCAGAGCCGCTTTGTCTACAGTCTGAGGTGTTCTGCATTTTGCAGAGCACCTTTATTTGATTACCGACTTGTAGTTGTTTTGATTTTACAAACAAACCAACAGTTGAAAATAGAAGCGTTTTTACGCATGAAGTAGAACGATTGTGTAAATCCAGTATTCAAAACAACCAATATTTGTGATATGCTGTAGTAAAATCAAACATAAGGAGAATTCATAATATGGGTACAGTATTCTCAACGCAGCTTCAGAAGCTTCGCAAGGAGTGCAATGTTACGCAGGAAGCTCTTGCAGTTCATCTCGGGGTAAGTCCGCAGGCAGTCAGCAAATGGGAGAACGGAAGCTATCCCGACGGCGACCTTCTGCCGAAAATTGCGGACTTTTTCGGCGTTTCCATAGATTATCTTTACGGCAGGGCAGATGAAGAAGCACCCGTTGTTCAGCTAATCATGGACGAACTGCAAAATCTTGTGGAAGAATCCGACAGTAGCAAAGATATCTTCTTTGAGCAGGCTTTTAAATACGCATGGGCAATGCAGATCGCATCATGGAAGACAAACAAATACTATTATGACCGTCCCAATATCAAAGAAACGGACAGTCTTACTGTTGCGGAAATAAACAGCAAAGCAGGCTTTACCTATATGCGCCTTAACCAAGATCTGGAATATTATTTTCTTGTTAAGCAGCCCAAGGAGGGCTTTGCAAAGCGTCTGAAAATCACCGATGATATGGCTGAGCTTTTTGCATTCCTCGGAGATAAGACGAATTTAAAAATACTGCAATTTATGCTCACTTTTAAGTGGCAGGAGGCAGTTCGTGCCAAGACTATTGCAAAGCTTCTGGATATTCCCACAGAAAAGGTGGAAAAGGCACTTGACTATCTCTGCAAATTCAACGGAATGTTTACCAAGGGCAGCATAATAAACGAGGACAACAAAAGCGAGAATATGTATCAGTCATCGCTTGTGAAAGCAGTAGCACCGATAATGCTGATGATATGTGCAGATATGATGATAAAACCGCCTAACGGATATCAGAGTCAGGTCGGTTGGAGCGATGAAGCATGGTTCAAGCGTGAGGACTTGTCTTTCCTCCAAAAAGGCGAGGAGTGAGCTTATGAAAAAGAAAGAAAGCAAGGAACAGAAAAATCCCCTTCATAAAGATTTTGGCGTTTTCGGCAATACAAAGTACATATTAAAAGCTATGGTACGGTATAACAAGGGCTTTCTTCTGCTTATTCCCATAGGCATAATCTGTGTACCCATGATGCAGTATCTCTGGACATTTATCTCAAAATTTGTCATTGATATGATAATGGGTGAAGCGGGCACAGAACAGATTTTATGGCTTATGGTGATTTTCACAGTTATACAGGCGGCTTCGACGATGCTGAATGCCTACTATTACAGCGAGATATGGTGGCGGTTTATTGCCGCCCGTCTTAAGCTTATGTCTGAAAAAAATGCAAAGGTAATGAGGCTTGATTATGAACACCTCGAAAATTCCGACGTCCTAGACTGCTATCAGAAAGCGGGAAACGCCTGCAACGGAAATGATAACGGTATTGAGGGTATGATGCGAAGTATCGTTGACCTTATGCTGTCGGCGGCGGTGGTGACGGTGGGAATCATAATTCTTGGTACTATGAATATTTTTGTGGTGCTGTTGATGCTTGTTATCTGTATCGTAAATTTCCTGCTTAACAATCATACGAACAAAACCGTCAAGAAGCGTGTATGGGATCCGCTTGCACCCTGGTGGCGAAAGGACAACTATCTGCGGAATGTGACCACAAGCTTTGATACAGCAAAGGATATCCGTATGTTCGGCCTGCAGGAATGGCTTACGGGTAAGATAAAGGAACTTAAAAAGGAACGTGTTGAGGCACAGAAAAATAATGCCAAAGCGTGGCTTATTACCTCATGGATAAGCAATATTCTGTTTGCTCTGTCACAGGCGGCGGTGTATGGGTGGCTCATATATCAGGCGGTGTGCGGCGAAGTTACCATAGGCAATTTCAGCTTGTATCTCGGCTCGTCAATGGCGTTTTACAACTATATTACGAACCTCCTTCAAGGCGTTACAAAGCTTCTCGATTGCAGCCGTCAGGTGGACGATTTCCGAAGCTTTATGGAGTTCGATAATGACCGTACCGATAACGGTGAAGATGTTCCCGCTTTTGACAGCTATGAGTTTGAATTCAGAAATGTGTCCTTCAAATATCCCAAGGCAGAAAAATACGCACTGAAAAATCTGTCCCTTACATTAAAAGCAGGAGAACGCCTTGCGGTGGTGGGACTTAACGGTGCAGGAAAATCCACATTTATAAAGCTGCTGCTTCGACTGTATGAGCCGACCGAGGGAGAAATTCTGCTTAACGGCAGGAATATAAAGGAGTACAGCAAGCGAAGCTATTACAGCGTTTTTGCACCCGTATTTCAGGACGTAGAGCTGTTTACCTTTCCTCTTGGGGAGAATGTATCTATGAATACCCCCGAGGCCACGGACAAGAAAAAAGCTGAAAAATGCCTTATAGATGCAGGCTTCGGTGAAAAGCTGAAAGAGCTTCCGAACGGCATTTCTACCGAGATACTGAAAATTATCCATGACGACGGTGTTGACCTGTCAGGGGGCGAAAAGCAGAAGCTTGCTCTTGCCCGTGCTCTTTACAAGGACGCTCCGGTCGTCGTTCTTGATGAGCCGACGGCTGCTCTTGACGCTCTTGCGGAGAGTAAGCTTTACAATGATTTCGACAAGCTTATCGGCGGCAAGACGGCGGTGTATATCAGCCACAGGCTCAGTTCCACCCAATTCTGCTCTGACATTGCCATGTTTAGGGACGGCGAAATGGTGGAATACGGCACTCATGAAAGCCTGATGAAGCAGGGCGGTGCTTATGCGGAAATGTTCCGTATCCAGGCACAGTACTATGTTGATTCTCCTGAAAGCGAGGTGGCAGCAAATGCGTAAAGCGAAAGACAATACGGTGGGCGAAACGCTGCTGTTTATGCTGAAAACCGTTAAGAGAGAAAAGCCATCGTTGTTTTTTGTGTATATACTTAAATTTGCGTCGGAATTTATACCGACAATGATTGATGTTATCCTGCCGAAATTCCTTATTGATGAGCTTGTGCTGATTATGGGAGGTGTGCCTGTTGAGGCTCATCTGCCTAAAATTATCCTTTACACCGGCCTGATAATAGGAATTACCCTGTTTGCAAAAATACTGAAAAATCTTGCCGATCAGATTATAGATGTGCAGCGTGAATGGTTTGACCAGTATTTTGAAACAGAACTGTCAAGGCACACAATGACAATGGATTTTGAGCACACCGAAGATCCCGAAGCCCTTGATAAGCTGGCAAAGGCAAAGGACGGAATGAGCTGGTACAGCGGCGGCGTTGTGGGCGTTCTCGATCAGCTTTACAGCATCGTGAAAAATGCTGCCGTTCTGTGCGGCGTTACCGTACTTATCATAATTACCTGTCCGTGGCTTATTCCCGTGCAGCTTATATCTTTGATACTTATCACTATATTCAATGCAAAGAATAACAAAATAGAGGCGGAAGGCTTTATGCAGCTTTCAAAAATAAACAGAATATGGGGATATGTTTTCTATCAGCTTTCGGATTTCCGCTACGGAAAGGATATCCGCCTTTATGACAGCGCAGATATGATGTACGAAAAGGCGGAAAGCTTCAGCGATAAGCAGGTCGAATGCTGGAAATGTCAGCAGCGCAAAATGCGTCCAAACAATATGCTGATAAATTTAGTAAATGCACTTCGTGACGGTATGAGCTATTTTTACATAGGCTTTCTTGCGGTCAAAAAGGCTATCACCATAGGCGATTTTCAGATGTGCATAAACAGCACTTCTAAACTTTACTGGAGTTTGTACGACATAGTTTACTCGGTGCAGGAACTGCATAAGCGCTGTAGCTATGCTCACCGCTATCTTGAATTTGCGGCGTATCCTGCGGCACTGGTCAAGGGTACAAAGTCCGTTAAAAAGGGCGAGCATACGATCGAATTTTCCCACGTCAGCTTTAAATATCCACGCACGGAGAATTACGTCCTGCGGGATATAAATATCACAATAAAGTCGGGGGAGCATCTTTCCGTTGTGGGACTTAACGGTGCGGGAAAGACTACATTTATAAAGCTCCTTTGCCGCCTGTATGATGTGACGGAGGGAGAAATACTTGTTGACGGAGTGAACATCAAGGAATACTCCGAGGAAGAATACCGCAGGATTTTTGCCGTGGTATTTCAGGATTTTCAGCTTTTTGCATTCAGCCTGCGTGAAAATATTGCTTTAGCCGATACTCCCGATGATGAACGGATAGAGGAGGTGTTGAAGCTGTCGGGCTTTTACGACGACGCACAAAAGCTGGAGCACGGACTTGATACAACGCTTTTCAAATCCTTTGATGAAAAGGGCACAGAGCTTTCGGGCGGTCAGCAGCAAAAGACGGCTATCAGCCGTGCACTGTACAGAAATGCACCTGTTGTAATCCTTGACGAGCCAACCGCTGCCCTTGACCCTGTGGCGGAGTATGAAATATACCGCCGGTTCAATTCACTTGTTGGAGGCAGGACGGCGATTTACATTTCCCACAGATTATCGAGCTGCAAATTTTGCGACAAAATTGCGGTTTTTGCAGACGACACTATCAAGGAATATGGCACTCACGATGAGCTTGCACAGCTGCCAAACGGTATTTATGCGGAAATGTTCTCGGCACAGGCACAGTATTATGTGAACTGCAATGGGTAGAAATGGGGTATCAGGATTGAAGTTGATTGGAAAAATTGGTGTTTTGACAGTAGTTATTGCCGTAGTGGGATGCTTTGGAATCTTTTACATCAGAATAGTACCATTTAAAGACTATGCATATACCGATAATCTTCCTGAATCAATATTTGTATATTCAGAGGACAATTATTATGCATATCAGTCAGGAGCGGATTGTGCCGGCTATGCGACTGCGTATGTACTGCGAAATGAAGGGATTGAAGCAGAAGGAGAAGATATTTATAAGAATATGGATACCTTTTGTGGCAGAGTTGCGGTGCATAATGTTATTGATGAACTTAAAAAATATGCTATTACGGCAAGGGCATATCATGGAAACATTGATACGTTAAAATACAGAATAAGTGAAGGAAAGCCGGTAATTGCACTGGTTACGATTACATTAGGGTCACATAAAGGATTACATTATTTTGTTGTTGTAGGATATGATAGCGAGTATATATATGTTGCCGATTCAACCGCTCCCAAAACAAATATCTACAATAAACAGCAATATAACAGAAGACTTACTTATACGGAATTTGAAGAGTTGTGGAAAACCAATATATACCCTGTTAATAATATCTATATTGTGATAGATTAACAGGTTTCACATTTGAATAATATATTGAACTGACACAAGAGTATAAAACTGGAGATAAATGGAATGAAGCGAAAGAAATGTATTTGGAAAACGAAAGGAGTTCTGATTATGTCATGTTTGATTTTTACAGGCATGATGTTAACTTCCTGTGCAGGCAGCGGAAAGGATTCGGCAGGGGAGACAAATGACGCTTCCATGCATAGTGAAGCGGGAGATAGTTCCTTAGAGAGTGAAGCAGGAGAAAACTCTGTGCAGAATGAAATGGGAGAGCTGGAGGAGATTCCGGAGGATTTAGAGGTAATAGTTCTCGGAGAAACCGTACAGAAGGAAGGTTTCACAAAGACGGAAGCTTTTTCTCCAAAGATTCAGGATACCTTTGTAATTGATGTTTGCTTGCCGGAGGATTATGATGATACAAAACTCTATCCGGTAGTATATCTGACAGATTGTAATTGGAGACGAGGGGACTATGATGCCATTACGCAATTGTATGAATCCGGTGAGACACAAGAATTTATTCTGGTAGGTATCGGATATCCGGACCATTATGATTTTGATACTATTAGAGTGCGTGATTTGATTAATGATCCTAAGAGTTTTTTACATTTTATTATTAACGGCATAATGCCATATGTGGAGTCAACATATGCGATTGATAAAAACGATAGGACTTTTTGCGGTGCTTCCTATGGAGGATATTTTATGCTGTACAGTCTGTTTGAAAATGACGGTATGACAAAAGACTTGTTTAAAAACTATGTTCTGGCCAGCCCGACCTTTTTTGAATCGACAGACGGGCTGCCTCTTGCGGATTATGAAGACCGTTTCTATCGGCAGTCAGAGGAACATGAACTTAATGCAAATCTGTACCTGAGTGTCGGGGGGGATGAGAGTGCCGGAGATTTTTTACGGCCAATTAGAAGCTTTGTGAGTAGACTTGAAAAGAGAGAATATGAGGGCTTAAATCTGACGTATCAGGAGTATGAAGGTATGGGACACTATGATGTATGGGTACCGACTCTGCTTGACGGTCTTTCGTTATATATGAAAAAGTAAGAGAATGTATTGTGGGTTCCGAGGGTTTCAGTGTAATTAAAAGAGTAAAAATTTATGTAAAAATTAGGAAAAAACTGCCCTTTTCTGTTTAGGTATAATATGGTATAATTTAAATAGTGTATGGAAATATCTACCGGGAGGGGAAGGATATGGGCAAATTATTTTGCAGTGACAAAGTAGAAAGATTTTTTGAATTGATACAAAGACCTGTATGCTCACAGGAGGAGCAGGAGGAGAGTGCAAGACAGGCAATTGCCTGTATAGCAGAAGAAATGCACATAGGAAAAGTTACGGTTAAGGTTTCATTGCCCCAATTCAAGCTTCGTACGCAGGCAGATAATCTGACAAGTGTATATTATCAGGGGGAAAAGTCGTTTGGGGAGGAACCGGTTTCTTTTGAGTTTGCAACGGAAGACGGCGGGACGATAGTTTTTCATTATTATCCTGCAGAAGACTACAGATGGAATGAAGAAGAATTAAGAGAAATCCGGATTGTATGTAATCAGATATATGCGGTGTGCAGCCGGGGAAAAATGTTTATGATGCTGACGCATGCGATGGAAACCGATTTGATGGTGGAAATTCCCAATGTATCGGGCTTTATGAAATTTGCAGGCCGCATATTTGCCCAGGGGAAGCTGGCTCAATACTGCGGAATTTATCTGAATATACATAATTTCAAATATGTAAATAAAGTACTGAATTACATGCAGGCAGACGAAGTTATGAAATTATACGCACATACGCTGAAAAATGTGCTGGAAAAGGATGAAATTGTTTCCAGACTGGGTGGGGATAATTTTGTAGTGCTTGTTCGCCGCGAAAATGCAGACAAATTTATAAAATTTGTAAGTAATGTAGACATAAGCTATCAGCATGACGGGCAGGAAAAACAGTTTAATTTTGGTGCGACAGTAGGTGTCAGCTACCTGGATGACCTGAAAAATCCGGGAGAGATAATGGTTCGTATCAGTATCGCCTATCAGGTGGCAAGACAGCATGAAGGCGGTGGAGTTGTTTATTACAATGATGAAATATATAAGAAGGTCATGCAGCAAAAAGAAACCATTGCCGGTTTTGAACATGCTCTCAGAAACCAGGAATTTGTTGTTTTTTATCAGCCTAAGATAACCACAGCGGACAAAAAGATTTGCGGGGCAGAGGCATTGGTACGCTGGAAGAAAGATGAACGGATTATTCCGCCTGTTCAATTTATTCCCATCCTTGAAAAGGACGGAAGCATCTGCAAGCTTGATTTTTATGTGTTGGACAAAGTGTGTGCAATGCTGGATAAGTGCAGGAGGGAGGAAATACCGCTTACTCAGATATCGGTCAATTTTTCCAGAAAACATATTGAAAACCCTGATTTGGTGGAGGAGATTGTCGCAGTAATAGATAAGTATCATATTCCTCATGAATATCTGGAAATTGAGCTGACAGAGAGTGAAGACTTTCAGGATTGTATTGCTATGTCTAAATTGATCAATGCCTTAAAGGAAGTTAATATCAGTACATCCATCGATGATTTCGGAACGGGTTATTCTTCTCTCGGTATGATAAAGGAGACGAACATTGAATTGTTGAAAATTGACAAATCATTCATACCGTTGGAGAAGGATGATGACGAAAAGAAAAAGGACATTATTGTATTTGAGAACATTACCCATCTGGCTAAGGAACTCGGCATCAAGACTATTGCTGAAGGAGTGGAGACGAAGCAGCAATATGAGTATCTGGCTGACACGGGCTGTGATATGATACAGGGCTATTACTTTGATAAGCCCTTGCCGGAAGAAGAATTTCTTAGGAGAATATGTATCGGACATTATTAGAATAAAGTGAGTGAAAAGTGCACTTCAGTCATTTTAAGTAATTTATAATGACATGAGGTGCACTCATTATTATCAAAAGGGGAGATTTATGAAAGAACCATGTAATCAAACCGAACAGACAATGACTGCTTCTGATGAAATCGAAATTATTCGCTTAAAGGATAAAATCTATGACTTAAGACAGCTTGTTAAGTCACTGGAAATTAGGAAGGATGAAAAGGCGTTTAAACATAGGTGCATCCCTCAAAAAAGGGAAGAGGCAGAAAAAGCGGTTATCAAGAGCCTCCTTCCCCTGATACTGATGACCGCTTTGGGAGTGGGCGGAATGGTAGGGGCAGTGCAGTGTCTGATGATAATTGTCCGGATAGGAAGCGATGTATCAGCCGGACTGGGGATTACCTTGCTTGGCATGTTACTGTTTGGGATAATGGGGCTTATCTTCGGTACATGGCTCTGGGTGTATGTACTTAGAAAACTGGCATATATTTGGGACCTAAGGGTAGACAGAAAGAAACTACAGGCAGAAATAGCAGCCCTGCATGCACAGATTGGAGAACTGCAAAAAGAAATAGAAGTGTGTGCGGCAGAGCTGGCGGAAAGAAAGGAAGCAGATTATCTTAGGACAATAGATTATGAAGAAGAAATCGATATGGACAATCTGCGAAGATATCTGTCAGGTAAGTTTGCAAGGAATAAGGAGTTGGAGAAACGAATCGGAGCACCGGAGGTAATTGCGGAACTGCGGCGGTTCGGATATAAGACAATAGGAGATATTGATAATGTGTTTGGTTCAGTACCCGAAGATTTTTTTATACCGGAGGAAGGGACAAACGGTGCGGGAATCTTGCGGAATGTGATGATTATAAAGGATTGTCACAAATATTTTACTGAAAGCTACAAGGGCAGCTGGCTACAGATTCCGATTGAGAGGGTCAAGTTCTGGCAGGAAAAAGGTGCCGCTGATGTGGGAACGTATTTAAGGGAATACGGTATAGAAATAAAAATGTAGAAGATTATAAGACTGATATCCGGTGTATTTTATTGCCGTCAGGACGGCAGAATGTGAGGCAGTATGAAGCATTCCATAAAAAGGCAGATTGCATTTATATTTATAGGCTTGATGGCGGGCACGATATTCTTGTGCTGGCTGTTAAATAATACTTTTTTGCCGGTTTACTATGAGAGCGAACGGAAAAAGGCAGTTATGCAGACCTATGAGTTATTGAATGAGGCGGCAGAAGCAGGGCAGTTCTCCTCCGAAAGCTTCCAGATAGAAATGGAGAAGATGTCAGGCAGATACAATGTAATGGGTGTCGTCCAGGATATGAACGGTATGATAGTAGGAACCTTTGGCAATGATGTAGAGATGCTGAAGGTACTTTTATGGGACAGGCTTTATACACCGGTACAGAATTCGCGGATTCTGGAGCAGGGTGATGGGTATACCATACAGAAAATAAAAGATTCCAAGACCAGAACCGAGTATATGGAAATGGTAGGATTCTTAAATGGCGGGCAAGTCTGTTATATACGCACCCCTTTGGAAAATATCAGGGAAAGCGTACAGATTGCCGATCGGTTTTTACTTTATGTAGGATTGGGTGGAGTTGTTATATGCAGTATCATTATCTGGCTGGTTACCCGAAAAATAACAGGACCCATTCTGGAACTGGCACATATTTCGGAGCGGATGACGAAACTGGACTTTGACGCAAAGTATGAAGGTGACAGTGGAAATGAAATAGCTGTGCTGGGTGAGAACATCAATGTACTTTCAGAAACTCTGTATCGGACAATTAAAGAACTGAAAAATGCCAATAACGAGCTGCAGAAGGACATTGAAAAGAAGGTAGAAATTGATGAAATGCGTAAGGAGTTTTTGGCTAATGTGTCCCATGAACTGAAAACGCCCATTGCTTTGATACAGGGATATGCGGAAGGGCTGAAAGAAGGGGTCAGTGATGATGCGGAGAGCAGGGAATACTACTGTGAAGTCATTATGGATGAAGCTGCCAAAATGAATAATATGGTAAAGAAGCTGATGACACTGAACCAGTTGGAATCCGGAAGTGATATGGTGGATATGGAGCGTTTCGATATTGTGACGCTGATTTGCAACTATGTCAATTCCGCAGGCTTATTAGCAAAGCAGAACGGTATCCTGGTGAAGATGGAGCAGTATGATTCTATCTATGTATGGGGGGATGAGTTTAAGACGGAAGAGGTTTTTGCAAATTATTTCAGCAATGCGGTCAACCATTGTACAGGAGAGAAGATTATTGATATCCGCATTTCCCGAATCGAAAATAAAGTCCGCATACAAGTCTTTAACACCGGAGAAAATATACCGGTAGAAAGTCTGCCTTATATCTGGGAAAAATTTTATAAGGTGGACAAGGCCAGAACCCGGGAGTATGGGGGCAGCGGTGTGGGCTTATCCATTGTAAAAGCAATCATGGAATCCATGAATCAGGAGTATGGTGTAGAAAATTACAGTAACGGTGTAGGCTTCTGGTTTGAACTGGAGGCAGCAGGAAAGGAACAGACAGCTTGAAAGAAGACCTGATAGAAGAACAGACAGAAAGAGAAAAAGTAATATTGGTTGGGGTGGATACCGGAGAAGAAGAGGACTATTCACGTTCCATGGATGAACTTGCAAGTCTTGCAGAAGCCTGTATGATGCAGGTAGTCGGTATTGTGGTACAAAAAATGGAGAGTGTAAACAAGGCACTCTATATAGGCAGCGGAAAGGTGTCTGAGGTACGGGAGTTTGCCGAAGTAAGAGAAGCGGCACTGGTGATTTTTGAAGACAGCTTAAGTCCTTCCCAGATTCGGAATCTGAAAGATGAACTGGGACTGCCGGTTATGGACAGAACCAATCTGATACTGGATATTTTCGCAATCAGAGCCCAGTCCAGGGAGGCAAAGCTTCAGGTTGAGGTAGCGAGACTTAAATACTTACTGCCCCGACTGGTTGGTCTGCATGATGCCTTAAGCAGGCAGGGCGGTGCAAGCGGCAGTATGAGTAGTAAGGGTGCCGGGGAAAAGAAACTGGAACTGGACAGGAGAAAAATCGAACATAGGATTACCGAGCTGTCGAAGGAACTGGAGGAGGTTTCCGGAGAAAGGGAAACCCAGCGGAAAAAACGCAGACGCTCCGGCATACCTCAGGTATCGCTGGTGGGATATACCAATGCCGGTAAGTCCACTTTGTTAAACAGCATGGTGGATGCCTATGTAAAAGATGAAGAAAAGCGTGTGTTGGAAAAGAATATGCTCTTTGCCACGCTGGAAACGGCAGTCCGCAAAATCGATAACGGAAAACGTAAACCCTTTTATCTGGCAGATACCGTAGGATTTATTCATAAACTGCCTCACGGTTTAATAAAAGCGTTCCGCTCTACCTTAGAAGAAGTAAAAAATGCAGATCTGCTTTTGCAGGTGATAGATTATTCTGATGAAAACTATAAACAACAGATAGAAGTAACGGAAGAAACCCTAAGAGAACTGGAGGCAGGGGAAATTCCTGTTATTTATGTGTACAATAAAGCGGATTTGTGTATGGAAAAGCTGCCGGAAATACGGGGCGACAGGATTTATATGTCTGCCAAAAGTCAGAAAGGCCTGACAGAGCTGGTAGATATGATTACCCGGAAGCTATATGCCGGAAATAAAGAAACTGCCTTCCTGATTCCTTATGATAAAGGGCAGATTGTATCCCGACTGTGTGAAAATGCAGAGGTGCTTATGCAGAATTACATTGAAACAGGCGTCTATCTTGTGGTAAACTGTCAAAAAGAGGACAGGGAGCGGTATAAAGAATATATTATAGAAAAAGTATAATTTTCACAGGAACAGAAATGAAAGAAATGAAAGAAATGGAATAGAAACGGAATAGAGACGGAATAAAAACGGAACAGAAACGCTTTTTAAGAAGGGGACAGAAAAATGGACAATCAACGTATGATGCTGGAAAGACAGATAGAACTACTGGCAGCACAATCAACAGACGCTTATTATACAGAGTATTTAACGAAACTGTTGCAAAAGGTACGCAGCCGGGAAGTCACAACGGAATATGCCATTGGGGAGGTCAATCGTACTTATCAGCTGTACTTGCAGAGACAGCAGGCACCTGTGCAACCGGTACAGCAACCGGTACAGCAGCCGATGCAGCAGGCGATGCAGCAACCGGTACAGCAACCGATGCAACAGCCGATACAGCAGCCGATGCAGCAGCCGGTACAGCAGCCGGTACAACAGCCTATGCAGCCTCCGGTAATGCAACAGATGTCTATGCAGACGGTACGCCCCATGCAGCAACCGATGGGATATCCGCAGCAGTCTGCGGCACAGCAGCCGGTTATGGCTAAAAAGAATATGGAGTTTGCTATAGGTGCCGGGCTGCTTAGTGTAGTGGGAGTGCTGTTTGTACTGGTTGCATTTGTAATGCTGGGACTGACCTACATGAGCGGTATGGTAAAGGGGCTGTGTCTGTATGCCATAGCATTAGCGGTACTTGCCGCTTCGGAACTGGCACTTACCAGAAAAATGCCTAAGTTTGCAGTAGGAATTACGGGTCTTGGTATTTGCGGACTATACCTGTCTACTATGTTAAATTATTTGTATCTGCATAATTTTAATGGACTTGTGGCAATGGGAATAGCAGTGGTAATTTCCCTGCTGGCTGTTTTTATCAGCCGCAAGAAGGATTCGGGTACAATCAAAATCATCAGCTTTATCGGATGTTATATCTGTATTTTTCCGGTAGGAGAACCTTTTCTTGGGGTGGAAACCTGGAACAGCACGGCAATTATGCACCTGATAGTTACAACAGTCATTCTGTTCCTTGTAAATCTGATGACTCTGCTGTTACCTGTGAAAAAGAACCGGGCAGTAGTGCATGTGGTACATATGATTGCTAATGCACTTTTCTCTATTGCTTTTGCAATAACCGCTACTGTATTAATGGAAGAGTGTTCTTACTATATATTATTTTTCCTGCTTACAGCATTGTTAACTCAGGGAATTATTTTCTACAAACTGGAAAAGCCTTATTTTGGTACTACAGTTATGGACGAAACGGAAACAGGCGGTGTGGTAACTTATTTGATTACCACAATTTTACTGCTTGCTACTCTTTTGGTGGAAAGCTTCTATATATTGACTATAGAAGGCCAGACAGTGGTTCATATTACGGCGGGGCTTTTTATGCTGATATGTACTTTACTGTTTTTCATGTTTAGAAAAAGCAGAATGAAGTGGCTGCAGTATTGGTTTGGCAGTTTCTTTACAGTAACCCTGTACTGGTTAGGCGGCACTTTTGTACAACTGGGAGTATTGTGGACTGAAAATAATGAAGAAGGAGCAGAGTATATCTGGCAGTGGTGGCGTCTGGGAGTTATATTAGGTGTATTCCTCGCAGCAAAATTGTTAGCCGGTAAAAAGAACTTACGGATAAGCGAACTCCTGATTACCGTTTTTACCGCATTGCAGGCAATAATAACCTTTGCCAGTCTTGATTTGGACTGGTATGGGCAGGTAGTGAATCAGCAGGAAGTTATCCAAAACTTTACAGCGTCTATGTGTTTCCTGAGTGCTTTCCTGTTATCAACCATAGCATTGCGTTACTGGAAGTCGGTTTATGAGGAAATTATAATAGTAGTCTTTATGTCATTTATACTTTTAAACTTCCAAAATGAAATGACACCGGCACTGCTGATGGGAATTTTGTTTATGGCAGTTGTCGGATTTAACAGTGTAGAATTTTGCCGCGGCGATAAGATTAAAGTATGTAATTATCTGAATCTGGGACTGGCAGCATGCTTATATGTCTGGATAGCCTTTTTGGATAATTCCTTATTATATGCTATTATGCTGCTATTGGGTATTTCTTTTATGGTATTGACATTCAGAGAAAAATATGGCATGAGTTTTAAAATCAAAAATCTGATTTTTGTATTGTTTTTATGTTATATGACTCTTATTTGGAGAATGCCTTTACCGATTATGAAGAGTATTATTCTGGTAATCATTGCAATTGGTGCTGTGGTAGCGGGATTTGTTATGAAGGAAAAGAAACTGCGTATTACAGGGCTGAGTCTGACACTGGCTGTTTGCGGCAAAATTGTGCTGTATGACTTTACCGGTCTGGACAACATAGAAAAGATGGTGCTCTTTTTGACAGTAGGATTGATTGTACTGGCAATATCCGGTATTTACATTGCGTTAGAAAAGAAAATAGTATAAACTATTTAATAGAAACAGGACTATCGGTTGAAGAAAAGAGGAACATAATGAAAAAACAAAAACTTTTCTTAAGTATAGCATTGGCAGGTGTGCTCCTTTTTAGCGGCTGTGCTTCCTTTCCACAGATGACAGAAGAACAGGAAGAGGCAATTGTAGAATATGCGGCAGGACTCTTAATAAAGAATATGAAGGATTATGACAGCCGTCTGGTGGATTTGTCATTATATACAGACCCTGAAATCATGCCGGAAGAAACCCCACAGCCGGAAAGCGGTGGAATGGATGAAACTGCGGATACTGAAAAGGTAGATGTGAGTGAAGGAGAACTGTATGGAAGTGTAGATTCCCTGTTAGTACCGGAAGGCGTAACCTTAACATATACCGGAAGCAGTGTAGTGGATACTTATCCTGAAGATGACGACAGCGAACCGTTTTTTGCATTGGATGCTACAGAGGGAAATAAGCTTTTGGTATTAAGATTCAACATGACTAATGCGACGGGAGAAGAGCAGATAATAAATGTATCGGAATTATCACCGAAATGCATAGTCATAGTGAATGGCACAGAGAAAAAGCATGCATTACAGACCATGCTGTTGGATGACCTCAGAACTTATGAAGGAACGCTTGCAGCAGGAGAAGAAGTTTCGTTGGTTTTGGTGGCAGAGATGGAGTCTGCTGTGTTAGAACACATTGAAAATATAAAAATGAAGGTTACTACAGAAACCGGAAGTGTAACTACCCTGCTTCAATAACCGATTTGAGTAAAAAAGTGGTGTGGCAATGGAAATTGTGTCCAAATTGTTTGAAGTAGAAATGCTAAAAAAGCCCGAAAATGCGGGCTTTTTTTATTGCTTTTCACAAATTGTGCTAAATTTCAAAAAAAATATCAAAATTGGTGTTGACAAGGTGAAAAACGAGTGCTATACTCAAGTTCGTTGTCGAGGCCGACGTGAAACAGCAAAAATAAAACTTTTAAAAGAGTTAAAAAAGTTGTTGACAAACTCAGTACAGATATGATATTCTGAATGAGTTGCGGCTAATGAAAGCAACAAAGTCTGAAAAGACATGCCGATGGATAT
>JBJEMX010000015.1:0-15359 GCA_051879895.1 Lachnospiraceae bacterium
AGACTGTAAATCTGTTGCGACACGCTTCGGTGGTTCGAATCCACCTCCATCCATTTAAAATAAGTGTTGTAATTTCTTCACTTATTGTATATAATAATAACATAAAGATTACCGCGGGGTGGAGCAGTCTGGAAGCTCGTCGGGCTCATAACCCGAAGGTCGTAGGTTCAAATCCTGCCCCCGCAATTTTTTTATGCAATGAGATGTGCATAAACGGATTCTTAGGAGCTGAGAAAAGTGCTTGCACTTTGAACAGCGGATAAGAATTTGTTTATATACGGCGAATGCCGTAAACGAAAGACCAACGGTCTTGAGTTTGCACATCGGATTAATTAAAATGCATAAAGGACATGCCCAGATAGCTCAGTTGGTAGAGCAGAGGACTGAAAATCCTCGTGTCACTGGTTCGATTCCGGTTCTGGGCATTTTTTATGTATAAAATACGGAGCACTAGCTCAGTCGGTAGAGCACCTGACTTTTAATCAGGTTGTCGGGGGTTCGAATCCCCCGTGCTTCATTAAGACCGGAAGGTCTTATTTTTTTGTAAAAATCAAGTATTTATGGGTATTTGCGGTGTGCGACGTCGCACAAAATGAAGTAAAAAGAACATGCCGAAAGATACAAAAACAGAAATAGTCAAAAAGTAGTCGGAACACCATAAGTAGTCACTTGATTTTGCCACATTTTTATTCTGGTATTTTTCCTAAATCCTTGACTTTACCACCATTTGCCTTAATCATCTGACGCCATCCCATCTGTGCCCCCATTTTATATAGGAAACGAGGGAAAGCAATCGATATATAATTATTTTCCTTTATTTCTTTTTTAAGAATTGTGTCCGCAAGAATTTCCAATGCCTTATCAATCGGTGCTTTGGGCCCTTGTCCCGGTTTTAGCTTTGGCATCATGGCAAGTCCGCCGCCTCCGCCGACACCAACACCGCCGCCCCAAACAAAGCCTGCTTTTGCACTCCAGTTCTGCAAAAGTTTCAGTGCAAGCTCAGCTTGTATACCTTCGTAAAAACCACAATTTACAATACCATAAATGTGTATGGAGGGGTTTTGTAAACATGCTTCTTCTAACTGAATCAGACAAGACAGCAGATGCCCCGGAATTCCATCCACATAAAGTGGATATGAAAATACCCATACGTCTGCTTTCGCCAGTTCTTCGATTACTTCTTTGGAAATTGTAGATGAGTGAAAACCAAAATCCACAACCTCTGCTTTCTCGCTCCAATATCCTTTTAAATCCTCTAAAAGCGTACCACTGGCACTGCTATTTACTTTTGGACTTCCATTAATTAATGCAATTCTCATAAGGTAACGTTCTCCAATTCTTCTACTGATTTATAGAAATGAACCGCTTTTAGTAAACCATCATAATTATCCGCATTTGCTTCCATCAGCTGCCTGGCTGTTTCCTTTTCCACATCGGTAATATTTTCTCCGTAGAAATGTGCAGACAACGCAATAACATTTTTGTATCTGCGTTTATGGTGCATTTCTCCTTTCCGAATCACAAAATCTGCTTGAATGTAGGAAATCGCACGATCCTGTACCTTTTTTACAAAAGGACTTACACTGCCATAATGACAGCGACTAATCAAAATTAACTCTGTACATTTGCCCATGTCAATCACGGTTCCTTCGTAACCATCATGAATCACGCATTTGCCCGGCGTCTTGACCCAACATCCGAAACAGCCTATACAATGGCGAATATCGTCCTTTGGCTTGATGACCTTATATTTTCCTTCTACAGGAATACTAAAATTTTCAATATCTGTTATGATAAGTTTCATTGTGATATCTCCTTGACTGACTGTGATATTCTTTAATCACTTTTTACGCAATCCAATGATACTAAGGTCAAATTAGCTATTATCCACAGTATACAGTTTTACATATTTATTGTAAGCTTCCTTTGAAATGAAACCTGTGATGCTTTAATTTTTTTAGGATACACATCCTTATACCTATATATGCTCATAATAATTCCAACTAACGCATAACACAATAGTATATTATCTTTTCCAATGGATAAGAATGGCAAGAAGGAGGACACAGGTGGAATCATACCCACAGCACCTAACAAGTTTATAATAATATTCAATAAAATTATCATTCCACATCCAAATCCCATCACCAAGCCGAGTTCATTTTTTTGCTTTATGGATGCCCCGAAAATAAACATTACAAGTGCTGCTAAGACAGCCACAACAACGATTCCGGCAATACTACCATAGCTATTTAGAATGTATGAAAAAATGTAATCACGATTAAACTCCGGCAGACTACCAATAACATCATTTCCGCTATTACCAATTAACAAGATGTTCTTGCTAAATGTTCTAATCGTTGAAGTTATGTAAAATTCATCTCCTGAAGCAGATAAAAAAGAACGAATTCTTTCTTCCTGATATCCTTTCAACAAATGAAATGTATATGTGACAAATAGCAGTACGATAGGCAAAATCATGAAAACTGTCCACAGACTGACAATAGCTTTTTTTACAGGTATTTTGAACCATCCCTTTAGAATCGCTGCAGTAAGCTGAATCAGCATACTAATCATCATAATTACTGCAACAATAAGATTAGGCATACAAAAAGTGATAAAAACCGGAGTAATCAGCCAAATGACAGCTTTTAACAATGTGGAAATGCCGCCATCTCTATATTTATACAAAATTGCTCCATAAATCGGTACATAAAACATCATCAGTGAAGTGGCTGAGATTCTGAACATTCCAAATCCAATACTATAACGCACTCCATTAATATCTGTACCGAAGAAACCTGTTAATAGCAAAATTCCCATAGCAATTATAAATAAACCTATTATTTTGGAGTACTTTGCTATTACGGTATAATCTATAAAATAGATTGCACACATTATGATAAAGCCAACAATAACAGATGAAACAAACCCTTCTATTGTGAGTTGATGTATCTCTTGCGTAAATGGTTCCAAATCATTATAACCGATCTGATGAAGAATGGATTGCTGTATCAAAATTCCTAACAGGCTCAATATCCCTACAATAATAAGTATTTTCCAAGCAATCTGTGGCTTATGAATTTTATCCAAGGAGATACCAACCTCAACCGGATCACCCATATCCGCAACAGCATTTTTCTCCGCTTCTTCATAGGTCATTCCACCGGAAATATTGTCTTCTATCTGACTCTCAATATGACATCTTATCTCCTCAGCAATATATGGTCTGGCCTTTTTACAACGAATTTGTGATAACAGTTTTTCTAAATATTTTTCCATACTTATACCCCCATTGCAAGAACATTGGTTACAGCGGACTGATATTCATTCCATTCTGCTTTCTTTGTTTCCAACAATCCTCGGCCTTCTTTCGTGATACTATAATACTTCCTTGTCTTGCCGGCATATTCTTGCTCATATACCCTGAGCAATCCTTTTTCTTCTAAGCCATGTAATAATGGATACAGTGTTCCTGCTTTCAATTCAAATACATTACAGGATTTCTTGCGTAGTGTGTCAATCATTTCGTATCCATACATATCCTTTTCAGCAAGTAATCTGAGTAGAAGCATTGTCATACTTCCAGACATTAACGCTTTATCAACAGCCATCTCTTATCCTCCTTATATAGATAATCTATATATTAATTATCTACAGTATATATCGGTCATCTATATATGTCAATAACGAAATAGATTTGTTTTTGAATTAGAAAAATAAATGTTTCACTACGCCAATCCTATGCATCAATCATATAAATGGATTAGTTCGGCTAAAAAATCGCAGGAGATGTAAACTTCTGCTATTTTTTTATATAAATAAATGGTATAATAAAATGTCACAATAGGCTTTTTATATGCCGCGGGTGTTGGAATATTGTTTGTAAATGCAATGAAGGGTTGTAAGGAATGGCAGATTTATATCAGAAATTAGAAGAATATGCACATACAGATTACTATCCTTATCATATGCCGGGGCATAAGAGGCGATTGTATGGAAATGTACTGGCACAAACTGCACAGTGGGACATTACAGAGATAGAGGATTTTGATAATTTGCATGCTCCAGAGGGTATACTGAAAAGGATACAGGAGAAAGCTGCTGCGATTTATGGTGCAGACGAGAGTTTTTTTCTGGTAAACGGCAGTACATCCGGTATCTTAAGTGCTGTTTCTGCAGTGGTGCCGCAGGGTGGGAAGCTTTTGATGACCCGGGGCTGTCACAAGGCAGTATATCATGCGGCTTATTTACGAAATCTGGATGTAAAGTATTTATATCCGGGGCAGCATGAGATGTTTGGCTGTAGTCTGGCCGTGACTGCACAGCAGGTGGAGCAGGCCTTGGAAGCCGATGAAAATATTCAGGCAGTATGTATCGTATCGCCTACCTACGAGGGTCTTGTAGCTGATGTGGCAGAGATTGCAAAAGCAGTACACAAAAGAGGAATTCCCCTTATCGTGGACGAAGCACACGGAGCCCATTTGGGATTCCATCCGGCCTGGCCGGAGAGTAGTGTGAGACTGGGAGCAGATATTGTGATACAGAGTCTCCACAAGACATTACCGGCACCTACGCAGACTGCGGTTTTACATGTAAACGGTAAGCTGGTCAACCGGAAAGAGCTGAAAAAATTTTTAAGTATATACCAAAGCAGCAGTCCTTCCTATCTGTTTATGGCAGCTATGGAGGAAGCTGTTGAAATTACAAACAACAGGGCCGCAGAATTGTTTGGAAGCTTTTTGACAAACTGGACGGCAATGTGTGAGAAATTGCAGGAATGCCGGTGTCTTTGTTTTTTGAAGGAGCCGGGAATGGATATCGGCAAACTGGTAATAACGGACAGAAGTCATACTTTTTCCGGTCAGCAGCTATATGATATCTTACTTCACCGGTATCATTTACAGATGGAGATGGCGTCAGAACGGTATGTACTGGCCATGTTTACTGTGGGAGATACAAAGGAAGGGTATACGAGACTGACCCAGGCTTTGCTAGATATCGATGCAGAGTGCAGTGCAGGCATGAATATACCAAAGCAGAAGGGCTTTGGTAAAGAGACGCCCTGTACACAGACATCAGAAAAGCAGACAGGATTTGACAGAAAGATACCTTACACACCGCCGCAGATAAAATACCCGCTCTGTGAAAGTTGGGAGAAGGATACCAAAGAAGTCCTGCTAGAGGAAGCAGAAGGATGTGTTGCGGGAGAATTTATCAATTTGTATCCGCCGGGCATTCCTTTGATTGTACCGGGGGAAGAGTTTTCTCAGGAGCTTTGCAGATATTTACAGGACTGTATAGACAAGGGATTAAATGTGCAGGGAATTACGAGACGAGAAAACAGTGTTTTTGTAAAATGCATATACAATCGATGTTATGAATAACGCATTACTAAAACAGGCAAAGGTTATTTGATTAATGTAAGCCAGTGGTGGCGGAATGAGAGGAATTATGAGAAAGACAAAAATTATTTGTACAATCGGACCGGCAAGCGAAAGTGAAGAAAAGTTAAAGGAGCTGATGTTGGCAGGTATGAATGTAGCCCGCTTCAACTTTTCCCATGGTACTCATGAGGAGCAGCTTGTAAAATACAATAGAGTTTTAAAAGTAAGAGAAGAAGTAGGATTACCGGTGGCAACGCTTCTGGATACCAAAGGACCTGAAATCCGTTTGCGGGATTTTGAAGGGGGAAGGGTAGAGCTGCAGGCCGGACAGCTTTTTGTGCTGACAACGGATGAAGTCATGGGAACTGCCCGGAAAGCGTCCATCACATATAAAAATCTGATTAATGACATTAGTGTCGGAACTACGATTTTGATAGATGACGGTCTTATTGAAATGGTAGTAGAAGAAATGACCGGAAACAATATTATCTGTCGTGTGGTAAACGGTGGTTTTGTATCGAATCATAAAGGGGTAAATGTGCCGGGTGCAATTTTATCCATGCCCTATATCAGTGAGGTGGACAGAGCGGACATTTTGTTTGGTATTGAACAGGGCTTTGATTTTCTGGCGGCGTCCTTTGCGCGTACGAAAGAGGATATTTTAGAGGTTCGTCAGATTTTGAATGAACATGGCAGCAAGATGCAGATTATTGCAAAAATTGAAAATATGCAGGGCATCAACAATCTGGAGGAAATTATAGAGGTCTCCGACGGCATTATGGTTGCCCGCGGCGATATGGGCGTAGAGGTTGCCATGGAGGAAGTGCCCGTTTTACAGAAAAAGATGATTAAAATGGCAGTTGCAAAGGGGAAGCATGTTATTACCGCAACCCAGATGTTAGAGTCTATGATTAAAAATCCCCGTCCTACCAGAGCGGAAGCGACAGATATTGCCAATGCGATTTATGACGGAACAACGGCAATTATGCTTTCCGGTGAAAGTGCAGCAGGTCTGTATCCGGTAGAAGCCGTAAAAACCATGGCAAGAATTGCGGAGCGTGCAGAGCAGGATATTGATTATCGCTCCCGTATGCAACGTGGACATAAAGACGCATCAGACATTACAACGGCAATTTCTTATGCAACCTGCAGTGTGGCAATGGATTTAAATGCGGCAGCAATTATTACGGTTACCATGTCCGGCTTTACTGCCAACATGATTTCCAGATACAAACCCGGATGCACCATTATCGGTTGTACGGTGGATGAAAGAGTAAGCAGACAGTTGAATCTTCTCTGGGGTGTTAATCCTCTGATGTTAAAGGAAGAAGAGGAGGCGGAAGAATTGTTTGCGGATGCTGTGGAAATGAGTAAACAGGCAGGGCTTGTAAAGGCAGGTGACACGGTTGTCATAACTGCCGGAGTGCCCCTGGGAATTGCCGGAAAAACCAATATGATACGCGTAGTTGAGGTAGAATAAAAAAATGGGGAAGATAGTATATCTGATGGGGAAAAGCTCCACGGGAAAAGATACCATATATAAAAATCTGCTTGCGGAGAACAGGTTTCATTTGCAGAAAATTATTCCGTATACCACCAGACCGATTCGGATTAAGGAAACGGACGGTGTACAGTATTTTTTTACCGATGAAGAGGGTTACGGCAAATTGCTGGAAAGCGGCCGCATTATTGAGCAGAGGGCCTATCATACCTATCATGGATTGTGGCGGTATTTTACGGTGGATGACGGACGGATTGATTTAGATAAGCAGGATTATATTTGTATTGGGACACTGGAATCTTACGAAAGCACAAAAGCATATTTTGGGGAGGAAAATATGGTGCCTGTGCTGATTGAGCTGGATGATGGTGCGAGACTGCAGCGGGCACTGGACAGGGAGCGTAAGCAGTCTGAGCCAAAGTATGAGGAAATGTGCAGAAGATTTCTTGCGGACAGTGAGGACTTTGCAGAAGAAAAAATAAAAAAGGCAGGTATCGTCAGACGATTTTATAACGAAAATCTGGAGCAGTGTTTAAAAGAAATTGATGCTTATATAGAAAAAGAACTGCAAAGGAGGTAAGCGTATGGAAATTAAGGTTGACAATGTGCAACAGACGCAACAGGTACAACAGACCCGCGAAACGGCACCTGCTGACGGCAGTTTTAAGTTTACGCTTGCCAGTCATATCGGGGAAGCAGAATTGCAGGCTCGTCTACAGGGCTTGATGGAGGAAATTACCATGCAGGGGGAGCGGTTATACAAACGCAGGGATGTGCGTGATATGAAAAAATACCGCAGTCTGATTAAGGAATTTATGAATGAGGTGGTCAGCCGTTCCCACGCTTTTTCCAGAGAAAACTTTCTGGATAAAAGAGGGCGTCACAGAGTATACGGCATTATTCGTCTGATTGATGAAAATCTGGATGAATTGGCGAAGGAGCTGGTAAAGGATGAACAGGATAATATCAGTATTCTAAATAAAATCGGTGAAATCCGCGGATTATTACTGGATATTTTTACTTAAAAAGGATGCTGCAAGGTACTTGTGCGGAGATTTGACTGAAGGCAGAGGATTGTTAACAGAGAACAAAAGAATGAAGGAGGTTTTCCATGGCTTCATTTAAAGATATTGTGGGACAGGAACAGATAAAAGAACATTTACAGGGTGCCATGAGGACAGGCAAGGTGTCCCATGCATACATTATCAACGGCGAAAGATTTTCGGGAAAGGAATATATTGCCCGAATTTTTGCCATGGCTTTACAGTGTGAAAGGGAAGGTACAGAGCCTTGTCAGGTATGCCATTCCTGTAAGCAGGCACTGTCAGATAACCAGCCGGATATTATTTATGTGAGTCATGAAAAGCCGGGAACAATCGGTGTTGATGATATCAGGGCACAGATAAATGGGGATATTGCCATTAAGCCCTACAGCAGCCCATACAAAATTTATATTATAAACGAAGCGGAAAAGATGACGCAGCAGGCACAGAATGCGTTGCTTAAAACGCTGGAGGAGCCGCCTGCGTATGCAGTTATTATACTGCTTACCACAAATGTCAATTCTTTACTACAGACAATTTTGAGCAGATGTGTTATCTTACATATGAAGCCTGTTGCAGATGAGCTGGTGAAAGAATTCCTTATGACACAGATGCAGGTGCCGGATTATAAGGCAGAAGTATGTGTAGCCTTTGCCAGAGGAAATATTGGTAAGGCAAAGCATCTGGCGGCCAGTGAAGATTTTGAAAAAGTCAAAGAAGAAGCATTGGCACTTCTTAAATATGTCCATGAAATGGATATTACGGAAATGATTGCCGCTATTAAAAAAATCAATGAATATAAATTGGACATTGATGATTATCTGGATATTCTATCCATCTGGTACAGGGATGTGCTGTTGTTTAAAGCAACCAATGATGCAAACCACCTGGTATTCCGGGAAGAAATTCAGAATATCCGCAGGGTGGCGGGACGTACCTCTTATGAAGGTATCGAAGCGGTCATTCAGGCTCTTTCCAAGGCTAAGAGCCGCCTGAATGCAAATGTAAATTTTGATTTGACTATGGAGCTTTTGCTCCTTACAATGAAAGAGAACGGTTAATTTGGAGGTTTATAGATGATTAAGGTAATCGGAGTAAGATTTCGTACAGCAGGAAAGATTTATTTTTTTGATCCGTTGGATTTTGAAGTAGAAAAGGGCGGACATGTTATTGTAGAGACGGCTCGCGGCATTGAGTTTGGTACCGTAGTCAGTGCACCCAGAGAAGTGGAGGACGACAAGGTAATCCAGCCCTTAAAGCCGGTGCTTAGAATTGCTACCCAAAGGGATATTGAGCAGGAAGCAGAAAACAAGATTAAGGAAAAAGAAGCTTTTAAGATTTGTCTTGAAAAAATCCGCAAGCATGAGCTGGAAATGAAGCTGATTGATGCGGAATACACCTTTGATAACAATAAAGTATTGTTCTATTTTACCGCGGACGGACGTATTGACTTCCGTGAGCTGGTAAAGGATTTGGCAGGGGTCTTCAAGACAAGGATAGAACTGCGGCAGATTGGTGTCAGAGATGAGACTAAGATTGTAGGCGGAATCGGTATCTGCGGCAGACCGCTATGCTGTCATACACATCTTTCTGAGTTTATTCCGGTCTCTATAAAGATGGCGAAGGAACAGAATCTGTCCCTGAATCCTACCAAGATTTCCGGGGTCTGCGGCAGATTGATGTGCTGTTTGAAGCATGAAGAGGAAACCTATGAAGAGCTTAACCGTAATCTGCCCGGTGTAGGGGATACGGTTACTACAGACGATGGTTTACAGGGTGAAGTACAGAGTGTCAATGTACTGCGTCAGTTGGTAAAAGTGATCGTAGATGTAGATGATGAAAAGGAAATTCATGAATATAAGGTAGAGAACCTGCATTTTAAACGGAAGCATGGAAAGAAGGAACGTTTAGAGCTCTCTGCGGAAGAAATGAAAGAACTGGAGAAGCTGGAGGCAGAAGAGCAGCTTGAGAGCGTGGAAAGCAAGTCTGCTGTAAGAGAAGAGTGGAACAATCATCGTGACAATCGTCAGGAAAAAGGCGGTCACAAGGACAAGCCCTTCAGGCAGGATAAAACAAATCAGCAGAATAAAGAGCATCGCCGGGAGGGAGAGAATGTCCAGAACGGAGCGGCACACCGGGAGGGAGAGAATGCCCAGAGCGGAGCGGCACACCGGGAGGGAGATGATTTCCGGGAAGTAAATGCAGAAGGGAAGAAAGAAAATCCGGAAGGACAGGAGCAGCGTTACGGCAACAGACGCAATAACCGCAATAACCGTAACAAACATGATGACCGCCGGAATGATAAGCAGGATGCCCGTAAGAATAATGCAGAAGAGGCAGAAGGTAATGACCAGAATTCTCAGGGTGAACAGCGTGGCAATCGTTATAACCGTGGCAGAAACCGTCATTATTATCGCAATAAGAAGGAAGGAAAGTCTAACTTTGAAGGAAATCAGTCTGAAGGAAAAGGAACGCCTTGATGATTTACAGCGAAATGGCTACCGGATTATACAGAACCCCGAAAAGTTCTGTTTTGGTATGGATGCCGTACTGTTGTCGGGTTTTGTAAAGGTAAAAGCGGGAGGAACGGTGCTGGATTTAGGAACCGGCACCGGTATTATACCCATCCTTTTAGAGGCAAAAACAAAAGCTTCCCACCTGATTGGTCTGGAGATACAAGAGGAGAGCGCGGATATGGCCAGACGCAGTGTAGAGCTGAATGGTCTTTCCGCAAAAATCGATATTGTAACGGGAGATATTAAGGAAGCAGACAAATTATTTGCGTCTGCTTCTTTTGATGTGATAACCAGTAATCCCCCCTATATGATAGGAGAACATGGACTGCAGAATCCTGACGCACCCAAGGCAATTGCCCGCCATGAGGTGCTTTGTACTCTGGAGGATGTGGTTGGACAGGCAGCTAAACTCCTAAAGCCGGGCGGACATTTTTTTATGGTGCACAGACCCTTTAGGCTGGCAGAGATTATTAGCATGATGATACAGTACAGGCTGGAGCCTAAACGGATGCAGCTTGTGTATCCCTTTGTGGATAAGGAGCCCAATATGGTGCTGATTGAAGGAGTCCGTGGCGGGAAGTCCCGCATGACGGTGGAAAAGCCTTTGATTATCTATGAGAAGCCCGGTGTATATATGCCGGAGATTTATGATATTTATGGATATTGATATGGAAAAGAGGTTTACCATGGCTGGTATGTTATATTTGTGTGCGACACCTATAGGAAACTTACAGGATATGACACCCCGCGTTATCGATACCTTAAGGCAGGTGGATGTGATTGCGGCAGAGGATACCCGGAACAGCAGGAAGCTTTTATCGGCATTTGATATTCATACGCCTATGACAAGCTACCACGAGTACAATAAGGTGGAAAAAGCGGAACAGTTAATCGGGCAGATGCAGAACGGTAAGAACATTGCACTAATTACAGATGCGGGAACCCCCGCAATTTCGGATCCCGGTGAGGTATTGGTGCGTATGTGCCAGGAGGCGGGCATTACCGTCACCAGCCTGCCGGGACCGGCGGCGTGTATCACCGCACTGACCCTGTCGGGGCTTTCTACCAGAAGGTTCTGTTTTGAGGGCTTTTTGCCTGCCGATAAAAAAGAAAGAAAAGAAATTCTGGAAGAGTTAAAGAGCGAAACCAGAACTATTATCCTTTATGAGGCCCCCCACCATCTTGTAAAAACACTGACAGAACTGTCAGAAAGTTTGGGTGACCGCAAAATCACCCTTTGCAGGGAGTTGACCAAGAAGTTTGAAACCATTTTGCCCACCACATTATCTGCGGCCTTGCAAAAGTATGGGGAAGAAGAGCCCAGAGGAGAATATGTGCTGGTATTAGAAGGCAAGAGCAGGGAAGAAAAGAAGCAGGAAGCCATTGCAGCATGGGAAACCATGAGTATTGAGGAGCATATGGCACTTTATGAAAAAGAGGGCTTGGATGCCAAGGAAGCCATGAAGTGTGTAGCCAGGGACAGAGGCGTAGGTAAAAGGGAAATTTACGAGTACCTGCATAAGAAGTAGGAATGGAGGAACCCTATGGCACAGAGCAATTGTGATATGTGTGCAAATTATGAATATGATGAGGATGAAGAATACTACACCTGTGCAGCCAATCTGGACGAGGATGAGATGTATCGTTTTCTGACCGGCAGCTATAAGGAATGTCCTTATTTTTCATCCAATGATGAGTATGCGGTTGTGCGGCATCAGATGTAGCGTGCATGCAGATAGTGAGGGCATATGAAATATTTAAAACAACTTGCAATTATTTTACTGGTTTCCCTGCTTGCGGAAATTCTGGAATATATAATCCCGCTGCCGGTGGCGGCCAGCGTATACGGACTGGTGCTGATGCTTTTGGGGCTCATAACCCATATTATTCCATTGGAAAAAGTAGAGGGTGCGGCAGATTTTCTTGTGCAGAATATTTCCATTCTGTTTATTCCGTCCACAGTAGGCATTATGGCCTGTGTAGAGGAATTGAAGCAGATGCTGATTCCCCTTCTGGTAATCAGTTTTGTCACTACGATACTGATTATGGCAGTTACGGGAAAAGTAACCCAGTTTATTATAAAGCATAAGACTGCAAGGGAGAAAATATGAAAGAATTTATTACGCAGTCGGTCTATTTCGGTGTGGTGATTACCTTCATCGGTTATGAAATCGGACTGCTTTTACAAAAAAAATTTAAGACCGCGTTGATGAATCCTCTGTTAATCGCAGCCATACTTATTATCGGGGTATTATTGGTATTAGATGTTCCCTATGAGGAGTACAATAAGGGAGCCCAATATATCAACTTCTTTTTAACCCCGGCAACGGTGAGTCTGGCAATTCCGCTGTATCGTCAGCTTTTTGTTTTGAAAAAATATCCGCTGGCAATTTTTGGCGGCATTACCGCAGGAGTATTGACGGCAATGGTTTCTATCTGGCTGTTATCCCTGGGATTTGGGCTTGCACATGAGCAGTATGTAACCCTTTTACCCAAATCCATTACTACCGCTATCGGAATGGGAGTTTCCGACAAAATGGGAGGTATTGTAACTCTCACGGTGGTAGCAATCAGCATTACCGGTATCAGTGGTAATGTACTGTGTGAAGTAATTTTAAAATTATTTAAGATAGAGAATCCTATTGCCAAAGGGCTGGCAATCGGTACTTCCGCTCATGCACTGGGAACCGCCAAGGCTATGGAATTAGGCGAGATAGAAGGTGCCATGAGCAGTCTTGCGATTGTAGTCACCGGAATTATGACAGTTGTGTCAGTATCAATTTTCGCGAATTTTATTTAGAGAAGAGACCGTTACAAAAAAGCGGTGCGGTAAGCGGCTGTAAAAAGTTTCCACGCAGACACACTTTTGTTCCGTGAAAAGCTTTTTACAGCCGCTTACGGTACTGCCTTTTTGTAACGGCCGGTTTGAGAAACTGGCAACTTCCGGTTTTTCTAGTTCTAAAACCGGAAGTTACCGGGTTCTTTGTATAAACCAAACATCACTTTTTCTTTACTCTCAATTATTAGTTCTTGATATTTTAAGGACAAGCATCCCTTTTATTATCAATAGTAAAAAAGCCATTGTTATTGCATAGGCTTCCCTCGTCATTGCCAAAAACAATACCGTGATAACACTAAGTACCATGGAAATATCCATAATAATTTTCTGTCCTTTTTCTATTTTCATTTGATTTAGCAGAACCTTTAATCCACCAATGAAAATAAGTGCAACAAACATTATCCAATAAACAAAACGATTAAATGGTGTTGTCTGCGTGTACACAAATAAATTTACCGAATAAATATACCCATCAATCAGATTGGGATAGAGTGGTAGAATTACAAGGGTTATAGTCATTAAATCAACAATTCCAAACAGTAAATCACAAATATACCGAATATTTGATTTGTTTTCTTTTTCAGCAATAGACACCAATTTTTCTCCTGATAATAGTTCATCAATGGAAACTGAAAAAAACTTTGAAATCTCTTTTAATGAATCAATACTTGGATAGCCTCTTCCGGATTCCCATTTTGAGATTGCAGTTCTGGATACATATAAAGCCGCTGCTAATTCTTCCTGAGTGAGACCTTTGCTTTTTCTTAACTCTTGTAGTTTTTCGCTAAATTCCAAAATATCTCCTCCAATTATGCCTTCACATTTTTATCATACAATAAAACGCTTGATTTATAAATCAAATATAATCCTATACTTAGAATAACTGAGCCTATAATATCTGTTAACCAATGTACTCCTGAAATAGTTCTTCCAATTACCATAAATAAGGAGAACAAAACCGAAAATGAATTAATAGCATTTTTTATCATTGTATTTTTCATCCTTCGTTTCACCTGAAAGTTTAGAGTGGGCATAACACTTAACACAAGAAGTGTCGTGGAAGAAGGATAAGATGCCTCCATAATTCCTTTAATTAAAATAGGTCTATAATTAATTGGAATCATTTCAAAAATCATATATCCCAAAATCACCAAAACATAATATATTCCTAAAATGATAATATCGAAATCAACCTTAAACAGATTTCTTCTTTTAACCAATTGAACAAAACCAATTCCACCAAACAACATACATATAAATAGTGGTACCAGCCCCAGCCAATCGGTGACGGTATAGATTGCCATATGCACACCTGTTAGCTTATGAAACCAGCAATTGAGTGATGCAAATCCAATATTTGTTCCATTTTGTCCAACAGGTTGAACATCAACTCGTTGTATTAACGCTGTCCAGATTGCAAATACCACCATCATAATCATTCCTACGCTTAATAATTTTTTCCCACTTTTTTTCATTTGCTTATGTCCTTTCGCTTTTTGCCCTTGGGCTGATTCGAAAGTAACAAAATACTTAGGAAATGAAAAGAAACGCAGTGTAACATACATGACACGATTCGTAACATCTTTATAAACACAGCTCTTTTATGCAAACCCCAAATTTGCCATTTCGTCAAATCCCGATTTCCCACCCTGTTCAACTTCATTATAAACTGGAATTTCGGGCAGAAGCCAAGAGGCATTAATGCCCCTTATGCCTTTCCCTTTTCTTTTGCTGTTTCAGTTCAAACATTCGCTGTTCATCAGCCTTTTTTCGCTGTCGGCTTCTTAATCTGCGTTCTTGTTTGTTCTGCTCCTGTTGCATTTTCAGTGCTTGCTGTGATCTTGTACCGATGCCATTTTCCTGCATCTGTTTTTTTGCATCACGCTGCATCCTTTTAGGATTTCTTTTTGTTTCTTTTACAACAGTTGCCACAGCTGGACTAAATTGCAAACTGTAATAATATTTTTGAATATACTCTTGAACCTCATAATCCTTTGGTTCTGCACCAAAAGTCACTTTCGCTACCGAGAGTTTCCCATCTTCAATATGTTCAAAGACTCCTACCCAAAATGG
>JBJEMX010000016.1:0-59104 GCA_051879895.1 Lachnospiraceae bacterium
CATCTACCATACCAATGGCTCCCTCATGGCAGGCAGAAGCACAGGCTCCGCATCCGTTACATTTTTCTTCATCTATTTGGATAATTTTACGAATCATTGCATTTCCTCCTGATATTTGCTGCATTTGACGTTACGAGCTTATTCTAATATACTGATAAGGAATTGTCTGTTGGAATTCCAACACCGGAGAATTTTTATGGAAGATTTTTTTGAAATATTATCGCAATGCCCTTTATTTGATGGCATTGAAGAGTCAGATTTGAATTCTATGATAGCATGTCTGGATGGTAAGACCATTGATGTTCCGAAAGGCAATCCGGTATTTCTTGAAGGAACCCCTGCCCAGCTTGTAGGTGTTGTTCTATCCGGTACAGTGCAGGTGGTCCGGGAAGATTATTACGGCAACCGAAGCATAATGACCATCCTGCAGCCCGGAGAATTATTTGCAGAAGCATTTTCTTTTGCAGGACTTGAAACCATGCCTGTAAGCATTATTGCCATTAAGGACAGTAAAGTGCTCCTTTTGGATTGCAGGCGTGTTCTGACCTTATGCTCCAATTCCTGTCATTTTCACAGTCTTCTGATGAAGAATTTGATACAGGGGATAGCACGGAAAAATTTGGCACTGTCCCAGAAAATCCGATATATGTCGCAGAAATCAACAAAAGAAAAGCTAATGGCCTTCCTTTTAGATCAGGCAAAACAACACGGAAGCACGGAGTTTGTGATTCCCTATGACCGGCAGGCACTGGCAGATTATTTGGGTGTGGAACGCAGTGCCATGTCGGCCGAAATCAGTAAGCTGAAAAACTCCGGTCAGATTGATACAAAAGGGGCATGGTTCTGCATAAAACACGAAGGAGGTTCCACCGAACTACAATGAAACCTCCTTGGTATCTTTAAGCTCGGACGGCTTTGAAGCTCTATGATTAGCAAAAGGTCGAAATCCTCTGCTAAAAATACACATAAATGGTTTTCTCCTCTATCGTTCTCTCAGTAAAAATGCATTCTCCCTGCACGGGTTCAACTTTTCCATATGAGCAAAGGCATCCCGTTGTTCCATTTCTACTTTGGTGTGGAAGCGGGTCCGTTCAACCGATTCTAGCGTATCCCATGGATAGATACGTTGCTCAAACTCCTTCAGAAACTGTTCACTATATTCCTCTGAAAAACTACTTCTTGTCTGAATCCCCTCATTTTCCCAGATATCCCACTTTAAAGTCGCCAAGGCATCCCGAAGCTCCCGCGTCAATTCCGTTTGACTTCTATAATTCTCCGGAAACAGCTCCGAGCCGAATTCGATAACAAAGTGCCTATCATACTGTTCGATTGCCACCGGAACAATTTTTACATTGGTTTCCAGTGCCATTTTCGCCGTGCCTTGAAACAGTGGCATGACCGGGATATTCTCTGTTCCGTTGCGTGCTCCCTCTGGGCAGATCATCAGAGAGCCGCCTCTTTGTAGCAATTCTATTGCTCGCAGATACGCAATGTGACGGTCATCCTTGTCCAGCGTTTCCAGAAAAATACTCCCATTCAAGTATAGCAGTAGCCCGGCGACATCCTTATACAATACGCACGGATCACCAACGAACCACCAACATCCTCTGTGAAGTGATTCGTATATATTCTCCAGATCATTTCCACCTATGTGCGTGCAGGCATAAATAACCTGCTCCTTGTACTTTTTGGGCTCGCCCAATATAGTAATCGTCTGTTTTTGAAAAATCCTGTTCACAGTCAGAAACTTGACAAAAAGCGGATACAGTACCTCTCTTAGCCTGATATATTTCAGTCTTTTTCCCTGCTTAAACCGATATAATCTCTGCTCACGGTAATAATCTTCCAACTCCGGCAAACTCATACTTATACGCCTAAACAGCTTTTTCTTTTTGAACCAAGCTGAACTATCGTTCATACCATCTCCTTGTAGTAAGAGTACATACTCTTGTTTGTCTCAGTATTCTTTATCCATCAGATACTCCAAAAATCGATATTGCATTGCCAGTTCAACTGCCGGTCTAATCACATTCTCATCTCTCTCATAGGCATATGTCTTGTTGCAAATATACTTTTTCCCATCATTCCAATCCACATATTTCACCCCATCATTTGTTACTTGCTTCCCATTTATATTTGTCACCCGATTGTGGCAACGATTCGAAGCCATAAACACAAATACCTGGTTTAAGCAGTCCACCGTCAACTGTGTCCCTGTATACCCGCCCATAGCAAAAGCATTACCACTCAGCCAATGGCTTACCTCCGAATTCGTCTCAACAGGATTTTTGGAATAGCATAAGTAGCCATGAAATTGACTGAATTCCCCATTGGGCAGCCTTTTCCCGGTGTTATTTATGCCCATTTTATCCAGCCACTCTGTAGAAAGCAGTTTACCGGACATCAATCCCCTCGCAAACTTTGTCATATCTTCACAAGTAGCAAACAACCCTGCATGACCATACAATTCTTTCTTCCATTGCATTAATTTACGGGCTTTCCCGTCATTGACAACTCCTCTTTTTACAGTATCAATCACAATATATTCGCCGTTAAGTAACCTTCTCTCATAATTGTTTGATACAATCCGGCTAACTCTTGACGATGGAATCTCGATTACCGTATCTTTCATTTCACATGGACGAAGTATATAAGTATCGACAAGCTGATATAAGCCTATACCGGTTACCTTCTCAAGCACGTACTTTAACACAATAGCTCCCATATCCGTGTACAGCCTGACTTGAGTCATGTCTGGTTTTACGTGAAATATCAGGCTTTCCGCTTCTTCCAACGTGTTTGCGAACTCTATTCTACCCTCTGTTTTAATCGGAACCCTGAATGTCAGTAAATCCTCAATTGTAACATTTGACAAATACGAGAATCGCTTATCCAAGTCTGCAATATTATCTTTCAGACATAACCTGCCCTCTTCAATCATTTTGAGGACAATGATACAGGTAAACAGCTTTGTGACGGAAGCCAAGTCAAAAATAGAATCTGGGCTCAATTCAACAAAAGATTCATTTCCATCATCATTCACTTCCTGTTGATATCCTATCGTAATAATATCCTGGTGTTTTGCGGTTCCAAATACTAGAGCCATACCGGGAGCTCGCTTAGCACATTCTATAAACTCTCCCGCCTTCTTTTTAAGTAGCGATTTCTCCAAGAGTTTCCTATACAAAGTTTCCATTGATTCCTTGTTGCCATTTTTGAAACTTTCATATACCGGTTCCAGAAGAATTCGGTAATCCCATTCATTTTTGAGATTTCTTGTAAACTCTCCTGCACCATGATTCTGATTAATTATTAGACTATTAATGTATGTGTTCATTTTTCTTTTTTACTAGTTATTCCCTTTAGGCGTTATTTTCCTTTCATACAGTTTACGTGCACCTTGTATTTCTTTATTATTTTCACCAACATACTTTACCAATTTATTATTTTCCCTCAATGCATTATCATAGTCCTCTTTAGCTTCATAAAAATTTCGGTAAGTATATAGCATACCTATTACTCTGTTATCTTGTTTCTCTCCCTTCTCATAATATGTCTTTATCATTTTCAAATATTTCTCTGCCTCATTTAATTTGTCTATATTCTTCCCTTTTCTATCAGCCACAAATAAATAGTAATAAAAACATGCTTTACTGTAATTGTAATAAGCATTCTTAACTGGTTCATTCTGTTTCAAAGCAAAATGCAACCAATCATACGCCTCCTTAATATCTTCTTTAACCTTTTGCTTTGTATCATTATTCTTTCTCAATTTCTCTGCAATATCTGCAAGTGTTTCGGTCTCCTTTTTATTACCACACTCATCCTTATCATCAAATCTCCTGTCTATTCCTAATGTTTGATCTACCTTTTTTAATAAAACCGCACCTAAAAGATTATAAATCTTTTCATCCTTTTTTTCTGCCCGGCTCGCCTCCAGATACTTCTTTATGGCTTCATCATAATCTTTTTCAATCATTTCATAATAAGAGCCAAAATTTTGCCAGTATCGTCCTTTCGGATTATCTTTCACGGCTTTTTCCATATACTCTTTTGCTCTTTTCTTATAATCATCTATTACATTTTCAAACATATCTGTTCCTTTTTCTTGTTTTTCGATTTCCTTCTCCCACCTTTTTATAATTGCTTTAATACACTTTAAACCCCAACATACTGACGTTTTTTTACTCTCTTTCTGACTTATACTATTTTTCAATTTATTTGGCATTTGCAATAGTAAAATATAAGTATATCCAATTGTATTTTCCATATACCCCCGCAATTCATTTGCACTGTCAGGGATATCTTTCAATTCCTCTTCGTATAACTCAATGCTTTCTTTATATTCCTCTATATCTACTACATTACCAGTCCTATTCTTGTAAAAATGCAAGTCAGCCATACGAATGTGTACATAACTGTAAAGTACAGTTTCTTCATTTACAAAAAGCCTTTTAAGCATACGCTCAATTGATTTTATTTCTACAAGCAATTTACCAGCAAGTTCTGCACATTCTCCCCACCTATCCTTCTCATATGCCGTGTAGCACCAATAAAACTGTTTTTCAAAGTTAGCCAGCTCTTTTATTAATTCACACGGAATAATGTTTTCCTTCTCCAATTCAATACAGAAATACTTGTTAATTTCATACATATATTCCCCTCTTTCCAACTGCCAGATAAGCTTTCTCTTTTCTCCTTCATAATTTAAATCATCAAGACTGTTCTGCATGATTTCTAATGCAGAATCCAGATCTTCCTTCCTATATACATTATAGATATTTAACCCAATCCATACACTGACCGCAATTGAAATCGTGGTCATAACAGTTCCCAACATGGATATATTTTCTGCCTCAGACACATCAAGTGCTGCTCCGGTGGTTCTATCCCCAATCATAATAAAAATATGATACTGCAATCCCAAAGATACAAAACACATCAAAATTGGTATTATGATTAAGAAAAAAATCAGTATGCTCTTTCTGCTTCTTATACTCTGGCTATTTTTGTCACGCCTTCTCATCTTCTTTCGTCCCCCATTTCCTTACGATAATCAACTACCGTAGCATCATTATCTAAAATGATCTTCATCACTAGTATTCCTCGCATTGTACGTTTTTCGTAAATTGCTATGTAAACCGTACCTCCTGTCAATCGTCTTGATCTTATCCCGAACTCCTAATTGTAGTTTATATCCTTCACACAATGTTACTACTCAAATTCAGTCGCCTCCTAAAAACCATTGGAAAAGTGTTACTCGACCTTCTATAGCAACATTAATAATATTCCATTTATTAACTCTGATGAAATGAAGCATTCTATGCCTCCTTGTTAATCTCTTCTCTTATAATGCTTACCACATCTCCCACTGTAATAATATTCCGCAATTTGTCCTCCGGAATTTCTATATCAAACGCATTCTCAACCGCAACGATAAGATTTACTTTATCCATTGAACTCAATCCCAAATCAGTTAATAAATTGGTTTCCAAATCAATATCCTTATTTCTAATATCAACCTGCTCTGATAAAACTGTTTTTAACTTTTCTAACATTTCAACAATCCTCTTCCTATTCTTTTGTCTTTCTTTTTATTTTTCTGGTAGTAGTTTTTTCAAACTCCTCCTCTCGCATTACAACATTTGCTATTTTCATATAATCAGGGAGCGTTTTATTCAGTTTTTCTATATCCTTAAACACCCTTTCACTTGCCTCTTCTATCTCCTCATCTAAAAATACCTCAGCCTGGATCTTCCCATCTTTTTCTGAAACTATTACCTCTTTTATGTAAGTAAGTTTTGAAATCTGTTGTTCCAAGTATTCGGGCGAAACATTCTCACCATTCGCCAAAATAATCAGATTCTTTTTTCTACCTGTAATATAAAGATAATTATTATCGTCTAAATGTCCCCGATCTCCCGTTTTAAACCAACCCTCATCCAAAACTTCTTCCGTAGCTTGTTGATTTTTGTAATACCCTTTCATTACCATTGAGCCTTTCACCCATATCTCATCATTTACTATCTTTACACTTGCTCCTGTAACCACTTTTCCCACAGAATCATACTTAATCAATCTATCCGCATTACATGAAATAACCGGGGCGCATTCGGTTATGCCATAACCTTGAATAATTGTAATTCCCCACTTCTGAAAATCTCTAATAATCTTTGGTTCCATGTATGCACCGCCGACTACCAGCATCCGCAAGTTCCCTCCAAATGTATTGATGATCTGTCCGAATAATTTTCTTCTAACATCAATACGAACCTTATATAGGCACCATGCGAAATTCATTGCCAACTTGATTCTTCTCGTCTTCTTTTGCTTAGATATCTCGCGCCATATATTCTTATAGAAAGTCTGTATCACAAGAGGCACTACTACCATTCCGGTTGGCTTAAAAAATAACATATTCGGAGCCAAATGTTTCAAACTATCATTTATGCATATCGTTACTCCGCGGCAAAGCGGTGTCATTATACCCGCAGCCAGTTCCAGTGCATGATGAATCGGCAAAACTGACAAAACCCTATCTTGTGTTGTCAGATTCACAAAGCTTGTACAATTCATTGCATTCCATGCCAGATTAGAATGTGTTATCATACACCCTTTGGCCTTTCCTGTTGTCCCTGATGTATAGATAATTTCCGCAATATCTTCCTTTTGTGGATTCCCATCCCATTCCTCATCTATATGAATGCTTCTAACTATATCCCATAAGCATTCCCTATCCTCAATCGTCTGCATGCAAATATATCTCATCTTATGTTGGGAGTACGACTCCATGAACTGTACTATATCCAAACAATTACTGTCATAGATAAGGCATTCCGCATCCGAAAACTCAATCAACTCCCTCAAGTCATCTTTAGGCAATTCCTTGTCAAGCGGAATTGCTATATTCTCGGAATTCATGATGGCAAAATAGCACACCAGCCATTCATAACTGGTCTTTCCTAAAAGTGCTATATTCGTTCCTTTTTGAAACTTCTCATGAAACATATATTCAACTTGCCTTACATCATCTGCAAATTCCTGTTTATACTTGTTAATTACATCCTTCCCTTGCCGAAAACAAAACACCGGATTATCGGTATATACATGTAAAATGCCATCAATGATATCTTTAACAGTATGTATCTCACTTTCTATTTCATAAAACGGGTATTCTGTCTTCACCGGCTCCCCTCCAATGTAAATTATTTATAGGGCCATATTCTGTGCTGTATCTCTGTCTTCTCTCAAAAGGTTAATTTGACATTCCAGAAAAATATCTTCAATCTCAGATATACTTTTATGTTCTGTATTAATTAACTCTCCAAAATTAATTATGCATTTTTTCTTTCCTTTATGCTCAAACCAAAATATTGAGATAGGTTGAATCATTGAATTTGTTGATACTGCCAATTTAATAAATGAATTTTCGAATTTATTGAAATCATTTTCCTTGTTTTTTAAAGTAGTTCCTTCAGGGAATATTCCTATTTTTCCTTTTATATTGGCATACTCAGCCATATCTTTCAGAGACTTTGTGTTATTTGCACTTTCATTATCACAAATTCTCTCAATAGGAAAATACCTTAATTTTTGAAACAATCGGGACGTTATTTTACATAGAATAGGATTTTTACTATTGTTAAATATACTATCCTCCGCATCAAAAAAGCGTTTCAGTGCAGCATAACGAATCGGTTCATTTACTACTGTTGTTATAATTATTGGATCTAATGTACTTCTGTGATTTGAAGCATATATGATGCCTCTATTGTCTATTTTCTTTAACCTGCCTTTATTTAAAATAATTGGTCTAAAAACCCATTTTATTATGTGTCTGAGCTTTAATATCTTTCTGTAAAAGATATCTGATTTCGCAAAATCGCAACATAATTTCCACTTCCTTTTACCCAGCAATTTGCTAATCACTTCTTCTACTTCACTATACTTAAAACTGCTTAGTATTCTTACATTACTGTCTTCATGAATTGATTTATTATGTTTACCTAATACACATATACTTTTCAATCCCTTTTCTGATAAGCTCTTAATTATTTGTAGCTTATCTTCAAACACTATTTCAGGAGACGAATTGATAACTCCAACAGCCTTCATCTCATCATTCTTGTAAAATATGAAGTTTCTGCAAGGAATAAAAATACCATTTCCCCAATACTGTAAGTACATCAAAACTCTTGTGATTCTACCTATAAAGTTTGATTCGCTTGCCTTCATTTTAGCTGTGTGTATTTCAACATGGTGTCCTTGTTTTTTTAGTATGCGCAATGTCTTTGCCGCTTTGGGAAAAAACATCCATGGTACTGAATACAGGATATATCTCGGATTTATCCAAAACTTATCTAGTATACTTTTTACCTGTTTGTCTGAACCCTCTTCAGAGTATCCGCGTCTAATTAACACATTTTTACAATCAAATATGTCCTCCAATTCCAATTTATCTTCATAAACTACATTCATATTGTACTTTTTTTTGAAATATGGAATTGCGTGTTTGTCGATAAACCTACGATAATCAACTACCGTAGCATCATTATCAAAAATGATCTTCATCACCAGTATTCCTCGCATTGTACGTTTTTCGTAAATTGCTACGCAAACCGTACATCCTTTCAGTCATCTAGCCTCTATCCCAAATTCCGAACTGCGGTTTATATCCTTCACACAACGTTTCTATGCTCATTTATTCTATATGTCACGGAGCATTCCGGTGAACTTGCTTTTAAGCTTTCCTCATTGTAATACTTCAGCCATGGCTTATCTAAATATTCATTTGTCATTCTTATGCCCCTTTCTCTCTGCCCTTTGGCAAACATTGGCATACTATTATTCCAAAACCTTGTAATCCACCTTTCTGAATCGTTAATTGTCAGAATAATAGGCTTAATACATATATCTTAACTCCCTGAGTCTCTCTTTCACCTTCTTACGCTTTTGTAGCCTTGACCCCTCTCCTTTTTCTATCTTCACTATACTTTCAATAAATAGATTACATACATTTAATCTGTACCCCAAGTCAAGGACACTTAAGAATAGAGTTCCTACCCTTGAGCCTTGCTTGTGATATCCTCTTTCGAGGAGGTTCCACCGAACTACAATGAAACCTCCTTGGTATCTTTAAGCTCGGACGGCTTTGAAGCTCTATGATTAGCAAAAGGTCGAAATCCTCTGCTAAAAATACACATAAATGGTTTTCTCCTCTATCGTTCTCTCAGTAAAAATGCATTCTCCCTGCACGGGTTCAACTTTTCCATATGAGCAAAGGCATCCCGTTGTTCCATTTCTACTTTGGTGTGGAAGCGGGTCCGTTCAACCGATTCTAAGTTTTAAGTTCACCTTGCTATCGGTGTCCCTCTAAAGCACTTACTAATTATTTGTAACTATGGTTAACAATTTTCTCAAAATGCTTAACGTGTTTCGTTGGTAACATTTGACCATTTTCATCACAAGGAACAATATTCAAATGATGAAATTTATAAAATTCAGAAGTCCCATTATACACACATTGATATTCATGCTCTAAATCAACTTGCGGAAACGAATTAATTTTGCAGGCAACAAAATTTTTATACAATAATGGTGATAAATCTTTCCTTTTAAATATTCCTTTTTCTTCCCATATACTCCATCTTACAGTTGAAAACTTTTCATCAAACTCCTCTAATTTAACATTTAAGTTATCTTCTGCACTAATATAGACAGGACTACCAAATCTTATATGAATACTTTCTATTCTTTCCTTCCCATCTAAAATTTTCTCATCATAAAAGTATTCTTGTGCTACCGGAATAACTGGAGCACCAACTTTCCTTGCCATATCTAAAATTCCCCAAGTCAAAGGTAAATGAATTTTATTTGGTGACATATTCCACATAGCTTCGGGAAACACAATAACACTTTTCCCCTTACTTAATGCTTTCATTAATTCTATTTTCGATTCTTCTCTACTTTTTTTGTTCAATCTTGTCACAAAGACTGTTCCAATTAAATTTAGCAAAAAGCGTGAAATCTTATCTAAGTCATCACCTGCCAGTAACATTGCATGTTCCGGCAAAGCTTCTACTACATTCTCAGCATCCACTATACCAGCGTGATGAAAAGCATATATTACCGGACTTTGAGGAATATTTTCATAAGCATCAACGACTAAATCATAATTTCTAATCCTTCTTAAAATTATTCTCCACAAATATTTATTTGCTATTTCTCGGAATTGCATTTGGATTTCATTATAATCTTTATAGTTTGAAAGGCGTAAGAATTCCCTTAAATCAGCATAATACATTTTTATTTCATCTAAGGATAATTGTCCTTCTTCTTCTTTTGAAAGCATTCTAAATTCTTCTTTTGCCATTCCTTTTGTCTCTCCGTGTATCCATTGAACTCAATCCCAAATCAGTTAATAAATTGGTTTCCAAATCAATATCCTTATTTCTAATATCAACCTGCTCTGATAAAACTGTTTTTAACTTTTCTAACATTTCAACAATCCTCTTCCTATTGTCTTCATGTATTCATTCGTTCTAAATAGAAAAGCATTTTCCTTACATGGTGTCAGTTTTTCCATAAAGGAAAAGACAGTTTGATAGTCAGCAGTATCTTTATCGTGATACCGTTCATCTTCAACCATTTGCATAGTATACCCATTATCGCCTGCGGTAGCCAGAATATCCTCTGCAAAATGTTCATGAAGATCGTTTGGCACAGATTTTCTAGGTAAAATATCCATTTTCTCCCAAATCTCCCATTTTAATGTTGCCATCAGGTCTCTTAATTCTTTTGTTAATTCAGTAACACTTTCTGTTTTGTCATGAAAACTGATGTTTTCCCCTATATTCACATAGAAATTGTCTCCATACTGCTCTATTGCAATAGGAACAAGATCAGCTCCGGCTCTTAGTGCCATATCGACTGCTCCATTATATAATTTCATAACAGGGAGATTATCTGTAAGATTCCACGCTCCTTCCGGGTAAATTAATAAACTTCCCCCTTCTTTAATAAGATTTATTGCATTTTCCTTCGCAATTATCCTGTCCTCTTTGTCATAAGTATCAATATAAATTACACCATTCTTTTCCAACATCCAGCCGTTTAATGTGCGATATTGTAATGCAGGATTACCTAAAAACAACCAACACGGGTTTTTTATTGCCTCAAAAGTCATTACTATGTCATCATAACTGACATGTGTACAGGCATAGATAACCGGCTTTTTCCTATGGTCACAATGATCTGCAATGACATAAAGCTTTTGTTTTTTTGAGAAACGCAGTACTTTCAGCACGCATAGTAATACATAATGCCATATATCATTTTTCAAAGAATTTTGGATACTGTTACCTTTGTAAAAATTGTAAGCTCGCTCCTTTTTCTTATATTCCGCAAATTCATTAAGGGACAGTTTTTTCTGTTGTGGTTTTGTTAATAGTTTAAATTTTTCTTTGCCCTGCTTGCCTGTCTCGCACATTGGTATATATCTCCTCATTCCGCAGTTTTCTCTTGTAAAAATTCATCCTGTTTCATAAACAAAAACCTGTTTGCTTCACTAACCTTCATATTTCGCAAATCACGCATTAAATCCCAATATTCCAGTTTTGCTTTCGGGATATAACAGTTATCAATCTGACCATGGAAGTCATACCCCGGCCATTCCGCACATCGACGCAACACAAAATCACTCCAATAATTGCTTTTTATATCACTCCTCTTCGTTATGCCTTCCCGCTCCCATATCTCATATTTCAGCGTTGCCAGAATATCCCTTAACTCGGAAGTCTTTTTCAACTTACATTCTCTTGTGCTTTCATTCATTCTGTTCAGATCTATGACATCGCCCATGTTTATCACAAACTTTTTCTTCTCTTCATACTGTTCCAAGGAAATGGGTATAATAACTGCGCCTGTTTCCAGTGCCATATCTACCGCCCCCAACTGAATATCATAAAAAATTTCATTAGGGGATAAATTCCAAGCGCCTTCCGGGAATATCATAATATTTCCATTTTGTTCCAGTATTTTTACCATCAAGTCCCTCGAATTTTTTCTATCGTCTTTATCCAAAACATCAATATAAACAACGCCATTTAGCCAAAAGAACAGCCCAGGGAACTTCCCCTTTACCACAATAAAGTCTGCCGCCAGCACAAAATATTGTTGCTTAATGACTTCCGAAATAATCTCAAAATCCAGTTTTGCTATGTGAGACACTGCGAAAATCACCGGCTTACCCCGAGGAATCTCTGTCCGATTCAGTATCTCTATCTCATAGCCCTGCAGCTTCCTGCTTACCCAAAGCATCCCGCGAAGCAATGGGCGGATGGCTTTACGGATTTTCATGGGGATGTTGGAATCCGATGAAATAATTCTTTGCTTTTTTTGCTTGTATTTGTCAAATTCCTGCCGTTTCTTCAACAGAGTCGTTTTATCCTCAGCCATGAGCGCTTCTTCCATCCTCTATACTCACTTTTCTCTCTCGTTTACGATTATCCTTCAATTCCTATACCGATAATTCCATGCAAAAGCCTCTTCAGGCGTAACTACCGAATGAGAAACCTTGGCTTTGCCAATTCTCTTTTCCTCTGCCAGATTTAGGCGGTATCCTATTCTTTCAATGTCACAGGCACTTCTCAGCTTTTCCTTTAGTTCACTCCACTGTTCTGCAAGTGACCTGCCATCAGCTTCCAAATCCGCTCTCTTATAACAAGAATGTCTTTCCATGAGATACCAGTACATATCTGTCATAAGTTCTACGAGTTCATACTTTTTGGCAAAAACATCCGCCTCTTTGCTAACACGAAATGGCTTACCCCTATAAGCAAAGCATTTCATTTTTTTCACTTCATCATAATGCAGAATAGTAGGTACTATTTCACAGCCTGTTTCCTGTGCCAAACGCAAGATGCCAACATTGATGTCCTGTATCAACCAGTTATCTGATTTATGCCCGTCAGCATCATGACACTCATCCTTTTGCCCATTATCATCCAAATTCCAACAGCCTTCCGGAAAAATAATAATATTGCCGCCATGTTCAATTACATATTTCATCTTTTCATATGCCGCTTTTCTGCTGGCAATATCATCCCTTTTGAGCAGAATCATTCCATATGTCCAAAGTCCAAGACCGTTCACTGTCTCAAATGCCAAACAGGGATTCCCAAACACTACATACGCACTCTGATTTACAGCGTTCGCACCAATGACAATGTCATCTGCCTGACGATGATTCAATGCAAAGATTCTTCCTGTTCTGCTCCTTAATAACTTTTCCCGCTTTTCAATGATAATTTTGTAGTCAGTCTGAGTTGCATACACTTTCCTGAGTAGTGGTGCAAAGAACTTGCGTAATTTGATTCCATGGTTTGAAAGTGTACAAGCAATACTGTTTTCTGAAAGATACTGTATACTGTGGCTTGTCCTATTTTTCAAGTCTGTTAATATGGTATTCAAATTCATTTTTGAGCACATTCTTCTTCCAATTTGCGATAGTCCACCTTACCTCGTTCCGTTCTTGGAAGTGTATCGCGGAATTCCACATACGCTGGAACCATATATGTTGGAAGTTCCTCTCTACAAATAGCTATTACCTCTTCTTTTATTGGTTCTGTTTTTTCAACTCCTGCATTAAGAACAATAATTGCCTTACCAACATTAACTCTATCCTTGTCAGGAATACCTATCACACAGCAAAGACTGATTTCGTTATGCTGCATAATAACTTTTTCAATACGATCAGGGAACATCTTTGTAGGATTCCCATCAGTTCCCTTAGTTGTTAGAATACGCTTAATACGACCACTGATAAATACTAAGCCTTCTTCGTTAATATAACCCAAATCTCCTGTATGCAACCATCTTTTACCATCTGCATGTATTTTAATAACATCATCAGTTGCGTCTGGCTTTTCAAAATATCCAAGCATAAGAGTATCTCCTGAAAAGCAGATTTCTCCTTCCTGATTGTATATAAGTTCCTCATGAGTATCTTGATTAACAATTTTACAATCAATCTTAACAAGAGGAACGCCTACACTGTTAATATCATTGCAACCATCATATGTAATAGTTGCGGCACTGACAAGCTCTGTTGCTCCCAACCCTTTTTTTAATCCGTGTTGTACCCCACACGCCAATAACAAAGCATTAATTTCTTCTTCCTTCTTTGCGTTAAGAGCCTCACCCCCGTAATATACACCCTTTAAACAGGACAATTTCATTGTTTGAAGTTTTTTTATTTCAAGGCACGCCTCCCAATAATCAGGAATTGAAGATATATAATTGGGTTGATACTTTTTAATATATCTATCAAACTTTAACGGTTCATACTTTGGAATTAGTATCACTGTAAATCCAAACGCCAATGGTTCAAGCATTGAATTTATAAGACTGTAGTTGATAAATGGAGGTAATACCGACATGTATCGCTCTTGCCTTGTATGTAAAATATTACAGCCTATTTCCCATATAAGTGCATTAATATTCTTATCCGAAAGCATTACTCCTTTAGGATCTCCTGTTGTACCACCTGTATGAGAAATTAAGGCCAACGTCTCCGGATTTTTCTTTATATTCGGTACTGATATATTAATTCCACCTTTAATAAACTCGCTCCAACACATAGTACCTTTATCGTATTTCTGTTTTTTGTATTTACTTTTGATATAATATAGTAGCTTAAATACAGAAGACAAAGATTCCACTGCTGAAACCACGATACATTTTCTTACTTTCGTCGTATGAAGTTTCGATGCTACCATTTTGTAAGTTTCATCAAACAAAATTACCACTTCGCTTCTCACTTCATTAATATAACTTATTGTCTCTTTTAATCCAGCAAGTGGGTGAATCATATTGGCAACCGCACCAATCTTATTTAACGCATATACCGCATACAATGCCTCCGGAATACTTGGCAGTGCAATTGTTACAATATCATGCTCTTTCACACCAACAGCAATTAGTGCCCGCTCACACGCATCAATATTTTTAAACAATTCACCATAACTTATTTTTCTTGAGAAATAAATAATTGCTGTATCATCAATATAATTTTTATTATTTTCTTTTAAATATCCATAAATTGTCTGATTGGGTAATTTTCCACTAATTACTTCCTCGCTGTAGTATTTCAGCCACGGCTTATCGATACTTGCATATCCCGTCATTTTCCCCGGTACTTCTCCAAGTGCAACCTTCCTGCGGTATAGATCATTCTGTTGTTCTTTTGTCAGTTGGAACATACGCTTTCTCCTTTGCTATATCTTTGATAACATGTTGTTCAAATCAGAAACTGGATTATTTATTCATATCATAAGTCCTACGAGCTCATCCTTCTTGGCAAAAATATCCGCCTCTTTGCTAACACGAAATGGCTTCCCCCTATAAGCAAAGCATTTCTTTCTTTTCACCTCATCGTAATGCAGAATAGTAGGTACTATTTCACAGCCAGCCTCCTGTGCCAAACGCAAGATGCCAACATTGATGTCCTGTATCAACCAGTTATCTGATTTATGCCCGTCAGCATCATGACACTCATCCTTTTGCCCATTATCATCCAAATTCCAACAGCCTTCCGGAAAAATAATAATATTGCCGCCATGTTCAATTACATATTTCATCTTTTTATCTCCACAATCCGCTCCAAATATTGGCACCTCTTTTCCATATATTTATAAATTCATAGGCTTTCATTCGTAAAGTTCTACCAGCACTAATCGTTTCTTCATTTCCTTAAAATACTACTCCCGCAGCCAGCGTAGCCCGACTTATTCCCTCATCCTCTAAAGCTTTTAAGTCTACTTTTCCATTTGGTGTATAAGGGAATTCATTCAAAAACTCATAGTAATAAGGTATATCACGCTGTGAAAATGCGGTCATACACATTTTTTCTAATTCCTGCTGTATCTTATCTTCTTTACCTTTGAATTCCTCTTTTAATATGATTACTGACTTTGGATATTTGCCGATTGCATGATAAGGGCTTTGTACGCCCACCGTACACGCTGCATATACAGCTGGATGTTGTAAAATGAGCTCATTTATAATATGAGGATGATTATTATGCCCGTCCGGTCTAACAAACATATTCTTAATACGCTCTTTAAAAAACAATTCACCATTCTCATTCATTGAGAATAAGTCCCCGGTGTGGACCCAGCAAACTCCTCTTTCATCTGTTTCCAGTTCTACACTTGTAGCTTGATCATCTCCAAGATATCCTTTAAAAACTCCGGGCCCCGATAAACATAGCTCGCCAATCTCGTCATAACCCAGTTCTTCACAAGTATCAGGATTTACAATTTTAGCAATTGTCTTGGGAAAGGGAATTCCGACACTCCCTAACGTATTGCATGCACCCGAAGCATTAATAACTGCTGCGGAACCAATCTCGGTCATTCCATAGCCCTTTTGCACTTTATTTGAACAATTATGAGTTTTAAGAAATTCATTACATTCCTGCTCCAATACAACATCCAGAGAATCTCCTCCAATACCAATATATTGTATAAAAGACAGGTCTGTGTTTTTCTTCACTCTCTTATCTGAAATTACGGAAGCAATACCATTCGGTACATCCAAATATGCCTGTGGCTTATATTTCAAAATATACTTCGCCATTTGAGCCAATTCTCGCTGCGGAATAATAACCGTTTTAAAACCAAGTGCCATTGGCATGTGAATTCCGGAAATAAATCCATATGCCAAAAACAGCGGCATAATGTTCAAAAAAGTATCTCCAAAGTGCTTTCCAAATCCTGCATATTCATATTGCCAAGCAACTGCATTTACATTCTCATTAGTCAACTGTGCAAGCTTGCTCTTTCCGGTAGTACCACTTGTACTTACCAAGATAGCTACTTTATTTCTTTGATATGAAGCATCTTCAATTCTTGCAATGCTACTACCAGCCTTTATAAAATCGTTCCACTTCAGGGGTTTCTCTTCTATGAGCTGACTTTTCATTGTCTTTAATGCATAAACAAATTTCATATACCAAGGAAAGGATTCCGCAATTGAAAAAAACACAATCTTCTGTTTCTCATCCACTGCTTTTTCCATCTTGTCACTAATCATGTCTAACGCAACAATATACTTCGAACAAGCTATCTTTTCCTTTATGTTTTCCACACACAGCCTCGGATCTATCAGATTTGCAATTGCTCCTATCCGATTAAGAGCATAAACACAATAAATGGATTCTGGCGTTGTTGGTGCAACAATGGATACAATCTCCCCATCTACTACCCCAAAAGCCACAAATGCTTTCGCCACATTCTCTATTCTTTTTATAAAATCTTGATATGTAATCTTTGTTCCAAAATACTCTAAGCATAAGTTCTTTTTATGACCGCTGCAACAACCCGATACATAGTCATACATCTTGGTTTCTGGTATATCCTGTGCTATCGCTTTCTCACCATAATACTTCAGCCAAGGTTTATCTATTGATGGATAACCCGTTAATTCTTTCTCTTGTGTTGGCATTGTGCCTGCTCCTTCTTCGTAAAACTCTTTCAAATATTCAAATTTGTCTCCATTATCAAAGCCCACTCATCTTTTTGTAATACCCATAATCCTTCTTCCCTGCATTGGTTCTGGCAATTACCTTTTCCACTTCATACCTTGTAGGCTGGGCAAATTTCTCCAGGCTTCGGCACTTCTCTTTCAAAGTCTCAATAATCTGCTCATTGTTCTTTACTCGTTCCTCATTAATTGCTATGTATGCGACCGGACTCGGCGTTGCACCGGAGTCAGAAGGCACAACAATACAATCACTTACATCGGGACAGGACATAATCACATCCTCTACCGTTCCGGCATATACCTTTACAAAATTACCGGCTCCATCTCCGGTAATGAAATACTCTCGTATTCTGCCACCCAATTTCACAAGACGCCTTTTCCTTCCATGTACCAGGCCATAAGTATCCGATACAAACCACCTTTTCCCATTCTTATCTTTTACAAAAGACTTTGCCGTAGCCTCTGCATTATTGAAGTAACCTGCCGCAATGGTTGGTCCTGTAAAACACAAAATACCTTCTTCATCCAGTGGTAAATCTTCTCTCGTTTCCGGGTGTATAGATTTGGCTTCAATTCCGTTCATCAGCAGAAAATAATCGTGCATTCCGAATTTCAGTGCGGTGGCACTTCCCAATTCACCAAAACCGAAACCGTCAATTAAGAGAGGCTTTGCATTATAGCCTGTCAGGAAAGAAAGCAATTCCTGTTTTTCATTATTCAGATATCGCTCACCGCCGGAAATAACAGAATTGAGCGAGCTGAAATCATTGCATTTCATAGTGCCGTTTTGTTTTGCCTGCTCCCATAGCTTATAAAAGTTTGGGATTGCCTGAATACGATTGGGCTTTGCTTCCATTAACTCATCAAAATCTATACTGTTATCCTCTCTATGCTTTGGCATAATCAGCGTCTTCCCCATTAGTAAAATCATAATGGTACAGTTAATAGCCGCATAAGGATACTCATGAGACACCACACCAATTACCCGCTCTCCATCACATTTCACAATATTGGTTGTCTTGCAAACCACATCCACCATGTTGGTATATACTCTGTTGGGAATGGATATGGGCTTAGGTTCACCACTGGAGCCACTGGTATAAAGAATGGATGCCAAATCCTCTGAAAAAACAGATTCCTCAAAATATTCACTGATGTACTTTCCTTTTTCCATCACCTGTCCGTAAGACTCCAGACGGATTTGAGGATGCTTTGATTCAAATTCCCTCCGCAGTGCATCCTCACACTCTGACATCACAATGACTGCTTCCACCTTGGTTTCCTTAATTACCTGGGATAACACAGCCAGATTATTTCGGTCGGTCAGCACAATACGGGAAGCAAAATTGTTAATATTATACTTCATCTTATCAGCCTGACTCCCGTTAAAGACTCTGGCATTTACAAGCCCAATTCTGTTGAGAGCAAAGAATGCCACGATTCCTTCTATGGAGCTGGCTGCACATATGGAAATATTCTCGCCCTTTCGACCTGCCAATTCAAAATGCAGATAATTAGCAAGTGCTTCAGACTCGTCCCACAATTCCCTATAGGTAATATTTCTGTCCTGCATAATGGCTACCGTATCCATCAGCTCCGGATGCTCCTGAAGGAGACGTTTCAAATATTGATAGGGACTGTGACAGCCGTTTAACAGGATGCCCTTCTCTGTTGCTTCTCTGATTTTGCGATGATTGGACAGGTTTTTATGTAGTAGTATGAACGTTAATAGTTTGCACCCTAGCGGAGTGTTGATGATGTTGGATTTTTCTACGGATGCATATCCGTTTACCTTTTTATCTGTTTGCATAACAATTCGCTTTACCTTTTTATCTTCCATTAAATTCTTTGAAAGAGAGGATACTGCACAGGCAGTACCCTCTGTGCACAAACGCTTAGCTTAGAACCATCTAATAAGCCATCTCCATATAATCTCGCCTCGTCTTTCTATTAAATTTTTAAAACTTGCATTTTTAGTCATCTTTAGGGTAATTATATTACTTCTACTATGCTATTGTCAATAAAACTTACCCATCTTTAGGGTAGTGATAAGAAGGAGAACCTTGTGAAAATTTATGACTATAACGGCAGAGCAAATATTGTTGGAAAAAAGATTTTTGAGTTCCGAAAACAACAAAAATTATCTCAAGAAGAATTAGCTGCCAAAATGCAATTAAATAATATTGAAATCTCTCAAAAAGTAATCAGTCGCATTGAAAAACACGAGCGTTTTGTCACTGATTATGAATTGCTCGTTTTTTCTCAGGTTTTAGATGTCAGTATTTATGACCTTTTGGAACCCTGATTTTTTCTTGATGCCTCTATATTTGCCGTTTCAAAATCCTATACACAATTGTAATTATTTATTTGCTCCAATCAATCCCTGTTACAAAAACGGTACATTTTTCGACAAAATTAGACACTCTTTTTAATTAGAAAATCCTACGCACAAAACTTACGCTTAGAACTTCTGCGTAAATCTTACGCTTTCATAACTAAAAAAATCCTGCACTCTAGGGTGCAGGACTCACTTCATCAAATTAACTATTTTCAATCGATATACGGATACTATACAGGTCATCTGCCGAAACGACCTCCATCTGGCCGTTATACTTTTCGGCTATGGCTTTTAATATCTCCATTCCGTATCCCTTTCTTCGCTTCTTTTCCTTCTTACTTTCCTCCGTATAGGAATTATTCACTTTGACATGTAAATAATCTCCCTTGACTACTGCTTTTATAGATATAAAAGATTTTTTTCTATCTTCAGCTTTTTGAGCTGCTGCAGTGGCATTTCTCATTAAATTTGAAAAGATACTGCAGATTGCAACCGGCTCTATTTTCAAGGGCTGCATGATTTCCAAATCATATTCAAACCGAACTCCCTTTTCTGCACACAGCTTTTCATTTTCCGCCATGATTGCATTGACCACCGGGTCGGCACAGTAATCATATTCTTTGGTAGACGCTACATACTCCCGTAAACTGTCCAACATTTCTACTGCCTTTTCATAGTTTTCTCTATGTAACAATCCCTGTATTACCATAAATTGTTCTGATAAATCATGTCTGATTTTTGCCAGTTCTTCTCTTCTGGCTTCGATGTCCCGGTAGTGATTTTGTTCCACTTCCCAGGTTTTTTCCATCTCGCTTAACCGAATCGTCATTTCCTGCATACTCTGCTGACGCAGCAAAGTTACAAGCAAAATCACATCCGCTACCATACTAATCAGCAGACCTGCTATATTAATGACACCGGCAGGCGTCATTTCTGCATATACTTTTGTATTTATCGAATACATCATAATAAACTGACTGATGGGAAATATACTAAACACAAAAAATATTTTCAAATCATAAACAGCTCTTTTGAAGAATTTTTTCCACACAAATAGAAAGAGGAGAAGCAACACTGAAATCAATAATATACCATAAATTAGATACACTACCATAATGGGTTGATCCATGGATAGCGATTCAGCTTGCAACAGCTCATCCTGCAAAATCAGCTGTATGATTACTTCACCTACACAACAACAAATCATTTCAAACAAAAGAAAAAGTAATTTCTGCCACACAAAACCCTTAAAAAAAGCAATCATATAAATTATGCTTGCAACGCCCAGCATAATAACACATATGCTTCTAATAATATCATTTTCATTAAATAAGAATTTAATTATGATAAAAGGCATTCGAAACAGTGCCATTCCCACTATGCTCTGCCACAACTTGGTTCTCTCATTTTTAGGTTCAAATCCAAGACATACAATTGCACTATTGCAAATCACTTGCAATATCCATAAAATCAAGTTAATAATGTAACAAACCATACCATTCTCCCATACTCAAAAAGCAATCTGTTCCAACGTGTTATAACTGCTCTCCCATAAATCTGAAAAACTTATCCTTTGTTGCCTGATATTTTCCCTTGCTGACCGGTAATACCGTTCCGTCTCTTAATGTCAGTTCACTACGGTCAATCCTTTTTATATAATTCATGTTGACCAAATAGCTTTTATGTATCCGTACAAAGGAATGCTGCAATTCTTTCTCATACTCATCCAACTTTTTATAAATAGCAATCTTATCTGTTGTTGTAGAAATAAAAACCTGATGTGCACAGCTTTCCAGATAAATAATATTTAGAAGCAAAATAGTTTCTGTAATTCCCCTATACTGTACTACAATCTTCTCACTCTTCTGTTTATCAATATTTTGCTTTGCCTTTTCCAATAAAATCCGCAAATTATCATATTTTACCGGTTTTACCAGATAACCGCACAAATTCACCGGCTCCCAAAATATCGCTTCCGAAAACCGCTCATTATAAGCTGTCATAAAAACAGTCTGAATGCCCGGATACTCTTTATTGATTTTGGCTGCAAAATGTGTTCCGTTTTCTCTAGGCTGTTTCCATTCGATATCCATAAATAAAAGGTCATATTTCCGACTGTTTTTTAATTGCCGCTCCAGCTCGCTTACGTCATCATAACAATCCACCTGACTAATATCAGAAATCCCTTTTAACAGTTCTTCCATCTGCTCTAAAAAAATCTTCTCATCATCACATATTGCTACTCTCATTTGTAACCTCACCGACTATATTGTATTTTTATTATAAAATGAACTTTTTAAAATGCACAAAACCACACCGCAGATATACTTAATACAACATCTGCGGTGCATTCCTTTTTGCAATGTATGTGTTGCAATTATAATACTTTTCTAACTTACAATCAAGATGTGCATAAAATTTCTAAACTGCATACACTAAACTAAACATTTATCACATAGGGGGATTTGATACTATAAGGAGTTACTATGGCACAGAAAATAAAAGCCGATATTACTTTAGGAAATAACCTCCGTCGAATCCGAAGGGGACGAAAGCTGACACAGGAGCAGGTTACTGCCAAATTGCAGCTTATGGGATTTGACATTACCAGAAGTATCTACTCTCAGATTGAGTGTGGCACCTACAATATCAAGGTAACCGAACTGCTTGCATTAAAAGAAATTTACGATACCGATTTTGATGATATTTTTTTAGGAATTTCTCTGCATTAATACAAAAAACCGAAATGTATGGAGTATAAATACCCTCAAGCATTTCGGTTTTTCTATTACCTCTATTTCTTTTAATGATTCCTCTTTTACATTTTTCTTAAAAATCCTGTCTCTCCAAATACCCTGCCAGTGCATACAACGGTACATTTACCATCCACTCCTGTTCCCGGTACCCGGACATAGAGCTTCGTATCGCAATACGCGGTTTGTATTTTTCACAAAAGCATCTCAGACTTTTAGCCTGCAGATTTTCTTCTGCCTTCACTTCAATCGGTATGATATCCACTCCCTTTTGAATCACAAAATCTATTTAAACTTCTTGCTTTCCGGCTCTCCTAGCAGTAATTCTGCATCACAATCTGCACTTCCGTCCTGCCCATGTAGGTATTCAGTCCCAACTGGTACGTGATGGATATTGTGTAATTGCATCTGCTGCCCTGCAGGTACAGCTTATTTGCTGCCCCCATGCCAAACTTTTCTTCCAGAAAGGCATGGAATTTGTCCAGTCCTCCAAAGTATACTACCTCGTACTCTCTGTTATCCTGTACGACGCGGTATTTGGCAAAATTACCTTTGCTGCCCATTTTTCTGCCGGATAAAAGTTGTACCTCTTTGCAGGCAAACAAGGGCTTGGGGTTGGCTGTACCAAAGGGCTCCAGAATATTTAACTCTTCTGCCAGCGTTTTATCCGCATAGCACAGAGGCATCGGTACGTCAATGTGTATCTTAGGTATAAAATCCTCTTCTGTTAACGTGCAGCCTTCATTCAGTCTTTTACGAAGAAGAGGGATATTTTCCTCTGTCATGGAAAGTCCTGCCGCCATTTTGTGTCCGCCATATTTGGTAAACAGCTCCTTGCAGCCGGTCATAGCTTCATACATATGATAATTTTCAATGGAGCGGCCTGAGCCTTTTACGCCTTCTTCTCCCTTGGTAAGTACAAAAGCCGGTTTTCCGTATTTTTCGCGGATTCTCCCTGCAATAATGCCGGCAAGACTCTCGTGACAATCCGGCAGGTAAATGACAAGCACCCTGTCCTTTTCCATGTGATTTGCTTCCACGTAGGCGGAAGCCTGCTCCAGCCCCATCAGGGTCATGGTCTTGCGGCTGTCATTCATCTCTTTTAATTCTCCTGCAAGAGAAACTGCCGTCCGGGTATCCGGGGCTGCCAAAAGCTCCAATGCACGGGCTGCCGTATCCAGTCTGCCGGTGGCGTTTAAACAGGGACCTACCACAAAGCCCAGATGATAGGCGGTAAGCTTCCCCGGTTCAATACCGTTTACTTCCATCAGTGCCTTCAAACCTATACAGGGCTTTGTATGTATCCGCTTTAGCCCCTCCTTTACGATGATGCGGTTTTCATCTAAAAGCTCCATCACATCGCAGACCGTTGCCACTGCCGCCAGCTGGATAAATTCATCTAACAGTGCCTGCTTTTCTTCCGGTTCCAAATCAGAACGTCTGAAAAGCAGTTCCACCAGCTTGTAAGCCACTACCGCACCGCAGATATTTTTGTACGGATAAGTGCAGTCTTCCCTTTTAGGGTCTACTACCGCTGCTGCGGGAGGCAGGATTTCCGTGCGTACACCATTTTCTTCATTGTAAGGAACCTCATGATGGTCCGTTACCACCACTGTGATTTTTTTCTCTGCTGCCAGTGCTATCTGGGAATATGCAGCTATACCATTGTCACAGGTCACGATGGTACGGATGCCGTCCTCATAAGCCTTTTCAATGAGCTGGTCATTTAAGCCGTAGCCGTCCTTCATGCGGTGTGGAATTACAGTATCCACGTCTGCCGATAATGCCCGCAGACCTTTAGTTAAGATGTGGGAGGCAGTAATACCGTCCACATCATAGTCTCCGATAACACGCATTTTTCTACCGCCACGCAGCTGCTCCTCAATGATGGCTGCCGCATCCTCCATATCTGTCATTGCTTCCGGAGGATACATGTCAAGGAAGGTGCCGTGTAAATATTTTTCTACCTCTTCCTCGGAAAAAATATCCCTGTTACGGATAATTCTTGCCGTAACAGGGGTAATATTAAATTTTTGGCTCCAGGCGTCAAAATCTGCTTTTTTCGCCGCAACAAACCATTTTTCCATATTTGTCTTTTACCTCAATCCACTATCCGGGACTTCTTTGACCACGGGAAAGTGTCATCGTCAATTTTCCGGGTTCTACTCTTTCTCCTCTTTGGGAGGGAACTTTTTATACAGAACGTAGTAAATACTGCCTGCAAGGAAAATAGAGGAATAGGTACCGCACAAAATACCAACCATTAACGGCAGTGCAAATTCCCGGATTGCCGTTACACCCAGCACATACAATGCCGCTACCATGATAAAGGTAGTCAGTGAAGTAAAAATACTTCTGGAAAGGGTCTGGGAAATACTGACATTGACTATCTCCTGTAAATCCTTCTTTTCAGGCTTAACCTTCTTTGTCTTCCTGCCCTGTTCCTCCTCATCTACGCGAGGATTCAGGTTTTCCCTGATTCGGTCAAAGATAACAATGGTCGCATTGATGGAATATCCTACGATAGTCAGCATGCAGGCGATAAAGGTACTTCCCACAGAAACCTTTGCCACTGCATAAAATGCAAGTACCACCAGTACATCATGAAGCAGAGCCAGTACACCGCCTGCTCCGAAACGGATATCCTTAAACCGGACGCGGATATAGATTAGCATACATGCGATAGCCACACAAACCGCCAGAATCGTATCCCGTTTCATTTCCTTGGAAATAGTCGAACTGATTGTTTCCATGTTAATCTTATCTTTGGACACAGCAAATTTATTAAGCAGCATATCCTCAATTGCTTCCCTCTGCTCCTTTTCCAATGCGTTACTCTTAAATACTACTTCATTGGTGCCCTGTACAGGCTGGGGCTGCACCGCACTGCCGCTGATTGCCTCCAGTTCGGGAATGACTGCAGCTTCAATATCTGCAAGACTCATTTCTTCATTAAAGACCACCGAAACCGATGTTCCGCCCACAAAATCCAGACTGTAATTTAAGGTGGTACCGTCATTTGCCTTATTGATACCCATAAAGACGGCACCAATCAGAATCAATAATGCGGAAACTGCCGCAAATATATGCTTCTTTCCGATATAGTCAAAGCTTTTAGGGGCTTTTGCCACACCATACCATTTTTCATCCTTAAGTCCCAGTGCATAAAATGCCTGCATCAACCATCTGGTTACAAAAAGAGCAGTAAACATGGATAATGCAATACCCAGTACCAGGGTCTGTGCAAATCCTCTGATGGAACCGGAGCCTAATGCCCACAAAACAATTGCTGCAATCAGAGTGGTTACATTTCCGTCTACAATAGCCGAGAGTGCCCTGTCAAATCCTATCTTAACTGCTGACTTAACCGTTTTACCGGTTGCCAGTTCTTCTCTGATACGTGCAAAAATGATAACGTTGGCATCCACTGCCATACCGATTGACAGAATAATACCTGCAATACCGGGCAGAGTCAGTGTCATACCGAAACCATTTAACAAAAGAACCGTCAATGCCGTATATAAAAGCAGTGCCAGAGAGGCTATAAGACCGGGAATAAAATACACTGCAATCATGAACACAACGATTGCCGCAAGGCCGATAGCTCCTGCCTTCAGACTGGTTTTGATTGCTTCCGACCCTAACTGTGCACCTACTACTTTAGAGTGCAGTTCCTTCAGTTCCAGTCTCAGCCCACCGATACGAATCTGGGAGGCCAGCTTGTCTGCTGACTCATAAGTAAAGTTGCCGGTAATCTGAGCAACACCGTCTGTCAGGGGCTTTGCTACCGAGGGCACACTTAAAAAGGTACCGTCATAATAGATTGCGATGGTTTCTCCGGTTTTTGCGGCTCTGCCGGTCGCCACGGCAAACTTTTCCGTGCCCTCCGCTGTCATTCGAAGTTCCACACCATATTCACTGTTACCCATAGAGTCCGTAAAGCTGCCTTCCCTTGCATCCAGAATATCCGTACCGTACAAAGCAATGGAACCGTCTGCCTCCAGTTCTTCTATAGTTTTATTTAATGTATAATACACATAGTAACTGCCATCCTCATTCATTCCATAGTTCTGGGTATAGTTTGCAGTACCGTCAGCACCCATCTCGTAAATAAAATACAGGGTACCGGGTCTTCCCAGTTCTTCCAAAATGGCATTTGCATCATTCACACCGGGGATTTCAATATTGATTCGGTTCTCCCCCTCTTTATAAACCAACGCCTCATTGCTGTAATTATATACACGCTGCTTTAGTTTCTCGATGGTATCAGCCATATCGGTAGCGTCCGGTGCTTCCTCGCCCACTACCTCATAAGTAATGCTGACGCCGCCTGCCAGATCCAGTCCCAGCGTAATATCAGAAGCGGATACCGCTCCTTTTCCGTCAATACCCTTAATATCTATAAAAGTAATTCCTGCCAGTATCACAAAAAATGCCAGCAAAATTGCAACTGCTCTGCTTTTGTTCATACTCACGCTTCCTCCGTTCCGTCCGCCGCCTTCATCATAATGGCACACTCGATACGCTTACGCTGCAGCTCACAGCCCACATCATATGCATCATTGATATTGCCGTGAAAATTATAAGAATTTGCTGCACAGCCGCCGCTGCAATAAAATTTTGCAAAGCACTTCTTACACTTTTCTTTTGCATATACGTTACAGCACTTAAACTCATCCCGCAGCTTGGTATTTACAATTCCGTCATCCACATTTCCCATAAGGAATTTTTCCTGACCTACAAACTGATGGCAGGGATACAAATCTCCCCAAGGCGTCACTGCCAGATACTCCGTACCTGAGCCACAGCCGGAAAGTCGCTTTGCCACACAGGGTCCGCCCTCCAAATCTATCATAAAGTGAAAGAAATTAAACCCTCTGCCTTCTTTTTTCCGCTTAATCATCTCCGCTGCCAGCTTGTCATATTCTTCCTTTAATACCGGCAGGTCTTCTTCTTTAATCGAGTACCAGTCTTCCGGCTTTGCTACAACCGGCTCCACCGAAATCTGCTTAAAACCTAAATCAGCCAGATGCAGAACATCTTTGGAAAAATCCAGATTGTTGTGGGTAAAGGTACCTCTTACATAGTAATTCATCTGATTTCTGCTCTCTGCAACCTTTTGAAATTTAGGAACAATAACGTCATAACTGCCCTGTCCGCCACGGAAAGGACGCATCCTGTCATTGACTTCCTTTCGTCCATCGATACTTAAAACAATATTGGACATTTCCTTATTGGCAAATTCCAGAATATCGTCATTTAACAGCACACCGTTGGTAGTCAGGGTAAAACGGAATTTTTTATTGTGAGGTTCTTCCAGACTTCTGCCGTACTTCACCAGGTCTTTTACCACCTGCCAGTTCATGGTCGGCTCACCGCCGAAGAAATCCACTTCCAGATTTATGCGGTTGCCGGAATTGGCAACTAAAAAGTCCAGTGCCTTCTTACCTACTTCAAAGCTCATCAGGGCACGTCTGCCATGATATTCCCCTTCTTCTGCAAAGCAATACTGACATGCCAGGTTACAGTCGTGGGCAATATGCAGACAAAGTGCCTTTACCACGGTCTGTCTGTTCTTAAAATCAAAAATATAATTTTCATAGATGTCCGGTGCAAACAGTTGCCCCTGTTTATAAAGCTCCATTACCTCCTCTACCGCCTCCGAAATTTCCTGTTCCGGATAAGGCAGATTTACACAGTTAATCACCGCAGCCTTAATTAAATCCAAATCTGTGATGCCTTCTTCCACCAGGGGTTCAATCAGGGATATCATATCATAGACCATATCATCCACAACATGAACGGAACCGCTGTTTACATCCAGCACAATATTGTAGCCATTGTTTTTATACTGATGTATCACTTTTCTTCTCTCCTTGCTTTGTAAAATCCATATGCTTTAAGGCATTGTCCTATTAACACATCTCAATAACATAAATGAAGCAGCGACGCAAATCGCTGCTTTCAGGGTTATTACATCTTGTTTGTCTAAAGATTATTTAATCTTTTCGCAACTCTGGTTGCCTACGGTACAGGATGTCTTACAAGCTGACTGGCAGGATGTCTGGCATTCACCGCAGCCGCCCTTTTTCATAGATTCCTTGAAATCTCTGGTATTCAGTGTCTTAATATGCTTCATATATAGCAGCCTCCTTAAGTTATAAGAACCTTAATACTTGTGTAGTATAACATAAATTTCCTGTTTGTAAAAGGTTTTTTTCAAAATTCATATAAAAAGTATGCATTGGGGATGGTGAAACAGAAAAATGTGCGGCTCCTTTTAGCGAAAACAGTTCCCACACGGACACGCTTTTGCTCGGCAAAAAACGCAGCGGTACATAAGATACCAAAGTACGGTATCTAAGTACCGGCGTTTTTTAACGGTCCGCTTGGGGAAGCTGTTTTCGCTAAAAGGAGCCGCACATTTTTTCTAGCTCACCATTCCCCCTAACATACCGCTGCCGGCACACATAACTAATACAGACAGGAAATTGGTTGCCACATCTTTAAAGGAATGGTTAACTACAAGTGATAATATCACAAGTACGATGAAATACGCACTTCCTATAAGTAACCCCCACAGGAATTTTTTAGTCTTCAGCCTTTTACCGGTTACAAAGCCTGCAAAAAAGGTGGCTCCTATGTAAATTCCGATAATGATGACGGATACCACCTTTTCCGACAATCCAAACCTGTAGACCAGTAATGCCAGCAATAACAAAAGGGCTCCGGTAAGTATGTAGGAAAACAACAGGCATTTTAACAAAAACAGTATCGGCAGTCCTTCCCCCGTATCCTTTCGTACACTTCTTCCTCTTTCCATATTTCCTCCTTTCAACTAATTACAGATATTATCTTTTTTTATTAAGAAGTTCCTGTGAAATTATATGTTTCTCTTTGCTCTAACTTGACAATACAGTGACACTTATTGTAATATTTCCTATAACTGTAATTACATTTTCTTACACAAAGGAGTGGTTTTTTTGGATACCTCTGGTGTCATACAATTAATCGTTTTATTTGTCCTTATTATTTTATCTGCGTTCTTTTCCTCCGCCGAAACAGCACTTTCTACCGTAAACCGCGTGAAGATACGCACCATGGAAGAAGAAGGCAGCAAACGTGCAAAAACCGTTAACAAGATTCTGGAATGCTACAGTAAGATGTTATCTGCCATCCTGATTGGCAACAATATCGTAAACTTAAGTGCTTCTTCTCTCACGACTACTTTTGTAATCAATCTGGGAGCCAGTGCCTACATAGGTGTTGCAACCGGTATTCTGACTTTTGTTATTCTGCTTGTGGGAGAGATTGTTCCTAAGACATGGGCCAACTTAAATTCCGAAAAAATATGTCTCGCATACGCTCCTGTCATTTATGGAATCATTAAGATTTTAACTCCTATTATTTTTGTTATTGACAAGATTGCCAATGGTATTTTACGCCTGTTACATATTGACCCCAGCAAAAAGAACGATACCATTACCGAGAGCGAATTAAAAACATATGTAGACGTAAGCCATGAAGACGGTGAAATTGAATCTGAAGAACGTGAACTGATATACAATATATTTGAATTTTCCGATACCTGTGCCCGGGATATTATGATTCCCCGCGTCAACATGATAACCATCAGTACCGATGGCACTTATGAAGAACTGATTGATATCTTTAAGGAATATATGTATACCCGTATTCCTGTTTACAACGAAGATAAGGACAGCATGGTGGGCTTTATTAACATCAAGGACTTCTTCCTTGCAAAAAGCAACGGTACCCTGTCCGCCGAAAATTTTTCTCTGGATTCCCTTATCCGGGAAGCTTACTACACTTACGAATACAAAAAGACCGCAGACCTGCTTTTAGAAATGCGTGAGAAATCCATTAATGTGGCTTTTGTATTAAATGAGTACGGCTCTACTGTCGGCATGATTACTTTGGAGGACTTATTGGAAGAGCTGGTTGGTGATATCCGGGATGAATATGATGAAGATGAAAAGGAGCTGATTCAGCAGCTCGATGAACGTACTTATCTCATTGAAGGCAGCATGAGCCTTTCCGATATTAATGATGCCATCGGCACTCACTTGGGTTCTGAAGACTACGATTCCATCGGCGGTATTATTATCGGTCAGCTTGACAGACTCCCCGAGGATGAAGAAGCGGTTACCTTAGAAGACGGAACGGTGTTACAGGTCAAGGGTATTGACCAGAACCGCATTGTACGGGTACAGTTGACTTTGCCTGAAAAGGATGCAGAGGAAGCCGATGCCGAAGGTGAAACAGTAAAAGAAAGTTAGAAAGTACAGAAACAAAAGAAAACCGGAAAGTCCGGCAACAAACCAAAACTAATTTGACTACAAAACAGTGCATTCATAAAAACGACCTCCAAGCGTCAGATTTTTCCGTTCTGACTTTTGGAGGTCATTTCTTTAAAGCTTTTTTTATATTACTCTGCCATACTGTTTTTGCTTAAATCATATCTTTCTTAAAAGTCACGCTGACTTGTGTCCCCTTTCCCATTTCACTCTCTATGGAAATCTCCGCCTGCAATTTAGCTATAATATGCTTCACAATGGCCAGTCCCAGTCCGGTTCCTCCCGTAGACTTGGAACGGCTCTTATCCACCCTGTAAAACCTCTCAAACACTCTTTCCTGTGCTTCCTTGGGAATACCGATTCCGGTATCCGTAATGGTCATTACCGTGCTGTTTTCCTTATCTGTAATCCTTACCCTTACACTTCCTCCTGCATTATTGTAACGGATAGCATTGTCGCATAAGTTGTATACCAGTTCTTCTAACATCTGCCGATTTCCCCACACTGTACACTCTTCTCCCTCCAGAAACAGGGTTACCTCGTGCTTCTGTGCCATAAACTGCAGCATATCCAGACTCGTCTGTGCTATTGTATATAAATTTACTCTTTCAAATTCTACTTCCTTTTCAGTACCGTCTAATTCCGAAAGCCGAATAATATCATTGATTAAAGTCAGCAGACGATTGGAATTTTTGTGGATTCCCTTGGCAAAATGTATCACATCCTCATTGGAAGCCATACCGTTTTCAATGAGCTCTGCGTATCCCGAAATGGAGGTCAGCGGGGTTTTCAGTTCATGGGATACGTTGGCCGTAAACTCCTGACGTATCATAGCACTCTTCAGTATATTTTCATGCTGTGTCTGAATCATACTGATAAAGGGCTGCAGTTCCTCATAAGACGATATTTCCCCTGTATTATCCAGATTTTCTGCAAGCTGCTCAATCGGCTTCACAAGCCGCCTGGTCAGATAATGTGATGCAACAGCACTAATTCCTAAAAGCAAAAGCACCATGCCTCCGATAACAGGCAATGCACTGTAGAGCAGATTCCAAAGACTGCTGGCTTCCCTCGCCAGACGCAGCACTCTGCCATCCTCCAGCCTTCTGGCATAATAAAATGTGCTCTTCTCCAGCGTTTCCGACTTTCGTACCGCAGTTCCTTCCCCACTTCCGATTGCCTCTATAAACTCGGGTCTTCCATTATGATTGTCCATAATCAGCTCATCAGCCGCATTATCATAGTATACCGTTCCATCCGTCCCGATAATGGTCATTCGGATATACTCCTCCGAAAGGCTGTATTCATGATTGACTACCTCATCTAATAGGTCTGTTTCCACCAACAGCTCACTATAAGTCCTTAAATCCTCCGTAATCTGGCTTTTATACAGTTCATAAAAAACACAGCTTATCAGCAGCATGGTGGCAAAAATGGCCACTGTTGCAATGGCCATTAGTTGAAAATTTATTCGTTTTTTCATTTATGCCTCACAATCCGACATGATGTACCCCACATTACGCACGGTCTTTATCATGCCGCCTGATTCTTTGAGTTTCTGACGCAGCGTCTTGATATGCATATCCAGTGTTCTGGACTCGCCTTCAAAATCCGTCCCCCAGACCCTTTCCAGAATAACTTCACGGGTTGTTACAATACCCGCATGCTTCATTAATAGCTTCAGCAATTCATATTCCTTATAGGTCAGCTCGCAGGGAACGCCGTCTACAGAAACGGTATGCCTCTCTCTGTCCAGCTCGACCTTTCCAATACGCAGCACCTTGTCTTCATTTTCCTGTGCACCGCTTCTTCTAAGCAGTGCCTTGACTCTGGAAATCAGCTCCATGATGCCGAAGGGCTTCGTCATATAATCATCCGCCCCGATATCCAGTCCCTTCACTTTATCCATTTCCGTGGTCTTAGCCGTTACCATGATAATGGGAATCTGTCTGGTATCCGGTTTTGCACGCAGCTTTTTTACAATTTCCAATCCATCCTCATCCGGCAGCATGACATCCAGCAGTACCAGATCAGGATTCTTTTCTGACAGCCGTGCATAGAAGTCTTTAGCACATTCAAAGTCTTCTACCTGATACCCTACATTACTTAATGCGAAGGTTTCTATTTCACGAATATTTTTATCATCCTCTACAACATAAATTATCGGCATAATCCATCCTTTCCGGCGTTACGGTAAGAAGTATTTTTCTCTGTATGCCAAAACCTTTCCCTTAAAGTTCAGGTTATCACTTTCCTTTAAAGTATCCAGATACTCATGAGTCTCCAGATTATTGTCATTTAACTGCAGCACACTCACTGCAATATTGGAGCAGTGGTCAGAAACTCTCTCAAAGTTAGTTGTAATATCCGACAGAACAAATCCCAGTTCAATTGTACATTTTCCTTTGCGAAGACGTTTGACATGTCTCTTCTTCACTTCAATATTCAACTGGTCAATTACTTCCTCCAAGGGCTCTACCAGCTCTGCCTTTTCCATATCCACTGTTTCAAAGGCTGTAATGGCAAGGCTTAGAATCTCGCTTACAGCTCCTGCAAAAACCTGCAGCTCTTCTGTCGCTTTATCTGAGAATGTAACCTCTTTATCTGCCATCTCATCCGCTGCTTCCTTGATATTCAGTGCATGGTCGGAAATTCTTTCAAAATCACCGATGCAATGCAGCAGCAGGGATAACATACGGCTGTCCTTTTCGGATAAGTCTCGGCTGCTTAACTTTACCAGATAGGTACCCAGCTCGTCTTCAAACTTATCTACCCGGTCTTCCAGCTTAACAACCTCTTCCGCTTTGCCCTTATCATAGCTGCGTATCAAATCCATTGCCATTTCAATAGATTTCTGTGCGTAGTGTGCCATGGCAACGGCCACGTTCTTGCTTTGTTCGATAGCAATTCCCGGTGTATCCAAAAAGCGGGCATCCAATGCACGCAGTTCCTGCTCTTCAAGCGTAAGTACAGCTCCCTTTTCCTTATCCGGTACCGTAATATATACCATCTTTACCAAAAGCTTTGAAAAAGGCAGCAACACAATACACGCTGCAATATTAAACAAGGAATGTACTACTGCTACTCCCAAACCGGAAATAGAGGTTTCCATAAAAGCAAAGTCCACAAAATAGTCAATCAAATAAAAAACGCTCATAAAGGATAATGTTTTTATGATATTGTAATATAAGTGCAGTAATGCTGCTCTTTTTGCATCCTTACTGGCACCGATACTGGAAATCATTGCTGTAATACAGGTACCGATATTCTGCCCCATAATAACGGGAATTGCGGTTGCATAGCTTACCGCACCGGTTTTACAAAGTGCCTGCAGAATACCTACCGAAGCCGAGGAGCTCTGTATAACTGCAGTGATAATTAACCCGGCCAGCATACCCAGTATGGGATTGGAGAACATAACCAGCCATTGTCTGAATTCAGGAACTTCTCCAAGACCTTTTACCGCAGAACTCATAGTATCCATACCAATCATCAGAATGGCAAAGCCGGCAAGAATAGTACCGACATCCCTTTTCTTTTCTTTTTTGGAAAAGGAAACGAGGCACACACCGATAATGGCCAGAATCGGAGCAAAGGAAGACGGTTTAAACAGCCTTAAAAGAAGGCTTGTGCCTTCAATGCCGTCCAGACTCAAAATCCACGCGGTAATGGTTGTACCTACATTGGCACCGATAATCACATTAACCGCCTGCTCCAGGGTCATAATAGCGGAGTTTACGAAACCTACTACCATAACGGTGGTTGCCGAAGAAGACTGGATTATGGCTGTAACCCCTGCACCTACCAGCACTGCCTTCACAGGGTTGTTCGTCAATTTTTCCAGAATACTTTCCAGACGTCCGCCGGATGCCTTAGCCAACCCTTCCCCCAGCATATGCATACCGTACAAAAACAGGGCAAGTCCGCCAACCATGCTAAGTATATCAAAAATATCCATTTGTTCATCCTCACTTGTTTACATGCTGAATTTTACTCGCAATTGACATTTTACTACATATAAGTAAAAAATAGCAATGCTCTATGTAAAATCTGTGTAAAATTTGTGAGGATATACGATATTTTTATTTTATACTGCTTTACTCTCACCAATACCGGCTTTTACAATAGTCTTACATCCTCCAGATCACCGGTCTGCCTGAAAATGGCCCATTCACCGATATTAACGGCGTGGTCTCCTACTCTTTCCAGATATTTTGCAATCATCAGCACATCAATGCAGTCGTCCGGATTTTTCTTTCCTGCTTTTAAATCTGCGATTAAATCCTCTTTGACTTTGTTAAAGCACTCATCAATCACATCATCATAGGCGATTACTTCCTTTGCCTCATCCAGATTACCTTCTACAAAGGCCGCAACCGCTTCACATACAATTTTTCTTGCTTCCTCTATCATTTTGGGCAGGCTTTGGGAAAACTCCTCCAGCTCCGGTAAATTCATTCGCAGCAGCAACTCTGCCATATCGGATATATGGTCACCGATACGTTCAATATCTGTTACGACCTTTAATGCTGCGGATACCACGCGTAAATCTCTTGCTACCGGCTGCTGCCTGGTCAAGAGTGTTAAACACTTTGCCTCAATACTATGCTGCATATCATTGATTTTTCTGTCATTCTCAATGATGGTTTCCATTGCCGATGCATCCTTTTTCTTTAGGTCCATAAACAGCTTGCAATATAACAGCTCAATTTGTTCCCCCATATCGCTGACATTATCCTTTAAATCTTCTAATTCATGTTCAAAAGAGATTCTGGGTGCCATCTTTATTTTCTCCTCCTTTATTTCTTTTCCTGACACAGCTTGCTTTGTATGCTGAAAAATGCGAATCCCGCTTAGCCGAATCTTCCGGTTATGTAGTCTTCGGTACGCTTATCCGCAGGTCTTGAAAAAATGTTTGCGGTAGAATCCATTTCCACCACTTCCCCTACCAGAAAGAATGCCGTATCATCGGACACTCTTGCTGCCTGCTGCATATTGTGGGTTACCACTACAACCGTATATTTCTTTTTAAGCTCTTCCATCAGTTCTTCTACCTTTAATGTGGAAACCGGGTCCAATGCGGAAGTGGGTTCATCCATCAGAAGCACCTGCGGCTCTACTGCCAGTGCTCTGGCAATACAAAGTCTCTGCTGTTGTCCACCGGATAAGCCCAGTGCAGACTTCTTTAATCTGTCCTTTACTTCATCAAAAATTGCAGCTCCCCGCAAAGAGTTCTCTACAATTTCATCCAGCTTGGCCCTGCTTTTTATACCGTGAATTCTGGGGCCGTATGCTATATTGTCATAAATGCTCATAGGAAACGGATTGGGCTGCTGAAATACCATGCCTACTTTTTTACGAAGCAATGTAGGATCCACCTTGGGATCATAAATATTCTCTCCATCCAGATAAACAGAGCCCTCTATCCGCGCACAATCCACCAAATCATTCATACGGTTGATACACTTTAAAAATGTAGACTTTCCGCACCCGGAAGGACCGATAAAAGCCGTAATTGCTTTTTCCCTGATTTTCATGTTGACATCTTTCAATGCATGATTCTCCCCATAGTGCAGGTTTAAATGCTCTACTATGATTTTATCTGCCATACTTTCTCTCCAATCCCTTTGCAATCCACTTTGCCAGCAGATTGATTATCAATACAATAATCAGCAGTACACAGGCAATGCCGAATGCCGTTTCATATTTACCGTTCTGCATCTGTAAATACAGTTCAATGGTCAGTGTACCGCTGGATTCCGTAAATTTTCTCAAAAAGCCTTCTAAGCCCGCCTTGGGCAGTCCTCTGCCGCTTCCTGCCGTAAATAAGAGTGCCGCAGATTCTCCCACAATACGTCCGATTGCCAGAAGAATACCTGTCAAAATGCCCGGCAGTGCCGAAGGTAATAATACGGTTCTGATCATATACCACTTGGTGGCTCCTATTCCCAAAGCACCGTTTCGATAACTGTCAGGTACTGTTTTTAATGCCTCCTGGGTATTTCTGGTAATCAACGGCAAAATCATAATTGTCAGCGTAAAGGCACCCGTCAGGATAGAGGTTTTCAGTCCTAATGTAGTACCAAAAAATACCATGCCGAACAACCCGAATATAATAGACGGAATACCTGCCAATGTCTCTGTGGTAAACTCAATTGCAGAAACCAGTTTTCCCGGCTTTGCATATTCATTTAAGTAAATTGCACTTCCCACCCCTATCGGTGTTGCAATAAGTAATGTGAGAACTATAAGATACAGCGTATTTACAATATTTCCCGCAATTCCCACTGTTCCCTTTAATGCACTGGTCACGGAGGTTAAAAAGGTCAGGTTTACCGTTTTAAAGCCTTTATAAAAAACATAGGTAATAATACCAACAAGGAGTGCCAGTGCCAGCCCGGCTGACAGGTAAATGAGCCCTAGCAAAATGACGTCACTCATTCTTCTCTTTTTGTGCATCAAAGTATTCATCAGTCTGCCACCTCCTTATTTTTCAGGAGCTTTGTCATGGTAACGTTAATTATCATAATAAAGGCAAACAACACCAGACCGATTGTGAAAAGCACCTGTCTGTGTACACCGCCGGCATAACCCATTTCCGCTACAATGGCAGTCGTCAGGAATCGTACTGAATTGAACGGCAGTGGCAGATTGACACTGCTGCCCGATACCAGCGTAATTGCCATAGCCTCACCTATAGCTCTTCCCACTCCCAAAATCACTGCGGAAATCACGCCGGACTTCGCTGCCGGAAGCATCACCTTAAAAATGGTCTGCACATGCGTGGCTCCCACTGCCAAAGAAGCGGATTTCATATGTGCCGGTACTGCCTTTAATGCCGATGTACTGATGTTGATAACCGTTGGAAGTATCATGACCGACAGTACCAGAACGGCTGCAAGCAAATTGGCTCCTCCCGTAAACTGATGCGTCGTACTTCCCTCAAAAACAGCCAGCTCCAGTTTGTACATAAGCGGCCCTAAGATATAAATTCCTAAAAGTCCGTATACCACTGACGGGATTCCTGCCAGAAGTTCTACCGCCGACTGCATAACTGCCGCTGCCCTTTTAGGAGCTATCTCTGCCAGAAAGACTGCCGTGAATACTCCAATCGGTACTCCTATAAGAACTGCCATCCCTGTACCGACTACAGATGTCAATATAACATTTAAAATACCGTATTTAGGTTCTGCTGCCGCCGGTGTCCAGACACTGGAAAATAAAATTTCTTTGATACCCACCGTAATAAGAGCCGGTACACCATTTATAACCATATATGCTGTAATGGAAAGAACTGCTAAAACAGCAAAGAAAGCACACACCGAAAAAATAATATGTGCCGTCTGTTCTGTCACTGTTCTGTGCTTTTTATTACTGATAATTGAAAATTCTTTCTTATTCTGCATGATTTTCTCCGCATTCAGGCGGCAGTCTTTCCCTGCCGCCATATTTTTACGTCTGTCTGCTCTTTTTTCCGCTTTCTGTTTACTCTACTGTAATGAGTCCTACCTGCGCTGCAATTGCCTGGCCTTCTTCGCTGTACACATACTCAAACCATGCCTGTACCAGCTCGCTCTGTCCGGAAATTTCACCGTTAGTTGCCATTACAAAGGGTCTGCTTAAGAAATAGTTGCCTGCTTTAATATTTTCGGCAGTTGCCTCTACGCCCTCCAAAGCCAGAGCCACTACGCTGTCATCCACAACATCCAGGGATACATATCCGATTGCACCGGGTGTCGTTGCTACCTTTGCCATAACGGCACCGGTAGAATCCAGTTCATTTGCGTAAGCACATGCATCTGCCACACCTAAGATTTCTTCAAAAGCACCTCTTGTACCGCTCCCTGCTTCACGTCCGATAACTACGATGGGGGCATCTGCACCGCCTACCTCACTCCAGTTGGTTACCGCACCAGTATAGATGCTGATTAACTGTTCCTTTGAAAGCTCTGTTACTGTATTGGCAGGGTCTGTAATTACTGCAATACCATCAATTGCTACAATATTTTCTACTGCACCGTTTGCTTTTTCTTCCTCCTTTAAGTTTCTGGAAGAGTTACCGATATCCACAGTCCCTGCAATGACTGCTTCTATTCCTGCACCGGAACCGGTGAATTCCGCAGTTGCCGTTACATCCGGATACTTCTCCATAAAGCCTTCACATAATGCATTTGCAAGCTTTTCCATAGAGGTTGAACCGGAAAGGGTAATTGTACCGGAAAGCTCCTTGGTTTCAGGCACCTGCTTGTCCTCTGCCTGACTGCTTTCTGCACTCTGACCGGCTCCTGCTGCCTGACCGCCTGCAGAATTGTCTCCGCCTGCTGCCGCATCACTGTTTCCACAGCCTGCAAGTAATCCCATCATTAAAATTGCTGTTCCTAAAACTGCTGTTAATTTGCTGCTTTTCTTTTTCATAATATTCTCCTCTCATTCTGCCGCCTGTTTGGACAAATTTCTTGTCCTTGTATTAAAATATGCGGTCCTGACATTGAAACATTCTTGTTCAATTGTTTCCTGTCATTTTCTTTACAGGTAAAATAGTATCACTTCAAAATGTAAGATAATATCACAACAGGGTAAGAAGTATGTAAGTTGTATGTAAATTACCAAGCAAAAAAGAGGTGTTTTAGAGTCAACCTTCTCTAAACTACCTCTTTTTTAAGATTTACTATCCTTATTTTCACTGTACTGTTTCCAGAATGCCATCTGCTATTGCCCGGGCAATATCATCGAACCGGGTATCGAACAGATAATTGTCTGCCGGTGTATTGATAAAACCAACTTCTACCAGCACAGCCGGCATTTCTGTACTGTTTAACACCACCAGCCCGGGACGTTCATTGACTCCCTGATTGATAAATCCTACATTTTCCAGATTCTCATTGATGTCTTCTGCCATCTGTGCCGCTCTTCCATAACGGCTATATACTAAGGATTCTACCCCTGAGTATTGTGCCGGAATGGGGCTGGAATTCCGATGAATAGACACAAAATAATCCACATTCTGTGCATTTGCCTCATCTGCCCGTGCCCGTGGAGATAAATATACATCCTCCGTACGGGTATATCTTACATCCACACCGTTTTCTTCCAATATCTGCCCGATTGCCAGAGTCAAATTCAATACATCATCTTTTTCCAGACGCCCCTCATAAGAAGCTCCATTATGCCAGCCACCGTGACCGGCATCCAACATTACTACTGCCATTCTTATGCTCACTGATTTCTTTAGATTATTCTATGCAGCAATCTGTTCATTTGTCCGTCTACCCGGGAAATTATCTCTGCATATTCTCGCAGATTATTCTGAATCTCACTTACTTCTTTACATTCTCTTTTATAACAGAGTCTGTGGTCCAGGTCTGCCCAGAAATCCATTGCCAGCGTCCGCAGTTGAATTTCTGCCTTTACATACCGGATATCCCTTTTCTCCTTCAAGGGCACCTCTACTATCAGGTGCAGACTTTTATAGCCGCTGTTCTTTGGCTTTTCAATATAATTTTTTTCTTTTAGAACGCGTAGCCTATCGTTTTCTTTCAGTCTCTTTGCCAGTGCATATACATCATCCAGAAAAAAGCATGCCGCTCTGACACCCGCTATATCGTGAAGCTTACATACCGCTGTCTCCGCATTGACTGTACAGCCTTTTTTATAAAGCTTTCTCTGGATGCTCTCAGCCTTCTTTATTCGTCCTGTTATGCTGCTTACAATTTCCCTGTCATATTCTGCCTCAAGTTTTTCCGCCGCTTCTCTGACTGCTTGTATCGTCACCTCCATTGCCTCTTCATACAGCCTTTGAAGCCCTGTCTCCTCCAATTCGCCTTTCAGCCGGCGAAGCTGCTCAGTAAGTACTTCCTTTTCCGGTTCTGTCATATCTGCTTACCTTCCCGCTCTATACTGACGGGACAATATGCATACCACCAAAAAATTGTCCTTTAACACTATTGCCCCGACTATCAGTATATGCAGCCGGGGCAATTTTATTTCTCTTTTTTATCGATGTCGGGAAATCTAATCTCCCATTATCACTGCTTTTGTACAGTACCTCCCGTTTCAGACGAAGCCTCAACCGGCACAATAATCCTTGCTACGGATATGTATCGCCATTTCCTGTAAAACGGCAATCACTGCGAGCACACCTGCTCCCCAGCAAAAAGCAATAAATATCGGTGTATTAAATAAATAAGGAATCAAAAAAACTGCCAATCCGGTTAACTTGTTCATATAAGTATGTATGGCAGCAAAGCGTTTGAATTTAACCGCTGCTATTCCGTAAGTGCATACCCTTAAACCCAGTATAATGCTCACCAGAATCCAAAGTGCTGTAGAAACCTTTTGCAACAAAAGAGGAAAGATTTTTAACAGCATTGTTGCATAAAACAGTAAATCCGCTATACTGTCCAATTTTGCCCCAAATTCACTGGTCAACTTCATTTTTCTGGCAATAAAACCGTCCAGGGCATCACTGACTCCCGAAATGGTATATGCTACATAAAACGCCACACTTAACGGTTCTAAAAACAGCATAAAAGCAGTTCCTACAATTCTTAAGACAGTTATATAATTCGGAATATTTTTCTTTGCTATTATTTTCATATTGTTTTTCTCTCATTCACTACGGCTACCGCATACCCCGGTAATTTCTCCCATATCTGTAATCTGCACTTTTTGCCGGTACGGGCATCTGTTATCTCTCCTATGGAAAAATCCGTACAAAGCCGTCTGAAATCCACCGCCAGACCTTCCCCCGTATATTTGGCATATGCTTCTTTAGCTGCCCAGATACGATAGAAAAAGCCTTCTTTTTCTTCTTCCTTACATCTTTGATACTCTTCTTTTTCCTTTTCATGCAGTACTTTTTTCAGAACGCCTTCTTTTATATTTTTTCTGTACTGCTGGATATCCACACCAATTTCACAGTCTGCCAGTGCACATGTCACATACTCTCCGGAATGGGACAGATTAAAAAACATACCCTGTCTGTCTTTGAAATAAGGCTTACCATTCGTAAGCGGCTCTGTTATGGGAATACGGAAATCACCATCGGCTTTTGCTTCTGTCAATGAGGCAAGTACCTGCACACCGTCTGCCGGCATCACACACAAGGCACTTCCTTTTTCGGAAACCGTTCTTTCCGAATTTACCGCATAACAAAGCAGGACACCAGCCGCCAGACTCAGTGCCCTGTTTTTATTATCTCTTATTTGCATAATACGCTCTCTTCGCCCGGGTTCTACCAGTGAGAGGGCATCCTGTGCCACCGTTTCTTCCAAAAACGGAGCTACCTTCATCAAATAAAGATTTTGCATATCTCTCTGTTCCATTTCTCAGGGAACTGCTCTCATAATTCTCTTTGCTTTACTGTTTACTGTCTCTTCTTATTCTTCTTTAGAAGCATTTTCCTTCAAATCCAGCTTAATCTGTAAATCGGTAAGCTGTACATCATCAACGACATTCGGTGCTTCGCTCATAAGACAGGAAGCATCCTTTACCTTCGGGAACGCGATGACTTCTCTGATATTATCAGCCTTCACAAGTAACATGACAAAACGATCCAGACCGATTGCCAGTCCTGCGTGAGGAGGTACTCCATACTTAAATGCATTGATTAAGAAACCAAAACGCTCATATGCACTTTCCTTGGTGAAGCCCAGTGCCGCAAACATTTTTTCCTGTACATCCGGCTGGAAGATTCTCACGCTGCCACCGCCCAGCTCCACACCGTTTAATACGATATCATAAGCCTTTGCACGAACCCTGCCGGGGTCGGTATCAATCAGCGGTAAATCCTCCTCCATAGGCATGGTAAAGGGATGATGCATTGCTACAAAACGGTTTTCCTCCTCATCCCACTCGAGCAGAGGAAACTCTGTTACCCACAGGAAGTTGAATTTGCTGTTATCAATCATATTAAGCTGCTTTGCCACTTCAATACGAAGTGCACCCAGCACACTGTACACAATTCTATTTTTATCTGCCGCAAATAACAGTAAGTCGCCCTTTTCACCACCCATAGCCTGTACCAGTGCAGCCAGTTCTTCTTCTGTCATGAATTTGGCAAAGGAAGACTTGTAGGTACCGTCAGGCTGTACGGAAAGATATGCAAGCCCCTTCGCACCATAGCCTTTTGCAAACTCTACCAGTGCATCAATCTTCTTACGGGGCATTTCAGCCTGTCCCTTTACATTGATGCCACGAACAGAGCCACCGTTTTCCAGTGCTCCGGTAAATACACCAAAGCCACAGCCGGCTACCACATCGGATACATCCGTAAGCTCCATGCCGAAACGGGTATCCGGCTTGTCGGAGCCAAAACGGTCCATAGCTTCCTGCCAGGTCATTCTCTGAATAGGTAAGCTTACCTCGTGACCGATAGCTTCTTTACATACTGCAGCCACCATTCTCTCGGTAGCGTCGATTACATCATCCACATCCACGAAGGACATTTCCATGTCCACCTGAGTGAACTCAGGCTGTCTGTCCGCACGTAAATCCTCATCACGGAAGCATCTTGCAATCTGGAAGTATCTGTCATAACCGGCACACATCAAAAGCTGTTTAAAAATCTGGGGAGACTGCGGCAGTGCATAGAAGTTGCCGGGATGCACACGGCTGGGCACTAAATAGTCTCTTGCCCCTTCCGGAGTGGATTTGGTAAGCATGGGAGTTTCAATCTCCAGAAATCCCTCTTTTGCCATAAAGCTTCTGATGGTAGTTGTAATCTTGCTGCGAAGCATCAAATTTCGCTGCAAGCCGGGTCTTCTCAAATCCAGATAACGATATTTTAAGCGTAATTCTTCTTTGGTCTTGCTTTCTGCCTCAATAGGGAAGGGAGGTGTCTCTGCTTCGGAAAGAATCCGTATCTGCTCTGCACGCACCTCAATTTCACCGGTTGCCAGATTTTCATTGGCTGCCGCTTCTCTCTTCTCAACACGTCCCACTACTGCAATTACAAATTCACTACGCAGTTTTTCTGCTTTTGCAAAATTTTCCGTACCACAGTCACTTTCCTGAAAAATGACCTGTAAAATTCCTGCACGGTCACGCATATCCACAAAAATGATACCGCCTTTATTTCTCTGTTTCTGCACCCAGCCCATAACGGTAACGGTCTCACCGATATTTTTCGCGGAAAGCTCACCGCAACGGTGGGTACGCTTTAAACCTTTCATTGTCTCTGCCATAATATCCTCTCATTCTGCCATTTTGTTTTTAACAAAATATTTGTTCTCCACAAAATTTCCGGGCTCTGTCTCTATTTTAACGGATTCTTATAAAATTCCCTGAATTCGTTATAACCTTCTGCCATAAGCTGTTCCTTCTGGAACTTTTTATTCTTGTTCATGCGTGCCACCAGTATCTGCCAGCCTTCTTTACGGGCTGCCTGTGCTTCTGCTATGACATTGCATAAGGCTTCACCGGACACACCCTTTTCCACCAGAAATGCCATTTTCTCAGGTTCTTCCGGAATCCGGAATCCCTTTTCCATAAGTAAAAGAACAATTCTCTCAAATCCGATAGAAAAGCCACACGCCGGTACATCATTTCCGGTAAACTTACCCACCATCTTGTCATATCGGCCACCGCCACCGCAACTGCCCCCGAATTCAGGCATGGCAATTTCAAAAATTGTACCGGTATAATAGCTCATACCACGTACCAGTGTAGGATCAAATACCAGTTCAAAGGTATCTGCCTTGGTAGCTTTTACACTGTCAATGATTTCCATAAAGGAAGTCATTACCTCTTCGTCCAGATATTCTTTTAAGGTCTCTGCCAGAAAAGCCGGACCGTTTTGGGCCTGTTCTACCTCTGTAAACAATGCCAGATACTTATCGCAGACTTCTTTGGCATAACCGTCCGCAATCAGTTCTTCTTTTACACCCTCAATACCGATTTTATCCATTTTATCAAGGGTAATGAACACACTGTCATAATTCTCTTCCGCAAAGCCTGCATACGCCGCCATAGCCTTTAAAATCCGCCTGTCATTGATACGGATTTGGAAATTGGTAAATCCCAGACGGCTGATGGTTGTAGTGGTTGCCAGAATCAGCTCTATTTCCGCCAGATTGGAGGCTTCGCCCAAAATATCAATATCGCATTGCATGAACTGACGGTATCTGCCCCTCTGGGGTCTGTCAGCACGCCACACATTACCCATCTGTAATGCTTTAAAAGGGCTGGGTAAGTTTGCTGCATTGTTGGAATAAAAACGTACTAACGGCACCGTTAAATCATAACGAAGACCTCCATCCACCAAATCGTTTTCGGTTTCTGCCGTTTCCAGATTCAGTTTTTCGCCTCTCTTTAAAATCTTAAAAATCAGCTTTTCATTTTCGCCGCCCTGCTTATTGCTTAAGTTTGCAATATTTTCCACACAGGGGGTCTCAATAGAGGTAAACCCGAACTTGCCATAGGTGTCCTTGATAATACCCATTACATAATCACGGATTTTCATCTCTGCCGGCAATATATCCTTCATACCGGTAGTCGGTTTCTTACTCAGTGCCATAATTATCCTCGTTTCTCATCAACAAATTATATTTGTATTTCTTTATACCTACAAGATTTTACACTGATTTTCGTTGCATTTCAAGACTGTATTTTAAGCAGTCTGCGTTTCCGTATTTTAAGCAGTCTGCGTTTCCGTTCCATAAAGCTGACAGCTATCTCAATATAAAGGAATCCGCCATCTGCTTCAGACTCTGCGCACATTCATTTAACTGCTGGCTGATAGCGGTATTTTCCTGTGCACTTGCCGCATTATTCTCTACACTCTCAACAACCTCTTTTAATTCTTCATTTACATCTTCAATTGCCTTCTGCTGCTTCTTGACAAACTCTACAATTTCATCAATGTGCCGTTTAGACTGGGCAGAATCATCCATTCCCTGCTGAATCGTCCCTGACGTAGTTGTTACCAGCTCTTTTCCCTTGGAAACAGCCAGTTGAGATTCCGCAATCAGTTTATCAACACTCTCACTTGCCTGTGCACTGGATGCAGCGAGTGTGCTGATTTCACCGGCAACAACAGCAAAGCCTCTTCCGGCTTCCCCTGCCCGGGCAGCTTCAATGGAAGCATTTAAGGAAAGCAGATTTGTCCGGTCAGCAATATCTCTAATCGTTTCGACAAAGCCTGCAATCTCTCCATAACACCGTTCGATACTTTCCATTGCTCTTACAAGCTCATCCATCTCATGATTACCTATCTCCAAATGTTTTTTGGTAATCTCTGCGATATCACGGACGCTTATTGCACGCTCCGTAATCTGCTTGGTCTGCTCCGTCAGTCTTGCCATATCCTCCGAAACATTGGCAACCGACTCATTCTGCATGGAAGCACTCTGTGCCACACTCTCCGTTGTATTTCCCAATTTATCTGCAAAATCCAATACATTCTCAGCTTCCCTGCTGATCTGCTTAATAAATTCATTTAAATTGCTTACAATACTTTCCAGTGCATCCTTAATCTGTACATAGCTTCCCTTAAAATCACCATCAATTGTAACTGTCAGATTTTTATCCGAAATTGCAGTGACCATACCGGAAATGCTGTCAATATAAAACTTAAGACCTTCTATCGTTTCATTTATGGAATCCGTCAGTTTTGCAATTTCCCTGGAGTTCTTTTCTTCGTCAAACACCACAGACAGATCCCCTTCTGCAACCCGTGCCATTTTACCGCTGATGGACTCAAGCGGCTGGAATAAAACACCGATTTTTCCGCGGACATACTTTTTCATGAGAGCGGTCATAACAAAATAAATCACCAGATTCAGACCGATAATCAGTGCAAATAAGAGCAGTATTGAATATATCGGCTTCACGGAAACCACTTTCCATCCGGTTACCTCCGAAGTATTGCCGATTCCAAACTTAAAGCCGTTTTTATAATCCAAAAACAGTTTTGTAACCATATTTTCCTGTACAAGAGTCTTGTATCTTCCTGCATTCACTTCCTCTACGGTAGAAGTGGTATCCACACTCAGTGAGTATTCATCATTCGGATGTACAAGAATCGTTCCATCAGAAGTGGTTAAAAATACATAGCTGTTTGAAGTGTAGCTTGCCTCAATAAGAGAAACCAGATTGTCCATATACATATCCATTCCCACTACACCTGCCACTTTTCCGTTTATGTAGGTCGCCTTGGACAGTGTAATGCAGATTCCTCCGGTCTGCTCATCCACATACGGGTCGGAAATATATACCTTGTCCGGTTCTGCCTGTGCCCCCTTATACCATTCACGCTCTGTTACAACAAAATCTTCAGGCGGCTGCCACCCTCCGCTCATGATGGTAATATTCTCATCATAGCAGCTGTAAACCGCTGAAACCTGGTCGTCCATTGCTACCATGGAATCTACATAATCCAAAACAGCAGCTCTGTCGTTAATGGTTCCGCTGCTGACTCCGGCTGCAATTGCCTCAAGCATACTCACCTTACTCTGCATGGCACGGTCAATTTCCCCCGTATATTCCATGGCAGAATTGCGACTTTCCTTCAAAGTATACAGGACTGCAAAAAATCCGCCAATCAGAATTGATTCCAGACACATGATTATCAGTGCCCGGCTCAGGACCTTAACAAATGTACGTCCGATTCTGCCGCTTAATCCTTCCTTAACTTCCCCGTGTTCAGTCTTACTCATTGGTGTTTTCCTCCATTTTTTCTTATCATAAAACAGGCCGGTTATTTCATCCTGTTTAAGATTATATATCCTATACTTACTTTTCCGCAAGCTCTGTGCCGTCCATACTGGCAATTCCGTAATCTATTTGTACCTTTCCACCCGTATAAAGCTCCTTGAAGCATTTTAGAATACGTCCTGCGACCATATCCCCGTTTTCTTCATTTGTGTCCATAAGAATGACGATAATCTGCTTACTGGAATATCTTGTAGATACATCTGACCTTCGCAAAGACAGGCAAATGGCTTTTTCCAAAAGCTCCAGTGCAAGCTCCGTTTCCTCAACATCCAGATTCTGAATACCGTTCTCGGTTACGGTAAAAAGTAACGTCTGAACATCCCTGTTACTTCTCTCAACAAATCTGCGGATGAAATTATACACATGATGAAAGCTTTCAAAGTCAAGAGAATACACCCCTCTGCCATTGTCCGCACGGTTCATGAATTCTCGAAGGTAGTTCAAATCAACATTTTTCTTGCCACGCTTTTTTTCTTCCTGCAGCTTATCACTGAAAAAGTGATAGGAATTTTTACCGTTCTGCTTGACATAATAGAGTGCCTTATCCGCGGAATTGTAAAGCTTATTAAAGTCTTCCCCGTCCTCCGGGTTTTGTGCTATACCGATTGAAACAGAGGAATTTGTTTCAAATTTGCACTGCGTAAGCTTATGACACAAATCCGAAATAATGTCTGCGGCACGATTGCCGATTTCCTCCTTTGATGTAACATTCTTGATAAAAACCACAAACTCATCTCCGCCGATACGGCAGAGAACATCGTCCTCATCGGAGAAGTGCTGCAGGCTTTCCGCAAACATCTTCAGAACGCGGTCACCTGCTATGTGCCCATAATTATCATTGATTGCTTTGAAATTGTCAAGGTCAATCATCATCAGTGCACCCCTGGTGCCCTGTGCAATCATCCTATTGACTGTCTCCTCAGTGTATACCCTGTTCCAAAGTCCCGTTAATGCATCCTGACAGGATTTGTTCTTCATATCGGAAACCTCTTGCGTCTTTTGCTCCAAACGGTCCGCAAGACTGCGGCGAAGCTCTTCCATTTCCAATGCTCTCCCCACCCGTGAACGCATTACCTCAGGGACAAAGGGCTTCGTAATAAAATCTATCGCCCCTTCCATAAAGCAACGGGTTTCCGTTTCACTATCGTCATCTGCCGTAAGAAAAATCACGGGAATATTTTTACAGTGTTCCAGCTCCCGTATCTTTTTCAGTACCTCAAAGCCATCCATTTCCGGCATATTGATATCAAGCAGAATGATATCACAGTCACCGCTTTTAAGATATGTCAGTGCCTGTGTTCCCTTGATGGCCGGAATCACCTTATATTTATCACTTAAAACCTTTCTTGCCGTAGCAAGATTAAGCTTGTTATCGTCAATAATCAGTATATTCTTCATGCTGTATTACTCCATCAGATTATTTATGTTCAAAATTCAAAACAGCACTTCCAATCCCATACCGGATTGCCATGGATTCTATGGTGCCATCTTCATAAAAAGCCTTAAGGAACTCATTTACCTTCTCGATTAAATCGGAATCTTTGCGGAAACCCACGCAGATTACTTCATTATTTAAAGAAATATCAAACCCCAGATTCTCAAACTCCTGCCCTTCGCCTGTATAATATGCTGCCATAATGATGTCAATAACAGCAGCATCTGCTTTCTTTTCGCTAACGCTCTGCAATGCTTCCATCTGCGTCGGAAAGGTAATGTAGCGGTACTTCATTTCTTTTAGCAGAGCCTCCCCTGTGGAACCGGCCTCCACTGCAAACAGCAAATGCTGACAGGCTGCAGTGGTATTATATTGTTCCATTTCTCCACTTCTCAGTACAATTACCTGGGCATTGGAAAGATACGGTTCGGAGCAGGCAATTGTTTCCTGCAGTTCTTTCGTCCTCGTCATTCCATTCCAGATGCAGTCTATACTTCCCTTTTCGATGAGTTCCGTTTTTTTATCCCAGTCAATTTCTACAAACTCTACCGTAACACCAATGCTTTCTGCAAAGGCTTCTGCCAGATTGGCATCAAATCCTGCCCAGACTTCCCCGTCTCGATAATCCATGGGGGCAAAATCGGTAATGCCGACCACAAGAGTTCCTTTGGATTGTACATATTCCAAATCTGTCTGACCCGGTTCTATTGCAAGAACCGCATCTCCATTATTTCGTGTGCACCCTGAAAGTATCATCAATGTTACTGCCGTTGCAAACAGTATGCCCATCTTCTTCAACTGCTTTTTCATGTAAATACCTCACATTTTCTGCCTTCCACGTATCTCTTCCGTAACTTCATGATTACAGCATTACATTCAATCTTTCGGCATAAACAGTAAGCCAAAGGAACCCGGTCCACAGTTTGCTGCAATAGCCGATGATGCTTTCTGACAGATAATATTCTCAAATTCTCCCTTGCTCCTGACCTGCTTCTCAATCTCTTTCAGTTCTTCGTTCGTCAGTCCTGCATAGGTAATAAATAAGTTCTTTTTGTCTGCTTTACTTACAGCCTTCAACGTAGACGCCATATATTTCTTCCATGCGTAATCTCTTGTTCCTATCCGAATCGAGCCTACCCTCATGCTGCTTTTTTTCAGGACAATTACCGGATGAATCATAAATGCTTTGCAAATAGTATCTATTTTGGGTGAAATTCTTCCGGCCCTTGCCAGATATTCTGTACTGCTTACAATGAAGCTGGTTTGAATCCGTATTCTCAGACGCTCGATTTCTTTTACAATGACATCGGCACTCATTCCGTCTGAAGCATATTCCGCTGCACGCAGTGCCATCATCCCCATTCCGCTGGACAGATTTCCGGAATCAATTACAATTACATTATCAAAAGTTTTCGATGCCTCTAAAGCATTGTCATATCCCCGGCTGACATGTCTGGCCATTGCAATGTGAATAATATATTGTGCCTTTGCCAGCTGCTCTGCAAAGAATTCTTCATAATCTTCCACGGTAGGTTCTTGTGAATGCACATGTTTGCTCACCCCTTCTATGTAAGAAAGGACTCCATCCGTTTCTGTCTCCACTCCATCCAGGAACTCACCGCCTTCTGTCACCACCCGATATGGTATTACAGCAATTTGGTGTTTCTCAACAAGCTGTTTGGGAAGATCACACACACTTTCCGTAGAAATCATAATCAAACGCTTTTTTCTATGTTCCAGAACGGGTGATTCCACTACACCGAAGGAACTGCCTGTTCTCATCATCTTCACCAGTTCCTTCGGAAGATGTCTCAACAGTTCTGTTTCCAGTTGTATACCGCTGACCGGTTTTAAAAGATATCCGTCAAAGCCTTCTCTTCGATAGAGTGCCTGATTCTCTCCACCGGCATTTGCTGTGAGAATCACAACCGGAGTTCCTTGATTCAGACCACCTGTCTGCTTACGAATTTTATGCAGACATTCAACGCCATCCATTCCCGGCATAAGGTGATCCATAAAAATAACATCATACCGCTTTTCCAGTGTCTTTTTCAAACATTCTGCACCGCTTAAAACCGTATCAATGTTCACTTTGGTCTCCCGCAAAAGCTTTTCAGCAACCATCAGGTTGGTCTCATTATCATCTACAATCAGAACTTGTGCCTTCTCGGCCTCAAAGCTTTGTTTATAATGCTGTCTTGCATTCAGGGCATGCCTTGTTTCCAGATTAAGTTCGCCAATCTCCGCTTCATCGACAACCTTCTGCGGTAAAGTAATCATGAAGGTCGAACCCTTCATATAAACACTGTTTACCGCAATCTCACCGTCCATGAGTTCCACCAGCTGCTTTACAATGGAAAGCCCCAGACCGGTTCCCTCTATGTAGCGGTTCTTTTCCTCGTCCATTCGCTTAAAGGCACTAAACAGAAAAGGAATACTCTCTTTTTTGATTCCTATACCCGTGTCCGTCACGGAATAAGATATCTGTGCACAACCATTCTCCTGCCTTTTACACTGAATGGACAGCGTAACGGAGCCTTCTTCTGTATATTTTACGGCATTATTCAGCACATTAATCAGAATCTGTTTGATTCGCACCTCATCACCATACAATTGAGAAGGTAATGCCTGATCCACATTAACATGAAACTCCAGCCCTTTTTCCTTTGCCCGTACCCAAATCATATTGACAATATCAGACAGCATATCCCCCACATCATAGGTCACAGGCACAATATCCATATTACCGGATTCTATCTTGGACATATCCAGAATATCATTAATGAGTGTAAGAAGCATTTTACTTGCACCCTGAATGCTTCTGGCGTCTGCCGCCACCTCGTCTGACACATCCTCTCGCAGAATCATCTCATTCAAGCCGATAATGGTATTGATTGGTGTCCTGATTTCATGACTCATACTGGAAAAGAAGCGATTCTGCATCCGATTCAGTTCCTCAATCTCTTTTTTCTGTTTCCTGGCAGTCTCATTCTCTGAACGGTAGATTGCATTCTGGAACAAAATCATCCCGCAGGTCATTATTGTCACAATACTCAGGGTTGCAAAAGAGTCAATATATGCTGTCCGAATCGTATGTGCAACAGTAACCTCCGGATAAAAGTATGCAATATAATAACAGGCTGCATACAAAAAACAACTGCTCACAATCAAAAAATATTTGATTCTGTTCTCTATGACAAGGCATACAAAAACCACCCCAAACATAAACCAGATTGGAGCACCGCCATAAATTCCTCCGCTCGTTAAGAAGTTGAACGGTAACACAAAATAAATAATAAGGAACGCTATAATGACCGCTCCCAGTTGTATTTTACGGTAATGGATAGTAAAGCATACAATACCAAAAAACAATGCAAAAGCAATTGTCATCACAATGAGATTATTTGTATTTTCCCCGGCCACAACTCCGGATATAATTCCAAGAGCCAGGCCAAACAATCCCAGCATTACAAGCAGCCGGAACATACGCTCCTGACGGCTCCTATTGCAATCTCCAATAGCCCGAATCATTTCCTTCGGATTCATTCAGCTTCACCGCCTTCCACTTTACTGATTAAAGTCTCTACCCCATCAGAAGCCAAAGAAAATTCAAAATCATCCAGACTCTGCCGCACATCACAAAGGAGTTCCTCTACAGATACTCCCTGATAGACAGCTCCGCTCATTTCTGAAACCAGAGCCTCTGCCTTATCTGCTTCAAAAGTATCCAGTCCCTCTTTCAGTTCCGCCAATTGCTCAAGCAGTTTTTCTTTGGTTATTTCCACTCCGCTTTCCTGAACCGTTTTTCCAAAGCCCTCTTTATCCAAATCAAATATGTCCGCTATACTCTGTGATACCTGCCTGTATTCGGCAAGAAGTGCTTCGTGATGCTCCCTGATATAGCCTGCATCATAATTTTTTGCTGCCGATTCCATATTTTTTGCATTTTTTGACAGTGAATCTGCACCCACCATCTTTGCTGTGCTTTTCAGTGCATGAACCAGAACACCGTAATTGCTAAAATCCTTCTGCTGAAAGAAAGCGTTGATTTCCGTTTCCTTTTGTCCGGCATCCTTCGCAAACTTAGTCAACAGATTCATGTAAAATTTCTTATCACCACCGCAGTATTGCATACCGGAGCCGGTATGAATTCCGGCACCTTCAAGCCGGGTTATTCTATCTTCCTCCGCTTGCTTCTCCAATATCTGTCTGTCTGCAGATTTCTCTTTTTGAACAGTCTGCTTCTTAGTTTTCTCTACCCTTAAGGCTTTTTTGTAATTTGCATCTACAAAAGAAATAGATGCTTTGGGCAGTACCTTCCTCAGAATACGCTCTAATTCCAAAGTTTCAACCGGCTTGGAAACAAACTCATCAAAGCCCTGCTGCAAAAACATTTCCCTTGCACCACTGACAGCATTAGCTGTAAAAGCAATAGCAGTCAGTGCTCTTCCGGTATCTGTACAGATTTTACGGATATGTTTTAGGGTTTCCACTCCATCCATTTCCGGCATCATATGATCAAGAAAAATCAGATCAAAATCTTCCTTTTCACAAAGCTCTATTGCTTTCCTGCCGCTTTCTGCTGTCTCCACAGACATCCGGTAATCCTTGAATATTTCTTCCGCAACCATCAGATTCATGGGTTCATCATCCACAACAAGGACTCTGACTCCCGGGCATATCATACATTTTTCTTTAAGCAGTACTTCATCGTCCGACGCTCCGGCATTTAATATATTAACTATCGGCAGGCTGTATAACGGCTTTTTAAGGACTTTTACCCTACTGTTCTGTGGTAAAACAAAGCCGGTATCTGCCGCGACAACAACCTTTATGTTCTGAGCCAGTTCTTCAAAATAGGATTGGTTCTCTTCATATTCTTCTCTTTCGACAAACAAATGGGTCAACTGATACATGGATGTCAGTCTTTCAAGTTCATCCATATCGGAAGCCCTATGTAGGAATATATCCAGTCCTTGAACCATATGAGAAATCATCTCATTATAGTAGTCCCTTACTTCCGGAACTTCATACTTTTCCGCACCTAAGTAACAGGCCGGACATAAATCATTCCGATTCTCCACCACCATTCCGGGTGTTTCATCCAATACCTTCTGTGGAATGCTGACAGACACTGTTGTGCCCTTTCCCTCTGTACTTTCAATCTGTATGAAGCCTTCCATTGCAGATACCATTCCGTACACTATCGGCAGTCCCAGTCCAAGCCCCCCTGCTTTTCGATTTCTTCCGCTATTGGATTGATAGAATCTTTCTTTAATCTTTTCAAGTTCTTCCTCTGCAATCCCCATACCGGTATCACTTACCTTAATGCACAGATTAATTCCGTATTCCTTACGCAGAGCATATATTCTGACATAAATTCCGCCTTTTTTTGTAAACTTTAGTGCATTGTCAATAAGATGACCTAATATCTTTTTTATTTTCTTTTCATCGCCTAAAAGAACAGAAGGTATAGCGGCATCGATATCAAAAACCAGTTCCGGCATATTCTCTCTCTCCGCCAGACGTTTTCCGACAATAATATCATTTACGACAGACAGAATCATATAAGTATCTTCACTGACCTTGATTCTTCCGGTATCAATTTCTGTATAGTCGAGGATGTCCCCAATCTGATCAAACAATCTGTGTCCGGCAATGTGTATCGATAATATATCCTTTCTTCTATCAGCATTCTCTTCATTTTTCAGCATGACTGCCGTAATTCCCGTAACAGCATTAATCGGCGTTCTGAGTTCATGGGACATATTTGTCAGAAAATCCTCTGTCCGTCGGTTTGTCTCTTCCAGATTTGCAATTTTATCGTCAGTGTCTTTTCTTTCTTTATTGTGCCTTTGTATCAAAATGCTCGCCATATACCCAGCCACAAAGACAAGTACAAGATGAAAGAAAGTTCTTGAAATCACCAGTGGAGAAAACTCCACAGAATCACCTACCACAAATATAAAATCATATCCCATTGTCAGATAATACATTATCACGCAAAGCCTGATAATACTGTACATTTCTGTAACAGAATACAATATTATAATCATAATCATCAAAGGTGCCAGATCATAGATACTGGTTTCATGAATTCCATAGAAGAAAAATGCAAGCATCGTCAGAATAACATACAACCATAGACGGATTGTTTCAGGAATTTTCTCTGTAATATGCATCATCCAGCTTGCAGCCACCCCTAACAGCAGCAGAATAATCGCACTCGTCTCCCAGTCGAGAAGAAGTGATTCTCCTATTAACACAGTTACCATAATTGTGCAGACAATCAATATCAAAAGATGAGTTGCTCTCTGTTTTTCCTGTTCATACATTGTTTATTTCACCCACTTATCGCTTAGCTACCATGCATAAATTTTGCCTTGTAAATTTTACCACCAAACAGTTCCTTTTTCAATAGACATGGTCTAAAACGACGTTAAAGAGAGAGCAAATTACATTGTTTTTACATGCCTGCAGAAGCCTTTTGAAATAACGGTAAAGTGCAAAAAACAACCGCCTTCAATACGCCTGTTATTGTAGCGGTTGTCTGTGTTTTATCCGTTATTTTGATTCTCAACATCAGGATTTCTTTTCAAGCAGTTTCCCTAAATACAGCATCAGTGCTTTTTCGGCATCAGAGCTGTTTCTGGTAAATTCTATTTCGGAGATATTGAACAAAATGCACCCGCAGTGCCCCTTGAAGGTTGGAAAGCATATCACTTTCAAATAAGTATCTATCTCAGGACTGTAGTCGATAATCTCCAGCATTTCTCCGTAAAGTGCCGCACGTTCGTAACTTTTCAGCCACTTGGAATCCATGTTGCAAAACAGGCTGCCAAAGGAACTTCCGATAAGCTGGTCAAGCGGTAGCTTTTCGAGTTTGGCCAGTGCGGAATTTCCATATCTGAAAATCCAGTCCACGGCATGTCTTTCCTCATTGAATATCATCTCAATATCTGTAAATGCAAAGGGCAAATTATCAAAGCTAGCGTAATACCTGCAGTATTCCTCTTCCGTGCAAGGGATATCGTCCCCGCCAAATCTGTTAATCATACTCTTCTGCATTTCATGAAACCGGTCAATGATTTCGTTCTTTTTCCGAATCGTGTATGCAAGCGACTCTCCGTTGTTCAGGTTAATACTGTCAGTGATATCATATATCGCCATTACAGACACGAGACAGCCGCGGTGTATCTTGATAAATCCGTCCCCCAACATTTTTGAAAGCGTGGAAAGCGGCATTCTTGTTTCGTATATCTTACCTCCCGAAACGTGTATCTCCGCATTATTCCCTATCATAAGAACATAAAGAATCGTACTGATACCAAGCACTGTCCTTCTTCTGTTTGAAATGATTGTTATATATTTGTTTTCCTGCAAATCAGACACCTCCTATAAGAAGTTTACGTTTTCTTGCAATCATCTCATCAATCTTATCAATATACAGTGCCACGTCCTTCACATTGTCGCACCGCTCAATTCTGCCATCCGGAAACACTCGCTTGGTAATCGAACCTGCTCCCAGAGCCACGATGGTTTGCACTTCTTCCATAATCAGAATATTGTAGATACCATAGTTGCCTTCTGTCGCATATCCTACATTTTCAAAATTACCGGACATATTTTTCTGGCGGTAAAGGTAATAGGGATGCATATTTAACTTTTCTGCCCCTGCTGCCGCAATTTCCATGGTTTTATCCGTATTGCGGAGAGTAGATACTCCGTTTTCCAAAATCCACCGGGAAAGTCTGGAAGCCCGCTTAATTGCCAGCGAATGCACCGTCAGAGAGTCCGGCTCCAAGGCGGTAATCATATCGATAGTATGCTGTACATCTGCTTCATCTTCTCCCGGCAGGCCTAAAATAATATCCATATTGATATTAAAATCCCCGACTTCTCTTGCCAATCTGTAGGTCTCAATTACCTGTTCTACAGTTGCCTGTCTGCCTATCATATGCAGGGTTTCCTGCTTCATGGTCTGAGGATTGATACTGATACGCCCCACGTTATGTTTCTTTAACACTTCCAGCTTTGCTTCTGTAATACTGTCTGCTCTGCCGGCCTCCACCGTAAACTCCTGTACCGTAGAGAAATCAAAGTTCTCTTTCAGGGCCGTCAGCAGCCTGTCTAACTGGTCTGCTTCCAGTGTTGTGGGAGTACCTCCCCCAATATAAACGCTGTCCAGTATTTTATCCTTACAGGCTTCTGCCGTAAATTCCATCTCCTTTATCAGACAGTCAATATATTCCTCCACCCTGTCCCTGAATTTACAGATTGGGTAAGAGGTAAAGGAGCAATACAGACAGGTAGTCGGACAAAAAGGAATACCGATATAGAGACTGTATCCGTCTTCATAATGAATATGGGAAAGAAGCCTTTTTTCTCTTTTAGCAATGTCCACACTCAGCTCTGCCTTCTCCCTGCTTACAAAATGTGCCGTCTCTAAAAAGCTTAAAATTTCCTCATCACTTTTTCCCTCCTCCAAGAGTCCCATGGCAATCTTGGTGGGACGGATACCGGTGAGATTTCCCCACGGAAGCGTTTTACCGGTATGCTCCGACAGTGTGGTATATAAAAAGCGTTTAAAGGTATCCTTATAAGTCTTTTTGTCTGTTGCCTGCGAACCATTCTGCAAAATATTCCATGTAAAATGCGAGTCATCGGTTGCCGACTCCCCTAAAAAAATAATTTTCGCTCCCTCTTCGTTTAGTTCTATCTTCAGTTTTACTTCTTTTTCAAGCTCTTTTCTCTTATTCTCCGCAGTTTCGGGAGTCAGCACTTTTACATTTTCTTCCGGATAAAAAGCCTTTACTATTGAATGAATGTCATATTCCAATTTCGGTTCATTAATTACTACTGCAAACATTATTGATTCCCTCTGTAGCCATATCGTAATGTGCGGTATACGGTAACTGCCAGATCAATACTCATAATCAGACAGATAATGCCCATAAAGATATCAGAAAGTGCCATTCCGCCAATTCCCGTATTCCAATATACCATTATATCACCTTGTGCATGAAAAGTCTTGCCTGTCAGTGCAGAAACTTCTTCTACAAAGTCAGGATTGAAAATTTCATAGGTCTTAAACATATAAACTGTCACAATAATACCGACAACGGTGCAGAATATGCTGACATACATAACCGTCAGATTGTAGCAGCCTGCTATCAGCTTTACAAAATCATCTACAATACCGCAGGCAAAGCTGATAATAAGAAGCGGCAGGATTCTGTTCCATACAGATAAATTAAAAATAGAAATTGCCACCATATTCCCATTGCCGTCTTTGACCCATGCTCCGGCAAACTCCGGTGCACAAACAAGCAACACGATAACCAATACACTAAAAACCAAGCCCGCAATGCTGTCTCCTCTGGAAATCACAGCCTTCTTCACCGGTACGGGAGGCAGGCTTGTAATCTTCCAAACATTCTCTGTTCCCTGTAATCTGACCTGATTTCTCTCCAGCAGGAAAAATACCAGCGTAACACAGGCAAATGCCTCTAACAGGGCACCTGGAATCGCTGCTATATTGATAAATCCGTTCTCTACCGTCTCCACAACCGCATCCACTGTATTGATACCATTATTGCCTGCCGTTACAAAAAAGCTGATTACTGCTGAAACAGCCATCCCGACAGTTACACAAAGCAATACAATTTTTAATATCTGGCAATATACGGGATAGTAAGTTCCCCCAATCAAATGGTCCTGGCCATCGCGATACTTCAATGCCAGTTTTGCGGGATCTCCCAGTTTCTCCAATACCTCTTTTATATTTTCGCTCTCCTCTTTTCCATTTCCTTCATATTCTGCTAACATATCCTCTACCAAAGTACGCAGTTCTTCCTCAATATCCTTTTTCTGCTTTTCCGGCAGTCTCCTTGTCACATCATATAAATATCTTTCAATTAATTCATTTTGTGTATTCTGACTCATATCTTCTCGTATAATCCAATTATCTTAGATGGTAATTGGATTTTTCCTTTCTCCCAGT
>JBJEMX010000017.1:0-14402 GCA_051879895.1 Lachnospiraceae bacterium
AATAATTCACTACTTTAGAGTACCATTCTTTTGAGGTATCGTCAATCTGACAAAAGTGCGAAAAGAGTTGCAATTATTCTGTCAAATATGCGAAAAAAGTTTTCATCTGTCTGCCTCAAAATGAAAATAGGCCGTCGCAAATAGCCGAAACCATCCCAAAACCGGTCGGCACAGCTATTTGCGGCAGCCTGCTTATAAAACCTATATTTTAGTTACCCTTCTCAATTTATGCAAAAGGATTTTCGGTAGGATACATCATGCCCTTGGGCTGATTGAAGTTGATGTCCTCTACCGGTACACCGATGTATTTGAATACTTCATACAAGGACTTTCCGAAGTGGCCGAACGCAACCGCACCGTGATGAGGGTAGTTTTTCTCAATCAGTACATGACGATAGAATCTGCCCATCTCTGGAATGGCAAATACACCGATACCGCCGAAGGACTTCGTTGCTACAGGCAGAACCTCACCCTGTGCAATATATGCACGCAGCTTGCAGTCTGCGGTACTCTGCAGACGGTAGAAGGTAATGTCTCCGGGAACGATATCACCTTCCAGGGTACCCTGCGTCACTTCTTCAGGCAGGTTTCTTGCCATAATCATCTGATACTTCATATTACAGAATGCCAGCTTCTTGGAGCAGGTGTTACCGCAGTGGAAGCCCATGAAAGTATCCTGATGTGTATAATCAAATTTGCCCTTAATGGACTCTTCATACATATCGGCAGGTACGGAGTTATTGATGTCAAGTAAGGTGACAACATCTTCACTTACGCAGGCACCGATAAACTCGCTTAAGCAGCCGTAAATATCTACTTCACAGGATACAGGGATTCCCATACCGGTCAGACGGCTGTTCACATAACAGGGAACGAAACCAAACTGGGTCTGGAATGCAGGCCAGCATTTTCCTGCAATAGCCACATACTTTCTATAACCCTTGTGAGCCTCTACCCAGTCAAGCAGGGTCAGCTCATACTGTGCCAGCTTAGGCAGAACCTCCGGCTTTAAGTTACCGGTACCCAGCTCTTCTTCCATTTCTTTAATCTTTGCCGGAATACGCTCGTCTCCGTCATGCTTCTTAAATGCTTCAAACAAATCCAGTTCGGAGTTTTCTTCAATTTCCACGCCCAGATTGTAAAGCTGCTTGATAGGAGCATTGCAGGCCAGGAAATTCAGGGGTCTGGGACCAAAGCTGATAATCTTTAAGTCAGACAGGCCAACGATTGCTCTTGCAATAGGTAAGAATTCATGTATCATATCCGCACATTCCTCTGCAGTACCTACCGGGTACTCGGGAATATATGCCTTTACATTACGAAGCTTTAAGTTGTAGCTTGCATTTAACATACCGCAGTATGCATCGCCGCGTCCGCCAACCAGATCATTCTGGCTTTCTTCTGCTGCCGCAATAAACATTGCAGGACCGTCAAAATGCTTTGCCAGCAGGGTCTCGGAAATTTCGGGACCAAAGTTACCAAGGTATACGCAAAGTGCATTACAGCCTGCTTTCTTGATATCTTCCAATGCCTGTACCATATGGATTTCACTTTCTACGATGCAGACAGGGCATTCATAAACTCCTTCTGTACCATATTTCTTTGTGTAAGCCTCCATCAGGGCTTTTCTTCTGTTTACGGATAATGACTCAGGGAAACAGTCACGGCTGACTGCTACCACACCTACTTTTACCCGGGGTAAATTGTTGAACATTGTTGTATCCTCCTTTTATTATGGTGTTTTAGTATTCTACAGAATTGCTGTGTTAGGTTTTCCTAAAAAAATGTTGTATATTAATCCTCTGTCAGGCAGAGATTTTTGCCCTTTAAGCCAAGGAAAGTGCCTTCGTCCAAGCCACCTTCCGCGTGGCCGATTAACCACTTGTTGACTGCGGTAATTAAAGCATCTTCATTGGGTGCTTTACCGTTTTCTACTTTTGTGTGTGCACTCTTTAAAGGATAGTTGGTTCCTCTTGGCAAAATAACCGCTACCTTGAAGCCCTTATTGTCTACATCACAGGGGGCATAGTGCAGGGTTGTTGCAAATATTTCTACTGCGGTTCCTGCAGGTACCAAAAATGCCTCTACCCCGGAGGTATCATAGGTAAAATCTTCCTCTACATCTGTTAAAAGCCCCAACATCAGTACTGCGTCTGTTGCTGCCACATTGATTTCAGAATCTCTGTGATATTCCAGTGCGTTTAACATAGTATTGTGTCCGTTACAGTAACCAATCTGTACAGGCATTTCACCGTAAGCCACTCTTTCCACTTCTGCCTTTAAGGGCAATGCTTCCAGAATATCTACCGCCGGCTCATAGGCAACGCCTTGAGGCAGAGGTGTTTCCGCCATCTTTGCTACCAGTGCGGAAAAGTCCACATTGTCTACTACGCGGCCGTATTTTTTAAAGGCCGCATCTGTAACCTTTTTAATTTCCATACTTTCTCTCCCTTTCTGTTATTAAATATACCAGCCAAATTACCTTCTCACATTACTTAATAATATCAAATACCGGTTTCAGTGCCGGATAAATCTCTTTAAACTGTGCATAACGTGCTTCATACTTCCCGGCAATATCCGGATCCGGTTCTACGGTATCCACTACCTTTATAAGCTTCTCTGCAATTTCTTCCACGCTTGCATACTCACCGCAGGCTACGGCTGCCAGCATGGCACCGCCCATGGCAGGACCTTCTTCACTTTCCAGAATATCCACTTTAAGGTTTAACACATTTGCAATAATTTTTCTCCACAACGGGCTCTTGGCACCGCCGCCGCAGATTTTGGTTCTCTCAATATGAATCCCCAGACTCTTTGCCACTTCAAGAGAATCTCTCAAGGCAAACGCCACGCCCTCCAGCACTGCCTGGGTCATATCCGCACGGGTAGTATCCATGGTCATGCCCACAAAAGTACCTCTTGCATTGGGATTGTTGTGAGGGGAACGCTCCCCCATCAGGTAAGGCAGGAAATAAACATGGTTTTCACCCAGTGTCTGAATAGGTGCCTGCTCTGCTGCATAATCCTTAGTGCCGATAATTTCATCCATCCACCATTTATTACAGGATGCCGCACTTAGCATACAGCCCATCAGATGATACGTGCCGTCTGCATGTGCAAAGGAATGCAGGGCATTGTATTTGTCCACACCGAACTTTTTAGAGGAAATAAAAATCGTGCCGCTGGTACCCAGGGAAATATTGCATCGTCCGTCTCCTACCGTACCGGTACCGACTGCCGCTGCCGCATTGTCACCGGCACCTGCTGCCACCTTTACCGTTTCAGGCAATCCCAGCTCTTTTGCAATTTCAGGCTTCAAACAGCCCACACATTCGTAGCTTTCATATACCTTAGCCAGCTGTTCGATGCGAACGCCGCAGATATCACACATTTCTTTAGACCAGCAACGGTTCTTTACATCAAATAAAAGCATACCGGAAGCATCCGATACATCCGTACAATGCACACCGGTTAACATATAGGCAATGTAGTCCTTGGGCAGCATAATCTTTTCAATGCGTGCAAAGTTCTCCGGCTCTTTATTTTTAATCCATAAAATTTTAGGTGCGGTAAATCCGGTAAAGGAAATATTGGCTGTGTATTCGGACAGCTTTTCTTTTCCGATTACATTATTCAGATAATCGCACTCTTCAAAGGTACGTCCGTCATTCCATAACAATGCAGGGCGAATTACCTTATCGTCCTTATCCAGTATTACCAGTCCATGCATCTGTCCGCCAAAGCTTAAGCCTGCTACCCGGCTCTTATCTGCATCTGCCAGCAGCTCCTTTAATCCGGCCATCACCTGTTCAAACCAGTCCTCAGGCTTCTGCTCTGACCAGCCCGGATTCGGAAAATACAGTGGATATTCTTTTGAAACCACATTCTGTATCTGTCCCTTTTCATTCATCAGCAGCAATTTCACTGCCGATGTACCCAAATCTACTCCGATATACAGCATAGGTAACCTCCCATAATCTTTTCATTGTTTTGATATCCATTATTTCTATGTGCACGAGCACGCTAATTATATGATAAGCTTTCCAAAAGAAGAAATCAAGAGTTTTCCGCATTTTCTCTGTTTTCAACAAATATACAGGCTATTAGCACCTTTCAAAGGAGTGGTTTCCGTCATTTTCACAGTTTTTGTGCACAGGCACATTTTTACTCTTCCAAAAATTGACTTCCCATGTATGTTATGTTAAGGTAAGTGTATATTCATTTTCAGAAACAGGAGACTTTTATGGCTACCATCAAGGAAATTGCCGAACTGGCAGGCGTATCCCGCGGCACTGTGGACCGCGTTTTAAATAACCGGGGTTCCGTAAATCAGGCTACCGCCGAAAAAATACTGGAAATTGCAAAGGCTTTGGATTACAAGCCCAACCGTGCCGGTATTGTTCTGGCTGCCCAGAAAAAGCGTTTGAAGCTGGGTGTTATCTTGTTTTCCGCCGACAATCCTTTTTTTGATGATGTCCTGACCGGAGTTAACAAAAAAGCCGAAGAACTGGCAGGATATAATTGCACCGTTATTGTAAAACAGGTGCATTTTAATATTGAAGAACAGTTACGTGCCATTGACGAACTGGAAGCCGAAGAAGTAAATGGTATTGCCATGGCCCCCTGTAACCACGCAAGCATCACGGAGCGTATTAACGCTCTGTTTGAAAAGGGTATTCCCGTAGTAACCTTTAACACCGACATTGAAGGCTCCAGGCGGATTGCTTATGTAGGCAGCCACTATACTCATTCCGGTGAAACCGCCGCCGGACTCATGCATCTGCTGACCGTCGGAGATGTCCGTCTGGGTATTATCAGCGGTTCATCCGATATCCTCTGTCATACCGAGCGAATTGCCGGATTTAAGAAAACCATCACCGGACAATATCCGAATATCCAAATTGTGGAAACTATCGAGAACAACGACGATGACATAGAAAGCTTTGAGAAAACCGCTGCATTACTGAAACGCCACCCTGAAATCAACGCTCTGTTTTTTGCAGCCGGCGGTGTTTACGGCGGATGCCGTGCGGTTATTTCCGCCGGTATGTCCGGTAAAATAAAGATTATTGCCTTTGACAAGGTTCCCACTACCAAGGCTTTGGTAGAAGACGGTGTCATTGCCGCAACTATCTGCCAGCAGCCCCGCCTTCAGGGTACCAAACCGCTTGATATTTTATTTGCTTACTTAACAGCCGGGGAATTTCCTGCAAAAGAGTATCATTATGTGGCTGTGGATATCCGCATTAAGGAGAACATTTAACAGCCGCTCCGAAACAATCATTTGCCCTGCCGCTTACTGCATTGCTTTCAGCTTCTGCACCAGTTCCAGGTCTTCCTGCGTAATTTTGATATTGGTCTGCATTTCTTTGCCTTCCGGCGTGATAACCTTGCACTCCAGAACAGTTCCCTCTTTCATGCCATCCTGGGCAATAGCTTTCAGAAACTGTATAAATCTGGGGTGATTGTTTTTGAATTTTTCTATATCATTTTTCAGTCCGATTAACTGCATGGGATTCAATGCCATTGTATCCTCCTGCCTTTCTGCTTTTGTACCGGCGAACATAAGGGGTATTTCTTCTATCTCACTGCACCAATCAAATCCTTAATATCCGCTACATTGTACTTGTCCATATACGCTTCAATCCCCTGTACTATTTCCTCTGTTACATAAGGATTGATAAAGTTTGCGGCACCAACGCTGACTGCGGTTGCACCTGCCAGCATAAACTCAATGGCATCCTCTGCGTTACTGATACCGCCCATACCGATAATGGGTATCTGCACTGCATTGGCCGCCTGATATACCATTCTGACTGCAACAGGCTTGATGGCAGGGCCGGACATTCCGCCGGTTCTGTTTGCCAGTGCAAAGGTTCTCTTGTGAATATCAATTTTCATACCGGTGATGGTATTGATTAAGGACAGGGCATCTGCACCTGCCGCTTCTGCAGCCTTTGCCATTTCTGTAATATCCGTCACATTGGGACTCAGCTTCATAATAACAGGCTGCTTTGCATGCTTCTTGATTTCGGAGGTGATGCCAAAAAGAGCATCTGCTTTTTGTCCGAAAGCGATGGCACCTTCCTTTACATTAGGGCAGGACACATTGATTTCCAGCATATCCACCTCTGTGTCACCCAGTCTCTCCACAACTTCTACATAATCCTCCACAGTCTTCCCACAAACATTTACAATGATTTTAGTGTCATACTGTTTTAAAAAAGGAATATCTCTTTCAATAAATACATCAATGCCGGGGTTTTGTAAGCCGATGGCATTTAACATACCACCATAAACCTCTGCCACACGGGGTGTGGGATTTCCGGGCCAGGGCACATTTGCCACACCCTTGGTCACTACCGCCCCCAAATGATTTAAATCTACAAATTCACTGTACTCCATACCGGAACCAAAAGTACCGGACGCTGTCATAACAGGATTTTTAAAGGTTACGCCCGCAATCGTTACACTTGTATTCATCAGATATCTACCTCCCTTGCTTCAAATACCGGTCCGTCCGTACAAATTCTTGCGTTGTTTACGTGGGAGTGATGGTCCATTTCCTTGGTCTTTACCACACAGCCTAAGCACGCCCCTACACCGCATGCCATATGCTCTTCCAAAGAAATATATGCCGGGATGCCGGCTTCCTCTGCATACTTCTTGATGGCACGAAGCATGGGCATGGGACCACAGGCAAAAATCATATCTGCCTGTAAACCGTTTTCGCGGATAGCATCCATGACATTCCCTTTAGTACCTATACTGCCGTCCTCCGTTGCTATATAAACAGTTCCGTTCTTCTCCAGATCCTCTCTCAAAAAGGTCTTGTTATCACGGTATCCTACAATAATCTGCTTGTCCGCCTGCATATTTTTAGCAAGCTCTAACATAGGAGGGATACCGATACCGCCCCCCATTAAAAATACTTTTTTGCCGACTGCCCTTTCCACAGGGAAGCCATTGCCCAGTGTACCCAGGATTTCCACCGTTTCTCCCGCTTCGTATGCCGAAAATTCTGCGGTTCCTTTTCCTGCCACGCGGTATACGATTCTCAATTGTTCTCTTTCCTTATCCGCCTCACAGATACTGATAGGTCTGGGCAGCAGTGTGCTCTTATCCTTAGGATACAGACAGATAAACTGTCCGGGCAGTGCCCCCTTTGCCAGCCCGGTAGCAATCCACATATCATAAATTCCCGGTGCTATTTCTTTTTGCGATGTTACCACCGCAGATAACTTTCTTTTCTGCATAATTTTATCCTTTCCCGGTTTATCCGGTTTTTTCTATTTGTTTCACTGTTTCTATTTGTTTCACCGTTCTTCTTCATTTCACGCGGTCTGTTTTACCGTCAGCCGCTCCCCTATTATTCCTTTGCTTCATATGCTACTTTCCCGCCGCAAATGGTGTAGCGTACTTCCCCCTTTAAGTTCCAGCCGGTAAAAGGGGTATTGTCAGACTTAGAAGCAAATTTTCCTACTGTCCACATCCTCTCCGGATCAAACAACACGATATCTGCCGGTCCGTTTTCTGCCAGATACCCTGCATCCAGATGATACATATCGGCAGGATTACAGGTCATTTTTTGAAGAAGTGACATCATTGTCAGATACCCTGTATCTACAAGCTGGGTTATTCCCAATGAAAGAGCTGTTTCCAATCCGGTAATTCCGCTGGGAGCCTCTGTAATTGCCTTTGCTTTTTCTTCTCTGCTGTGAGGTGCATGGTCGGTAGCAATCAAATCAATGGTGCCGTCCTTCAACCCCTCAATCACTGCCATTCTGTCAGCTTCCTCCCTAAGGGGCGGATTCATTTTCGCCAGTGTGCCATACTGTATGACAGCCTCCTCAGTAAGGGTAAAATGGTGGGGTGTTGCTTCTGCATGGATATTGCCGCCACGCTTTTTTGCCTGACGCACCAGTTCCACCGCTTCTTTGGTACTGATATGCTGGATATCGATGCAGGCTCCGGTTTCCAGAGCAATTTCCAGGTCTCTGCCTACCAAATCTATCTCTGCTTCTCGTTTAGAGCCGCCGATTCCGTAATATGCCGCTGCCTTTCCGGCATTTACACCATTGTTGGTAATAAAGGCCGGGTTTTCTTCATGGAAGCTGATGGGCACATGCAGCCTTCCGGCTTCCGTCATAGCCTTGCGAACCATCTCTTCGTCTAAGATTGGTACGCCGTCATCCGTAAACCCGACAGCTCCTTTATGCAGGAGCTGCTCCATGGAAACCAATTCCCTGCCCTGCATCCCTATAGTGACCGTAGCACAGGTTTCTACATGAATGGCTGTTTTTCTCCCTTTATCCAGAACATATGCAAGGGTTTCTTCGTTGTCCACTGCCGGCTTCGTGTTTGCCATCAGAACCACAGTTGTATAACCGCCCTTTGCCGCTGTTTTTGCACCACTCTCAATATCTTCTTTATAGGTGAAGCCCGGATCTCTGAAGTGGGAATGTACGTCCACAAGTCCGGGAGCTGCAATCAGACCGGTAGCATCTATCATCTGCAGTTCTTCTTTAGAATCTGCAAAATCTGCCTGTCCGTTTGTAACTGCTTCATACAGACGTTCCCCTATTTTTACGATATGGTCATCTTTTATCAGAATGTCACAATACTTTTCTGTCCCGTCTGCCGGGTTCATAAGATAAGCATTTGCAATCAACAACATATTTTTCTTCCTTTCAAGCTCGGTGCGGTATAATGTCTTCCGACATTATACCATATGCTGCACATATGGTATGACGCTTCGCGATGCACACTCGCTTCGCTCGGTGCGGTATAATGTCTGTCGACATTATACCATATTTCCCCCTTACGTGCATACTACTTATTTGCTTATCATAAAATAATAAAAAGTATAAAAAACAGGTTAAAAATGAAAGCTTTAAAGGAAAAAAATTTTAGGAAAAGACGTTTTTTATCACTCGTCATCGTGCTGTCAGTGATAGCCGGTGTCCTTACCGGCTGCAGCTTAAGTGAAAGCCGGCCTGCCAAACTCCGCGATCTGGATTTCACGATTATCAGTGACGAGTTGTTACCGGAAGAATTAAAAATCCTAATTGATGAAAGAAAAGCCGGTGAGTTCAGAATTACCTACACCGACAATGAATCTCTGTACATCTGTGTAGGATATGGAGAACAGAGTACCGGCGGTTACAGTATTGCTGTAGATGATTTATACCTTACAGAGGATTCTATTTACATAGGCACCAGCCTGTTAGGACCTTCTGCAGGAGAAGATACCGGTACCGCTCCCTCCTATCCTTATCTTGTAGTAAAAACGGAGCTTCTGGATAAAACCGTAACATTTGAATAAGTCAAAATCTTTTATCCGCCTGCGGGCTTTTGTCCTGCGGCGGATTTTTCTTGTCCTGCGGCAGATTTTTCTTGTCCTGCGGCAGATTTTTCTTTACTTGCTTTCCTAAAACGGCTTTAGTATAATGAGAGTAGTTTAGTTTCAGTAAGGAGATTTTTATGATACGGCTTATACTTGTTCTTACTTTTGTAATAATATTTCTTATCTTATCTATTCCTATTATGATAGTGGAATGGATTATCGGCAAGTTCAATATGGATATCAAAAACCGCAGTTCTCTGGCAATTGTAAACTGGGCATTCAGGGGTATTATATTCCTTTCCGGTACAAATGTAATTGCTCTGGGGGAAGAAAATGTTCCTAAAGATACCGCTGTCCTCTACGTAGGAAACCACAGAAGCTTTTTTGATATCATTCTGACCTATCCGCGGGTGCCACGCATCACAGGGTATGTTGCAAAGAAAGAAATGCGAAAGGTTCCGCTTTTAGCTACCTGGATGCGTTATCTGCACTGCCTCTTCTTGGATCGTGACAATATCAAGGAAGGTATGAAGACCATTCTTGCGGCTATTGAAAAAATAAAATCCGGCATTTCCATCTGCATTTTTCCGGAAGGAACCCGCAACAAAACCGCGGATACATTTCTGCCCTTTCACGAAGGCAGCTTCAAGATTGCGGAGAAAGCCGGTGCTCCCATAATCCCCATGACTATCGTAAATTCTGCGGCTGTCCTGGAAGACCACTTTCCCAAAATCAAGAAAGCAACCGTGGTTATTGAATACGGTAAGCCGGTATACATAAATGAGCTTTCCAAAGAGGAAAAACGGGCCATCGGTGCTAAAGTACAGGGTATTATTGAGGAAACCTACCATAAAAACAAGGCATCCTATTTTCCGGAAAGCAATGACCGGTAAAGGATGCCTGTGAAAGCTAAAAAAATGTCTCCACCACTTTATCAAACCCCATACCGTGGGAGGCCTTGACCAAGATAGTGTCCTTGGGCTGTAGCAGCCCGGGCAATTCTGCCAGCAGGTCTTCCCGGGTGGCAAAATAGTAGACCGTTGACGGTTTTAACACTTCATTTTTCGTATTTGCCGCTACTGCTGCTTCATACATATGCCGGGAATTTTCACCTACACAGCATACCACTTCTATCCCCTGCTCTACAGCATAAGTACCTACGTCTGCATGCATGGCATCGGAGTTTTCTCCCAGTTCAAACATATCTCCCATAATGGCTACTTTACGACCAGTTGCCGTCTTTAAAAGCTCCAGTGCTGCCTTCATGGAAACAGGATTTGCATTGTAGCAGTCATCAATCACAATTTTATCAGAAAGCTTGAGTATATTACTTCTGCCTCCTACAGGCTTTACATTCCCTATCCCCTCTTTTATCTGCTCTACGGTAAGTCCCAATAATTTACCAACCATTGCCGCTGCCATGGCATTGATTACCATGTGCTGTCCCGGCAGGGGAATCTCTATGGGGCAGGTGACTTCCGGCTCGACCATATGCATGACGGCACGGCTTCCTAACAGCCCCAGATTCTCTACATCTGTTGCATATACCTGAAACCCTGCACCTTCGGAAAGCCCGAAGTGATGTACTGCCCTGCCGTTCACTTCACCGACACCTGCAAGCATATCATCCTCGCCATTCAGGCAGACCTCTCCGTTTTCAGACATATAATCAAAGATTTCTGTTTTTGCCTTGAAAATGCCCGCCCTGTCATGAAGATTTTCCAAATGGCACTGTCCGATATTGGTAATGACGCAGATATTGGGACGTGCCATGGCACCCAGTCTGCTCATTTCTCCAAAATCACTGATACCCATTTCCACAACTGCCGCCTCATGTTCCCTGCGAATCCGCAGCAACGTCAGGGGCAGACCGATTTCATTGTTGAAATTGCCCTCCGTCTTCAAAACATTGTAACGGACAGACAATACACCTGCAATAAATTCCTTGGTACTGGTCTTCCCCACACTTCCGGTAATGCCTACTACCGGGAGCTTCAACTGAGCTCTGTAGAATGCCGCAATCTGCTTTAAAGCAGTAAAGGTATCCTCTACTAAAATGTAGGCTCCCCAGCTCTCCACTGGTATATTGCACTCTGTATAGACCTGTTCAGGCGTTTTCTCTGTTACAACACAAAGTGCACCTTTTTCAAAAACCTGGCCGATAAAACGATGACCGTCTGTTTTTTCTCCTTTTGTGGCAAAAAAGAGTCCACCCTGCTCAATTTTTCTGGAATCGATGACTGCACAGGTAATTTCCGTATTCCTGCTGGCTGTATTACAGTATAAATTACCGTTACAGGCATTTGCAATATTATGTAATGTCATGTTCTGCATTGTAATATTCTGCATTTATGATTTCTTCTTTCCTGACTCTTATAGTTTCTTATCCGCCGGCATTAGTGAAAGCCCTTTATTTTCTATGCTCTCTGACAGATATCTCAATCAGCTTCTCGCAAAGTTCCTCATAGCTTAATCCGATTGCCGCTGCCTCCTGCGGAAGGAGCGATATGGGTGTCATACCGGGCAGCGTATTTGCCTCCAGACAATAAATCTCTTCGCTTTTACTCATCATAAAGTCCATACGGGCATAGTTTTTGAGTCTGAGCACCCGGAAAGCCTCTTCTGCGTAGTGCTGCATTTCCGCAGTCTTTTCAGGGGAAAGGCTGGCCGGACAGGTTTCTATCGTACTGCCTGCCTGATACTTATTCTTATAATCATAAAATCCAACCAAAGGAGCAATCTCAATAATAGGAAGTGCCTTACCGTCCAACACACCTACAGAAAATTCCCTGCCCTCAATATACTGCTCAATAATGGCTTCTTTATCATAGGTGAAGGCTACTTTTTTTGCTTCCTCGTATTCTGCAGCATTTCGTGCAATACTTACTCCTACGCTGGAGCCGCCGCAGCTTGCCTTCACAATACAGGGAAACGGAACTTGGTTTGAATCGGCTTCCCCTCTCTTTAAACGGGTTCCCCGGGGTGTCGGTATCCCGTACCGCATCAGGATATCCTTCGTAAGTCCTTTATCCATGCAAATGGCTGAGCTTACATAGTCCGTTCCGGTATAGGTAATCCCCATTAAGTCAAAGCATGCCTGTATCTTGCCATTTTCACCATTCTCGCCATGCAGTGCCATGAATACCACATCTGCCTTCTGGCAGATAGCAATCACATTGGGGCCAAAGAAATTTTTTTCCCAGTCGGGACGCAATGCTTTTATCTGTTCCAAATCAGGGTTGGTCTCCTGAATGCCCTGTTCCTTCACGCCGGGAATCAAGGCTTCCCAATCCTCTGTCTTTTCAAAAACCGAATCAATATCCGTACCGTCATATCCTAAAAATACATCCAGCAAAATCGCCTTGTGTCCGTTCTTTTTAACCGCACGGTAAATCATTTTTCCGGAGCTTAAGGATACATCCCTCTCCGTACTGATTCCTCCTGCAAGTACTACGATATTCATCTTTATACCTCCCTGTCCGCTTTAGCAGACAATCCTTCAACATTCGGAAGTTTACTTCCAAACTTAGTTCTCCTGCCTGTGGCTTAATATTTCACTTAGCATCATAACATATCCGGCTAATCGTACAACACTGTTTTCTTCTGCTCTGTCTCCGGTACCATTTTCAGACCAGGTTACCAGACATTCTGCTGTTTCATTTTCTCCTGCCAGATAATGCAAATGTTCTTCAATCATGGTTGCGTACTCATTATTGGTAATGACATAATCAATGGCAGATACCAATATCATATCCCATAGAATCTTTTCTTCCCCTTCCTGCAATGTGCTTCCGGTCATATAAACATTTTCATTTGCCCTGACTGCAATTTCCTCTGCTTCCGTAAAAAGTGCCTGCAGCATATCCGAGCAAATTTCTACATCCACCTTACGCTTGGTAAGAGCATATGTCAATGCTCCCAACACCTGAGCCTTACAATCCGTTTCCAATGTCACACCGCTGCCCAGATTTTTTACTTCTCTGTGATATGCATATTGCCCTGTCGCCCTGTAAAGCTCTGCTGCTGCATAGAACATAGTCTCCGCCGGGACATCCTCTTGCTTTTGCAGACAGTCCCACGCCCTGTCGGCAGCCTGCAGACATACCGTTGCATATGTACTGTCGAATTTCTGATAGGTATAGCTGAACTTTGCCAATACAGCCGAAAACCACGCGGTCAGTTCTTTATCTATCTGTCCGTTTTGGACGACTGCACCGGTCTGGCTGTCCTGCTGTGCCAGCAGCCAGATTATGTATTCCTTTATCAGACTGATGAGCTGTGGTTGGGTTCCGCCTGCTGCCGCATTATCATAGACATCTCCAAACAGTTCATAGGACAAAAGCAATACCGAGACGCCTTCACAGACTTTTAAAATCTCCCCGCTCTCCAGATTCTTTCCCACGGCAGCAAGCTCTGTCAAGGCCTCTGCCATTCGATTTTCATAAAATGCCTCTTCTATGACAAAAGAATAGGACTGTCCAACCACATCACATACAATGTAATAGGTTCCCTCTGTAGTAAAGGATGAAAAGTCCCCATAACTATTATATTCCCCATTTTCCCCGTCATACATCTGTTCTTCCAATTCACCTGTAAATACAGTTGTACCGGTTAATGCATCTATGACAGAGAATTCTTTCGGCAGGTGGTTTCCCCTTACTATGATAAGTTTATCTCCCGCTGCTTCATAGCCGATTCTGTCCACCAATACTCCCGGCAGGAATACCGGCACCTCATATTCCAGCACCGGGGCCTCTTCCATACTAACAAGACTTTCTATGGGTTCCCTGTTTATGACGGCTACGGGTTCCTCTTTCTGCCCGCACCCGCTAAAGACTGCCGATATCAGAAAGATACAGACAAGCACACCTGCTATTTTGTTTTGCAGTCTGAATATTTTCTGCACGACAGTCTCCTCTCTTTCCTAATCCTGCATACATTTATACATTATAACACGAATCAAACCACGGGTAAAGAACCTCAATCGCAATACGCATCATACGAAAAATGAAATTTTAAATTCCACTCCATTAAGGGGGAGCAGAATTTACTCTTG
>JBJEMX010000018.1:0-55626 GCA_051879895.1 Lachnospiraceae bacterium
TTTTCTCTTTAAGAATTTTCAGGGTTGCATTGCTGTTTATTTGTCAAGGTACTTAGGTTCCGATTATTTCGTAACCTGTGTTGTTGTTTTGCTCTTTCGAGCCGCAACTCATTCATAATAGCATGAGTTTTTTTCATTGTCAACAACTTTTTTATATTTTTTTAAATTTATCTCACCAACGCATTTCTGCATTTTTGCGGTGGAATTTTATAATATATCAAGTTTATGCTTTTGTCAATAATTAAATGCATCGATTTACTACAAAATATCGACCTTGCATCCGCGGACACAAGGTCGATATTTATTTACAGCATAAACCCTTCTAAAAAACTAACTACAGAAAGCGTTATTGGTCTCTTAAAATTCGATTGTCCCTGTGGTATAGGTATTTTCATATATATCTTGTATTTCATACTCTACAGCAACATCGAGACTGCCAAAATCAATACCACTAAAATCCAGTACTAGTTCTGATGGGTAATATGTATTGCCGGACAGATTCTCATAATAACACTCTTCTGTATACACATTGTAGCATGGTATTACTATCTCTATTACATCATCCTCTGCAAACGGCATGAATTCGACATCGCCGTCTCCTGTCCAGAAATCATATAAGAAGTATCCCAATATAACTCCCTGGGGATGCTCATTATCATAGTAAACCATCATCAATATCGGTTCTCCGTTGCACAATGCACAGATACCGCCTAACTGCGTCCATTCTCCGGTGGAGGCATCCTCCCAATGGTCTGCAGCAATGTAACATGCTACACTATCGTTTACAAATGTCCATCCGTGCGGTTTTTCTACTATTATATTGCCATAAGCATCCGTTGAATATACATTATCCTCTCCCAGTACATATAATGTTTCCTCATCAGGCGTTGCCATAACCAACACTGAAACATCTGAGATAATATCCCAAGCGTCCGTATTGATCGGTATCACCTGATAACCATCCATCTGAGTCAATTCAAGAGTATACTCTTGCGGTTCATAACTTGTTCCTGTATATGCAGTTGCAATTTCTTCATCATACCAAGTGCCGGCATACGCCTCCACATAGTCGGTTCCATTATACGCAAGTCCTATACTGACATACGCATCATAACAGTCCAAAAGCTCTGCATCATATCCCAGGGCTACCATATTTTCTCTTGCATATTCATAATAATTTAAATAACCATCCGGATTATACACTGCGAGTCCATGTCCATATGCATAATCACTGTTTGTGTAACAAACAGCATTTACGGTTGCATTCATTAAGTCTGAACTCTCACTGATGGAATACATATTTGCCAGCGTAATAATATCTATCGACTCCGTATTTTTATACAAACCACAATTTTCTCGTGCAAGTGCATAATCTACATATCCACCGCTCAGAATATCCGAATACACCGCAGACATGTATGCAACATAAGCATCATATACTGCTTCTACTTTTCTTAAATCAATCACAGAAATAGAACTGACTTGTTCTATTTCTTCAACCATATCCATGTAGGATACTGCCATTACTTCATAGCTTTCAGAAAGTTCAACATCATCCTCTCCAAAGCAATTCAGCCAGCTGGTATAATCCATTCCGTAGCCCACCATAGTGCTTTCGGCGGCAACCATATATTTTGCGTGGTCTTTTAGTGCCATCGCCACTTCCAAGGTACACATGTTACAAGCATCAAATGCAACGCATTCAAAATATACATCTGCCTGTGCCAGTGCTTCCCCTATTTGATAATCATACAATGTATCATAAGGGAACATTTCATCGACACCAAAACCGATGGGAACACCTCCGCCATGGTCCCACATAACAAGTGTATATTTTTCTGCCGGGTAGGCATCAGCAGCATAAGTTATAAAGTCCGCTAATGTATCTGTACGCAACATGCTGACTCTGCCAAGTGATTCGAGTAGCACCAGTTCATCGTCACAGAGTTCCCAACGCTCTACCTCTCCATCAGTCATCAGGTCATTTTGCCAATAAGAACAACCGCCTGTCTGTAATACAATACGGGTATTTTCTCCATAATCCGCTTCCGCCATTTCTATGATATCGTTGGTTGCAAAACCCATCCTGGATTCCAGATCACTGCCAACCATATATATCATAATGGTATGCTCGACATTCTCCTCTGTCGGTATGACTTCGGGTACGGTTTCCACACTTTCCTGCGTTTGTTCTTCTACCGTTTCCTTCGTCTCCTCAGTCTCATCATCATCCCTGCTTGCATGTCCACTGTTTACAGATCTGTCACTGCTACCGTTATCACTGTATATCCAAACTAATGCCACAATCACTATTACTAAAATCAGAGCTGCAACACAGCTCAAAATAATAATCAGTGCAGTAGTACCACTCTTTTTCTGTTGCGGTGCCTGGTTCACCTGCGGTGTCTGATACATCTGCGGTGCCTGATTCACCTGTGGTGTCTGATACATCTGCGGTGTCTGGTTCACCTGTGGTGTCTGATACATCTGCGGTGTCTGGTTCATCTGTGGTGCCTGATTCATCTGTGGTGCCTGATTCATCTGTGGTGCCTGATTCATCTGAAATCCGCATTTTCCACAAAATTTTGCCCCCGGCGTGAGTTCTGATCCACATCTCGGACAGTTCATTTTGTTTTCCTCCTCATGTAAGAAATGTAATTTTTATAAAAAAAAAGAAATGCTTGGGTTTCAAGCATTTCTCACTCTACTTGCCATTGGCAGCTAAACGGAGAAAGAGGGATTTGAACCCTCGCGCCGGTTGCCCGACCTACACCCTTAGCAGGGGCGCCTCTTCGGCCTCTTGAGTATTTCTCCACAATCCGAATTGCCTCTGTCAAGTTTTATTTGCGTTAAATTAACAACGCAAAAGTTATTATACATATGAAAACTATATTTGTCAATGGTTTTTTACACTTGTGGTATACCGTCTACTACATAAGTACTAAACACTGACATTTATACTATAATGCCGTGCACTCTCAGATATCACAAAATCCCTAATATCATTACTTACTTTTTCAAAGGAGTCCTGCCTCTCGGTTTCTTCTTTCGGTGTCACATTTATCTGATCTATTTTTGTATCTTCTGTTCCCTCTTCTATTGGCTCCTTTGTTACCTCTTCTATTGTTTCTACCGCTATCTCTTCAGTTGTCTCCACTATTCTTTCTTCCTGAAGTTCACTTTCGGTGGGCATATCCCTATATGCCTGTGACTCTTGAAATTTCAAATGTGCTTCACTTATCAGGCACAATTTATTATTAAGCTGATTCATTAATTCTACTTTTTTATCCAATGGAATATACGGATCTGTTGTAATTTTTTTCGCCTGTGCCGCAAAGCCACTCAGCTTGTTCATCTTTACACGTTCCACTTCATCCTTGGTTTTACAGTTTTTGAGGGCTCTTTCGTATGCAGCTTTTTCTGCCTGATCCGCTTTATATCTCTGTAAAGCCTCAGGATCATGCTCTTCCAAATATGCAATTTCTTCCGAAGTCAGTTTGCCTCCGGATTTCAATTTATTATATATGTCCGCATATTTGGTGCTTTCGCGTTCCTGTTCTGCCTGTTCTTTGAAATTTGCAAGCATTCTTTCCTCGTCGGTCATTTCGCTAAGCGGTTTCTTTTCACTGAAATTGCTTTTCTTCTGCTGCCATTGATTATCCAGCACCTGTAACTTTACTGCATTTCGAATAGTACTCGATATCATAGTTTCACCACCTTCTCCTAGGATGTATCGGCAAAACCACAACATCTCTTTAGTTTGAACTAAACAAAGCTAGCAGGACGCATATTCTTTTACTGCAGTCTCATAAAGATTATTTCCTTCACAGTCAGCCACTACAATCACAGGGAAGTTCTCAACCTCCAGTTTGCGGATAGCTTCCGTTCCCAAATCATCATATGCAACTACTTCGGATGCTTTGATTGCCTTTGATAAAAGTGCTCCGGCACCACCTACTGCGGCAAAATATACTGCATGATTTCTGACAACGGCATCCAATACTTCTGCAGAACGTTTTCCTTTTCCTATCATGCCTTTTAATCCCAGATCCAATAAACCGGGGGCATACTTATCCATCCGGCTGGATGTAGTGGGTCCCGCCGATCCAATGGGTCTGCCTTCTCTGGCGGGAGAAGGCCCCATATAGTAAATAATGGTGTCCTTCATATCAATAGGAAGCTCCTCTTTGGCATCCAGTGCCTCCTGCATACGTTTATGTGCCGCATCCCGTGCCGTATATATAGTTCCGGTTATATAAACATAATCTCCGGCCTTTAAATCTTTTGTAATCTCCTCTGTCAAAGGAGTGTGAATATGTTTCTCCATCGTTCTTTACCTTCTACTCCCGGTAGTTTCTTTTTTTAATCATAATGTCCGCACGACATGTCTGTTGACATGACAACAGATATTTACAGCAACCGGCAGCCCGGCAATGTGGGTGGGATATGTATTGATATTTACTGCCAAAGCCGTCGTTGTACCGCCCAAGCCTCCCGGTCCGATACCCAGACCGTTAATTTTCTGTAGCAGTTCTTCTTCCATTTCTCTTACATAAGGAATTTCCGAATGGCTGTCTACCGGCCTGGTCAGTGCCTTTTTTGCTAACAATGCACATTTTTCAAAGGTACCTCCGATACCTACTCCTACCACCATAGGAGGACAGGCATTGGGACCTGCATCTTTTACTGCCGTCAACACAGCATTTTTGACGCCTTCTATACCGTCAGCAGGCTTTAACATAAACACCCGGCTCATATTTTCGCTTCCAAAACCCTTAGGTGCAACGGTTATGGTCACCTTATCTCCGGTTACCATTTCATAATGAATAACCGCCGGTGTATTGTCCTTGGTATTTTCTCTAATCAAAGGGTCTTTGACTACTGACTTTCTCAAAAAGCCTTCTGTATATCCCTGACGAACGCCCTCGTTGACAGCCTCTTCCAGACTGCCTCCCGTAAAATGAATCTCCTGACCGATTTCCATAAAAATAACTGCCATACCTGTATCCTGGCAAATCGGTATCATATCTTCTCCCGCAATTTGCAGGTTCTCCTGCAACTGTGATAAAATCTGACACCCCAAAGGTGCTTTTTCCGTAGAAAGTGCCTGCTTCATTGCCGCATCCATATCTTTGGAAAGAAAATGGTTTGCTTCAATGCACATTTCTTTAATCTGTTTTGTAACTTCACCGACATTTAACTCTCTCATATTGTACACCGCTTATTCTGTAATCTGTTTTCTGATTTCTTCCAGTTCTTCCTGTGTAACGGTTCCCGGATTCCAGGAAATATGCTGTCCGTCTTCCTTATATCTGGGAATTAAATGCATGTGAAAATGCATGACTGTCTGACCGGCGGTTTCTCCATTGTTTTGCACCAGATTAAAACCATCTGCCTGCAGTTTTTCCGTCATAAGTGCTGCCATCTTCTTCGCCAGCTTCATAGCTTCTGCTGCGGTATTCTCCGGTAATTCATACAAATTATCATAGTGCTCCTTGGGCAGAATCAATGCATGTCCCTTCGTTGCCGGCCCTAAATCCAGAATAACACGAAAGTTCTCATCTTCATGCAATGTCTTAGAAGGAATTTCTCCGTTTGCTATCTTACAAAATATACAATCTGCTTTTTTCATGGTCTGACCTCTTTCCACAATTTTATTTTTCTTCAAATACAAATATTTGATCTAATGTTCTAAGAATCTTAAAATCACCCTTCATCTTCATCTCACCCGACATGAAGGCTCTCTGAAAGGATTTACGTCCACAGGTAATATCTTGAAATACACTCTTTTCCATACGGATTTCTACATCCACCGGACCGTTTTCTCCATAGGCACAATCGACCTGTGCCGCATTGACTTGAATCTGCAACGGTTCCTTTTTACTTCCTATATAAATTCTGTAATCAGCTTTAAATCCCGGTTGCGGCTTAAACGCATTTTTTAACTGCGTCAGATATTCTTCATCCTCTTCCTCCGGTGTTCCCATCATATCCTTAAACATACTGGTAAGCTCCTGTATGTCCTCTTTCTGTCTTTGTACATAGCTGTCATCAGAAGCATATTGGGAAAGCTGCCTGGACTCCTGCGGCGTCAGGTCTATATTTTTGGTAACAGAGACCTCTCTTTTTACTACCTGATTGCTGGCCGGCAGATTCGCAAGCTTCTGATTAATGGTTCTGTACAGATTTTCTGCTTTTTTCTCAATGATATTGATATAATCTTTATTCATTTCCAGCTGTGCCGTATCTACAATATAACCACAGATACCACTGCAAGGCCGTCCTCCGAGAATTTCCCATGCGGTTGCCAGATTCAGCTTACCTTCCCGCTCACCATATGTAGTTGCCATTACAACAGGACACATATATATTTTTTCAATCTTTTCTTTATCGCCATACAACCAGCAGGCATCCAGAAACTGCTGCATATAACCGCCAATACCATACCATTCTACCGTTGTAGCCAGAATAATACCATCCGCATTTTTCAACGTCTGCGGCAGCGTGGTAATATTGTTTTTCAGTTCATGCAAATCATATCTCTCTACCTTGACATGCAGCTCGTCCAGAACCTCCTGCATTTTATTGATAACAAATAAGGTAGGATCATCCATTAAGCCTCTGCCGCCATAATAAATATTAATATTCATCCTTATACCTTTCTGTCCGCTTTGGCAGACATCTATTCAATATTTGTTTGTGCCAAAAACACATTAAAAATCCCGACACCGCTCCTGTAAGGAATCCGCCTATGTGGGCTGCATTGTCAATGCCTGCTGCCTGTACTCCGCTGTAAATCGAATATGCTACCACAATCAATATTCTCTGCCACGTCACATGGGGCATTCTGCGTGACCAGCACAGGGACATCGCCAACAGTACACCGACCAGACCAAAGACTGCTCCACTGGCTCCGATAGAAACCACATACCATTCTCCGGTAAGCATCTTGTAAACCAGGGAGACCGCCTGTCCTCCCAGACCGGATAAAAAATACAGAATACAAAAACCTGTATGTCCTGTTTCCGGCTCTAACATTGCTCCCAGACCACCCAGTAATACCATATTATTGAGCAGATGCTGTATATCAGCATGCAAAAACATCGCAGTAACCAGTCTGTAATATTCTCTGTCATCAAAACAAAGTGCCGGACTCAAGCCCCCTTCATTATATAACAATTCACCGGTAAATGTACATATCAGAAATAGAATTACATTCCATGCAACTAAAATAATACTGATGTACGGCATTGTCTGCATTTTCTTCAAATATCTGCCCAACTGCATATCCGTCATACCTCCGATTTCCACCATGTATTATCAAGATTTCTTTATTAAAAGATTATCATTTGTCTTTTAAAGTGTCAACGATAGGTGAATTCCAGTTTTCCCAGTTTGATTTCATCCTCCCGCAAAATTTCCACCTTTTCATAGGGTTTCAGACGTACACTGTTTTTGTAGGTTCCCTGCTCTGTATTCAGATCCTCTAAGTACACCTGTCCGTTTTCTTCTGTAAACCGGGCATGCATGATTCCAATGGAAGCATCCTGCAATACAATATCTGCTACATCTTCCTTTTTTCCCACCACTGCCGGCAGGGTATCCAACCGCAGCACCCGCCGGTTCTGTTTACCGTTACCGTACAATTTTCTTTCTTCCTGCTTCTCTTCCTGTCTTTCTTCTAATTTTTCTTCTTGCTTTTCTTCCCCCGCCTCATATTCCCAATTCTCCATGGCAACACATTCCCGATACGGATTTCTGTTTACGGCTTTGTGCCGTCCAAAAAGAAAATCTGCAATTTCCCTTTTACCGGGAAGCTCCTTTTGTTTTTCAGGCTTTTCTCCTTCCCGGCTTTTATTCTCTCGGTTTTGATTCTCCCGGTTTTGATTCTGCCGGTTCTGATTCCCCCGGTTCTGATTTTCTCGGTTCTGATTCCCCCGGTTCTGATTCTCACGGTTATGATTCCCCCGGTTCTGATTCTCACGGCCTCTACTCTCCCGGTTTTCATTCCCCGAAGAAAATATACCTGTTTCCAATCCCTCATGAACGACTTCAAGGCTTTCTTTTTCTTCCTCACATTCTGTATGCTTTTCCCACAGGGTAAGAAAGGTTTCCCAGTTAAACTGCTCCTTTCTGCTTTCCCACTTTGCATAAATGTCATAAACCGTTTCTATTATATCCTTTTCTGTTTCATCTGTATTTTCTATTAAAAAGGTTAAAAACTTTTCCATATCTTGTTGTTTTTCTTCTATATAATAAGGAAAATATACAAAATATATTTTTTCTGATTCCATATTCACAAAGATATGTGCCGGTTCTGTCAGCAGATTCCTGCCGTCCAATAAATACTGTTCTAATGACCAGAGTGCAGTCTTTAATCCTTCTGCAATACGTTCCATCCATTTCTTATCGATTTTTTCTTTTGTAAACCATTTTTCCAGACTTTGCATATTCGATATCTCATAATATAATGCATATTCTCCGTCCGTAGCATACATATCTGCAGACAATAGCCCGTCTAACTTTCTGGAAGTAAGAATCTGATACTGGTACCGCATTTTATGTCCTTCCTTTACCGATACCTTCCACTTGAGATAATTGCGATTAAAACTGTATATGTATTCTGCATTCATTTTCAAGCTCCTTTCCTTTTGTACTTTTCCTTTTGTACCTTTCCTTTTCTACTCTTTCTTCTCTACTTTTCTACTCTTCCCGGGCTGCTGCTATTATCTGCCTGCACATACGAATCCATAGAACCGGGTTGAGGCATTTACTTTCTGCTGTCTCTTTTATATTCCATAATGACATGCCTGTCATTTCTTCAAGTCCTCTAAACGGCATTTGAATCCGCCCGGTAACAGTTACCTTTACTTTTCTCTGCACTGATACTTCATATTGACAATCTGCCGCAACATATTTCTGCTCAGTCAAACCTTTTAACATATCCCATGCCGTGTTGTATACCTCCTGACTGTCCTGCCGGTAAATACTACTGGCTTTCAGTACCGCTCTGTATGCATCCTGCTTCATGACACATCTGTCATATAAGAAGAAGCCGCTATATATAATGAATATGCATACATAAAATACTATTGGCATAATCAGGGAAGCTTCTACCGTCAAATATCCTCCCGGATTTCTTTCTACAGAAGGTTCTTTTTTTCCGATATTCTTTTTGTCGTTTTTCTTTTTCATGATACCTTCCTTTAAAATAATATTCTCCTTCAGAAAAACAAAATACCTGTTCTCGCCGCCAACAGGAAAGGCACAAACGGAATCTTGGTCTGTTTATCTGCCTTTTTCATAATCACCAGTAAAACAGCACCAAGAGATTGCAGAAACAACCCTATACAAAAGGTAAGAAATACCACCTTACCACCCTCTAAAATCCCCATGATAATCAGCAGAAGTCCGTCCCCATATCCTACTTTTTTCTCTGTCAGAAATCCCAAAACCAATAATCCCGCTCCCGGCAACAGTCCCCAGAAAACTGTCTGTAACATTATCAGGACTCCTTCCGCCACAACCAGAAATATACAGTTGATTACTGCCCATATTCCGCCGATACCCAATATCCACATAGGAATCTTCTTCTGACGAATATCATAAAAACAACTGACAGCTAACACCAAAAACACACCTATAATTTCAAACATTTTACCTCCCACACCTGGAACACGCTCTGTAATGCAGCTCTGCCTGCGAAAGCGGTACCACTTGAACAGTCCTTCTTAACCCGCTGCATTGCCCGGAAGAATGATATCTGTTACCGGTAACAGTAATGCAGACAATGCTTTCTCCTCCCTCAATGCATCTCTCACACGGCCTATATCTCTCACCGCTTTCATTTCGTAAGCTTTCTATTTCCCGTATATGACAGTTTCTTATAGTCAGACTGATGTGAGTACAGTCCCTGTTCAAGTGATAAACACTTGCATTTTCTGCCACATAAACATACACTTCCTCTGCTCCATCATTTCCAGCCACATCATAACCGGTCCACGCCCTGCCGTAATAACGGGCATGAAACCACCCCGGTTTAAATCCAATAATATCAATGAAAGGAGCAGCACGATAGCTCACTACCAAATCAATAATATCCCCCTGCTGCAAAATAGAGGAATCAGCATAAATTAATCCTTCCCTTCCCCCTGCAATCGGTGCCTTGTCCAGGTACTCTATACCGGCCAAATTTTCTACCTGTCCCTTCACATACAAGTAAGAAAATGCCACATTTTCTGCCAATGCTTCTAATCCTTCATCGTCCTCTTCCTGCACAATACGGTCATAGGCATAAGCATAAACCGCCATCTCTCTGCCACATTCCCGTAAAGCCATTTGCAGCGTTCCCTGCAAATTATAAATTTCAATTATCCACAATAGATTTAAAAGGAAAAACAAAAAGAACGGTAACGCAATTGCTGCTTCCACAGTCATACTGCCCTCAAAAGCTTTACCGGGTTTTGTCCGGAAAGAAAGTGCGGATATCCCTTCTATGGGTTTTAATAGGTTGCTTTGCTTTTTGAATATCTTATTACAATAGACGGAGGAGTTACGAAAACCCTTAGGGGAGAGTTTCCGCATGAATAACTTTTTGAGAGAAGGTTGTGTTATGCTGTTTTGATTTAGTTGATTAGTTTCGCCCATAGAGGGGACATCCCCGCTTTCTTTCCGTAATAAATTTAATATCCGTAACTTCTGCTGATGGAGTAGCTTTTTTTATCTTTGCTTATAAATGAAATATCCGCCCGCAGCCCGTCTATACAGGCATCCATTCTAAAATACCGGTTTCCGGGGGTCTGACGGATGTCCATCTCCACAATATCCATAAAACGTAAGGTAGTGGTTTCTTTATCCTGCAGGCACAGAAGAATGCGAAGATAGTCCTGATATGATAAGCCCCTATCCTCCCTTTGAATTGTGAGACTGCCGTCAAAATCCAGCATATTTTCCAGACCGTAATGCCATTCCGCCGCTGTCTTTAAAAGCGGCACCTTAGATCCGCTAAAAAGCAGTGCAACATCATACATACTTTCAAGCATTGCCCATGTCAGCACCAGCACTGTCTGAAATAACGGTGCAAGCTCCGGTAACGTAATCAATGTCGCCAATGCCATTGCAACTCCCTCCGCTATCTGCATTTTTTCTGCGTCTGTTATCAGATAAACAATATTTGCCGCAGCCCGGATTGCCAGGAGCCTGTATGCAATATCCTGCAGATTTTCTACATCCGAAGATTTCCCTGCCAGTATGTATTCCGTCTGATACTTTAAATAACTGTTTTCTTTTTCTTCCCCGTATCTGCCCGTATATTGCAAAATATATTCCTGAAAAAGCAGCTGGTCCCAGAAATTGTCAGCAAAGGTAATTCCCGGCTGCATTCCGGTTCCCTGCAGCCGCTGACGGTGACTGACATACAAATCCGGATTAATGCTTCTGGGAGAAAGAGAAGCCGTATCCGCTATTAAAAAATTCAATATTCCGGCTTCCCAAAAAGAAACCACGTTTTCACCGGGAACTGTGATATCGGCAGCCAATTCTTTACCATCCACCAGGATAGAGGTTCCGTCCCATGCTTCCAGTTCTGCTACAGCCTCCTGTCTTTCTGCCAGTACATCTCTGGTGTCCAGTTCATACTCCTCTACTGTTTTCAACCAGTCTGCTATCTGCTGCAAATAAGCAATTCCCATCCGTTGATACATGATATCTACAGCCTGACGCCGTAATACCGCACCTTCCCCATCACAGGCAGACGCCACCTCTGTAATTTGTACCGACTCCACTTGAAGCTTCGTCGGATTTTGATACAGGGAAGACAGAAAAATATCTTCACCGCCCAGATTATAGGTCAGATATTCTTCCATATGTGCCTCCGTCTGCTCATAGGAAGCATGAGCCGTACCATAGGAAGTATCAATAAAGAATAAATCATACTGCTCTAAAAGTTCTCTGTGATACTCTGCCAGAATATTGTTCATACAGATATCTGTTACACACTCTATCTGCATGCACCGCAAGTTTTCTCTTGCACCCAGAATCAACACCAGACACAGAGAAATCATAACCGATAAAATCAAAGACAAAAACACTGTCAGATATCCTTCGGCTCCTGTGGCAGATAGTATTTGCAATAACGCTTCCGGGGTTACCTCTCCGGACATCTCTTGTCTCTTACTCATCCGGTTACCATTCCTCCTTTTTACAGCTTACTCGTCTGGGAAGTGATTTTAGAGAACAGGGAATCAATAATATCGGTAATCTCATTTTTAAATATGATAACCAGACCTACTAAAACCACAATAATCAATATAACCTCTACCGTTCCCATACCATCCTCTTCTTTTAAAAACTGTTTCCAGCCCTTCAATGCCCCCTTCTCCTGATTTCTCTTTTTACTCTGCAAATGCTTCATACTTTCCTTCCTTTCTGTCCGTTTTTACGGACGCTTTGTTGTAAGATTTACCTGTTTCTAAAAAGATAAAAATGCCGGTACCATAATCAATACCATTGTCATGCTCATTAACAGCATCATCGGCAACAACAATTTTGTGCCCATTTCTTCTCCTGCTTTTCTGACCTCTGCACTCTGTTCCTTCATGGCCAAAAAAGCTTCCTGCTTTAACTGCACCAACAAGACTGCATTTCCTTTTTTTAAATTTTGTGCCAGCAATGTACCCAGCCGGATATACCTTTGTATGCGGATTCTCTTTCCAAAGCGGACATAGCTTTCTGCTTCCGGAATACCATCTTCTATTTCTCCACAGGTAAGCTGCATTTCCCGATATATGGGATTGACAGTTTCTTTACCTTCTCCGGCCGTTTTTTCAAAAGCCTTTTTTAAGTTCATGCCGGCTCCCAGATACAGGGTCAGTTTGCTGACAATGGCCGGATATTCCGCTGCCATCTGCTTTTGCCTCATCTCTTCCTTTTTCCGACTATCTATATCATAAAGAAACCAGATACTGCCTGCGGCAAACATACCTATAAGAAATATGGTTCTACTCTCCTCTTTTCCTTTTATCCACAAAAGAAGTGCCATTACATCACCTATCAGAAAAACCGCCAGAAACAGTTTCCACTTTTGTTCCATCCCTTTCTTTTTTCCGCAAAAAATACGACACAAGAGCACTGCCATTTTCAAAAGTACCTTTTCCCAAAAAGGCAGGGGTTTTTCCGTTCTTACCGGATTTTCCACAGGGACAACCCACGATATGGCTGCCAGCAGTACATATATAATGAACACTGCTAAATAAAACATGATTTCTCCTTTCCGTCTCTGTTCTAATACTATCTGACCGTACTGCAAATCTTCCCGGAAAGCAGTTGTGCGGCCAGATAAACAATCAGACACCCTGTCATGATGCAGATTCCTGCCGGATTATGATAAAGTACATCAAAAAATCCTTTATTTCCGGCCTCTACATAACAGACTAACAGGAAGGGTATCACACTCATAATCCGCTGCTCAAACAGCCTGCCGCTGATAAGCACTTCTATTTCCTGTTGTAAGGAAATCTTTTCTCCAATCATATCCGCTGTCTCCTGCAGAGTTTCCGGCAGATTGCCGCCACTCTGCACCGAAATGGAAAACACTTCTCCGAATTCCCGCAGATTTGCACTTCCGCTTCGTTTTCCCAAATCCAGTAACAAAGCTTCTAACGGCCGGTTATTGCCAAGTCCTTTTTTTAGCCGGTAAAGTTCTCTGCACATCAGCCCATTTTCGCCATACAATGCCTCCATATCCGTAATACATTCCACGAAGGCATTTTCAACGGCATATCCTGCCCGAAGATTGGCTGCTACTGCCAGAATACAATCCTTAAACTCTGTTTCCAGACGTCTCCTTCTTTTTTTACCTTTTTCTTTTTCAAACGTCAGATAACATTTTAATCCTATGGGACTTAAGGGCAGCACTGCCCAAAAACTGCGATAGAAAAATATTGCCAGAAATAAGACAAGTATCAGACAGATACCTGTATAAAGGTATTGCTGCTTTCCGTGAAAATAGTAGCTTTCATAAACCGGCATTCCCCTCCTTTGGGCAGCCAGAAAGCGTTGCTTTTCACTCCGGTACTGCGAAACCCGCCGCTTTAAGCTTGTAAGCATGCTTTAACATCCCCTTTTTTTGTAGCTTCCCTTCTACCTTTCCTTCTCCGTTTACCCCTATTTCTTCAAACCGGTAAAGGGTATGCAGCCGGATTTCTTCTTTTTCCAGACCGTCCAGCTCCACAATCTCCAATACCTTGCGGCTTTTGTCCCGGATACGCCCTAAGTGCACCAAAATATCAATACCGGAGGCAATCTGCTGCTTCACTGCCAGAAGAGGAATTTCCAGTTCCATCAGTATCATAGTCTGCAGACGGTTCAGCATATCGGCTGCACTGTTGGCATGACCCGTAGACATAGAACCGTCATGTCCTGTATTAAATGCTGTCATCATATCCACAGCCTCGCTTCCTCTTACCTCACCTACAATAATTCTGTCCGGTCTCATACGGAGGGATGCTTTAATCAAATCTCTGATAGTAACCGCGTGACAACCCTCTACGTTGGCATTGCGGGTTTCCATACGCACCAGATTGGGTACCTCCTGGAGCTGCAGTTCTGCACTGTCTTCAATCGTAATGATTCTTTCTCCCATAGGAATAAATCCCGAAAGGACGTTTAAGAATGTTGTTTTACCGGAGCCTGTCCCACCGCTGATAAAAATGTTGTAACCCGCCTTTACAAGAACTGCCAGTTCTTCCGCAGCCTCCCTGCTGATACTGTTAAACTGTATCATCTGTTCCATGGTAATGGGCTTCTGGGGAAACCGCCTGATGGTTACAATAGGACCGTTGATAGCGACCGGCTTTAATACTATATTTACGCGGCTGCCGTCAGGCAGTCTGGCATCTACAATGGGAGAAGCTTCATTCACTGCCCGGTTACAGCTTCCTACCATTTTTTGTATTACATGGAGCAATTTTTCTTCCGATTCAAATTTTTCTGCGGTTCTAAAGAGTCGTCCGTTTCTTTCTACAAACAGAGTTTTGGGTCCGTTTATCATAATTTCCGTTATACTGCTGTCCTCCAGAATACTCTGTAAAACATCCAGACGGCGTAATGCACAAAAAATTTCCTGCTTTATCTGCTGCCTTTCTGTTACTGTCAATAACCGCATTTCTTCCTCCTGCAAAATAAAGCTGTCTATCACCTCTTTTACATCTTCATCCGAAAACTCTCTGGAATGGTCCATTTTCCGCAATACACGCTCTCTCAATTTTTTCTTTATTTCCTCCCGGTGACAGTCTTTTTCTTTCACCGGATGGGGTGTTGTTTCTGGTAATGCCATATTTTCTCCTTCCTGCTGCAAGTACTTTTGCAATCAGTACATTTCCCTATGCTGATTCTAAATCTTCTTTTATCAATTTGCGGATATGCCCTGCCAGCTCTCCGCCGGTATACTGTTCCATCCGCTCCGGCAATCTGATAAACTGTGGGAGTAACTGCTTTTCGGTCTTCTCCCACACATCCTCGTATTCGTATTCCCGCAGCAGCTCTTCATACTGGGTCAGCTTGGCTCTGGCCTGCTCATCCTCCCGGATAATCGTATAGATACGGTCACACATCCGCAGAAGCTCGAAGGTTCCCTGAATGCTTTCACTCAAATCTAAAATAATATAATCATATCCACCTGTTTGTGCTATTTTTTGTAACAGCCTCTGCCAGTCCTGTGCCTTTACATAAATCAGATTTTGTCCTGCATAGGCCGGCGGAATATAATATAGTTGTCCAATTTTTAAAGTCATGGACTGCATACGGCAAAAAAATTTTTCTCCCTGTTCTTCAGCAAAGTATAACAGTGCTGCCAGATCACCTCTTACATTTTTATCTAACAGTCTGTTCCAGCCCGCGTAATGCTCAAAGCTGATATACAAGGTCTTTTTCTTCTCTGCCAGCACCTGCCCCAGTGTCAGTGCAAAAGAGGTTTGCAGACATCTTCGGACAGGAGAATACATACCGATTATCTTTGCACTTCCCTTTCCGGTCAGTTGCTGCTTTTCGCCGGTAAGCATATCTGCATAACTATCCATCAACTCCCTCCAGATATTTTCTGCTTTCTGATACTTATCAATATTTCTGATGCGGGTATCCTTCACAGTTCCGCTTTCATTTAAAAGCAATGTCTTTCCGGTCTCCAGCTCTGCAATTTCATAAGTAAAATCGGTTTCAGCTACCAGAAGGACTTCTATCTTTTCCTTTTTGGCCGAAGCCACCAGCTTTTCAGCCTCCGTGTAAGTATGCAGCGAAAAAGGCAGTTCCTCTTTTTCCTTTAAAAATCTTGCCAGATTTTCCAGATAATCTTTTTCACTGTCATATAATGCCAGTATTTTCTCTTTCAACAAATTTCTCCTTCCTTTTTTCTTACACCTTACTACAGATTTGTAGTAAGACTCCCATAAGAAGCGGTCCTGCCAGCCGTAGAGAGGCTTCTGCCTTCAAATGGCTGTTTTCTTCCGTCCAATAGGGTTTCGGTCTTCCCAGTCGTGCCACGTCTGCTGCATAAGACAGAAAATAGAAAATTCTTTCCCGTATATTTCCTAAAAAGAGCATTTTCCCAAATCCTGCTACGGCCGCCAGAAAGAGGGATACAAAAAACACGCCCGGGCAGTCCGCCCCCTCCAGAAATGCAGTACACATGCAACAGAGCTTTACATCTCCGGCACCCAGTACACCGAGCATATAGAACGGATACAAAATAGCAATAATGATACCTATGCGTAAGGTTAACTCCAAAAGTGCCTGTACTGTGTCAACTGCCGCAGGCACAACAAACCTGTCCCTTTGCACTTCCGCGATAAATACTAAAAGACTTTCCGTTTTCCCCTGCTGCCGGATTCCTGTAAAGAAATTCTCCCCTGCAACCTTGATTACTGCCAGAACCAAACCCGAAACTATAAGCATGTTTGGTATTTTTGCTTTGCGGTAGTCAAAGTAACAGGCTACTGCCAAAAGCAAGATAAGACAAATAATGTTATCCCCTCCTTATACTGTATTTGTATGTGTTAAAAATGAATCCCATGGGAGATACTCCCGGTATCGGAACCTGAGTTCCAAAAGATTTTGAAGACCTGCTACAGATTGTTACAGGTTGTAAAATGGATTATAGCTACATTCATTTTGTTTGTCCAGTAGCTTTTTATAAAAAAGTTATTTTTGTGAAATTTTTACATAGATTTAAAAAAGTGAATCCCATAAAGTGCAAAAACCCCGGGAAATCCAAGGATTGCACTTGTCAAAACCGTCGTTGGATTTAATCCCACGCTGCTTATCATGCCGGCATTTGTCATCCATATATTGATAAAATAAATTGCCAGTGTACCCATTACGCCCCGCAATACAAAATTCATCAGCCATTCTGCCCGCTTTTTTATGGCACCCAGTAACAAAAGCGACGCACAGACGGCTACAATAATCAGAATACCTGTCTGACTTTCCATACCGGCCTCTTTTAAACCTATTTCACTTTTACTGCAATTTATGCCTGCCATAGACTTTTTATGCATCTGCATTATGCATTTGCATTTATATCTAATACCGGTAATTTTCGGAATATTTAGGAAATATCTGGCTATACTGTAATAGCAGAACACCAAAATAGGAGGGAGTGCCTATGAAAATTTTATTTCGTGAGGAACGTATGCAGGATATACCTGTAGAGGAGGATTTTCATTGCTCTACTTTGCAGGAGGACATAGAAAAAACCCGCTACGCTTTGGAAATCGCATACGCGGGTTTTGATAATGCAACTGATTTTGACTTAATTGACTGCTATATATACGAGGTAAATTCACTTTTAAAAAGATATAAATATCTTACCGAGCTTGCTGAAAAGGAAAAGCAGACCGTGCCGGAGCTAAGCCCTAAATCCCCTATTCGCACCCTGATCAGCCATGTTTTCGGATAAACTGTTTTTGCCGTAAGTCAATCCTGCATATACTGTCTGGGAGTTCTGCATGACAGGTGCGGAATCGTCCTGTTTTGCAAGCTCCCGGTATGCGGTAAGAAGCTTACCGATTACCATTTTAATATGGTCCATCGGCTCTTTTTCTTTTCTGATATCTGCTCTGGTCAGCTCCCTGTTGCAATACAGATACAGGGAAAGCAGGGTCGGTGCCGGTTCATAATCCAGATTTAAGGATGCCACAAGTTCCCCGATGCAGCCTCTTACTTTTCTCAGGGCATCTCGAAATTCTGTAATTTTCTCTTCTTCCAACGCATGCTCTGCATCTCCCAGATAGCTTAAAACCATTTCATATAAGATTACGATAAGTTCTGTTTTATTTGCCTGTGTAATACGCAGGGTAAACTGCTGTTTGCACTCTCTTGTCATACTGCCTCACATTCTGCCGTCTGCTTAAAGCAAACCGGCTCCTTTACTGTAATAACTGAAGCACCTGGGAAGGTCTTTCGTTTGCCTGTGCCAGCATGGAAGTACCTGCCTGTGCCAGTACCTGATAAGTCGTATAATTGGTCATTTCTTCTGCCATATCCACGTCCATAATGCGGGAGTATGCCGCAGTCATGTTTTCATTGGTAATATCCAGATTGTTTACACTGGACTCTAACCGGTTCTGGTATGCACCCAGACGGCTGCGTACGGAAGAAATGTACTCCACAGCACCTCCCATTCTGGAAAGAGCATCTTTCGCACCCGCTTCTGTGGAAACATCTAAATCCTTAATACCCATATTGAGCAGATTGATTTCCGGAATACGCACTTCCAGAACCTGACCCTCATTGGCACCAATCTGCAGCCTCATAGGGCCGATATCGGTCACATCTATAGTCATAACCCCAATGTCTGCGGTCTGTGCCTTTGCTACGGCACTTAAGTCCAGCTTCATTTCAAAATCGTGGTCCGCCTTTAAGGTTACAACATTATCTTTGATTTCTTCTACCGCTATATCCGAAGGAAATCCTGTTCCAAAGGTTGCAGTAAAGGAATTTATGTTGCCCTCCGGATCATAGGTCACTGCCGCATCTGTCAAAGAATATTCCTTTACCGGAACCGCATCGGAGCAATAGCTTATTTTTACGGCCTCTACACTGCTATAGGCCTTCCTGTCAAATTCACCGTTTAACAGTTTCTGGCTGTTAAACTCGGTAGCATCTGCAATTCTTTCTATTTCCTCACTCAATGCTTTTATTTCATCCTGCACAATTTCCCTGTCTGCATCGGTCAGAGTACCCGTACTGGCCTTTACGGACAACTCGTTCATTCTCTGTACCATCTCCTGGATTTCAGAAAGTGCACCGTCGGCAGTTTCAATAATGGAAATACCATCACTGGCATTCTGGCTTGCCTTGGAAAGCCCTTCTAATTGTGCATTCATTCTTTTTGCCATGGCAAGACCCGCCGGATTGTCTTTGGCATTGTTAATCTTTAATCCGGAAGAAAGCCTTTCCAGTGATTTTGCCAGCAAATCATCACTATTGGAAAGTGCGTTATTGGATATCATTGCCGATACGTTATAATTAATTCTCATGTTTTCTCCCATCTGCCGCTAAAGCGGTCTTTTCATAAAATACTTCTTAAATCCGCATATCTTTATTCTGCTGTTACACCTTGCCAAGAGCAGTTTTAAAAGCTCCGACTGCCATACCTGCCACTCTGTAAAGCTCCCCGGTTTCTTCTTTATCACCACCGGTTTCTGCCAGAGAACCTGTCGTGTGGCTCTCTATAATTTGCAGCCAACCTGTTTCTAAACCTGCGTTCTTAAGCCTGCCTGTAAAGCTGTCCAATGCTGATTCCAGTGTTTGCAGGGCTTCTTTTCCTTCACCGGTAAAATAACCGCTTACCGTACCCTCTCTCATGGAAAACTCTCCTGCCAGAGTACCATACTCTTCTGTTTCTACTCTGACCTGAATTCGTCCGCTTTCAGCAGAATCATGTACCAGCTTCAAATGTACGGCTGTCAGTTCTCCGTCAATCATCTGCGGTAAATCGTACTCTTCTTCCCTGACTGCTTTAACTCCCTGCAGGTGTAGCTGCTTGCACATCAGCTGCAGGGCTCTTACATCCAGACTGTCCGCATCCGATGAAAAGGTAAGCTCTTTTACCAGAGCTTCTCCCCGGGAAATCATTTCACTATAGGCCTTCTGAAAGCTTTCCCTGTCCGTAAATATTTCCTCTCCGGCGGATTCTGTAGTATCCACGACTTCTGCATACTCTGTGCCTTCCGCACGTTCCCTCAGCTTTTTAAAGGGTCCTGCCCCATCCTTTTTTAGGAAATCCGCGGCCAGCAGATTATTCATGGTCACCGGCTGCTCTAACTGCTTTAGCATCCGGAACGCTTCTTCATCCGGCTGCACGGCATTACGGATTTCAGATACCCTCTGTTTACTGTAAGCTGCTTCTATCTGCACATCAATAGAAACTCCTCTTTCAACGGCTTCCTTTAGTCCGCCGAAGTTTTCATCCACAGAAATATCTACACCTTTTATTTTGCCTGTACGGACTGCAGAAAGCAGATTTGCAAAATTGAGCTCCGCCTGCGTATCTATCAGCCTGCCGATAACGGCACCGTCTGATTTTTCTATCTGTCGGAGTAACCTGTAAATACCTATATAGGAATCTTTTTCTTCTGCAGTAATCTCTTTATTCTGCTCCAAATTATAAAGAAAACGGCTGTACTTTTCGCTGTCCTCTGCATAATCATCTCTTTGGGAAAGAAAATGCTCTAACTCCTCCATAGAGGTTTCCAAAGGATTGATACCCTCCCTGATCATCTCTAATACCGCGGAAGGAGTCATTTTTTCTACTACTCTCCTGACTGTGCTTTCTGCACTCTTGACAGCCAGCATATTTTCTTCGGTAAGTTCCATGTGGTTGTAGCTTAAGCTGCGGACTGCCCTGCGGTTTTCATCTGTCAGCTCCATTCCCATATTTTCCAATAAAGCATCCACGTTACGAAAGGCTTTTTTTATACTGTCTCCCATGTCGGCCCTGGGTGCCGTCCACATGGTTTCATAGGCTTCGCCCGCCTGCCTGTATGCCTCCTGTAATGCTTTACCTGTTTCGTATATATTGTCTACTGTAAAGGTTTCCCTTAAAGACAGGATTCTTCCTAAGGAGGCTGCCGGCAGATAAGGAATTTCTCCGGTTTTATCCAATGTCTCCCTGCAGATATCCACGGGAGATATACTCACAGTGTCTGCTGCTAAAAAGTCTGCTGTAGCTGTATTGCTGCCTGCCTGCTTTTCTTCCAGTGCCTTTAATGCCTCAATGGCTTCCTCCATGGGTGCCGTATCAATGGCAAACCCACTCTTTAAAAGCTTTAAGTTGGTCTCTACCGTCATACGAAGACGGATTTCTTCCAATTGCCTTCTGGCAGTGATATTTTCGGAAGTTTCTTCTGTCGAAAAGGCTGCACGGTATTTTTCTTCGTAGCTTATGTAACAATTTACTGCACGGCGGTAAATACTCTCCGGATTTGCCAAATCGGCTTCTCCTGCCGGTTTTCCTTCTGCGATGGCTCCCGCAACTGCCTTTAAAATATCTTCTGTTGTTGCAGGAAGGTTTATCTCTTTTAAGGTCTGCATCCGTCCAAAGTTTTCTGCTGTAAGGGGCACACCCTTCTCTACCAGCCAGAAGCCGTCTGCTACGGTTTCCTCTGTTACCGAAAAGCCTGCATTTTCTATAATCTTTTCTATCTGTGCCTGTAAGCCTTCTGTATTTTCAACAGCCGCTTTCTGTGCATAATAACCGGGCATTTCTTCTGCAAAGTACCCCTTCGCCTGGCGGTTTGCATCTGCTGCTCCCGCATGCTGTGCCAGATACAGATTATCTATCTTGGGACTCATCTCATTGGTAACCATATATTTCATGGTGCCTTCGGATAAAGCAGTCAGCTCCTGTGCTCTGTAAAATGCCTCCAGTGCCTGCTCTGCATTTTCCTGCGTAACCGGAATGTCTTCCGCCGCAAAGGCCTGTGACAGCTTACGGGCAAAGGTTTCGCTGCCTGTAATCTGTGCCAGCTGTTCCATATCAACAGTATCGGTATAGCCCACTACACTGACACCGGCTTTCATCAGCTCTGCTTTTATGGTATCCACAATGGTTACAGCCGTTTCCATATCAATGTCCGAGATATCATAGCCCTCTTTTTGCAGCTTTGCAAAATCTTCATCAGACATAGAATTGGACATTACTGTCATATAATTACGGTACAGAGTGATGTCCTCACCACCTGCTGCCTGCATCACTTCCTCTGCTGTCCTTCCTTGGACACCACGGCTTTTTTGAAAACCGTATGCAGCGTTATCCGTAACTGTTCCAGAAATGTCCCATGCATAGCCGCCCCCTGCTTTTGTTGCCGCATGAGACGGATTCTGATATGTGGTTGTAACCTTGTCTACATTTGAAGAGGGTGTGTTCTGAAATGTAATATGCATAAATCCCTGTCCTCTCTTGCAGCTAAGGTAATTTGTATGCTCCGGCACTTCCTGTGCCTGTAATATCTGTTTTGTATTACCCTGATAGGGCTTATCTACAAAAATAAAAGGTGAATGCTTCCCTGCACTCACCTTTTATTTCGTCATTCTTTTTTGTTTTCTTAACCTTTACATTGCAATTCCTGCATCCGCCTAAATGAAATCCTTTTCTCTTAAAATAATCATATCTTCATCATCATAGCGTTTTGCCAGCAGAATATCAAAGAAATGACCGATAGTCTTTCTGTTTGCACTCCAGATAGCTTCATCTACCATTTCCTTTACTTCCGCAACCGTTACCGCATGGTCGCTGGTCTGTCGCTCTGCAATACAGGTATGCAGTGCCAGTACTCCGAATGCATCAATACTATATTCTTGTTCTCTTGCGTATTCTTTTGCAATCTCTACCAGGGTATCATTGTCCAATGCCTCAATATCAATACGGATGGTAAAGCATTCCTTCAATACTTCATTGCTCTTAAGCAGCTTACTCATTGCCTTTTTTGTATCTTCCATTACAACAATGATACCGCTCTTTTCCTGCTCAAGACCATTTCTGATTTTATCTACAGTTTCCTTTTTCAGTGCACCTGCACTCTGAATAATCAATGCACCGTTTGATAATTTATCCAGAATTTCTGATACATCCTTACGATTTAAGGATGTACCGGAAATCTTAGCTATTTTTCCGGAAAAATTACTATCTGTCTGCTGTACTTCTTTTATCAGGTTCTTTGCCAGAGTCAAGGTATCCATGCCCTCTTCACCGGTAATAATTACGTTGCCGGTATAAGCTGCCATCGTAACATTGTCAATTGCGTTGATAATCTGTTCCCTGGTCGTTTTGCTCTGGATATAAGCTGCAAATAGTTGCTTTTCTTCCGGGGACATGGGACGAACTTTTTTCTTTTCGCGAAGAACCTTTACAGCAGTCTTCTTTTCTTTATCGGCTCCTGCCTCTTCTTCGGTTTCCGTCTCCTCTGTCTCGGGCTCTTCGGTTTCCTCGTCTACTTCTTCGGTTTCCTCTTCCTCTTCTTCGAGTTCTTCGGTTTCCTCGTCCCCTTCTTCGAGTTCCTCGGTTTCCTCGTCTACTTCTTCGGTTTCCTCTTCCTCTTCTTCGAGTTCCTCGGTTTCCTCTTCCTCTTCTTCGGACTCTTCGGTTTCCTCGTCCTCTTCTTCGGGCTCTTCGGTTTCCTCGTCCTCTTCTTCGAGTTTCTCGGTTTCCTCGTCTACTTCTTCGGATTCTTCGGTTTCCCAGTCCTCTTCTTCGAGTTCCTCAGTTTCGTTGTCTTCTTCCGGCTCCCCAGCTTCCGATTCTTCCTCAGACTCGGTTTCTTCCAGCTCCTCTAATACAAAATCGTCTTCCGTTTCGATATCTTCATTGAAAATATCTTCGGACTCTTCAAGTTCTTCTGGCTCTTCGGTTTCTTCGGATTCTTCAAGTTCTTCTGACTCTTCGATTTCTTCGGATTCTTCGAGTTCTTCTGGCTCTTCGATTTCCTCGGATTCTTCGATTTCTTCCAAATCTTCAAATTCTTCAACTTCTGATATGGAATCCTCGGATTCTGTAAATGCTTCTGCTTCAAGACCTTCAGATTCTGCAATATCTTCAACGGCCTCCATGCCGGCTGCAATTACTTCTCCGCCAACAATGGCTGTACCGGCTGCTCCTAACACATGTTCCCGGCCGGTCAGCTCTTCTGTTTCTTCTGTATTAAGTGTCTCCTGCACCATAGCGTCATCAACAGAATCCACGGTACCGTTTTCTAACTGTTCTAAAAGCCCGTCCCTTACAGATGCATCAAATTCCGTGAACATCGCACCGGTCTGCTCCATAACACGCTGGCGAACTGCCTCCATACGCTTCTGTTCACTGTCCTTTTTCATCTTTTCCCATTCAATTAAAACATCTTCCAGACGAATCTGACCGGTAATCTGTTTCTCTATCTGCTCTGCTTCAGGCACTACCATGCTGATCTGCCCATCATAGTCCATGCCGAGAATTTTATCAAATTTAGTAGGCTTTTGCGTAATATGCCACTCGGTCAAGTCTCCTGTTTGGGTAGTCACAAGCTGTTCTTCTGCAGCTTCTGTATTTTCCTGCTCTTCTGCTTTTTCCGGTGCCAGAGTTTCCTGTTTCATTTGCTCTAAAATGCGGGTGCCTGTCAGGTCAATCTCCCCTGTTTCACCAAAGAATACTTCTTCTACCTTGGTTTCCTGCGGCTCCACGGGGTCCTCTTCCTCATCAACATCCGGCAAATCGATTATCCCTGTTTCCTGTGAAGGCTCTTCTTCAGTGGACTCACCAGTTGCTTCTTCTATAGGTTCCGCAGCCGGTTCCTGTGATGCAGACTCCTCCGGATACTCCTGCAATGCTGCTTCTTTGGCGGCTTCCAGTGCCCTTTCACTCTCCGCTCTTGCAAACTCCTCCGGAGAAGAGCCCTCCCAGAGCTCCTTCATATTCTCGGCCAGCTCTTTCTGCATATTGATGGTATCATACTGCCCTACATTCATCAGTTTAACCTGAATATCCAGCTCCTGTTGGGGAATAACTTTGGTAGGTGCATTTGCAAGATCTTCTTCGGTCACTTTTTCCGGTTCTTCACTTGTCTCCTCTACAGGCTTGCGGATACCACGTATAATGTCATACTTTTCCTGCTGTGCTTCTGTCAGCGGCTCATGAAGACATTTTAATTCCAATGCCTTTAAAACATACTTACCTTCACCAAACCACAGAATCAATTCATCACATTCTTCTACACAGCGGGTACCCAGACCGACGCGGTGGTACAGATAGGCCAGTTCATAAGCCCACTTTTCTGTATAATCCTTGGATTTCAACTCTTCCAATACCGCAATTCTTTCTTCTAAACTGACTTCCTGTGCTTCATACAATTTATACTGCAGCACATAGCGTCCGCTGTCTTTGGGTGCTACCTGCACAAATTCTTTATAATATTCTACCGCCGGTACAAACTCACCCATCTTAATGGAAAGCTCACAAAGAGAGTAGACAATGGAACGTCCACCCGGATGCCTGTCATATGCCAGAAGAAGCATATCTCTTGCATCTTCATAACGACGGTTAATCTTATATAAATCACTGATGGTACAAAGCATCATAACACTTTTGACTCGACGCCAGTCAATAGTATCTGCCAGTGCTGCTGCTTCTGCATACTCTCCTTTTGCAATTAGAGTTCTGATTTCTTCGGATCTGATTTTGTATTCGTACTTATCCACGGTATTTGCCTTTCTTTGTTAAGTTACCGGTTTTCATTTTCTATGTGTATGCGTAAAATTACCCACTATTACTCTCTAAGTTTATCATATACTGTTGTATAATGTCAAAAAAATAATCGAGGAAAATGCACAAAAAATACAAGATATTGTGCATTTCCTCGATTAAGGATTACTATATGTCGTAATTTAGTGCTTTACTGTACCCTGGTCAGGGTGAAAGGATATTCTACACCCGGAACACCACTTTCAAATTCCATGCCATCTTCCAGAGATACTGTCAGAGTATCACCTTCAACGGTGAAAATATCATATGAGCTGTAATTGATATAATACTCGGACATGTAAAGCTTATCACCGTCTGTCTCATACACACCGCTTTCTTCCATTCCGGAAGTTGCTTCCTCTACCAGTGCATCGATATCCAGTTCCTCTTCCATGGCTTCATTCAGGTACTCCCTAAGAGTCATACCGTACATTTCAATAAACAGTTCATCCATTTCTTCTGCGGATATACCGTATTCATCGTACATGAGTTCAATTTCATAGTCAATATACTCATTAAGCCAAACAGTGAAAGCATCTTTAAAACCTTCTTTATCAACATAAATCTTATAGGTTCCGTCATCTAAAAATTCAAAAATTATGTTAATAACAAAAGCTGTCTCCATTGCTTCTGCATCCGCACCAAGCTCCTCTGCTATCATATCAGAAATGTCTATTTCCATAGACCATTTTCCCAGCAAAGGATATTGTGCATACAATTCCTCAGTAATCGCATCCAGTGCTTCTGTCAAATCGGCATTTCCGGGATACTCTTCCAATGCTGCCTGTAACAGAGTAATTGCGTCACTGTAATATCCCCATGAAACGTACATTTCTGCTTCTTCGATTATATCATCAACTTCATCCTGCACTTCTGCATCTTCTACGGCAGCTAATTCCTTTAACAAATCTGCATCATCGGGAAGAATGGTAAGTGCATCGTTTAAAACGTCTTTTGCTGTAGAATAATCACTATAGCCTACACAATCTTTAGCTTCTTTAATAGCTTCGTCTCTTACCTGGCTCTCCACTTCTGCAATAGCAGTCTGTGCAGCGTCATAACATGCTTTATCTTCTGCAATAACATTTGCATAGGATTCCAGAGCTTCCTTATATTCGCCGTTTGCCTTATATTCTTCTGCTGCCTCAAAAGCTTCACGGGATGCATAAACTGCTTTTGCTATATCCGCTTTAGCTGCTACTTCTTCATCATCAGCAAGAATATCACTGCATAAAGCATCCAAGGTTTCACTGAGAGTTTCATAGTCTACATCTTCCGCACCGCTCAGATAGTTATCAACCATTTCCATAACATACTCTTTTGCCTGTGCTTCTACTTCCGGCTTATCTTTCTCGCCAACTTCTTTATACAGCTCTACTACCTTATCCATGTCTCCTTCTGAGAATGCAGCGGCTACTTTGGTAATCGGTCTGTTCAACCACATAAACGCAAATACACCACCGCCTGCCAGCAATACTACCAGGAGAATGATAACAACTATCAGTCCTGCCTTACCCTTTTTCTTCTTTGGCTCCTGTATTGCAGGAGGAATGGGTGATACAGGCTGCATGCCACCCTGCATAGGCGGTACATTTCCTGCCATGGGCTGCTGCATAGGCGGTACGTTTCCTGCCATAGGCTGCTGCATGGGCGGTACGTTTCCTGCCATAGGCTGCTGCATGGGCGGTACGTTTCCTGCCATGGGCTGCTGCATGGGCGGTACGTTTCCTGCCATAGGCTGCTGCATGGGCGGTACATTTCCTGCCATGGGCTGCATGGGTGCTGCCTCTACGGGTGCCACGGGTGCTGCCTCTACAGGTGCCACAGGTGCTGCCTCTACAGGTGCCACGGGTGCTGCCTCTACGGGTGCCACAGGTGCTGCCTCTACAGGTGCTACAGGTGCTGCCTCTACAGGTGCCACGGGTGCTGCCTCTACGGGTGCCACGGGTGCTGCCTCTACAGGTGCCACGGGTGCTGCCTCTACAGGTGCTACAGGTGCTGCCTCTACGGGTGCCACGGGTGCTGCTGCCTGCTGTGCTCCACAGAATCCGCAGAATTTGGAGCCATCACTAATTTCTTTGCCACAATTACTACAAATCATTTCCTTCACCTCTTATCACTTTCTTTTATTTTAGTTTTCCTTTGTTAGTACAAATGGATATTCTACACCGGGAAGTGTATTTTCTTCTTCTACGCCCTCCGGTAGATTTAAAGTCAAGGTATTTTCTTCCACAGTAAAAATAACATATTGGTTTTTGTCAGCTGTCCTGCCGCTGTTTAAATACAGTCTGTTATCCTCTGTCTCGTAAAATCCCTCACTCATCATCTCGTTCATCATACTGTCCAAATCCAGCTGCCCTTCTGCTGTATCATGCAGATACTCTGTGATGCCGCAACCGTATTCTTCCTCAAAAATCAATTCGGCCTCTTCTGTTGTCAGACCTTTCTCTTCAAACTCTGTGTACATAAGCTCTGTACCGTATGTAGCAAAATCATCCAGCCATCTGTCAAAGCTCTCTGTAAAAGAGTCCCTGTCTATGTACATCTTATAGGTACCCTCTTGTGCAAATTCAAAAATAACCTTTACCATAAATGTGGTTTCCATATCAGCAAATTCCTTGCCCATTCCTGCTGATATGCCTTCTGAAAAATCACATTCCATGCTCCAGCTTCCGGTCAGTACCTCTGCAGTCTTTTTGCTGCTACAACCGCCTGCGAAAAATGCCAACAGTAATATCAGCAGTAACGCTGTCCCTCGATTCCTCTTTTTCATCTTCCTTCTTACTTTTCCTCTTCATCAACACATATATCTTTAAGCGGTAAACGCATTATTTTATTATAATATTCTGTTTTCAAACTGTCAATTACCGGATAGTCTGCAGCAGGTCCGCAAGAGATGCAAACTGCTCTAAGGTCAGTGCCTCTCCTCTGATGGTAGGAGACAATCCCATCCCTTCCAACGCACAGGTTACCTTTTCTCTGGAAAGGGACAGATTCTGTGCATTTGCCAGACTGTTTGCCAGTGTCTTTCTGCGTTGGTTAAAGGAAGCCCGTATCAGGGAAAACATAAATTTTTCATCTTTAACACAAACCGGCGGTGCTTCATAACGGGTCAGACGAATAACCGCACTGCCTACATTGGGTCTGGGAATAAAGCAGTTGGGTGGCACAATTGCCACAATTTCCGGCTTAGCATAGTACTGCACTGCCAAAGACAACGCTCCATAGTCCTTGGTACCCGGCCCTACCTGCATACGGTCTGCTACCTCCTTTTGTACCATAATGGTAATACTCTTTAAGGGAACATGATTTTCAAACAGGCCCATAATAATGGGAGTCGTAATATAATAAGGGAGATTTGCCACAATTTTGACAGGCTTTCCCTGATTTTTTTCTTCTACGATGCTGTTTAAATCCACTTTCAGAATGTCGTCATTAATAACTGTTACATTGTCGTACTCCGACAGGGTTTCTTCCAGTATGGGAATCAGGTTTTTATCAATTTCCACTGCTACTACCTCTCCGGCACGTTCTGCCAGATACTGGGTCATGGTACCAATACCGGGACCGATTTCCACCACACAGTCCTCCTTGGTAATCTGTGCCGCATCCATAATCTTCTCCAGTACATGGGTGTCCACTAAGAAGTTCTGACCATACTTTTTCTGGAAATTGAAATTGTATTTCTGTAATACTGCTATCGTATTCTGCGGTATCCCTAATGTTGCCATAAAATCTATATTCCTTTCTTTCATCTGCAAGCTTCAAACCGTAGGTATAAAGCTGCGGGCGAGTTATATCCGCTTAGTATAGAGCTCTGCCCATGCGGGTACAAACCCGGACTGCACCGCCACTCTCTGGGAACGGATATGAGATTCTGCGGTTCCGTAAAAAGGAACCCTGCCTCTCTTCAATATTTCTTCTTTTAACCGGGTTACTAAAAGTGTACCCATTCCACGGTGTTCTCCGCCCGGCAATACATTAATCCCTATCTGCCACAAATTATCTGCATCGGCACTGGCGCCTGCCATACCGAGGATTTCTCCGTTCTCTTCCCATGTAAGTGCCAGCATATCGGGCGACTCGGGAATAAAAGAAAGTGCTTCCCCAAAACGGTCGTCGCCGCAAAAAATTCCTAAATCTTCTTTTTCGTACCAGTGGAGAGCCTTTTCGGCAGTCTGTAAAGAATCATCTCCTGCCTGCTTGATAAGCTTTTCTCCTTTCTGCACTTCTCCCATCGCCTGACCGGCTTCCGGCAGATAAAAATGATGACAGTCCGCTACTTCATGTCCGTACTTTGCAAGCAGATTATCCAGGCTGCGAATACTGCCCGGTTCAAAAAACCAGGCTGCAGATGCATTTTCAAAAAAACTCCTGCTCTCTGCAAGAAACGCTTCGTCCTCTGCATTTACTACCAGCTTACCGTTTACTACCAGAATTTTTAAGAAACAATCGTCACCCCTTAATATCCGTCGTTTCGGGTGGTAGGCCTTTTTGGCAAATACAAGAGACGTACTTTTTATTTCTTCTGTTGTACAACTGTAATCACAGGCAAGCTGCTCGTACCATATTTTTTTAATTTCCTGATTTGTCATAACTTTTCCAATTGGTTCACAGCAAAAGCTTTGATAGGAAACCTTCATAACCCTATACGGCTCCTGCCTGAAAACCTTACTCCAGATATTTATTTTTTAACCGCTCTCTTTTGGGGCCGGTCAATCCCATTTCCTTTTCCAAAAAAGCATCCACACTGCCACATTCCTCTTCCATAACTGCAAATACGGACTCTGCGTAAGACCTGTCTACGGTAAACAGCAGCCGGATAGCCTCATCTGCTTCCTGTGCCTCCTTCGCAGACATATCCATCCTGCCGGTCAACGCCTGCATAAGAGCATTCACCTCTTCTCTTCCGAATTCATTTACCTTCATATAATCCAACATAATCTGCTCTCTCGGAATATCCAGTGCGGATAACAATAAAAGAGTTGCCACACCCACCCTGTCTTTACCGGCTGTACAGTGCCAAAGAACCGCACCCTCATCGGCTGCAAGCAGAATATCAAAAAACTCTGCATAACGTTCTCTGGAAAAAGGATTGGTAATCAGATTTTTGTACATATCCTGCATGTAACCGAGAGGTGTACCTCCATTTTTCTGTAACGTGGAGATTACATTTTTAACAATATCATTTTTGCCCGCTGTTTCTTTTTCCCGGGTAATCCCCATGGTTTCCTCTTCCAGGATAGGGTGGTCTATATAAGTAATACCCGCAAGAGCCGGATCAGGTTTCATATTTCGTTCCGATTGGGTTCTGAAATCTACAATTGTCTTCAATTCATACTCTGAAATTAAAGTTTCCCGGTCTGCCTCGGTAGAATTTGCCAGTGCACCGCTTCTAATCAGTTTGTGAGGCTTTATCCGGCGTCCGTCTTTAGACCTGTACCCACCCAGATCTCTGGTATTGCAAAGTCCCTCCAGTACAATTCTTACCGGAGCCTTCAGCACACCATCCTGTATCATCAGCATATCTCTTACATCCAGAAGGCTGTCATACCTTGCATATAACAATTGTTCCATTTCCGGAGTAGGCACAATCAAATCCGGCACCATGATAGTAGATAAGCCCGCAGAAGAAGCGGAACGGATTCCGTTTGCAGAATCTTCTACGGCAAAAGCCGCCCCGGGCTCAACGCCCAGCTCCTCACATGCCCGCAGGTAAATATCAGGTTCCGGCTTTCCATGCTCTATCATGTCCCCACCGATTACCACAGTAAAATATTCCCGCAGTTTTGCTCTCTCCAAATGTCTTAAAACACCACCCTGACCGGTGGAGGAAGCCAGTGCAATCTTGTATCCGGCTTCTTTTAAATAAGCTAACAGTTCTCTGACTCCCTTCTTTAAAGGCAGCCCTTCTTTTTCTATTCTTTCTTTTACGCGTCTGTCGCAAATTTCGTGATATTCTTCAAAAGGAAAATCTTCTCCGCAAAGCTTCTTAAACAAAGCCTCCGTATCCCGCATATTCAGACCGATGCAGCCCATCACGGCTTCCTCGGCATGCTCCCACTTCCCTTCCGCTGCCAGCTCTTTTCCCGTTTCTAAAAAAAGCCGCTCCGTATCAAAAAGTACACCATCCATATCAAAAACAATTGCGTGTATTGTGGTTTGCATCCTTCCTCACATTCTGCCGCCTGTGCGGCTTTAAAATAATTTACACCAATTTAAAATATTTACACTAAATTTAAAAGCAGCCTTGTACCGGTTATCTGCTGTCCGTTCTGTAAAAGCAAAAGCTTCCTTGACAGGAAAGGCTGCAAATAAGCTTTCACTGCCTGATTGTCTGCAATCCGGTAATTGCCGTCAGTTAAAACCAGCACTACTTTGGAGCGTGCATAAAACAGCTTAAGCTGCCGGAATAGTTCATCCAGGGTCTTATCTCCCGGATCCGGTATGTTTTCAAAAGCACTGCCTGTCAAAAGAAACATCAAAGGAATTACTTCTTTTTCAATGCAGTCGTCCGAAGCCCATTTTAACAGATTCAGCCGCACATTGCGAAAGGTCTCGTCTTTTTTTAACATCTGTGCTATCCGCCTGCAATCCTCTTTTAATTCTGCTGCCGGTATATGACAATCCGCCACTACCGCCATCTCCAACACGCCGCCGGTATAATTTCCCGGTGAGTGCAGGATGCGGGTCACAGTATTTTTTAATTGCAAAAGTTGTATGTCCGTAAACATGTGACCTCCCAAAATTGATATCAACTACATCATAGCATAAAGAATCTCCTCTGACAAATCCCCAATATTGCACTTACCTTTATAAAATTGTGCATTTATTAAGAAAATAATCCGGTTAATGTGCATATCTTTTTCTATAAATATAAAAAAGAATGTGTTACAATGGATTTATCAAAATGAGGGGAACTTCCCTCTATCATACACAGGAGGAATTTATATGGATCTCTTATTAAAAATTGCACCCTTTGCCGTAATAGGCATCCTGTTACTGATTATCTTTATAACAGGTTATGTCAAGGCGTCACCTGACACCGCGTACATTATTTCTGGTCTTCGCAAAAAGCCTAAGATTTTAATTGGCCGTGCCGGTGTTAAGATTCCTTTCTTAGAGAAAAAGGATGAATTAAATTTACAGCTGATTCCTATCGATGTAAAGACATCCAGTGCAGTACCCACCGCGGATTATATCAATATACGGGTAGATGCTGCTGTCAACGTTAAAATCAGTACACAGCCCGAGTATCTGACTCTGGCCGCACAGAACTTCTTAAACAAGCAGACCGTTTACATTGCTCAGGTTGCCAGAGAGGTTCTGGAAGGTAACATGCGTGAAATCGTAGGTAAGATGAATCTGGAAGAAATGGTCAGCGACCGCCAGAAATTTGCTTCCCTCGTAAAGGAAAATGCTGAACCCGACCTGGCTGCCATGGGTCTCGATATTGTCAGCTTTAACGTGCAGAACTTTGTAGACAGTAACGGTGTTATTGAAAACCTTGGTGTGGACAATATTGTAAAAATTCAGAAAAATGCCGCTATTTCCCGTGCGGAAAGCGAAAAGGAAATTGCAAAGGCACAGGCTAATGCACAGAGAGAAGCAAATGAAGCACAGATTGCCGCTCAGACTGACATTGCTCAGAAGAACAACGAACTGGCTATTACCCAGGCTGAACTGAAAAAGCTTTCCGATGCCAAGAAGGCAGAAGCAGACGCTGCATACCAGATTCAGCAGGAGGAACAACGTAAGACCATCGAGATTACCACTGCAAACGCTAATATTGCAAAGCAGGAAAAAGAAATTCTCTTAAAGCAAAAAGAAGCCGAGGTTATGGAACAGGCTTTGGACGCACAGATTAAGAAGAAAGCGGAAGCTCAGAAATTTGCAAAACAGCAGGAGGCTGATGCACAGCTTTATGAACGCCAGCGTGAAGCGGAGGCTAAGAAATATGAACTGCTTCAGCAGGCAGAAGCATTAAAAATTCAGGCAGAAGCAGAAAAATATGCCCGTGAACAGGAAGCGGAAGGTATCCGCATCAAGGGACTTGCGGAAGCAGAAGCAATTCAGGCAAAAGCTGTTGCAGAAGCAGAAGGTATTGAAAAGAAAGCTGAAGCTATGGCAAAGATGGGTGAGGCAGCCGTTCTGGAAATGTACTTTAAGGCACTGCCCGACGTGGTTAAGAATGCCGCAGAACCTCTTACTAAGGTCGACAAGATTACTATGTACGGCGACGGCAACTCCACTAAACTGATGAAGGACGTGATGAACACCTTAAATCAGGTAACCGATGGCTTAAAAGAAGCTACCGGCGTTGATTTAAACGCAGTTCTCTCCGGATTCTTAGGTGCAGGTGTAGCAAACCATCTGGAAGATAAATCTCAGGCAAAAGCCGCTTCCACCGATGTTACCGACAGTAAAGATATGATATAAAAAGCACACCCGGCAGTCTTTTAGGATTGCCGGGTGTTTTCTCCTTAGTAATACTGAAACTCCTCAATAAAGTGTATCACGTTGTAAAGCACCAGAATATCCATATCTCCTTCCGTATCGTATTCCTCTATAAAAGGAAACAGTTTCCCACGGTAGTAACGCAGGTCCATCACATAAATAGTTTCGTAGTGCTCTGTCAGAAAGGGTACAAAACAGTTCGCATAAGAATCCTTTAAGATAAAGAGCGTTTTTCCCTGTGCTTCTTTGGCGGCTGCACCGGTTTCAATCTGAATAAATGCATGGTTATCATCTAAAAAGTATCCGTACTGGTTTTTGGTATCCAGATATTTTGCTTCATATAAAGTATCCCGGCCTTCCTCTGACAGGTCATAGTAAACCTGCATACCGGTTGTTGGCACATACGCCTCAATGGTATCCGGCTCCACGGGCACTCTTGCCTTGGAATACATGGTACCGAAAAAATTGGCAGATACGGTTTTTACCTCATAGGCCACAGGCTCTACACCCATGGCTTCTGCCCACTCCAGATAACCATAATAAGCACCTAAGGTTGTCCAGTGATGATCCGTTCCGTAATAAATGGTTTCATCCTTATGGGCCTTTAATGTGTCCTGCACATCAATTACATGCTCTGCACCCACTGTTTCCTTTACCCGCCGGATAAACTCCGCCTGCGAGTACACCGGTGCGTAATCCGGCAATTTTTCCGTCAGAACATTGTCGGCTGTAGGAACTGTCATTACATAAAAGCTGCCGGTTCCTCCCCTGCCTTCCTGCCAGTCAAAAAGCTCCTTTAAAAGAACAAGCTTTTTCTCCACCGTTTCTTCCTTGATATCCTCCGGTGCATGCTTCTGAATCAGGCTGCCATCCTTTGCCAGATACACCCCGTTCACTTCTTTTTTACCCAATGCCACATCGGTCATGGTTTTTATGAAAATCCAATTGTCCCTGCCTGCAAACTGATCGGTAATATAAGACTCATAATCCTTTGTAAAGCTGCCGGAAAACAAAGCCTCAAGGGTAAAGACAGGCTTCTGCGTAAGCATACGGTTTTCATATTCGGAATAGAGTCTGTCCTTTGTAAAAAAATCTACAATAGTAAGACCCAAAAGCAGACCACCCAATAGCAAAAGAGTAACCGCCGCACTAATCTTTTTCATAAAAGCCTCCTTTCCTCATAAAGCATCAGAAATGTTACTCTCCGTTAAAACCTGAAATATAGAAACGGGTTGTAAGATGCATCCACTATATTGGCAACAGATAAGATGAATATGGCTGCTAAAAACAGCTTTTCCGCTACTTCCAGTCCGACTTGCAAAATCAAACCTCTGCTTCCAAAAGCCTGCTCAGCCTTTTTTCTAAGCCACTCCACCGCTTTTTTTCCAAGAGGAACTGCCGCAATAAACAGAACTGCAAACAAGGCCCTGTAATTTGAAAAAATGTATAAGGTATCGTTGTTTAAAAGCCCCGCTTCTCCAAAGCCAAACATGGCTTTTAAAAACAGTAAAATTTTGTCCGTCTGTTCCAGAGAAAAAAAGCACCAGCCGAACAACACTACCACCATAGCGTATAACCAACCGAATACCTTGGGAATTTTCTCAAGCACTTTCCCTAAGAACACCTTTTCCAAGATTAAAAATACCGCAAACCACATACCCCAGAGCAGGAAATTGAGACCTGCACCATGCCAGATACCGGTTAAAGACCATACAATGGCAATATTAAGAAGCTGTCTTTTCAGTCCCTTGCGGTTACCGCCCAGGGGAATATATACATATTCCCTGAACCAGCTGCTAAGGGACATATGCCAACGCCGCCAGAATTCGGTAATGCTGCAGGATATATAAGGATAGTTAAAGTTTTCGGGAAAATGAAATCCCATAATGCGTCCCAGACCGATTGCCATATCCGAATAGCCCGAAAAGTCGAAATAAATCTGCAGGGCATAAGCCAGTATACCCAGCCACGCCATACCCGTAGTAAGCTCCGTGGCATGCATCCCGGATACAGAAGTAAAAAGCTGTCCGATATTGTTTGCCAGAAGCACCTTTTTACCCAGACCAATGATAAAGCGGCGGGCTCCGGCTGCCTGCTCCTCCAAAGAAGCTTTCCGCTCCCTCAACTCCCTGGCTACATCCTTATACTTGACAATAGGACCCGCAATCAACTGCGGAAACATAGTAACAAATACGCCAAAGTCCAGTATATTTTTCTGGACAGGCACTTCCCCACGGTACACATCAATAGTGTAGGACATGGTCTGGAAAGTATAAAAAGAAATACCTATCGGTAAAGGTAAATTAAGTCCACTGTACTTAAAAAATCCAAGCAGCCCTAAATTGATAATAATGGAAGAAACCAATAATGCCCTTGCCACACCCGCTTTATACCGGAATTTATCAATTAAAATTCCATGAGTAAAATCCGATATCGTAGAAAACAGCATGAGAATTACATAAACCGGCTCTCCCCATGCATAAAAAATAAGACTCCCAAAAAAGAGGACGAGATTTCTCATCCTCTCCGGAGCCACAAAATAACAGATTAAAAATATCGGCAAAAACCGAAACAGAAAAAGTATGCTGGAAAATACCATGCTTATTTTTCTCCAAATTTTCTCTTCCGCTTTTCAGCGAAAAGCTTTTTATTCGGTAAGAGCTGTGCGGATAGCATCAATTGCCTTTTCATTTTCTTCCTGGCAATAGGCAATAATTGCTTCTTCGCCCTGTTCATTTACAGAAGAAGTATCACCACCAAGCAGCATAAAGCATACATAATGATCAAAAACTTCAATACGGGATGCCTGGGACTTCGCTACATGGGACGGATACAGGCTGTTACTTATCAGACTGTCTCTGTAAGTATTTAATGCTTCTTCCACAGCTTCTACCTGTCCGTCTTTGGCCTTAATAATAATCATGGTATCGATATGTGCACTCATCATAGGCATTTCCGCCAGAAAATCATCATACATATCTTCCGTAATACCACAGACCGTAGTCAGCATCTCTGCATCCAGAGCCATCTGGGGCCAGTAGTTGTCTCCCAGAATATCGGTTACGGCAGTTTTTAAATCTGCCATAGGCACATCGCCAAAAACACTTTCTGCCTCATTCCCGGCTGTTCCATTCGTGTTTTCCGCTGTACCGTTTTCGGTATTATTACCGGTTGCATTGTTTTCCGTGCCCGCATTCGAGCCATCACCATTGTTTTTACTGCCTCCACAGGCAGCTAAGGATACCGACATCACCACTGCCAGCATCATTACTACTAATTTTTTCATAATTTCCTCTCATTCTGCCATACCTTGTATAGCCATGTCATAATCTGACTAAACTTCCGGAAACCGGATTTTATTACCAGTATTCCCCGTTTTTATCAGTACATTCATCTTAACATACAAATATTATCCTGTCTCGTTAGAAATATCTAAATTTTCTTAAGAATTTATAATGCTTATCCTTTTTAGGGATTGCTCTCGGCAATTTTCTCATGCTATACTCATTCTGTTGCTATTATATCACATTCCATAGCATTTCGTATATGAATCCTGCCACAAAGGATGGCCGGAATTTAAAATTTCAAGTCAGCCGGAGGATGGCTGCTATTTCTTACACCCTATATATAAGGAGCTTTTATGAGTATTTTAAATGTTGAACATTTAACCCACGGCTTTGGTGACCGTGCCATATTTAACGATGTATCCTTCCGCCTGTTAAAGGGCGAGCATATCGGTTTAATCGGAGCAAACGGCGAAGGTAAATCTACTTTTATGAATATCATTACCGGAAAACTGATGCCGGATGAGGGCAAAATAGAGTGGGCAAAAAATGTCCGGGTAGGCTATTTAGACCAGCATACTGTTTTGGAAAGGGGCATGACCATCCGCCAGGTGCTTGCTTCTGCTTTTGATTTTCTTTTTGAAATGGAAACCCAGATGAATGAAATCTGCGATAAAATGGGTGATGCTACCCCCGAGGAGCTGGAAAATTACATGGAAGAGCTGGGTACCATCCAGGATCTGCTTACCATGCACGATTTTTATATGATTGATTCCAAGGTGGAAGAGGTTGCCCGGGCACTGGGGCTTTTAGATTTAGGTCTGGATAAGGACGTTACTGACTTAAGCGGCGGCCAGCGTACCAAGGTTCTGCTGGGTAAGCTTCTGTTGGAAAAACCGGACATTCTGCTTTTGGACGAGCCTACCAACTACTTAGATGCCGAGCATATCGCATGGCTGACCCGCTATTTGAATGAATATGAAAATGCATTTATCCTGATTTCTCACGACATTCCTTTCTTAAACAGCGTCATCAACCTGATTTACCACATGGATAATCAGGAGTTGAACCGCTATGTAGGCGATTATGATAAGTTTAAGGAAGTCTATGCCATGAAACAGGCACAGCTAGAGGCTGCCTATAACAAACAGCAAAAGGAAATTGCAGACTTGAAGGACTTTGTTGCCCGCAACAAGGCCCGTGTTGCTACCCGCAACATGGCTATGTCCCGCCAGAAAAAACTGGATAAAATGGATGTCATTGAACTGGCAGGAGAAAAACCCAAGCCCGAGTTTCATTTCAAAGAAGCTCGTACTCCGGGGCGTTATATCTTCCAGACCTATGATTTAATTATCGGCTATGATGAGCCTCTTTCTACCCCTTTAAATCTTTCCATGGAAAGAGGCCAGAAAATTGCCTTAACCGGTTCCAACGGCATCGGAAAAACCACTCTGCTGAAGAGCATCCTGGGATTAATCCCCCCTCTTTCCGGTAAGGTAGAGCAGGGTGACTACCTGCATATCGGCTACTTTGAGCAGGAAATGGCCCCGGGCATTGAAACCACCTGTCTGGAGGAAATCTGGCAGGAGTTTCCTTCCCTGTCCCAGTATGAGGTACGCTCTGCACTTGCCAAGTGCGGTCTTACCACCAAGCATATCGAAAGCAAGGTAAAAGTCTTAAGCGGCGGCGAGCAGGCAAAGGTACGCCTCTGCAAGCTGATTAACAGAGAGTCTAATATCCTGCTTTTGGACGAGCCTACCAACCACTTAGACGTAGATGCCAAGGATGAACTGAAACGTGCCTTACAGGCATATAAGGGCAGCATTTTAATGGTCTGCCACGAACCGGACTTCTATAAAGACTGGGCTACGGATGTGTGGGACTGCACCAGATGGACTACCAGAATTATATAATTCGGATGCAAAAAGAAAATAAGTTTTTCTCATAAAAAGTTTCTTAACAAATAAAAAGTCTCTTAACCACAACTTTTTTAGATCTTAATGCGTCTATTAGATATAAAACAAATTATGATGCTTTAAGATGGAGGAAGAGATGAAGAAAAAATTATTTGTAATTTTCATGACGGGATTTTTAGGAGTAACACTTATAGCGTGTGCAAAGGAAAGTTCAACCTATAATCCCACAGAAAGTAGTGCAACGGAAACTGTTCAGGAACCGTCACAGGAAAAGGAACAGGAAACATCAGAAAGTATGCAGGAAGGCGAAACGGAACAAAATAACGAAGAAACTGAGAGCATACAGGAATCAATCGAAAATGATGTAGAAACACAGCCTAACGAGGAAGACGAAAATACACAGAATGCAGAAAAATATGAAGATAACTTTGCTGTGGACAGCGACGCCTCTGCCGCCTTTAGCAAAAAAATAAAGGATGCAGTAGCCAATCAGGATCTCGATATGCTGGGTGACCTTGCATCTTATCCCTTATATATAGGTTTTACTGATGGAAGCAAATTTATAAATTCAAAGGAAGAGCTGATGGAATTGGGTGTGGAAAAAATTTTTACACCGGAACTGATGGATTCCATAGAAAATGCTGATGAAAACAGTCTTTCTCCAAGTATGGCCGGCTTTTCTCTGCATGCAGATAACGGTCCCAATATTGTATTTGGAGTAGTAAACGGAGAGCTTGCAATTCAGGGAATTAACTATTAGGAGCTGATATAGAGGGGAGGCTGTTGCAATTCAGAAACTCTGCCTGCCTTATTGTACAATTTTGTCAAGAAACGCCTCGATGTTGCCACTTAACCTCGGCTTATTCTTGACAAAATTGTACACCAAGGTGCAGAAAAGGATACTCATACTATATGACGTATGAGTATTTTATTTTTCATTATTATCCAAATCGGGGACTATTGTCACTGTAATTGTATCACCTACATATTTCTGCATTTTCTCCTGAATGTCCTTGCGTACCCCTATGATATAACAAATAGAACCATCCGCATTTTTAATCCCCATATTTACAATGCTACCGTTATAGGGAACGCCATTAAAAGCAGCCTGCACTTTTAACCGTCCCTTTGCGAACTCTTTTCTTATATCATAAGGGAATTTAACATAAGCCCCATGCTTATCAGGTACCGGTTCAATAACAGCTTCAAATTCATATATTTTATTATTCATAGGCCTCCTCCTTTTTAACAACCAATCTTAAGAAGTAATTTTTCTACGTCTAATTATATCATAAATAAAATATACTATTCATAATCATTTCTTTCACATTCAGACATCTATCTTGTACTGCCATAATAATAGTCGTGTGTAAGATTCTAAGTACTACACCTTACACACGACTTATTATTACTTCCATTCTTCCTTTTCCGCATCCGCCTTTGTACGGTGAACGGTTCCTTTAGGATGATTGGGCGGAGCATAAATAACGGATACTTTTAATGGCATTTTTCCGACATTAACAACATTATGCCATGTTCCCGCAGGTATAAAAACAGCATCTCCCTTGCACATATTCTGCCTAAAGTCCAACCGGTTCTTACATTCCCCCATTTCTGCCACTGCTTTTCCCTGTTCTACTCTGATAAATTGGTCGGTGTCCGGGTGAATCTCAAGACCTATTTCGCCACAAGGCGGAATACACATAAGCGTCATCTGCAAATGATTTCCCGTCCAAATTGCAGTGCGGAAATTTTGATTTTGTACCCCTGCCTGTTCAATATTTGCTACATATGGGTTTGCACCATTATCCATCTGCTTTGCACAATAACCGGAATTCATAAAATTGATCCTATTTTCTTTTCTTATTATAGTATGTGCAAAAAAGGCTTCTGTGCATCCATAATATTTCCTACTGTCCTTTCCTCACAAACGGGTACACAATCTCCATATTCATCAATTCTGCATAAGCCTTCACCTTACGGAAGGTATTCCCCATCATTTCACTTTCACGGTAAGTGCGGATTTGCTCCATATCAAAATCGGCATAGTATAACCCCTCTGTCATTTCATCCGCCAGCAATAAGGTATTGTCAACACAGATACCGTTTTCGTCCCAGCAAACCGGGCTATACGCACAGGAATTGCCGGCATTTTCCCCATTGGGATTCGCCATGGCAACGCCCACCATATTTTCATAGGCACGGGTGGAAAGTGCCTGAAGGCGGGGCCTCATGGAAGTACAGTCATTGGGTACCAGAATAATCTCTGCCCCCTTCATCATCAGCACGCGGGCACTTTCGGGATACTCTCTGTCATAACAAATCATAAGCCCCAATTTAATACCATGAAAATCACAGACCTTGAATTCGTCTCCGCTTTCCAGACACTTTTCATCCGCAAAGTCGCAGGTGTGTACTTTGGAATATTTCATCAGAAGCTTTCCGGCTTTATCAATTACAAATGCAGAGTTTAAAGGTTTTTTCCTGCCCCTTGTAAATGCAGTTGCCACCAGGCCGATGTGATATTTTTTGGCTGCCTCACATAATTTTTTCAAAAATACGCTGTCATCCGTAACAGCCTCTTCATTCTCTACAGGCAATTCGTAACCTGTAATAAAACATTCGGGCAGCAGTAATATATCGGCAGTATTTTCTGCCGCAAGTGCCATGTTTTCCATAATTATATTTACATTCTTTTCCGCTTCCCTGTTAAGAGAACGTTTTTGTAAAATTGCTACTCTAAAATGCATATCTTCTTCATTCTGCCTTTCCGATATTTCCCACCTATCGGCCCGGTATCGTACCTATTATCAAACCTGCTCTGTTTTACTGCGTGATTTCAAATTCACACACACCCATATATCCCGGTGCAATTTCATACTTTTCAAAACAGATAACTACATTACCGTTTTCATTGATATAAAAGTCAGTCTCCGGCGTGATGGTAGTAAACTTCATATCTTCATCCAGTTCATCTGCATAGGGACCATAGCCGAAATACATTTTTTCTTCATCCGTACTTACCTGCTCCTCTATCTGTGAAATGATACCGGCATTACAGATGTTGATATAATCCGCTCCCAATATATCCTGCAACGTAATGTCCCTCTGGTTTTCCAAATCCAGATTGTAATAATAATTTTCCTGATAAGAAGATACCCAGCACTCATCCACATGTAAGACCAGGGACAGCCATGCACCTTCCTGATATTTTACTTCATAGCTTACATTCACATCCATGGTACGGTCAGCCCACTCTTCTTCGGTGCCCCCCGTATCAAAGAAGGCCTCCCGGTAATCAGCCATATCCTGCTTTGCCCTTGCTATGAAATCTTCTACAATGAGGTCAATTTCCTTATTTATATCTGCAACATAGGCGGATTCCTTACTGCTGTTACCGGAAAAACTATCCTCATCTTTCATTGCAAGAAGTGCGGTTTCTTCTGCATCATAAGAACCGGCAACCGGTTCCTGTCCGCCTTCTCCGGTCGTAAATTCTTCACTGCCTGCTCCATAAGCAGTATCTCCGCCTCCGTCTTCACTGTCTACAGACGCTATCTGTATCTCAGGCACCTGTGCCTGCAAATCCACGTCACCACTATGCTCCTCATAGGAACGTACGGTCAATACCCTTGCAAGAGGACCGATAAGAGGCAGGCTTCCTATTCCGCTGGCCAATACCTGACTGCTGTTTACTCCTACCGTCAGGCATATCAGAAAAGACGCTGCCAGTACACCGGTACTTCTTACAAAAGCAATTATCTTACGATTTTTCTACTTCATTTCTGCTTTTCTGTCAGCTTCCTTTTTATTAACGGAGGAAATAGCCTTATTTACGCGTTCCGACAATTCAGCCGGGATTTCAATCCTGTCATATACATCTTTACCACGATTCATAAACATCTCTCCTTTTCCTGAATCATTACTTTCAGTTTTCGCAAACCGCTATACAGCCGGGTCTTTACCGTATTCAAATTCATCCCCGTAGCTTCTGCAATTTCCTTTAATGTCAATTCTTCAAAATAATGCAAAATGATAACTGTCTTTACCTGCTCAGGCAATGTCCCGACCTCCGTAAAGAGATCCAGGCCTTCCTTAAATGCCGGTTCTTCATAAATCTCTTGTGGGAAGTCGGCGGGCTCAAAAGCTATTTCGCGTTTGTTCTTACGGAGATAATTCCAGCATTCATTAATAAGAATCCGGTAAAACCATGTTTTCATGGCACCTTCGTTCCGCAAGCTGCCGTAATTCTCCAATGCTTTACAGATGCCATTCTGTACCACATCCAGTGCCGCTTCTCTTTCCCCCACATGGGTATATGCGACTCTGTAGAATTGCTGCTGTCCGTCTATGATATAAGCCGTCAGCTTTTCATACATATCTGCTGCCATCTGTTCACTTCCTTCCTTTCAAGTAACATTTTAGTTCGTGCACTATTTATTAGACGGTTTGGATTAGGAAAAGGTTTTACTGTTAAAAAATTTGTACCCTTTACTGTTTTTTTAGTCCCTTTTCGGAATTGTGTAACCGACAGGACCTATGTGTCTGTTGCAGACTGTAGAGAGACGTCGGTACTTAGACGTAGGAACACAATTCCGAAAAGGGACTTATTTTAAAACCTGATACGCAATATATTTTGACAGATTAAAGCTTCTGAAATTCATTTTTTCATATGTTTCATAAACATCCTTCAGGTAGTAATAACCCCAACTTTCTTCATCATATCTGTAACCTCCGAAAACTTCTGAGTAGGATACATAATCTTTACTGCTTTCGGACAAATACGTGGTTTCCATCGTAAAGCCTTCTTCTGCGAAAAGCTTGGCAAATGCAGGTGCGGCATCTGCTGACAATCGTGTCAGATATGAATAATCTTTATAAGCCTCTGCATCAAAGAAGTCACTGGAAGAGCTGCCCATATTGGCTATGTTGCATTTTGCAATCCAGTAGTCCGGATGGGAGAAAGACAGAAGCAGGTAACAGATTGTCACTACCACCATACTGTATTTAAACAATGGGAACTTTTCCTTAAAAATACTGATTATTACACCTGTTAACAGGATAAAAATTACTGCCAGGGACCAAAGTACAAAGATGCGTAAAAAGGTCAGGTAATAATTCTTGATATACAAAATCATACGGTATGCAGAAGACGCAATCATAATATAGGTACACAATGACATTATTGTCAGAATTCCTTTTAAAATTGCATTTTGCTTAAAATATGCATGACCTATTAACACCAGCACCAGGTTGATGATACATACTGCCAACAACTGGAAAAATCCTTCTCTGGCATATTCGGCATAGGTGTATCCTTCCAGATTTACGTTGCCCATAAAGAGACAGAATATCTGGATACAACTGAATACCAGATAGAGTATGGTAATGGGCAACGTCACAACAATACCCAGAATAGCCTCGGTCTGTTTTTTTACTTTTGCCTCCTCGGAAAAAGTTCTCTTACAAAGATAGGCCATAATCCAATAAGCTGCAAAAAACATCAGAATAACAGTAAACATAACACCAAAAATATCACTGACAGATACTTTTTCAAAAATACCTTCCGTCATCTGAAAAAATACTTTATCCGCACTTACAAGCAGTAAAAACACAACAAAGAAGAGAGGAATACTGAAACACAAACCGGTTACCACATATATGCCTATTTCTTTTCCCTTCTTTACCTTCATCTTGCGAAAGGCTGCATAATCGGTGAAGGGTCTGATAATTTCACCAAGACTGCCGAACACGGCAGTAATCACATAACCGATATATCTGCCAAAGGTCCAGTTATGTACCTGATAAAACTGGCGTAACAGAAAACTGATAGTCAGTACCCAGACACCCGTTTTATTCATAAAGATAATCCGTGAGTCCGCCGTGATAAATGTCGATATACCCAGCAGCAGAACACTAACCATGTAAAATACGCTGCCTTTTTTTAAGGAAACCCCAAGTTTTTTCATACAAAAGCAGTAAAACCAAAGGCTTCCTGCAAGAAAAAAAGGATAAGTAATACCACTGCCGTTTCTATACATGCACAAAGCATAAAAGCAGGCATAAATAAGACAGGCAGGTGCCAAAATACCAAAATGCTCTTTCAGGTTTTTTGTCTGTTCGGTTTCCGGCTTTACAAGAGGCTGTTGAATATTATATTGATTACTATACTGATTACTATACTGATTACCATATTGATTAGTATACTGATTATTCATTTTCTTCCTCCTCGTCTTCTACATATTCGATAATATCTCCGGGCTGGCAGGAAAGAGCTTTACATATTGCATCCAGCGTGGAAAAACGAATTGCCTTTGCTTTGTTATTTTTTAAGATGGAAAGGTTGGCCAGAGTTAAATCTACTTCACCGGCTAACTCTGTTAATCCTTTTTTACGTTGTGCCATTACTACGTCTAAATTGATTCTGATTGCCATCCGGCACCTCCTATATTGTTAAATCATTTTCTTCCTTATAGTTTACTGCCCGTTCAAAAACAAATGCCAGTACTTTGCTGAAAAGTCCTGCTACGGCAAATACCAGAATTACTTCTGCCATTGCAATGGTCAGATAAATAATACTCCTTACTAAAGATACCAGTGCAATCATAAAGCTGTAGGTTCCCATTCGCTGCAGACTTACTACATTTTCCATTATAAAACAATTATCTGCCAAAACCGTACGGAATATTTTGCGAAGCTCTCCCAATATTGCTATGGCAAGAAGTCCCAGCACAAAATAAATAATTACTATTTCTCCGTAATGCTCTGCCAGCTCCGGAAGATAGTTTCCTATCCATTTCACCAAGAGAGGCAGCGTCGCAGTGACGACAATACCTGTAAAAAACATAAAGTCCAGTAAATATTTTGTAATGCGGATAATATTTTCTTTTTTCATCTTTCCTCCTGTTCTGCCTTTTATCGGCATCAAAAAACCCCTGTTATCATGTAATATAACAGGGGTTTTTCCGATTGTCAATATATTTTTATTGTTTTTCAATAAATATTTATTGTTTTTCACTCTTATAGTATGCGTATGAATTCTTTCCGTTCTTTTTGACACCATACATGGCATCATCGGCAAAAGCAATTAACTGCTCCATATCGGAGGTATCTTTAGGATAAGAAGCAATACCTACACTGCCGTGAATCTCATACGGTTTACCGGCAATTTTAAAGCTCTTCTGGAAAACCTGCAGGCAATCCATGGCTGTACTGTCGGTAATCTTTTTATTATCACTCTTTAAAATCAGGATGAATTCATCTCCCGCAAAACGATAAGCGGATAACAACTGCGTTCTCAACAATTTCAGACGGGCAGCAATCTGCTGTAAAGCTTCGTCTCCTCCGCCGTGCCCGTAAGTATCGTTGATTCCCTTAAAATTATCAATGTCTATCATAATGACAGTGCAGGGCGTTTTTGCAGCTATTGTTTCCTCTAAATCATGCATAAATTTAGAACGGTTAGGAAGTCCCGTCAGGAAATCATGCTGAGAGGCATCTTCCAGATAACTTCTGGCTTCTTCCAGCTCCGCAGTCAGCTTACGCCTTTTTATATTATCAATACCGATATAAACAAAAATTGCCAGAATCACAGCAACCAGTATCCCTACAGGAAGCAATATCTCTCTGTTACGTTCAAAGAAGGTTTCCTGATGATTTACAAAAATGGTATCCTTTGGCAAATCGGATGCTGAAATATGAAACTTATCCATTACCAGCTCATCAATACAATATACATTAGGGCTGTCTACAATTAAATCCATATCCTTCATATTGTGAGTGCCCTGAATAATACTTATGGCGAGCTCTGCGGCTTTCTGCCCGGACTGCTCCATGGAAACAATGTTGCCGCCCAATACTCCCCAGCCAATGCCGCCTTCTACCATACGGAAAGCCGGAACGGACGCAAATTTGGAAATCAGTTCAATAGACTCTCTGTTTGTATATTGTTTACCGCTGGCATCCTCTGTCATTACTACATAAATCAGAATAGTGCCTTCTTCAATATTGGACAATTCCTGTTTTAAAGCACCTGTTGTCAGTTCAGAAGTATTTATCTCAGAAAATTCCAAATCCGGAAACTGCTCTGCTTGTGCATAAAAATTCTTTCTTTCTGCCTCACCGGTAATACTGTTATCCAGAATTCCTATTACCTTGGTTGCATCAGGGTAAATGGAAAGTGCCAGTTCAATATTTTTCTCTATCGAAAGCTTTTCCAGGATACCTGTAATAAGAGGGTCTTTTACAGCTTCCTTTGCCAGCTCCTCGTCATTTACTCCCTCAAAAATAAGAGGAATACCGGCAAACAGCTCATCCCGATACTGCAGGGCAAACAGCAATGCTGCATCATCACCCAAAATAACAGCGTCATAAGGCTCTACCATGGAAAGACGGTATGCCAGCCCCTCATAAAAAAGCTGGTACGAGATTTCATCATTCACTCTCTTTGTATCCATAAATTCATAATCTACTACCGTATCATTGAGCACGCCCTTTTTAATACCTTCGATTTGAATTTGTACCGTATCCCATCCATACGAATAAGAGCTGATAAACAAAATCCTTGCCTCGCTGGCACTGTTGGCAGCCTGTGACTGTATTTGCAATCCGGGTAAAAGCCCTGTGCATAACAGAAATATCAATAATGCAGACCCTATTCTCTCTACAAATTTTTTATATACCTTTCTCATATTATCCCCACCTTAAGCTTCCCTTTTACTTACACAATAATACAAAATATTCGGTTTCGGATAAAACTCTCCCTTTTATAAGTATAACATATCATTTAGTACTTTGGAACTATTTTTAAAAATTTTTCTGCATTCTGCCAGGTAATCTCTTCCACCTGCCCGGGTGTCAGTCCTTTTATCTTTGCAATCTCCTCTATAATGTATGGCAAATGCAGGGAATCGTTCCTCTTTCCCCTATCCGGAACCGGTGTCAGATAAGGACTGTCGGTTTCCACCACAATTCTGTCCATAGGGATAAACTCTACCGCTTCCTTCAGCTTTTTGGCATTTTTAAAGGTAATCACTCCGCCTACCCCAATATAAAAACCCATATCCAAAAAGACTGCTGCCGTTTCCTTCGTATAAGAAAAACAGTGTATAACGCCGCCAATTTCTTCTGCGTGCTGCTTTTTCATAATTTCCATGGTATCCTGTGCCGCATCCCGGGAATGAATTACCACCGGAAGCTGCATTTCTTTTGCAAGATTCAGTTGTCTGATAAACCATTTTTTCTGAGTTTCTCTGTCAGGCTCCGGCCAGTAATAATCCAAACCGATTTCCCCTACTGCCACACACTTTTTGTGATTGCACTGCTCTCTTAACCACAAAAAATTTTCTTCTGTCAGTTCTGCTGTTTCGCTGGGATGTACACCCAGTGCACCATATATATATGGGTATTTATCCATCAATTCTATCGTAGTTTTACAGGAAGCAATACCGGCACCGACATTTACAATCCTGCCGATTCCTTTTTCCGGCATGGAGTTAAGCAAAAAATCCCTGTCCTGTGAAAATGCTTCATCATCATAATGTGCGTGTGTTTCAAATATCATATGCCTCTCATCCTACCGCTTTCACAATAATATTTTCAACCTTACCACATTTACAGAGCTGTTGCAAGCAAACCGCTCTGACTGCTTTAAAATAAAAAATTTTTTACAGCATATTTTATACAGTCTTTCACTTTATAAAATTTTAATTTGACTTCTCTGTTTCATATGCTAAAATAGTTCGTATCCGAACAATTCAAATGTGAACTTTTAATATCACATATTGCAAATATTACAAGAAAGACGGGGTGAAATATGAAAGATAAGAAAGCCTGGGTAGGTTACGAGATACATCGTCTGGACAATGCAATCAAGAAGAAAATTGACAACAAACTGAGAAGTGACGGTCTTGATGAGGCTACCATGACAAACGGCTGGGTATTAAAGTATCTATATTATAACCGGGATAAGGAAGTGTATCAGAAGGATATGGAAAAGCATTTCCATATCGGCCGTTCAACAGTAACCGGTATTCTGAAGCTGATGGAACAGAATGAACTGGTAAAAAGAGTTTCCGTAGAAAATGACGCCAGATTAAAGCGTGTCATTCTTCTTCCAAAAGGGGAAGAGGTACATAAAATGATTGAAAACGCCGTTTTTGATACCAATAGACAAATTATAGAAGGTATCACCTCTGACGAGCTGGAAACTTTATTTAATATCTTAAATAAAATTCACAATAATATTAACGAGGAGAAATAAAATGCATCAGGTAAAAAATATTTTGCGGGAAGTAAAAGAATTTAAAGCCGCTTCTATTGCAACACCTATCTGGATGTTGGTGGAGGTTGTCAGTGAAACTCTGATTCCTTTTCTGATGGCCTCCATTATTGATAAAGGTGTTAATGAAGGAGATATGAATCATATCCTAAAAATCGGCGGTTTAATGATTATTTTAGTCATCATTGGTTTTACAGGCGGTATTCTGGGTGGTGTATATGGTGCAAAAGCCTCCACCGGTCTGGCAAAAAACCTACGTGAAAGTATGTTTAACAAGATTCAGACCTATTCCTTTTCCAATATTGACAAATTCAGTACTGCCGGTCTTGTAACCAGACTTACTACGGATGTAACCAACGTACAGAATGCTTACCAGATGGTTCTGCGTATAGCCATGAGAGCTCCGGCCAGTATGATTTTTTCATTAATTATGGCATTTATCATCAATGCCAGACTGGCTTCCATCTATTTGGTTGCGATTTTCCTTCTTGCTTTTGTCATGTTCTTTATTATAAAAAGAGCAATGAAAACCTTTAATGAAGTATTTCCGAAATACGATGCATTAAATGCCTCCGTACAGGAAAATGTATCCGCTATCCGCGTAGTAAAGGCATATGTAAGAGAAAAAGAGGAAACCGGCAAATTTCATAAAGCAAGTGAAAATATATACAAAATTTTTACCAAAGCAGAAAATAATGTAATTGCCATACAGCCTGTTATGCAGTTTACCGTATACTCCTGTATTATTCTGATCAGCTGGTTTGGTGCAAGAATGGTTGTTTCCGATACCCTGACTACAGGTAATCTGACAAGTTTACTGACCTACTGCATGAACATTCTGATGAATTTAATGATGGTTTCCATGATTTTCGTTATGTTGTCCATGAGTATGGCAAGTATCAGACGTATTTCAGAGGTCTTTGACGAAGAAAGTAATTTGCAGAATCCCAAAGAACCTGTTATGGAAGTAAAAGATGGCAGTGTTACCTTTAAGAATGTAGAATTTTCCTACAAAAAAGGTGCTGAGGAGCCTATCCTGAAGGATATTGATTTAGAAATCAAATCCGGCGAAACCATTGGTATTATCGGTGGAACCGGCAGTGCCAAATCCACTCTAGTAAGCTTAATCAGCCGTTTGTATGATGTAGATAAAGGTGAAATACTGGTAGGTGGATTTAATGTAAAAGAATACGACATGGAAGTACTTCGTAATCAGGTTGCTGTGGTACTGCAGTCAAATGTGCTTTTCTCCGGCTCAATTTATGATAACCTGCGCTGGGGTGATTTAAATGCCACGGACGAAGAATGTCAGAGAGTATGTAAGCTGGCCTGTGCGGATGAATTTATAAGCCGTTTTCCGGATGGTTATGATACTCATATTGAACAGGGCGGTACCAATGTATCCGGTGGACAGAAGCAACGTCTTTGTATTGCAAGAGCACTACTTAAAAAACCGAAAATATTGATTTTGGACGATTCCACCAGTGCCGTAGATACTGCTACGGATAGTAAAATCCGGAAGGCTTTCAGGGAAGAAATACCGAACACCACCAAAATTATTATTGCCCAGCGTATCGCTTCCGTACAGGATGCAGACCGCATTATTGTAATGGACAACGGTATGATTAACGGCTTCGGTACGCACGAAGAATTGCTCGCAAATAATGAAATTTACAGAGAAGTATATGAATCTCAGACCGGCGGTGCCGGAGATTTTGACGAAAAGGAGGGAATCTGACATGCCAGGACCTATGGGAAAAGGACCGAGAGGACCTAAGCCGAAAATTGATAATCCGGGAAAACTGTTTTTGCGGGTAATGAATTATGTATTCAGATTTTATAAAATACATTGTGTTGTAGTATTAGTTTGTATTTTCTTAAGCGTATTTGCCAGTTTACAGGGTACCTTTTTTATGAAGGATTTAATTGATATTTATATCGAGCCTCTTATTAAATCCGTTCAGGCAAATCAAACTCCCGATTTTTCACCTCTGGCAGGTGGTATTTTACGGGTAGCCGTTTTTTATGCTGTTGGGATTGCAGCCAGCTATACACAGGCAAAAACTCTTGTCACCATCACACAGGGTACTATGAAAAGTATCCGAAACGAATTATTTGAGCATATGGAAAAGCTTCCTATCAAATATTTTGATACCCATGCACATGGCGATATCATGTCAATCTATACCAACGACATTGATACCCTGCGTCAGATGATAAGCCAGAGTATTCCTCAGGTTATCAACAGTGGTGTGACTATTATCGGTACCTTTGTAAGTATGTGTATTTTAAGTATTCCGTTAACAGGCGTTACCCTGGTAATGATAGCCATTATGCTGTTCTGCTCCGGTCGTATTCTTGGAAAAAGCAGTAGATACTTTATGGAACAGCAGCAAAATCTGGGTAAGGTAAACGGCTATATCGAAGAAATGATGAGTGGTCAGAAGGTTGTTAAAGTATTCTGCCATGAAGAAGAAAGCATGAAGGATTTTAAGGCCTTAAATGATCATTTATATGAATGCGCAAACCGGGCAAATAAATTTGTAAACATTATGGGACCTGTAAACGGTCAGCTGGGTAACTTAAGCTATCTGGTTTGTTCCGTGGTAGGCGGTCTTCTTGCACTGAGCAATTTTTGGGGATTTACACTGGGCTCTCTGGTAAGCTTTTTAAACTTAAATAAAAACTTTAATATGCCTATTAACCAGATATCCCAGCAGTTTAACTCTATTGTTATGGCACTTGCCGGTGCAGACAGAATTTTCAAGCTGATGGACGAAGAAGTTGAAGTAGATGAAGGCTATGTAACCTTAGTTAACGCAAAGGAAGTAAATGGCAAGCTGGTGGAAACAGAAGAAAGAACCGGCAGATGGGCCTGGAAGCATCCGCATAAGGCTGACGGAACCGTTGATTATGTAGAACTTTTGGGTGATGTGGTATTCGATGATGTGGATTTCGGATATACTGACGACAAAATGGTATTGCATAATGTAGAACTCTTTGCCACACCCGGTCAGAAAATTGCATTTGTAGGCTCTACCGGTGCAGGCAAAACTACCATTACCAATCTGATTAACAGATTTTATGATATTCAGGACGGTAAAATCAGATATGACGGAATCAATATCAACAAAATTAAGAAAGCTGATTTACGCCGCTCCTTAGGTATTGTTTTGCAGGATACTCATCTGTTCAGCGGAACTATCATGGAAAATATCCGGTTTGGTAAACTGGATGCTACCGATGAAGAAGTCATTGCAGCCGCAAAGCTTGCCAATGCAGATAAATTTATCCACAAGCTTCCCGACGGCTACAATACTGTACTGATTGAAGACGGTGCGAACCTGAGCCAGGGACAGAGACAGCTCCTTGCCATTGCCCGTGCTGCCATTGCAGATCCTCCGGTACTGATTTTAGACGAAGCAACCTCCTCCATTGATACCAGAACGGAGCGTATTGTACAGGAGGGTATGGATAAGCTGATGAAGGGCAGAACTACTTTTGTTATTGCCCACAGGCTTTCTACCGTAAAAAACTCCGACTGCATTATGGTACTGGAACAAGGCAGAGTAATTGAACGCGGTAATCACGAACAGCTGATTGAAGCAAAGGGTAAATATTATCAGCTCTATACCGGCAATGAGATTGGTGCCTAAAGCTTTACAACGGTTTGAGAACATGAAAAGAGGTGAAATATGCGGTATATTATACAACGTATTTTTGCGGTAATTCCGGCAGTACTGCTGCAGCTTTTATGGATAGCGCTCTTACTCAGCTGGCTGGCACCCTATGCCACAATTTTAAATTTAACCCTTACATTTTTTACCTTTATATATGTTTTGTATATTATGTCCAACAGAAATGAAAGCACATATAAGACATTGTGGCTTTTGATTATCTTAGGACTTCCGATAACAGGTACGATTTTGTATCTGTATCTGGGAAATAAAAAATCTGCCAAACCTTTAAAGAAAAAATTAAAAAGGGCTAAAGCTGCCATAGAAGAAATAACTCCTTGTGAGAATGTTTACACAAAGCTGAAAACAGAAGATCTGCGGATGGCACAGACCTTTTGTTATGTACAGAAAAAGACCGGTTTTCCTGTAACCTTCTGCGAAGAGACCGATTATTATCCATTGGGTGAAAAGCTTTGGGAACAAATGTTGGCTGACATGGAAGCCGCAGAAAAATTTATCTTTGCGGAATACTTTATTGTAGAGAATGGCGTTATGTGGAACTCTATGGTAAAAATTATGGAGAAAAAAGCCGCCGAGGGCGTTGATGTAAGAATCATGTATGATGATTTAGGCAGTATCTCAACCTATTCCAAGGAGGATGTACGGCAGCTGAAAAAGAAAGGCATCAAATGTATTACCTTTAACCCTTTGGTGTTTATAAGAGGAACCATCAACTACCGTGACCACAGAAAAATGCTGATTATTGATGGAAAGACAGCATTCAGCGGCGGAATAAATCTGGCGGATGAGTACATTAACAGGATAGAAAAATACGGACATTGGAAGGATATCGGTTTTCGCATTACCGGAGAGCCTGTAAAAAGCTATACAAAAATGTTTACAGAATTTTGGAATGCTTTTTCCAAAGAACCTGTTTTAAAAGAAAATTTACTTCTGTCTGAGTCAAAAGAAGTTACAGACAAAACTAACGGTTATGTTTTGTCCTATTATGATTCACCAATACATTCTGACGCGGTCAGCAACAATTTATATGTAGAATTGTTGTCCCAGGCAACAAAATATGCTTGGTTTTTTACACCCTACTTAATGTTAGGAGATACCCTTCTGGATGCTTTTATCCGGGCTTGTGAACGCGGTGTGGATGTACGAATCATTATGCCGGGAATTCCCGATAAAAAGCTGGTGTACCGGATGTCCCGCAGCTATTATCCCATGCTTTTAAAAGCAGGTGTAAAAATTTATGAGTATACTCCCGGTTTTGTTCATGCAAAGGGCTGTATCATTGATGATGTGATAGGAACTATCGGTACGGTAAACCTGGATTATCGCAGCCTCTTTTTACATTTTGAAAATAATTCACTGTTTTATCAGGCATCTCTGCTGGCCGATTTAAAACAGGATTTCCAGGAAACTCAGGAAAAATGTGTAGAAAGAACTTTGGATAATATCGGGTTCAGCTTCTGTAAATGGATCATGGATGGCATACTGCGTATTTTTGCTCCATTATGCTGAAAATACAACTAAAAATTATTTAAAAATCCAGGTACCTCAATACACCCAGCGGTTTCTCCAATTGTAAGAAATCCGGCTTTCGTATGGATTGATAAATGTTTTCTTCTTTCAAATACCAAACTGCCTGAGCGGCTTTCATTCCCAGTTTTCCGGCAGCCTCTAATTCATTGCTGCCTCCATCACCTATATAGAAACATTCCTCTGCTTTCACAGAAAGACCGCTCATGCACCTTCTATATATTTCTTCCTCAGGCTTCTTAACTCCCTGCTCATAAGAAAGATAAACCGCATTAAAATAGGGATACAATTCACTTCTTCTAATAACCTCAGCTTCTTCAGAAAAGCAGTTGCTTATTAATCCAATATAAAGTCCTTTTTCCTTTAAGCCTGACAGCATAGGAATAATTTCCGGATGAAGATGTCTGAAACATTCTTCTTTTGTTGCGATACGCTTTGCTGTAATTTTCTTTAAAAGTTTTTCAGAAAAACAATCATTTTTTCTAAGAATCATTTCCACTACTTCTTCAAACGTTACTTTTCCTATGCTGCGGTCATCTTCCGTCGGTCTCCAAAGTGACTGAAATATGTTTTCTGCAATACCTGCATCCGCCGCCATCTGTGCACCAAAATACAATGGACTGTTATAATGTGTAATCAATGTTTCAAACATATCAAAAATGACTGCTCGTATCATGTGTTTTTCCTCTTTATTATT
>JBJEMX010000019.1:0-55199 GCA_051879895.1 Lachnospiraceae bacterium
TTTTTTGGTATTCGCCATTTTGAGTTGTTGGATAGATAATCCTATATTATCCACCCTCTCCATCGTGCTATAATCCCCCTTGTAACATAAATTCCACACTTACAAGGGAGGATAAAAAATGAATTTGCAAGAGTATTTACAGGAGTATCTGGAATACTGTCGTTTTAGGAAGGAACTTGATGCCAAATCGATTAAGGCATATGCGATTGACCTGCGGCAGTATTTTGCTTTTTGCGGAAGTGGGGAGCCACAAAAAGCGAAAATTGAGGAGTATATTACGGGACTGCACAAAAGCTATAAGCAAAAGACAGTAAAACGGAAGATTGCCAGTATAAAGGCCTTCTACAACTATTTGGAGGAAGAGGAACTGATTGAGGGAAATCCGCTCCGAAAGATTAAAGTAAAGTTTAAAGAAAATTTTGTACTTCCCAGAATTATTCCGAGAGAAGAAATTGAAGGGATATTAAACTGCATGTATACAGCACTGAGGGAGAGTATACCTGAAAAGCGGAATGCCTGCATGAGAGATATCGCTGTGGTAGAAACCTTTTTTGCTACCGGAGCAAGGGTATATGAAATTTCTAATATTCGGGCAGAGTGTGTGGATTTACATTCGGGCTTTATAAGAATTATGGGAAAAGGAGGAAAGGAACGCTACATTCAGATTGGCGAGCCGGATGTGCTGGAGCTTTTAAAGCAGTATTATGCGGAGAATGAAGCGGAAATAAAGTCTTGCGGCTATTTCTTTATAAACAGGAGAAATGGCAGGTATACGGAGCAGTCCATCAGGGATATGATAAAATATTATACCAAGCTGGCAGGGATAGAACGAAATATTACTCCGCATATGTTCAGACATTCTTTTGCTACTTATCTGATAGAAGAAGGAGTGGATGTCAGTTGTGTACAGCAGCTTTTGGGACACAGCTCCATTAATACCACACAGATATATATTCATGTAGCGGCAGAAAAGCAGGCGGAGATATTACGCAATTTACATCCCCGAAAGCAGATGCATATCAATGGTGTGGCATAAGGAAGCCCCTCATCTTTCGTAAATCTTAAATAATTGCCCCTTTTATTTTCTTGAATTGTTTTGTATAGTAAACGTATATCAAAAGAAAAGCAATTGTAGCCCGGGTTGAAAAGCAAAGATTTTTAATTTTTTGTCAGGGCAGTATCGCAAAATGCGGTATAGTTGGGGATTGATATGAAGGGAAAAAAATTATTAAGTGCCGTTTTGTTTTTGGGACTGGCCGGACTTACTTTTTATATTATATTTGAAAATCAGGATATAGATGAACTGATTGCGGCAATTCGCCATATGGACAAGGGATATCTTTTTCTGGCGGCATTAACGGCAGTATTCTTTGTATCGGCGGAAGGGGTATTGATTTGGTATCTGCTGCGGACAATCGGCGATAAGGTGAGGTTTTCGGGTTGTCTGAAATATGCCTTTATCGGGTTCTTCTATTCGGGGATTACGCCCTCGGCTACCGGCGGACAGCCCATGCAGTTATACCATATGAGCAGAGATGGCCACAAAATAGGAAACAGCACAGTTGTACTTTTGAGTGTGGCAACGGCTTACAAGCTGATACTTGTGCTGATGGGAATCGGTATCAGTATTTTTTGGCGGAGAGGTTTGCATAGCCATCTGGGAGATTATCTGCCCATTTACTTTTTGGGACTGTTTTTAAATGCGGTGTTAGTGGTGGCTCTGCTTGCGATTATGTTGAATGGTCCGGGCATGGAGAGGTTTTTGTACAGAGTAGAAAGAAGACTTACAAAAATGCATTTATTAAAACCTTCTGATACGAGAAGGGAAAGTATACATACAATGGTGGAGCAGTATCGCAGCACGGTGGACTTTTTAAAGAGTCATGCCGGAACAATAGGCTTTCTGCTGGGCTTTACTTTTTTACAGAGATGTGCAGTTTTCGGACTGACGTATTTTGTATACAGGGGACTGGGATTTTCGGAAGTGGGACCGGTTACCGTCATGGCATTGCAGGCGATTGTTTATATTGCGGTGGATATGCTGCCGCTGCCCGGTTCACAGGGGATTACCGAGTTAATGTATGTGGCTGTATTCGGTAAAATTTTTACCCAAAGCAGCCTGACAGTATCCATGTGTATTTCCCGAGGGCTGAATTTTTATATGCCCCTGATCATCAGTGCAGGTGTAGCGACCTATAGCTGGTGGCATAAGGGTGGGAAAAACGGAAGTTTACCACCCAAGCGTATATTTCGCAAATTTTACCGCTAAATCCTTGCTGTCGGAGTTATTAATAATAGCCAGATAAACTGTGCCGCCCTGATAGTAATACGCATCGGTGAAATTTTTGCAGCCGCTGATATTGATACCTACCGGAATAGGTTCTCTCATTTCCTCAGGCTTGAAGGGATTGGGCAGAGGAACGTCATCCGCAGATTTGCCGGCAGCCTCAAGCTCTTCTATTTCACGGAAGGTGGCAGCATCCATGTAGTATATAAGACCTCTCAGATCTTCCAGTTCTTTTTCGGTAAAGACCGTGGATAAATCCGTAAAAATATTGTTATAGCTATAGTGGGTAAAACACCAGGGGTCCATGGCTGCTACATCCAGATCACCGGCATAGGTATATACCATAATGAATTCGGATGCACCAATAGAGGATTCTGACGGATTGGAATCCATTCTTAAGGAGGAATTGAGAGTAACGGCATATTCTTCGGAATCAATGCCGGCATATTCCATAAAACCGTTAAGAAAATCTTCTTCGTATATGGTTGGAGAACCGTTTAGGGTAATGCCGAAGAGAAGTTCTTCTTTTTGGCTCAGGATGCTGTGAATGGTTCCGACAATGGCAATCACTGCAAGCAGTCCCCCGATTACATACCATTTATAATACATCCAAAAATAAGCGATTCGTTTTCGGAGGGATTTGTTTTTTAAATTTGCACGTTCTTCTTTAAATTCATCCATGACTGCCATAAGTGTTACCGCCTTTGCCTAAAGTATTGTAAAAGTTTTGAAAAGACCAGATAAAATTACTGTTTCTATCATAAATGCTGGTATTCGTATTGTCAATGAACGGAATATGACCAGTTTCTAAAAAAAGGATAAAATTCCTAAAAGAAAAAAGGATTGCCTTGCTTTCTTTTTCGAGATGTAATATCATATTTTTATAACCTGTCGGCAAGTGAGCAGACAGAGAATACGGATAAGGATAGGAAGAAATATATGAGTGAAACTTATGTGGAATGTCTGGTAAAAACAGAAAGTCCCCTGCTGGCAAGATTTTTACGTATTGTATTGATTATGATTACGGTGGTATTCGGGGTGCTGACCCTGATGGGGTATGTACTGGCACTGATTATAGCAGTATTGGCAGGTATCGGTGCTTATTTTGCACATCTTAGTGCAAATATAGAATATGAATATCTGTATCTGGATAAGGAACTTTCCGTTGACAAGATTATGGCACAGACCCGCAGAAAAAAGGTTGCAACATTTGAAATTGAAAGGATGGAGGTACTGGCACCGGTTAAGTCCTACCGACTGGACAACTACAGAAACCGTACCTGCAAGGAAACTGACTACAGTATAAAGAGAGAAGAACAGCCGGACCGCAGATATGTAATGTACTACGATGGCAATCAGAAAATTATCTTAAGTCCCAGCGAAGAAATGGTAAAAGCAATTCGCAATGTGGCACCCAGAAAAGTATTTACGGATTAAGGCTTGACATTAGGAATTAAGTCTGTTAAACTCAACAGAAATTTACAAAAATATTTATGAGGCATCATACACAAGGAGGAGAAAATGGGACAGATTATTGGCGAAGGAATTACCTTTGATGACGTACTTTTGGTACCGGGCTATTCCCAGGTGATTCCCAATCAGGTTGACTTGACAACATGGCTTACAAAGAAGATTAAACTCAACATTCCGATGATGAGCGCCGGTATGGATACGGTAACCGAGCACCGTATGGCTATTGCCATGGCAAGACAGGGTGGTATCGGTATCATCCACAAGAACATGTCTATCGAAGCACAGGCAGAGGAAGTAGACAAAGTAAAACGTTCAGAGAACGGTGTTATTACAGACCCTTTTTCTTTATCACCTGAGCATACTCTGGCAGACGCAGATGCATTGATGGCTAAATTCAGAATTTCAGGTGTGCCCATTACCGAAGGTCGTAAACTGGTAGGTATCATTACCAATCGTGATTTAAAGTTCGAAACAGATTTTTCCAAAAAGATTAAAGAATCCATGACCAGCGAAGGCCTGGTTACCGCAGAGGAAGGTATTACTTTAGAAGAAGCAAAACAGATTCTGGCAAAAGCAAGAAAAGAGAAGCTTCCTATCGTGGATAAGGATTACAACTTAAAAGGTCTTATTACCATTAAAGATATCGAAAAGACCATCAAGTATCCGCTGGCAGCAAAGGATGCACAGGGCAGACTTCTTTGCGGTGCTGCTGTCGGTATTACCGCAAACGTGTTAGACCGTGTAGCCGCACTGATAGCAGCCAAAGTGGACGTTATTGTGTTAGACTCCGCACACGGACATTCTGAAAACGTATTACGCTGTGTAAGAATGATTAAAGAAGCATATCCTGAAGTACAGGTTATTGCAGGTAATGTAGCAACCGGTGAGGGCACCAGAGCGTTAATTGAAGCAGGTGCAGATGCGGTTAAGGTTGGCATCGGACCCGGTTCCATTTGTACCACCCGTGTAGTAGCAGGTATCGGCGTGCCCCAGATCTCTGCTATTATGGATGCTTATTCCGTTGCAAAGGAATATGGAATTCCCATTATTGCAGACGGTGGTATTAAGTATTCCGGAGACATGACCAAGGCTATTGCGGCAGGTGGCAATGTATGTATGATGGGCTCCATGTTTGCAGGTTGTGACGAAAGCCCGGGAACCTTTGAGTTATTCCAGGGAAGAAAATATAAGGTATACCGTGGTATGGGTTCTATCGCCGCTATGGAAAACGGCAGCAAGGACCGTTACTTCCAGGCAGACGCCAAGAAACTGGTTCCGGAGGGCGTAGAAGGTCGTGTGGCATACAAGGGAACAGTAGAAGATACCGTGTTCCAGCTTATGGGCGGTCTGCGTTCCGGTATGGGCTATTGCGGAACAAGCACGATTGAAGAATTGAAGGAGAATGGCAGATTTATAAAGATTTCAGCAGCATCCTTAAAAGAAAGCCATCCTCACGATATCCATATTACTAAAGAAGCACCGAACTACAGTGTAGACGAATAGTTGGCAAATACAGATACTCCTCAGCTAAGAAACGGCTGGGGAGTATTTTTATGCAAAAAAGTGAGTATGAAGTGGGAGACTATGCGGGGAAGTACTATAGACTATGCGGGGAGTACTATAGAACAGTTGCATATTCTACATGGATTATGATAAAATATTTACAAATCGGGTACTAAAACCTATGTTGCATGGAGGGGATGAAATGCAGGGTAGTTTCTCTTATGAAAATATAATTGACAGGGATGAATTGAAGAGACTTAAGGAACGTATTTGTAAGGCAACAGGTGTTTGTGCCTGCTGTGTGGATGCCGAAGGCGTGGAGCTGGCAGCTTTTTCGGGAGACCATAAAGAGACCATGCAGGAATATTTGACCGAATCTTTAAAGGAGATGGTACTTTCCAGAGTGGAAGAGGGTTCTTTGGAAGAGATGGCCGTGGAAGAGGCATCCGATGGCGTTAGGGTAGCGGCAGTATCGGTGAGACTGCAAGGGAAAACGGTTTTGAACTGGCTTGTTATAGGGGTGCTTGATGTGCAGGGGGAAGTACCCGATAAGCTGAAGGACTGTCATATATTGACAGAGCATGAATTTTATCAGGTGCTGGATTTACTGCGGGAAGGCAGTGCCGCTGTTTTGGAAAGCAGAATGTCCTGTATCAATGCAGAAGCAGAGAGTATGATGAGCAGGTATTCCGCACAGAAAATGCAGGATTCATTGAGCCGGATAGAAGCGATGGCAGAAATTGTACAGCTTTTGGATAGTGACGACATGATAGAGGTCATTATGAAAAAGCTGCTTGAGATAGTGGGAGAATATTTACAGATTACCAGCGGGCATATCGGTCAGCTGCATCCTGAGGAAAAAACGGTGGATATAGTGGCAGAATGGCATGCAAAAGGTATAGTACCGCCCTTTGACAGAAATAAGAATATAAAGGCAGCAGATTTGTTATTTTCGGAAAAGCCGGTTGTTATGTCCTCGGATGTCATTGACTCAAGTGAGGAAGCAAAGGGCTGGCTTGACTTTCATGTACGTGCTTTTGCGCTGTTTCCTCTTGTGAAGAATGCCAATGGGGGCATGGTAGTCTGTTTTAACCAGACGGGTGCGGAACGAATCTGGGAAGTGGAAGAAATTAAGTTTATTGCCGATGCGGTAAAGGTAATGCAGAGTATACTGACCCGCCGGATTCAGAAGAATTCTCTGGCGGGCTCCTACGCCTCTCTTACAGCCGTTCTGGATCATGTAGGCTGCGGTATTTATGTAAAAGAGATAAATACAGGGAAAGTATTGTTTGTTAACAGGGTTTTAAAGAATATGTTTTCCTGTGAACTGCGGGATGGTGTCTTTGAACAGATTCTGGAACAGGGAGTGCCGGTGCAGAGTCAAAGCGGTTTTTGCGAAATACATTATGTAGCAAGAGAAAAATGGTACGATCTTTTATATACTGAGATTACCTGGATGGATGGTAATAAGGCGGCATTGTATTCGTTGTATGATATCACGGATAAAAAGACCTATCAGAAAAAGATAGAGCAGCAGGCCTATACGGATTTCCTGACCAGCTTATACAACCGTATGTGCTGTGAGAGAGATTTGGCATGGTATGTGGATGATGCACAGAAACGGAATGTCAAAGGTGGACTTTTGTATATTGATTTGGACAACTTTAAACATATCAATGACGGCTTGGGACATCAGTACGGCGATGTATTATTGAAAGAAATATCCAATGCACTATCCAAAATTGAAGGTATTCGGACAACCTGTTACCGAATGGGCGGGGATGAGTTCGTTATTGTAATTCCGCCCGAAAGCTACAATGAAGCAGAACGTATTCTGGGTGAAATCAAACACACCTTTGCACAGCCGTGGTATCTGAAGGATTCAGATTATTACTGCACCATGAGCATGGGAATTGTCACATTCCCGGATGACGGCAACAGGGTACAGGATTTGATTAAAAAAGCGGATATTGCCATGTATGAGGCCAAAAAGACCGGAAAAAACCGGATGGCAAGATATTCCGCAAGTCTGGGGTCTTATTCCGGCAGAAGACTGGATATGGAAAAGAACATGCGGGAAGCAACGGTTGCCGGTTATGGGGAATTTGATATTTATTATCAGCCGATTATTGACATTTCCTTACCGGGACAACCCTGTACGGGGGCGGAAGCACTGATTCGCTGGAACTCATCTTCGCTGGGATTTATTTCACCGGCCGAATTTATTCCGCTGGCAGAGTATCTGGGGCTGATTAATCCCATCGGTAACCATGTACTTTTGGAGGCTTGCAAGGAGTGTAAGCGGTGGAATGACAATGGGTATCCGGAATATAAGGTCAATGTGAATTTGTCGGTTGTACAGCTTTTGCAAAATGATATTGTGGAAGTAATACGACAGGTTTTGGAGGAAACAGCTATTACGCCTCACAATCTGACGCTGGAGGTAACGGAGAGCCTTGCCATTAATGATATGGAGCGAATGAAGGAAATCCTGCACAATATCAAAAAGCTGGGAGTCCGGATTGCATTAGATGATTTTGGGACAGGCTATTCCAGCCTGAATCATATCAGAGAGTTTCCTTTTGATGTTATTAAGGTCGATCAAAGCTTTGTAAAGGATTTGGCGGATGATGCGTATTCCCAGTCTTTTATTAAGCTGGTGGCGGAACTGGCGGAGACGATTGGCGTAAGTATTTGCGTGGAAGGGATTGAGACGAAAGAACAGTATCATGTACTGGAAGGAATGAAGGTACGCATGGTACAGGGGTATTATTTTGACAGACCCATGCCACAGGCAGAATTTGCAAAGAAATATGTATAAAACGGCTTGAAATACCGTAAGGAATCATGTACTATAAATATATGGCTGCACAACTGGCGGAAATACAGCACAGGCTGTTGTGGGAGTACCCACAGGGAGTGTAGTAATAACAATGATGCCGACCGCCTGGGCGACCACAGTAGGTGCCGCTCAGGCGGTTTTATATTACAGTCAATAGGAGGAAAAAGATGAACGTATTATCACTGGAACAGGAACTGAAAGAAAATAGCTATCCCGGAAGAGGCATTGTAATCGGTAAATCTGCGGATGGCAAATCTGCAGTTACCGCTTACTTTATTATGGGACGTAGTGTAAACAGCAGAAACAGGGTTTTCGTAGAAGAGGGACAGGGCATCCGCACGGAAGCGTATGATCCTTCCAAACTGGAAGATCCCAGCCTGATTATTTATGCACCGGTACGTGTACTGGGGAACAAAACTATCGTAACCAACGGAGACCAGACTGACACTATTTATGAAGGAATGGACAAGCAGCTTACCTTTGAACAGTCCCTGCGTTCCAGAGAGTTTGAGCCGGACGGTCCCAACTATACCCCTCGTATTTCCGGCATCATGCATATTGAAGGCGGAGGCTACAATTATGCGATGTCCATCTTAAAGAGCAATAACGGAGATCCTTCTTCCTGTAACCGTTATACCTATGCATATGAGAATCCGAAGGCAGGTGAGGGGCATTTCATTCATACCTATATGCATGACGGCAATCCGCTTCCCAGCTTTGAGGGTGAGCCCAAGGTAGTTTCCATTCCCGATGATATGGATGCATTTACCGATATGCTTTGGAACAGCTTAAATGAAGAAAACAAGGTATCTTTGTTTGTAAGATACATTGATATTGCAACCGGAACCTACAGAACCAAAATTGTAAATAAGAATGCATAATTTTTAACATCACAGACAAGGAGAAGTAAAATGAACGAGATTGAATTAAAATATGGCTGCAACCCCAATCAGAAGCCTTCCCGCATTTATATGGAAAACGGTAGTGACCTGCCTGTTACCGTATTGAACGGTAAGCCCGGTTACATTAATTTTCTGGATGCTTTCAACGGCTGGCAGCTGGTAAAAGAATTGAAGAAAGCGACAGGTCTTCCTGCAGCAACCTCCTTTAAACATGTATCTCCGGCAGGTGCGGCAGTAGGTCTTCCTCTGGATGAGACGCTGGCAAAGATTTACTGGGTGGATGACCTGGGAGAATTATCTCCTTTAGCATGTGCTTATGCAAGAGCACGCGGTGCGGACAGAATGTCTTCCTTCGGTGATTTTATTGCATTGTCCGATATTTGTGACGCAGATACGGCAAGACTGATTAAGAGAGAAGTATCCGATGGTGTAATTGCACCGGGATATACCGAAGAAGCACTGGAAATGTTAAAGGCAAAGAAAAAGGGTGCATACAATATTATCCAGATTGATGAAGCTTATGTACCTGACCCCGTTGAGAAAAAGCAGGTGTATGGCATTACCTTTGAGCAGGGCAGAAATGAACTGGATGTAGATACCGTACTGCCCGGTAATATTGTAACCGCAAATAAGAATCTGACCGAGCAGGCACTTATGGATATGAAGATTGCACTGATTACCTTAAAGTATACCCAGTCCAACTCCGTATGCTATGTAAAGGACGGTCAGGCTATCGGTATCGGTGCCGGACAGCAGTCCCGTGTACATTGTACCCGTCTGGCAGGACAAAAGGCAGATAACTGGTTTTTACGTCAGTCTCCTCAGGTGCTTTCTCTGGAATTTGTAGATACCTTAGGCAGAGCCGACAGAGACAATGCTATTGACAATTACATCGGTGATGAGTACATGGATGTTTTGGCAGAAGGTGCATGGCAGAGAGTATTCAAGGTAAAACCGCCTGTATTTACGGCAGAAGAGAAGAGAGCATGGCTGGATAAAATGCAGGATGTAACTGTTGGCTCCGATGCCTTCTTCCCCTTCTCCGACAATGTAGAAAGAGCACGCAAGAGCGGTGTAAAATATATTGCACAGCCCGGCGGTTCCGTAAGAGATGATTTGGTTATCGAGTGCTGCGACAAGTATGATATGGTAATGACTTTTACAGGTATCAGACTGTTCCATCACTAAATGATACCGGCCACTGTGTGGCCGGCAGCCGGGTATTCCCTCCTGGGAGTATCCGGCTTTCGGTCAAATGGGAATAATAAAATGTAAAATGAATGGGGTAACTATGACATTAAAGGATTTGGAAAGGTTTGAGCAGATAACCATACAATGCCATGATAATCCTGATGCAGACGCGCTGGCAGCAGGGTATGGTTTATATTGCTATTTTACTGAAAAAGGGAAAAAGACAGAACTGGTATATAGTGGAAGGAATGTAATTCAGAAATCCAATCTTTGCATTATGCTGGACAAGCTGAAGATTCCGGTACAATATATAGAACCGGAAAAAGGTAACAGGATTCACAGGGACGGGTTATTACTGACTGTAGACTGTCAGTATGGGGCCGGTAACGTAACGGGCCTTACCGGAGATGAAATTGCCATTATTGATCACCATCAGGTAGAAATTACGGATGTGCCGCTCAGTATAATTAATCCCAATCTGGGAAGCTGTGCAACACTGGTATGGAAGCTTTTAAAAGAGGCCGGATATACCATAACGGATGAAAATAATCTGGGAACAGCACTGTACTATGGCTTGTATTCAGATACGAACCAGTTTTCGGAAATCCGTAATCCGTCAGACATGGACATGAGGGAAGAAATTCCCCATGACCAGACTATGATTACGTTGTTCCGTAATTCCAATCTTTCCTTAAAAGAACTGGAAATAGCGGGTATTGCCATGATCCGTTACAGCTATAATGATGACTATGAGTTTGCTGTCATAAAAGCCCAGCCCTGTGACCCCAATATACTGGGACTGATTGCGGACTTCTTACTACAGGTGGATATCATAAAGACCTGTGTTGTATTTAATGAAACCGGAGATGGTTACAAGTTTTCTGTCAGAAGCTGCATCAAAGAAGTCAATGCCAGTGAACTGGCAACATTTTTGGCTGAAAATATTGGCTCAGGGGGCGGGCATTATGAAAAGGCAGGCGGATTTATCAGCATGAAAAAGTATGAGGATTACTATCCGACCCTGCATGCGGAGGCATATTTTAACAACCGTATGACCCAGTATTTTGACAGCTTTGATATTATTTATGCCAGAGACTATGAGATAGACATAAGCGGTATGAAGCTTTATGAAAAGAAGAAACTGCCGGTTGGATATGTGAAGGCAGACGAGGTACTGCCGGTAGGGACACCGATTACCATCCGAACGCTGGAAGGCGATATCAATACTATTGTCCAAGAGGATTTATATATTATGATTGGTATTAAGGGAGAAGTATATCCCAACCGCCGTGAAAAATTTCTGCGAGCCTATGCAGCCAGTGAAGAGAAGTATGTTTATGAGAGGGAGCAGTTAGCATATGTACCTACCATAAAGAACCGAACGGACGGTAGCGACCTGGTACTTGCAGACTATGCCAGAATCTGCGTACCGACCGGAACTGTACGCATATATGCGGCTCCCCTTGAAAAAGGCGTCAAGGTATTCGTAGAGTGGGAGAAAGAGAAATATATGCTTGGGAAGCCGGGGGATTATCTGGCAGTGAGATGTGATGACATGCACGATATTTACGTGATAGAAAAGAGTATTTTTTCGCGAACCTATAATGAAATTGTATAAAAGAGGTTTTGGTAACGGAAAGTAAAATGGCAACCGGTGAAATCGGTACAAATAATTTGCATAAGGATAACAATATGGAAAAAAAATATATCTATGATGCCTTTATCAGTTACAGACATACGGAACTGGATAAATTTGTGGCAGAAAACCTTCATAAGCAGTTGGAAGCATTTAAACTGCCCGGAAATATTTCCAAAAAGAAAACAGGACGTACCAGGATTGAACGTATATTCAGGGACAAGGATGAACTGCCTCTTACCAGTAATCTGGAAGACCCGATTCTGCAGGCGTTGCAGAATTCAGAGTATCTGATTGTTATTTGTTCGCCGAGACTGAGAGAATCCTTATGGTGCAAAAAGGAAATAGAGACTTTTATTCATCTGCATGGCAGAGAGAAAATACTGGCCGTTCTGATTGAAGGGGAGCCTGATGAATCTTTCCCGGAAGAACTGTTATATGTAGAGGAACTCGTAAAGCATGAGGACGGTACGGAGGAAATAGTTAAAAAGCCCATGGAGCCGTTGGCTGCAGATATCAGGGGGAAGGATAAAAAGGCAATGCTAAAAGCCATGAGGACAGAGATGTTACGTCTTTTAGCACCCATGTTTTCCTTGAACTATGATGACTTACGCCAGAGGCACAGGGAACGCCGTATGAAACGTATTCTGACGGCAAGTCTGATTGGTGCGGCAGTCTGCCTTATTTTTGGCACAGTCAGCACTACCATGGCACTGCGTATCCATAAACAGAAGGAGCAGATTGAGGCCCAGAATATGGAGATCCAGGCACAGAATGACGAAATCCAGGCACAGAATGACGAAATTCAGGCACAAAATGAGGAAATTCAGAACCAGAACCGCATTCTGACAGAAAACCAGGCGATTGTACTGGCAGAAGAAGCTGTCGCACAACTGGAGAACGGAGACAGAATCGGTGCCATCAATACCGCTGTTACGGCACTGACGGAGTATGAAGGGATTACTATGCCTTATACGGCAGAGGCACAGTATGCATTAACGGAAAGCCTGCATGTATACGATACCGACAGCTATATCAAACCGTATTACCAGATGGAGACGGAAGGATATATTGATTTTGTAAAGCTTTCGCCGGATGGGCAAAAAATGCTGACAGGTGATTCGGCAGGCAGTATTACTCTTTGGGATGTGACAGAGGGGGCTAAAATCTTTACACTCACAGATTTGGATTTGACAGATAAACTGAAGAGATATGAAAATACCTGTGCCTTTATAGGGAACGATAAGGTTATCTGTATCGATGAAACCGGCAGAGCTATGGTATTTGCTATTTCAGAAGAGGAAAGTATTAAAACAGAATCTTCTCTCGGAATCGGTTTTTTAACAGATTTAGGGGAGGAGAAGGCTGATAGTGTATATGGGGATGAAGCCGGAAGATATTTTATGGTTGAGCATAAGACAGGAATCAGTGTATATTCTGCTGACACTCTGGAGGTTGCAGCGGAGTACATACCGGAGGAAAAGCCTGCCTTTAGCGGAGACTTTTTCTTTGATGAAGAAGGAAAATATCTGGCCTTTGGAGAAGAAATACCACAAGAGGACGACGAATGGAGCTGGCGAAGTAATCTGCAGGTAAGATTTTTGAATATTCAGGAGAATAGCTGCAGTCAGGCAATGCCAATAGGGCTGAATTATCTGCAGGATGTGTGTTTTGCAGATGGGCGTGCCTTTTTGTTGTGTGCGGCAAATAGTGATGATATTTCCCACAATGAAGCGACGCTTTTGGCGTGCAATCCGGAAAATGTTTCTGTTTACTGGAAAAATACCTATGAGGGTGAATTCGGCAAATGTCTGTATTGTACCCACGCAGACGGTGTAAAACGGGTTTTAATGATAACCACTTATGCAGCATATGCAGTGGAGAGAGCTGACGGCAGGGACCATGGAAGGATTGTTTTGGGCAGCAGTATTGTTGGCGGTACAGCATTTGCAAACTCAGATATGTATATTTTGTTTACCAGAGATGGGAAATACAATGTAGTAAACGGCGAGACGATGGAAGGATATAATTTCAGCTATTTATTCCAGTGCCATTCTCAGAATGTAGAGGAGTTTTTGATTCTTCCCGAGGGTTTTCTGGTAATATCATCTATGGACAACAGGGTCACCTATTACAAGTATAGTGCAGGCATTGATGTTGTGAAGACGGAAGAGGAATTTACGGTACGGGAGGCAGAAATTATATATGTATCAGAAGCGGTAGAGATTGCAACACAGATTGGCAGTGAAAAAGCAGGTCTGGCACTTCATGCATTTTATAATGAGGACAATACGCTGTTAGGAATCAGTTATACGGATGATACGTTGGAAATTTACCGTACCTCTGACAGCCGGCTGATGTGTAAGCTCAGCAATATTTCGTATTCCGTAACCCGGTTTACAGGTACGGATGCGGCGGGCAATGTATATGTGGACAGCGGTGTATATGGATATATGTTTAATCCGGACATGGAATACATAGCGAGGATAGAAGGGCTTGTGGCAGTGGATGCGGCCGGTAACCGTTTATTCCTTGCAGATACTTCGGGAAACCTGTTTACGGTTCCTATTTATACAGTGGAAGAACTGCTTGCTAAGGCAGAGCCATATGTGCTAAGATAAAGATATTCAAATTGTGAGAGGTAGATTACCATGAGCGAAGCAGAAAGTAAAAATTTTATTGAACAAATCATAGATAAAGATCTGGCAGAGGGTGTATATGATACCGTGCATACCCGTTTTCCTCCGGAGCCCAACGGATACCTTCATATCGGACATGCCAAGAGTATCCTGCTAAACTACGGACTGGCACAAAAATATAACGGTAAGTTCAATATGCGTTTTGACGATACCAATCCTACAAAGGAAAAAATCGAGTTTGTAGAATCCATCAAAGCAGACATTGCATGGCTGGGTGCAGACTGGGAGGACAGGCTGTTTTTTGCATCTGATTACTTTGACCAGATGTATGAAGGAGCAGTAAAGCTGATTCAAAAGGGTAAGGCATATGTATCCGACCTGACCGCCGAGGAAATCAGAGAGTACAGAGGTACGTTGACAGAGCCCGGTAAAGAAGACCCCTATGCCGGGAGAAGCGTGGAGGAAAATTTAAAGTTATTTGAGGAAATGAAGGCAGGCAAATATGGGGATGGAGAAAAGGTACTTCGTGCCCGTATCGATATGGCGTCGCCTAATATCAATATGCGTGATCCGGTTATTTATCGTGTGGCACATATGACCCATCATAATACCGGAGACAAGTGGTGTATCTATCCTATGTACGACTTTGCACATCCTATTGAGGATGCCATTGAAGGAATTACCCATTCCATCTGTACACTGGAATTTGAAGATCACAGACCTCTTTATGACTGGGTGGTAAGGGAACTGGAATATCCTAATCCGCCTAAGCAGATTGAGTTTGCAAAGCTGTATCTTACCAATGTAGTAACAGGTAAACGTTATATAAAAAGACTGGTGGAGGACGGCATTGTGGATGGCTGGGATGACCCCAGACTGGTATCTATTGCAGCACTGCGACGCCGCGGCTTCACACCGGAATCTATTAAGCTGTTTGTAGATTTGTGTGGTGTTTCAAAAGCAAATTCTTCTGTAGATTATGCAATGCTGGAGTATTGTATCAGAGAGGACTTGAAATTAAAACGCCCCCGTGTGATGGCAGTATTGGATCCGGTTAAACTGATAATTGACAATTATCCGGAAGGGCAGACCGAACTGCTTTCCGCACCCAACAATCTGGAAAACGAAGAGCTGGGAAGCAGGGAGATTCCTTTTGGCAAAGAGCTTTATATTGAAAGAGAAGATTTCATGGAGGAGCCTCCTAAGAAATACTTCCGCCTGTTCCCGGGCAATGAAGTGCGTCTGATGAATGCTTATTTTGTAACCTGTACAGGTTGTGTAAAGGATGAAAACGGTGTAGTAACAGAGGTACATTGTACTTATGACCCGGCATCCAAGGGTGGAAACAGTCCGGATGGCAGAAAGGTAAAGGGAACGATTCACTGGGTACCTGCAAAGGAAGCCATCAAAGCAGAGGTACGGCTTTACGAAAATATTATTGATGAAGAAAAGGGTGTATACAATGAAGACGGCAGCCTGAATTTGAATCCCAATTCTTTAACGGTGAAAGAAGCTTATCTGGAGCCGTCACTGGCACAGGCAAAAGCCTTTGAGAGCTTCCAGTTTGTCCGTAATGGCTTCTTCTGTGTGGATTACAAGGATTCTAAAGAAGGTGCACCGGTATTTAACAGAATTGTGTCTTTAAAGAGTTCATTTGTATTACCGAAAAAGGAGGAGTAGAAATGGCGGGGTTACTGTCGGGGTTATCCGATTTAGGACTGGGCAATTTGGAGAATGCCCGGATTTATGAGGAGCTGAAGGAAGAAAAGAACGAAGAAAAAGCAGGAAAAGCAGATATACCTAAAATTCAAGAAAAAGATTTGATTTTGGACCGTAGTTTTGAATGTCCCGTCTGTGACTCTAAAATTACCAGCAAGGTTATGAAAACGGGTAAAGCAAAGCTGTTGTATACCGACAAGGATCTGAGGCCTGTATATGAGGGAATAGATGCACAAAAGTATGATGTCATATTGTGTCCCAAGTGTGGGTTTTCCGCATTGAGCCGCTTCTTTCAGCCGATGCCATCGACTCAGAGAAGGCTGATCAAAGAGAATATCAGCAATAATGTACAGCTACATACTTTTGGCGGAGATACTTACAGCTATGAGGAGGCCATGGAACGTTACAAGATGGCACTGGTATGCAGCATTGTGAGACAGGCTAAGGTCAGTGAGAAGGCATATATCTGTCTGAAATCCGCATGGGTATTGCGTGGCTGGCAGGAAGAACTGGAGAAATCCGGTGCAGATAAAGCCAAAATACAGGAATTAAAGCAGGAAGAAGAGGAATACCTGAAGAATACGATGGAAGGATTTGTTGCTGCAAGACAATCGGAAAGCTTTCCTATGTGCGGCATGGATGAAAGTACTGTTGATATTCTGATAGCGGAGATTGCATTTAGATTTGGTAAGTATGAGATAGCTTCCAAGATGGTTGCTGCTATTTTGACATCTGCGTCTGCAAATCCCAGAACGAAAGATAAAGCAAGAGAACTGAAGGTAGAAATATTGGCAGAACTGAAAAAAAGCAGACCCAATTAAAGGGTCTGCTTTTTCTATACATGCCTGGTGTTTCAGGGATTAGTTTACGGAAGAAGACTCGTCATCTTCATCAAAAAACTCTTCAACCTTTTCCTCAACCTTTTCGGAGGCATCGGAAACCAGATCGGAAAGCTTTTCAAAAGGAGCTTCCCCAGCTTCAGTTTCTTCAGCAACAGCTTCATCTAAGTTTAAAGAAACATAGGAGCGGTTTGCATCCTCGTCTAAATCTTCGCTGAAGTCATCATAATCCTCGTCCTCACAGTCATCCGAGGCAGCAAGCTGTTCTTTTTTCTGGAAATAGTAGTAAACACCGGCGCAAGCTGCTGCGGCTGCGGCAGTGAAGAGTATAAATTTGCCAAATTTTTTAGCCATGAAGTTACTCCTTTCATTATCGGGAATGATTTAATCTGATATAGACATTTTAATACTATTTTATGGAAAAGAAAAGAGAATATGTATAAAATTTTCATAAAAATGCCGGCTTTATATTTCACAATTTTACGACTTGAACAGGAATATATAGTATGATATATTTATAGTCTGACTGGTTAAGTCAATAAGAGGAGTTGGTGGGGAACCGGAAACCCCTGTGAAAATAGCAGAAAGCAAGGTTTGGAATATGAACGGAAAGTTTTTTGACTTAAAAAAAGAAAAGCAGGACAGGATGATTAATGCCGCACTGAAGGTATTCGCACAAAAAGGGTACCGTCATGCCAGTACGGATGATATTGTAAAAGAGGCTGCTATCAGCAAAGGGTTACTGTTTCATTATTTTGGCAGCAAATTAGGGTTATATACTTTTATTTATGATTACAGCGTAAGATATATGGTATTGGAGCTGAAGTCGGCAGTATCGGCGAAAGAAACCAATCTCTTTGAAATATTAAAGCAGATAGAATTTGCCAAGATTCAGGCGTTAAAGGGATATCCCTATATGCAGCAGTTTTTAAACCGTTCTGTCAGCGAGGATGTTAGTGAAGCATTAATGGCAGTAGAGGAAATGAGGGGAATGCTGGCGGATACCTATGAAAGCCTGTGGGCTAAAATTGACCTTGCAGGTCTGCCTGCCGGGGTGGACGGCAACAGACTCTGCAAAATGATAGATTTTACGGTACAAGGGCTGATGACAGAGCAGTTCCGCAATGCCGCCTTCCAGCCGGATATGCTGTATGAGGAGATCTGCGAGTATATAGGCATGCTGCAGAAAATGGTAAAATAAGTTGCAATAAATTGTGCTATTTACTCATTTTGTAGACCGGGTCTGCGGGATAGCCGCCCTTTAATTTCTGCATGCCTCGCTGTACGGCATCGCGGGAGTTTTTCCAGTCGGCGTCCTTGTTCAGATAATCAAATTTTTCAATCAGCCAGGACACATCCCCATACAGGCGTTCCAGATTGTCGCGGGTAAGCTTGCAGAGCATATCATAAAATTCGCTGCGTTCCTTATCAGAGAGCTTGGTATCCATGGCATTACACAAATCTCCGAAATGAGTCAGACAGAAGCCCTTGCCGTTTTCAATCCGGGAGCGGAAGTCTGCATCCTTTTTATACATCATAAAGAAGGTGTCCAGGTAACGTTCATAGTGTTCTTTATAATAGTTACAGATATAGCAGGAGTCTTCTTTGGCATTTACCCATGCAGTGACCGGATTGACGGGAGAATCGCCTTTGCGGAACTTGTCCTTTAAGGAAATGCGTCCGGGTGCATAGGACTTGGTCTGTTTGTCGAATTCTTCCAGTATGCGTTTATAATGGGTCTTTAAAATCCAGCCGTTTCCCAGTGTATTGCCATAGTCGAACATCTTTTTAAAGTGGGTTCTGCAAAAACCCTCTTTGTCGGTACGTTCTCTGATATCACTTTCCATATAGGAAGAACCGGAGCCTAATACAAAGTCTAAAAGGTCCTGCTCAATCTGCCTTTCAATATGGCAGAAAGGGCACTCATCATTGGCATTGACCGCATCATTTAAAGGTATCATGTATAATTGTTCTTTCATAATCCAAACCTCCGGCGTATAATATAATTATTGTAGAATATATCACTTAAAAAGGCAAGAAAGATATGAAGGTAGTAGATATGCATTGCGATACCATATCGGCATTGCTTCAGAAAAAGAGGGCGGGAGAAAAGGCTTCTCTGAGAGAGAATACCTGCCAGCTGGATTTGAAAAAAATGCAGGTAGGGGATTATCTGTTGCAGAACTTTGCACTGTTTGTAGAGATGGAAGCCTGTGAGGATTCCTGGCAGGAGGTGCAGGAACTGCTTAAGTTGTATGAAGAGGAAATACAGGCGAATACAGATTTGATATTGCCGGTACTTACCGGAGAAGATATCGGGCGGAATAGAAAAGCAGGGAAAATGTCCGCCCTGCTTACTGTGGAGGAAGGGGGCGTCTGTGGCGGCAGCCTTGCAAAGCTGGATATGCTCTATGAGCAGGGGGTGCGTATGATGACGCTTTCCTGGAATTATCCGAATGAATTGGGATACCCCAATCTTGACAGGGAAAGGGGCAGGGCAGTACGACAGGCCGTCAGGGAAACAGAGGCCGGAAAGGCGGATGAAGCCATAAAGGCATATCTGAATACGCCTGACGTAAAAAACGGACTGACTGAGACGGGCAGAGCTTTTGTGTCAAGGATGGAAGAACTGGGGATGATTATTGACGTCTCCCATATGTCCGATGCGGGTTTTTATAACGTATTGGAATGTACAAGGAAGCCCCTCGTGGCAAGTCACAGCAATGCCAGAGAGGTCTGCCCCTGTGTGAGAAACTTAAGTAATGACATGATTCAAAAGCTGGCAGAAAGAGGAGGGGTTATGGGTTTAAACTTTTGTGCCGATTTTTTGACCCAGAGACCTTACGGAGAACCTAATCCGGGAACGATTGCCGCCATTGTAACCCATGCGAAGCACATTGCAAATCTGGGAGGCATAGAGTGTCTGGGGCTTGGCAGTGATTTTGACGGCATAGATATCCATGAAGAACTGCCCGGTGCGGACTGCATGGGCAGACTTTGGGAGGCCTTAAAACAGGGTGGCTTTAAGGAAAGTGCACTGGATAAGATATATGGAGAGAATGTGTTGCGGCTCTATCGGGAAGTTATGCACTAATTAAGGCATGATAGAAAGCTTTAATAGTATCAAAGGCATAATCCGGTTTATACCGGGATGCTGCCACTTCTTCGGGGGTGGCTTCTCCGGTATAAACCACGCAGGTTTCTACGCCCGCATTGATGCCGCAGGCAATATCGGTATAAAGGCGGTCCCCTACCACAAGAGTCTCTTCGGGAGAAAATCCGGAGAGCTTCATGCAGACATCACAGACCTTGCGGGAGGGTTTTCCCAAGTAAACGGGTTTTTTACCGGTGGAGGAGGTCAGCATTTCACAGATAGCACCGCAGTCCGGAATAAAGCCGAAGTCAATGGGACAGCATAAATCCGGGTTGGTAGCATAAAAAGGTGCATCTGTAGTAGAAAGCACCTGACAGGTTTTCGTAAGCTTTTCATAAGTTAATTCGCTGTCATAGCCCACCAGAATACAATCAATATCAGTGTCGGGTGTTTCGGTAACGGTCAGATCGTTTTTTCTTAATTCGTCCAGAAAGGATTCTGTACCTAAAACAAAAATCTTTTTTTGACTGAAGTTCTCTTTTAAAAACTGTATGGTCATATAACCGGAAGTAATGAAACGGTCTTCGGTAGTCTTTAATTGAAATTTTTCTGCAAATTTTGTTACATAGTCGGCACCGCTTTTGGTGGAGTTGTTGGTAATAAAATAGGATTTTCCGCCGATTTTCTCAATGTAGGCAAGCAAGTCGGCACTTCCTTCATAAAGTGTATCACCTACGGCAATCGTACCGTCAATGTCAAATAGAAAGAGTTTTTTATTCTTTAACATTTATTCAGACCTTTCTGCAAACACTTTCGACCGATGAAAGACTTAAGCCGAAGCACCGTTATTATAGCACAGCCGGGGGAGGACTTGCAAATAAATGTTTAGTGAAGAGGAGCACAGGACCTGCACGGTGTAAGGTAAAAGCGATTGACAAATACAGGCAGGAATGGTAGGGTTAATTAGATAATTATATATCGGCAGATGAATTTTTTAGAGAAAGGCGAAAGCCTGCCAAAGGAGTAAAACTCTCAGGTAAAAGGACGGCGTAAGTACATAAAGGTTGTCTTGGTGTATGATTATGTACAATTTTTCGGAGCAGTTTATAATCAGCTGTTCCGTTTTTACTTTCAGGAGGAAAATGATGTTAGCAGATATGGAAGCGACCCTTTACCCTATTGTGGTAAAAATCAACGAGTATTTATCCAGTTACATTTTAATTGTACTGCTGGTTGCCGTAGGTGTGTGGTATTCGGTAAAAACCCGTTTTGTGCAGATACGCTATTTCGGTGCAGGCATGAAGAAGGTCTTTGGCAATCTGTCCTTAAAGGGCGGAAAGCATGAAAAGGGTATGAGCTCCTTTCAGGCACTGGCAACAGCTATTGCCGCACAGGTAGGTACCGGTAATATTATCGGTGCTTCAGGTGCGATTTTGACCGGTGGTCCCGGTGCTATTTTCTGGATGTGGGTTATTGCATTTTTTGGCATGGCTACTATTTATGCGGAAGCCACATTGGCACAGAAAACGCGTGTTGTAGATAAGGACGGCAATATTCATGGAGGTCCTGTGTACTATATTACACAGGCGTTTAAAGGCAAATTAGGCAAGTTCCTGGCTGCATTTTTTGCAGTGGCCATTATTCTGGCACTGGGATTTATGGGGTGTATGGTGCAGTCTAACTCCATCGGTTCCACCATCCAGAATGCCTTTGGGCTTCCGGCCTGGGTAGCGGGTATTGTACTGGTAGTTATTTGTGGATTTATCTTTTTAGGCGGAGTAAAGCGTCTGGCATCGGTTTGTGAAAAGCTGGTTCCGGTTATGGCTGCTGTTTTCCTGCTTGGTGGTTTAGTGGTGTTGGGAATGCGTATTCAGTATCTGCCGGAGACCTTTGGCATGATTTTTAAGTATGCGTTTCAGCCGCAGGCCATTATCGGCGGTACCTTTGGCGCAGCACTGAAAGCGGCTGTCAGCCAGGGGGCAAAGCGAGGCCTGTTTTCCAATGAAGCCGGTATGGGTTCTACGCCTCATGCACATGCACAGGCAAACGTAGCACATCCCCACGAGCAGGGAATTGTAGCAATGGCAGGTGTATTTATTGATACCTTCGTGGTATTAACATTAAATGCCCTTGTTATTATCTCTACCCTGTATACTGCGGACGGTGTGCTGGCGGGATGCGAAGCAGCGGCAGCAAATACTGCAATTACCAAATCCAATCTGGCACAGACAGCTTTTGGAACCGTGTTTGGTGAGAATCCCGGTGCCATGTTTGTTGCAATCTGTCTGTTCTTCTTTGCTTTTTCCACGATTTTAAGCTGGAATATGTTTGGTAAGATTAATGTTGTCTACTTATTCGGGGAAAAGCATGCCAGGCTTAGTACTACCATCTATACGGTAATTGCACTGGTATTCGTTTTTGCCGGTACGCTGATGTCCAACGACCTGGTCTGGGAACTGACGGATGCGTTTAACTACCTGATGGTGCTTCCCAATGTAATCGCATTGTTTGCACTGACCGGGCTGGTAAAGTCCTCTTTAAAAGAAGAGGATGTTAAGAAAAAGGAAAAATAGACTTACATCAAAGAGTTCTATTACTAACCATAATGGTAGAAAAGAGGAAATATGAAATTAATATCATGGAATGTGAATGGTCTGCGTGCCTGCGTAGAAAAAGGATTTTTAGATTTTTTTAAAGAAGCTGATGCGGATATTTTCTGTATTCAGGAGTCAAAACTGCAGGAAGGACAGATTACGCTGGATATTCCCGGCTATCATCAATACTGGAACTATGCCCAGAAAAAGGGGTATTCCGGTACGGCACTGTTTACCAGGGAGGAACCGGTTGCGGTTACCTATGGCATCGGGGTGGACAGGCATGATACAGAGGGACGTGTAATTACTGCTGAGTATCCTGACTTTTATGTGGTAACGGTTTATACACCCAACTCCCAGAGAGAGCTGACAAGACTGGCTTATCGTTGTGAGTGGGAGGCGGATTTTCTTTCCTATCTGAAAAAACTGGAAGAGAAAAAGCCTGTAATTTTCTGCGGGGATTTAAATGTGGCACATAAGGAGATTGACTTAAAAAATCCTAAGACAAATCATAAGAATGCAGGCTTTACCGATGAGGAAAGACAATGCTTTACCACTCTTTTGGAAAGCGGATTTGTGGATACCTTCCGTTATTTTTATCCTGACCTGGAGGGTGTTTATTCCTGGTGGTCTTATATGTTCAAAGCACGTGAAAAGAATGCAGGGTGGCGTATTGACTATTTTGTGGTATCGGAGTGTTTAAAGGATAAGCTGGTAAGTGCGGCAATTCATACAGATATTCAGGGCTCAGACCACTGTCCCGTGGAGTTGGTAATAGAATAGGAGTGGCAATGCAGGAAAAACGGCTGGACAGAGCATTTTTTATGACGGATGCACTGGAACTTTCTAAAAATTTAATCGGAAAAATAATGGTGCATGATACATCTTTGGGTAAGGTGCGGGCTGTCATTACGGAAACCGAAGCCTATATGGGAGTGGAGGATAAGGGCTCCCACACCTATGGCGGTAAGCGGACAGAGCGTACCGAAGCCATGTTTCATGTGGGTGGAACTTCATATGTGTATTTGATTTACGGTATGTATAACTGCGTCAATATCACGGCCGGAAAGGCGGATGTTCCTATGGCTGCGTTGATTCGTATGGCAGAGCCTGCGGATGAGGAATCAAGAGAGATTATGCTGCGGCTTAGACTGGCGAATATGCAGAGACGGAAAAAAACAGGGGAAAAGCAAAAAGAAATACCGGCTTCTCTGAAAAAGCATCTGGCAGACGGCCCCGGTAAGCTTTGTATTGCCATGGATATTACCAGAGCCCACAATGATTTGGATATGGTAACGGATGAAACTTTTTATCTGACAGAAGGTATTGCGGTTGAGGAAAGCCGTATTCAGACCGGAAAGAGAATCGGCATTGACTATGCCGAAGAGGCGGCAGACTATTTGTGGAGGTTTACACTTGTATGAGCCTGCGTTTTGTATTCGGAGGTTCGGGGGTAGGAAAGAGTACCCGGATTTATACGGAAATATTAGAGAGGGCAGCGAAGGAGCCGTCACGTAACTTTTTCATTATCGTGCCGGATCAGTTTACCATGCAGACGCAGAAGGAGCTGGTAACCCATCCTGCCAATACGCGTAAGGGCATTATCAATATTGATGTCCTTAGTTTTGGTCGTCTGTCCCACCGTATTTTTGAAGAGGTGGGCAAAAAAGAGCTTCCCGTATTGGACGATACGGGAAAAAGTCTGGTGCTTAGAAAGGTAGCAGGAAAGCTGAAGGAGGAATTACCTTACCTTGGGTCCAATCTGGATAAGCAGGGATATATCCATGAAGTAAAAAGTGCCATTTCTGAATTTATGCAATACGGCATCGGGGTGGAGGAAGTAGGAACGCTGATGGAGTATGCAAGAAAGAAAGGTGCTCTTTTTTATAAATTAAAAGATTTACAGTTGTTGTACAAAGGATTTACAGAGTATATTCAACAGAAATTTATTACTACGGAGGAAACTCTGGACTTACTGAGGGTATCCTTGGAAAAGTCGGCCCTTGTAAAGGACAGTGTGATTGTATTTGACGGATTTACAGGATTTACTCCTATTCAGAACCGGGTTATTCAGGAGTTGATGGTGCTGGCCCACGAGGTCATTTTGACCGTGACACTGGATGGCAGAGAAGATCCTTTTTTACAGGATGGAGAGCAGAAGCTCTTTCATTTGAGTAAAAAGACGGTAGCCGATTTGGTGAAGCTTTCTGAGGAGGCCGGTGTAAAACGCGGAGAAGATATTTATGTAGATTATGTGGGAGAACACCGTTTTACCCACAATCCGGCACTGGCACATCTGGAAAGCAACCTGTTTCGATATCCGACCGGGTCTTTTGCTGAGGAGACACAGGATGCAGTGCATTTGTTTGCCGCCACTACCATACAAAAAGAGGTAAGGCAAACCGGTATTCTTATACAAAAGCTGATTAGGGAAAAAGGCTACCAGTATCGGGATATTGCAGTGGTTTCGGGTGACCTGGAGGCCTATGGAGAACAGATTCAGACAGAGTTTGCCTTGCTTGATATTCCCTGTTATGTGGACAGAACCAGAGGGATTGTATTAAATCCTCTGACAGAATACATAAAGAGTGCTCTTGAGGTGCTGATAAAGGACTTTTCCTACGAAAGTGTATTCCGGTATTTACGCAGCGGTCTGGCAGGCTTTACAGCGGAAGAAACAGATATTCTGGAAAATTATTGCGTGCAGACAGGTATTCGGGGCAAATATAAGTGGAGCAGACAGTTTACCCGTAAAACCGCACAGATGCAGGAGAATGTAGAGGAGCTGCTTGCACTGGAGGACATGCGTAAACGGTTTATGGAGGAACTGCACCCTCTGTTAGAAAAGAAGGTAAAGACTGCTGATGAATGCGTAGAGGCACTTTATGCCTTTCTGGTGCAAAATAAGGCAGCAGAGAAGCTGGCAGAGTATGAGAGGATGTTTGCAAAAAAGGAAGACCTTGTTAAAGAGAGAGAATATGCCCAGGTATACAGGCTGGTTATGGAGCTTCTGGAGCAGGTTATGGGACTTTTGACAGGAGAGCCCATGGATATCCGGGAATTTAAGGAAATTCTGGAAGCAGGATTTGCTGAAATTGAAGTGGGAACGATTCCCCAGAATGTGGACCGGGTACCGGTGGGGGATATTGAGAGAACCCGTTTAAAGCAGGTTAAGGTATTGTTTTTAGTGGGAGTCAATGACGGCAATATTCCGAAAAATGCCGGTAAGGGTGGTATTATTTCGGATATTGACAGGGAATTTTTAAGACAGTCAGAGCTGGAACTGGCACCTTCCCCCAGACAGCAGATGTATATCCAGCGGTTGTATTTATATTTGAATGTGACGAAACCCTCCGACAGATTGTATGTATCCTATGCAGCAATGAATGGAGAAGGTAAGTCCATACGTCCTTCTTATCTGATTAAAACATTGCAGCAGATATTCCCGGGGCTTTCTGTAGACTTCCCGGAGAACGAACCTGTACTGTCCCAGATTTATACACCCCGGGCGGGTATGCCTTATCTGGCAGAGACGTTAAGGGAATACGCTTTGTATGGCGGCAACGGGGACATCTTTACCCTTTACAGAGCCTATGAAGAAAGGGAAGAATATCATCGGATTCTGCAGAAATTGACGGATGCGGCATTTTGCCGTTATGAGCATAAGGGGCTGCATAAAGCGGTTGCAAGGGCGTTGTACGGACAGATACTGCGTAACAGCGTCAGTCGTCTGGAAACCTATGCCGCCTGTGCGTACAGGCACTTTCTGCAATATGGTATGGCTTTAAAGGAGAGGGAAGAGTTTGCTTTTGAAAGCGTGGATATGGGAAATATATTCCACGGTGTTTTGGAGGGCTTTTCATGGAAGCTGGAGGAAAGTCCGTATACATGGTTTGATTTTCCGAAGGAATTTGCAGAAAAGACGGTAGCAGACGTGCTTTCTCTGTATGCGGCAGGCTATGGGGATACCGTGCTTTACGACAGTGCCAAAAACGAGTATGCTTTGAAACGAATGAAACGAATTCTTGACAGAACTGTATTAACCTTGCAGTATCAGTTAAAGAAAGGCAGTTTTACGCCCCAAAGCTATGAGATGTCTTTTTCTTCTGTTTCTAATCTGGAGAGTGTGGATATTACCCTTTCAGGCGATGAGAAAATGAAGCTTTTAGGCAAAATTGACAGAGTGGATACTTGTGAGTCAGAGGAGCGCTTGTTTGTAAAGATTGTGGATTATAAGTCCGGCAACAGGAAGTTTGATCTGGCGGCACTTTATTATGGTTTGCAGCTACAGCTCGTAGTTTATATGAATGCGGCAATGGATGAGGAAAAACGAAAGCATCCCGACAAAGAGGTGGTACCTGCGGCCATGCTCTATTATCATGTGGATGATCCTGTTACTGCTGCGGATACGGAACTGACCCCGGAAGAAATCAATGCAAGGATTTTGGAGCAGCTTCGTGCCAAAGGCGTGGTGAACTGTGAGGAGGATATTGCAAGGCGGCTGGATGGAGAAGCAGAAAGTAAGTCGGATGTAGTGCCTATTGAGTATAAAAAGGACGGTACCCTTTCTGCCCGGTCTTCTGTTATGACGAGCGAGGAAATGGCTCAGGTATCAGCCTTTGTCAATAGAAAGGTACGGCAGCTTGGCAGGGAGATACTAAAGGGTAATATTGCAGTGAACCCCTGTGAGAATGGAAGTGAGAGTGCCTGCACTTATTGCTCTTTTAAAGGTGTTTGCGGCTTTGAGGGAAATATTCCCGGCTATACTTACCGCAGACTGCCGGATTTGGACAGAGATGAGGCTATGGAGCGTATCAGGCAGGAGAATGCGTCAGGATGTGTTGATGAGTAGAGGGCTTGCAGGCATATGGCAGTTGCGGCAGGAGAAATGAGTCAAAGAGCAATGATGGATATAGTAGGCTTGCAGGCATAAGACAGTTGCGGTAGCAGAAACGGAGAAGAGGATGGCAGTGGAATTTACACCTGAACAGAAACAGGTCATTGAATTACATAATTGCAATATACTGGTTTCTGCGGCAGCAGGGAGCGGTAAAACAGCAGTACTGACGGAGCGTATTGTGCAGATGGTGTGCCGTAAGGAAAATCCGGTGGATATTGACAGACTGCTGGTGGTGACCTTTACCAATGCGGCTGCGGCGGAAATGCGTGAGCGTATCAGTCAGGCTATTGCTGACAGGTTGGAGGTTTTTGGGGAAAATGAGCATCTGCAAAAGCAGGCGGCTCTTTTACACAATGCACAGATTACCACGATTGACAGCTTCTGTCTGTTTGTGCTGCGGAATAATTTTCAGGATATCGGACTGGATCCGGGCTTTCGGGTGGCAGATGAAGGGGAACTGGAACTGTTAAAGCAGGAGGTACTTTCCGGACTGTTAGAGGAGAAGTTTGCCGAAGGAACAGACTCCTTTTACAGGTGTGTGGAATATTACTGCCCGGGCAGCAGGGAAACACAACTGGAGGAGCATATTCTGGAGCTGTACCGCTATGCGTTAAGTTATCCGTTTCCGGAGGAATGGCTGGAAGAGAGAAAGAAGGATTATCTGTTAGAGAGTATAGAGGAAATAGAAGAATCCGCCTGGGGGCAGTATTTGCTTAAACATTTGCAGAAAACAGTGAAATCCCTGTATCAGGAGCTGGAGGCAGCGAAGGCAGTCTGTGAGCAGCCGGATGGACCATATATGTATGGGGAACTGTTAGAAGAAGAGGCAGAGCAGCTTCTGGAGGCTGCACAATCAGATTCCCTTACCGGGTTTTCGGAAAAACTGCCGGCGGTTACCTTTGGAAGACTGCCTTCTAAGAAGGATGACTCGGTATCTCCCTTCAAAAGGGAGCAGGCAAAGGATATCCGGGATTCGGTAAAGGCAGCGGTAAAAAAGCTTTGCGAGCAGTATTTTTCCCTGCCCTTTGAAGCTGTTCTAAGACGCTTTGCAGACTGTGCGCAGGCGGTGAATGAGCTGATTGAACTGTGTCTGGAATTCAAAGTGCGGTTAGACGAAAAGAAGCGGGAAAAAAAGCTGTTAGATTTTTCCGATATGGAGCATATGGCACTGAAAATTCTGGTAAAAAAAGATGAGTGCGGCAACATTTTGCCTACGGAAACGGCAATGGAATACAGAGATTATTTTGAGGAAGTGCTCATTGATGAGTACCAGGACAGTAATCTGGTACAGGAATATCTGTTAAAGGCGGTTTCCGGAGAAGAAGCAGGAAAATACAACCGTTTTATGGTAGGAGATGTTAAACAGAGCATTTACAAATTCCGTCTGGCAAGACCGGAGCTTTTCTTAGAAAAATATCATACTTATTCCGGTGAAACAGGATTTTTACGCAGAATTGACCTGCACAAAAATTTCAGAAGCCGTACAGAGGTGATAGATACGGTAAATACTGTTTTTGAAAAGATTATGAGAGCGGAGCTGGGGGGGATTGTGTACGATGAGTCGGCTGCATTATATGCAGGGGCACTTTACCCTGAAAATACAGGCAATGAGAGTGAACTGCTTTTGATTGAAAAACCGGAAAAGGATGCAGAGAGGAATACCAGACAGGCGGAGGCTTTGGGTATTGCCAAGAGGATTCACAGGCTGAAAAGGGAATTTTGTGTAACGGATAAGGAAACAGGAAAGCTGCGTCCTGTCAGATACAAGGATATCGTGATTTTACTCCGTACCAACAGTGGCTGGGATGAGGAATTTAAAGAGGTACTGGCAGCAGAGGGTATTCCTGCCTATGTGGCAGGCAGAACCGGTTACTTTGCCACAAAGGAAATTCAGGATGTGCTGCAGTTTTTGAGGGTGTTAGACAATCCTTTACAGGATATTCCTCTCTTTGGGGTGATGAAGTCTGTATTTGGGCAGTTTTCCGATGAGGAAGCGGCTGTTATTAAAAGTATGGGTGAGGACAGGGATACCTGTCTGTATGATTGCCTGCGGATTTGTGCAGGAATGGATATATCAGCCTTACAGGCAAAATGTAATGCTTTTTTGGATAAGCTTACGGAGTACCGCCAATGCACCTCCTATATGACCATTCTGGAGCTTTTGAAAAAAATTTTTGCTGATTTTGATTATCCGGCCTATGTGGCAGCATTGCCCGCAGGTGGCAAGAGGCTTGCAAATGTGGAAATGCTTTTGTTAAAAGCAGCAGGATTTGAAAAGAACAGTTATTACGGCTTGTTTCATTTCGTGCGTTATATGGAACAGCTGGAAAAATACAATGTGGATTACGGTGAGGCGGGAACGCTGGATGAAAACGCGGATGTTGTCAGAATTATGAGTATCCACAAGAGTAAGGGGCTGGAGTTTCCTGTTGCATTTGTGGCGGGGCTTTCCAAGCGGTTTAATATGCAGGACACTTCCAAGGCATTGGTTGTAGATATGGATTTGGGGCTGGGAATAGATTATGTAAACTTGGACTTACGTATTAAGAGTAAAACCATGAGAAAGAACGTACTGGCCACGAAGATGAAGCTGGACAATCTGGCGGAAGAATTACGTGTGTTATATGTAGCCATGACCCGTGCAAGGGAAAAACTGATTATGACGGGCATTGTAGAAGATTTGCCGGCAGCTTTAGAGAAAGCAGAACTGCTTAAACAGAGTGGTGAGATAAGCTATACTGCGTTGACGGGGGCAAACAGCTTTTTGGATTTTCTGCTTCCCACGGTATCACAGATTATTCCGGTATCGAATGACGAACTGGCACTGGAAGATTTGAGGGAAAGTGTAAAAGAGACAGGACGGCTTTGGAAGCTTAAGGAAGCAGAGCAGTTTGCGGATAAGGCAGAATTAGAAAAACTAAATAGCCGCTTTTTGTACCGGTATCCACACAAAAATCTGGAGAACCTTTATACTAAGACTACGGTCTCGGAATTGAAGAAAGCAGCCATGGAAAGTAAGGGGGAAGAACCTGCTAAAGAACTTTTTCCTACGGAAGAGATACAGCCCTACATTCCGGTATTTATGCGGGAGGCGGAGGCAGTATCCGGTACTACCAGAGGTAGTGCCATGCACAGAATCATGGAGCTTCTGGATTTTACACAGAGTGAATGGAATGCAGAAAAGCTTATAAAGGTTATGGAAGAATACTGTGCAGAGGGACGTTTGTCCGAGGAATATAAAGAAGCCATACGGGTACAGAAAATCGTATATTTTCTGAATACGCCGCTGGCTGAGCGAATGCAGAAGGCAGCGAAGGAAGGAAAGCTTTTCAGGGAACAGCCCTTTGTGTACGGAATCTCTGCGGCAAGGCTTTCACCGGAGAAAATTTCAGGCGAAGGAGCATCGGGAGACAGTCTTGTTGAGCCGGCAGGCGAAGGCGGGGAAACAAATGCGTTTCCGGCGGACGAAACCGTATTGATTCAGGGAATTGTGGACGCTTTCTTTGAAGAAGGGGACGGTTTGGTACTTTTAGATTACAAAACAGATGTTATTAAAAGACCGGAGGAACTGGTGCACCGTTACAAGACCCAGATTGATTACTATGAAGAAGCGTTGGAAAGCCTGACAGGAAAGAAGGTAAAAGAAAGAATATTGTATTCCTTTTATTTAGGATGTGAAGTGCCGGTATAAACCGGCACTTCGTTTTTTTATGGAGCAACAGCAATATTCTGAAGGCGTTTAAACATCTTCTTGACTGCAGGAATCTGCAGGATAGCAATGGTAATAATACCTTCCAATAATATATAGCTGTAGTTGTAAACAATAGGATAAAGTACGGCAATGGACTTAGGGAAGCTTTCCGGCATATAGTCCATCCAGTACAGATAACCGCCGATGGTATGGAACAGACCCCGTACGAAGATGGATAACACATATCCAAGCACGAACTTGTTTTCCTTCTTGTAGAAAAAGCCTGTAATACCTAAGGCCGTAAAAGCAAAGAAGTAATCACAGCAAACCTGGAAGGGGCTTAACATATAGGAGCCGCCGCTTTGGATAAACTGCAGAATACTGTAGGCAACTGCAGAAAGTAAGCCGGCCTTGATACCGTAAAAGTATCCGATGATACAAATACAGAACATGGAAAAAGCAGTTACAGAGCCGCCGTAGGGCATTTCAAACTTTACGTAGGAAAGTATGAAGCCCAGAGCAAGGCAGACACCGCATACAGCAAGACGCTTTGCGGAGAGTCTGGTATTTTTCTGCTTACGGTCTACAATGATTGCGGAAAGTAACAGGGAAACCAATAATACTGCTACCAAAACATAATAACCTGCGGTTCCCAAAGCAAAGGAACCGTCTTCCTGTGATAAAATAAAATTAGACATAAAAAAACCTCCTTGGTATTAGCAAAGAGGGACACAAAACGCTCATCATAAATGCAATTATGTAGAGGGTATTGGTTTATGGTTTTGGTAAATTGCATTTATAATAACGTGCTTCCTTACGCCGGTATTATCCGGTTCAAGTAGTGAGGGTTAGAATACAAAGATTCAATCTCAGCGATGTGCTCCCCTAGCAGGTAAATATTCAGTTCACATTCACTATAAGATTAGTTATTTAATTTGTCAAGTAAAAAATTGTATGTTACACTTATAGAAGTGCGTATGGTAACCGCTTACAATAAAAAAGATAAATTTTGTAATGGATGGGGCGGCATATGGCTGAGGAGTTTCGGGAGTAAAAAAGTGTACTTCATACAAAAGTGGTTTAGGGAAAATCAAAATTATATAATAAGAACCGTAAAAATAGCATGGCCGGCGGTATTGGAGTCCTTTTTCGTAGCCTTCGTGGGGATAGTGGATTCCATGATGGTCAGCCGCCTGGGAGAATATGCCGTAGCGGCGGTAGGGTTGACCACACAACCTAAATTTATCGGACTGGCAGCCTTTATTGCCATTAATGTAGCGGTATCCGCCCTGGTCGCAAGAAGACGGGGCGAAGATGACCGGACAGGTGCCGGCAGAGTTCTTTTAACTGCGTTAATACTGGTAGTGGGACTGGGCGTTGTAGTAAGTCTTTTATGCGTCCTGCTGGCTGACCCCATTATGCAGCTTGCAGGCTCAGAGAGTGATACCCATGACAGTGCGGCGGCGTATTTCCGCATTATTATGGGCGGTATGATGTTCAATATTATTTCACTGGTAATCAATGCAGCACAACGCGGCAGCGGTAACACCAAAATTGCACTGCGTACAAATTTAACGTCCAATATTGTTAATGTATGTTTTAATTTTTTACTGATAGAAGGAAGGCTCGGCTTTCCGGCATTGGGGATACAGGGAGCCGCTGTTGCTACGGTGGTAGGAACCATTGTTGCCTGTGCAATGAGTATTATTTCTCTGTTTAGTAAAAGCAGCTTTGTAAGCGTGAAGTTTATCCTGCAAAACAGACTGCGGGCTACCCGGGAAGCCTTTAGGCAGATATTTCATCTGGCCTCTAGTGTATTTATTGAACAGATACTGTTGCGGGTTGGCTTTATGTCTGTTTCCGTGATGGCAGCAAAGCTGGGAACCAGAGCATTTGCGGCACATCAGGTAGGTATGAACATCATGAGCTTATCCTTCTCCTTTGGGGATGGTATGCAGGTGGCGGCAGTAACCTTGATTGGGCAGAGCCTTGGACAAAAAAATGCCGGGCTTGCAAAAAAGTACGGTACCATCTGCCAGAGAATCGGAAATCTGATTTCGGTGGTATTGTCTGCTTTATACCTGATTTTGGGAGAATGGTTTTATGGCATGTACTTTAGTGAGACAGAAACGATTGCCATTGGAGTACAGATTATGCGGGTGATGGTACTGATTGTACTGATGCAGGTGTCACAGGTGATTTACATGGGCTGTCTGCGTGGTGCAGGGGATGTAAAGTTTACGACAGTTGCATCAACCATTAGTGTCACTTTTGTAAGACCCATTGCTTCTTTTATCTTTGCATATGGATTGGACTTCGGTGTAATCGGCATCTGGCTGGGAGTGGTATGCGACCAGATTTGCAGGCTGATTCTTACCAACTGGAGGTTCCGTTCCGGAAAATGGACAGAAATAAAAATATAATTATAACTTAACTTTTTAAAAATATGGCAGGAAAGGAAAGAAAAATGTTTGATTATGTATTGTTTGACCTGGATGGTACACTGACAGACCCTAAGGAAGGGATTACAAAGAGTGTGCAGTATGCTCTTGCAGCATTTGGAATTGAAGAACCGGATACCGACAATCTGGTTTCTTTTATCGGACCGCCCTTAAAGGACAGTTTTATGGAATTTTATGGATTCGATGAAGAAAAAGCGGGGAAGGCCATTGAAAAGTATAGGGAACGTTTTCAGGATACCGGAATTTTTGAGAACCGTATTTATGACGGTATACCGGAATTGATTCGTAAGCTCAAGGGAAACCGCAAAAAGCTGGCGGTGGCTTCCAGCAAGCCTACCGTGTTTGTGGAACGGATTCTGGAGCATTTTGATATCCGCAGGTATTTTGATGTGGTAGTAGGCAGTGAACTGGATGGCACCAGAACGTACAAGGCTGAGGTGGTAGAGGAGGCTCTCAGGCAGCTTTACGGAGAAAATCAGGAGGAGTGGGAGCAGAAAAAGCGGAATACCGTTATGGTTGGCGACAGAAAGTTTGATGTGAGCGGGGCAAAAGAACAGGGACTTATCAGCGTGGCGGTTTCCTATGGTTACGGCAGGATGGATGAATTAAGAATCGCCAGACCGGATTACGTCGTAAAGAGTGTGGAAGAGTTGGAAAAGCTTTTGCTGCGGGATACGAAAAAGGAAGTAAAAGAGACGCCCATGACTAAAATCTGGTATGTCCTTTTCCCGGCACTGATTTTCTTCTTTGTCAGGGAAATGGGAGCCTATATTGGTCAGTTTATCATTCTGAATCTTGTAGGAGCTCTTCCTGAAGAGCTGGTTAAGAAAATTATTATCTGGGATGAAACGGGCACCATGATAGCGGGTCTGACCGGTAACGGTTCTGCTATCATAGCAGCAATTGCTTTTATCATAGCGGGAATCGTATGTTTGAAATTCTTTGCAAAAGAAGATATAGTGAAAGCAGAAAAAAGTGCTGTTGAAAAGCCTTCTCTCCAAAAAACTCCGACAGCCTATATTTGTATGACAGTTGCCGTTTTGGCTATGGTTCTCGGGTTAAATTATCTCTTTGAGCTTTTAGGAATTACAAACCTGTCTGAGGCATATAAGCAGACCAGTGAGATGCAGTATGCGGCGGCAATTCCACTGGCCTTGATTGTAAACGGGCTGCTGGCACCTGTGGTAGAAGAAATTATCTTCAGAGGTGTTGTGTATAACCGTTTAAAAGCAAACAACAGACTTATAACATCTGTTATTATATCGGCATTGGTATTTGGCGTATATCATCAGAATATTGTACAGGGCTTGTATGCCTTTATTGTGGGCTGCCTGATTGCCGTGCTGTATGAGTGGTTTGGACGTTTTTATATACCTGTAGCAGTGCATATTGTAAGCAATGTACTGGTATATCTGCTGACAGTGACCGGAGCAGGTGCGGTCATGAAGATTAACTGGTGGACCTGTATTGGTCTGTTACTGGTTGGTATGGGCATGATACTGTGCATAAGGGGGATGTATCAGAAATTAGTGAAGGAATTTAAGACATCGGAAGAACAAGCCACTGAATAAGAAGCGGAGGATGCAGTGTGGAAAAAAAGCGTATTGTATATCTGGATATGGTTCGTATTATAGCCTGCATATTGGTGGTTCTGGTACATGTCTCGGCACAGTGGATGGAGAGAATGGCAGTACCGGCAGAGACTTCGGCACAGTGGATAGGACGTCCTGAGGTGACAGGTGTGGATTTTGCAGTCACCAATGCTTTTCATATACTGGCTTTCAGCGGTGTGTCACTTTTTGTCATGATAAGTGGGGCACTGGCATTAAATCCTAATAAGGAAGAGGATTTAAAGACCCTGTTGGTTAAGCGGACATTACACTTTTTTGTACTGTACTATATCTGGAAATTCTTTTTTCAGATTGTCACAATGATGGAAAAGGGGATTGCCTTTACACCGGATACGATAAAGGAGGAGCTGATACTGGCACTTGTAAAGCAGAGGGGCTATTATCACTTGTGGTATCTGCCGATGATTGCGATTCTATACATGGCAGTACCCTTTGTAAAGAAAGGATTTGCGGATAAAAAGATTTGCAGGTATTTTCTGGCAGTCTTTTTCATAACGGCACTGTTGTTTCCTACCTTGTTTTTGTATGAATTTAAGTTTAAGTATCTGTTTGTGAGTTTTTTTGAAGCAAATGATTTTTCTCTTTTCGGGGGATATCTGGGGTATTTTGTACTGGGGCATTACCTCCACAACTGGCGGGGAGATATTACGGTCCGGAAACGCCGCATAATAGGAGTGGTGGGGCTGGTCAGCTTTGTGCTGGCATGCGTACTGGGTACGGCGGCCTCACGGCAGGCAGGAGAGCCGGTTTACAGTATGCAGACTCCTTTTGTGGTGACTAATTTCCTGACCTCTGCAGGCCTGTTCTGTGTGATACAGGGACTGGAAGGAAAACTTGAGAAAAAAGAAAAAGCTGCAAAGTGCATTGCATTTGCAGCAGATACCACATTGGGGATTTATCTGCTGCACCCACTGGTGCTTAACCTGTTTCTGGCAGTTGGATTTGACACGGCAATATGCAGTCCCATACTGTCTGTACCGCTGGTACTGATTGCTGCAGTGCTGGTAAGCGGAGGGATAGCAGCCCTGCTTTTGAAGGTGCCCGGATTGAGAAAGTTGATTACATAATAAAAAATAGCGTTTAAAAAGGCATTGATTATAATAACTCAATGCCTTTTTTGGAAGCTTCTGTCATGGTGTCCTCCGGCCAAAGGGAACACTGTACTTCACCTATATGTGCTTTCCTTAAGAAGAACATGCAGATGCGGGATTGACCGATACCGCCGCCGATGGTAAAAGGCAGTTCTTCGTTGATAACGGATTTCTGGAAAGAAAGCTCTGCCCGTTCAGGACAACCTGCTTTTTCAAGCTGCTTTAACAGAGATTCTTTATCCACACGAATACCCATGGAGGACAATTCCAAAGCAATGTCCAGTACCGGATAGTATACGATAATATCAGCATTTAATGCCCAGTCATCATAGTCCGGAGCACGTCCGTCGTGACGCTCGCCGGATTCTAAGGTATCACCGATCTGCATAATGCAGACAGCTCCTTTTGCTTTTGCTATATAATATTCCCTCTCCTTAGGTGTATAATCGGGGAACATATCCTCTAACTCCTGTGACGTAATAAAGAAAATATCATGAGGCAGGATTTCTTCAATATAGTCATAATGAATGGACATATATTTTTCGGTTTTACGCAAAACCTTGTATACAGTGCGGACAGTATCTTTTAAGGTATCCAGAGTACGGTCTTCCCGCTCAATAATTTTTTCCCAGTCCCACTGGTCAACATAAATAGAATGTATGTTATCAACATGTTCATCACGTCTGATGGCACTCATATCGGTATAAAGGCCTTCGCCTACATGAAAACCGTATTTCTTCAGTGCGTAACGTTTCCATTTAGCCAGAGAGTGTACAATTTCAGCTTCTCTGCCGTTTTGCTCCAGAATGTCAAAAGTAACAGGACGCTCAACCCCGTTTAAATTGTCGTTGAGACCGGAAGCCGGATCTACAAACAAAGGAGCAGAAACACGTAACAGGTGTAATCTTTCTGCCAGCAAGGTTTGGAAAAAGTCCTTTACTGTTTTGATAGCAATCTGGGTATCATAGAGATTCAATTCTGAACGGTACCCTTCCGGTATTTTTATTTCGCTCATGGGTTATCTCACTTTCTTAAATAGATATAGAAATATCTATTCTATTTAACCGCTTTTTGACGTGGTTTGCAAGTGTTTTTTTACTTTATGAAAAAAAACTGAAGGCACAAGAACAAATGTTCTGAAAATGCTTGCACAAGAGGAGAAAGTATGGTAGGATAATACAAGAACAAATGTTTGTGCGGAGAGCGGTTATGGAGTATCTGGTTTCAAATGAGATGACAATGATGGACAAACTACAGATTTTGAGTGATGCGGCTAAATATGATGTGGCGTGTACCTCAAGCGGTGTAGAGAGAAGAGGTAACGGCAGGGATATGGGCAACTGCGTATCCGGTGGTATCTGCCATAGCTTTAGTTCCGACGGCAGGTGTATTTCCCTTTTGAAGATACTGTTTACCAATGAATGTATCTATGACTGCAAATATTGCTTAAACCGCCGCTCCAATGATGTACCCAGGGCTACCTTTACACCGGAGGAGGTCTGTGAGCTTACCATGCAGTTTTACCGCCGCAACTATATCGAGGGACTGTTTTTAAGCTCCGGTATCATTAAAAATCCCAATTACACCATGGAACTGATTTACCGCACTATATATCTTTTGCGTAACAGATACCGCTTTAATGGGTATGTACATGTTAAGGCGATACCGGGGGCGGATCCACGGCTGATTCAACTGACAGGGTATTTAGCCGACAGAATGAGTGTCAATCTGGAGCTGCCTACTGCGGAGGGGTTAAAAAATCTTGCACCAAATAAGCACCGTAAGACGATATTAGCTCCTATGCGGCAGATACAGAACGGTATTACGGAGAATAAGAATGAGATTATGCTTTACCGCAATGCCCCCCGGTTTGTGGCAGGCGGACAGTCCACCCAGATGATTATCGGAGCGACACCGGAGAATGACTATCAGATTATGAATGTGGCAGAGAGTCTGTATGATAAATTTTCCCTCAAACGTGTTTTCTATTCTGCATTTGTGAGGGTCAATGAAGACAAGGACCTGCCGGCATTACCGGGCGGACCGCCCCTTTTAAGAGAACACAGACTGTATCAGGCAGACTGGCTGCTTCGGTTTTATGGGTTTAAAGCACAGGAACTGCTAAGTGAAGACAGACCGTTTTTTAATGTGATGTTAGACCCCAAGGAGGACTGGGCGGTACGGCATCTGGAGCAGTTTCCTGTGGAAATCAACCGTGCACCCTATGAGATGATTCTCAGAGTGCCCGGTATCGGTGTAAAGAGTGCCCTGCGGATTGTAAATGCCCGTCGTAGTGCCAATCTGGATTTTGTGGCACTAAAAAAGATAGGAGTTGTGTTGAAGCGTGCTTTGTACTTTATTACCTGCAACGGCAGGATGATGTATCCTACCAAATTGGAGGAAGACTATATTGTTCGTAATCTGACTGCCGATGCCAAAGTAAAAAGACAGCTTGGTGAGGACGGTATGACTTACAGGCAGTTGTCTCTGTTTGATGATACCACTCTTGCAACACAGCCCACCGTAGTAGACAGCGGCAAGGTTTTATTTGGACAGATGTAGGATATGGGGAACAGTGGAGGTGTGCGGGAATGGAGAACAAAATGGACAGTGCCGGTGCAGAAAGCATTGTGTTGATCTGCGATGACAGTATGGAAGGGATTTTTACGGGCATTTACGAGGCGTATGCCCTACGGCTGCCCCATGAGAAGATCAGTCTGCAAATCGGAGAGGAAGAAAACTTCAGACTGTTTACCTCTTACCGGAAGGTAGCACCGGATGCCCAAAAGGCACAGAAGGTTATGCAGACACTGCAAAGAAGATTTTGGGAAAAGGACTGTTATGATTTGTGTATGGCGATGACTGCGGGAGATAACAGAAAAGCAGATGCAGTTTATAAAACTGTAGTCTGGGGGCTGTCCGGCAGGTGCAGGGGCAGTATACTGGCACATATGACGGATGATTCGGTACGCACGGTCGTGGAACTGAGCAGACGGGCGGTCAATGAACTGCATCATATGAGGGGATTTTTACGGTTTTCAGAGCTGGAAAACGGGGTTTTGTATGCGGTAATTGCTCCTAAGGACAACATACTGCCCATGCTCACCGGACACTTTGCTGACCGACTTCCCATGGAGAATTTTCTGATTTTTGACGAAAGTAGAGAACTGTATGCGATACATCCCGCCGGCAAGGAGTGGTTCTTAATGAGCGGTAAAGTAGTTGAGGATGAGGAAGACGGAAGAATGGAAGTGTCTGCAGCAGAAGAATATTATCAGGAACTGTTTCAAAGCTTTTGTCATAGTATTAGTATTGAGAGTCGCAGAAACCTGAAATTACAACAGAATATGCTGCCTTTGCGGTTTCGACCGTATATGGTGGAGTTTCAGAAAAAATAAACAAAAATTTTTGCGTATTTTTTGGCTGAAAACCGAAATGTTGTGCAATACTACCAAATAGACAACATCATATGGTAGAACAGTGCACAACATGTTAAAAAATGGAACCTATGGTAAAAATTACCGAAAATATCTTTAAGGGGAGCATAAAAAAACTGCTTTACTTTTGGGATAAAACGGGTATAATCGTATTGATAAAGACAGAGAACCTTATTTTTGGGGGCTCTGGGCTTTAAGGTAACTGAAGGCAGATTATTTTTTGAAAGGAAGGCAAGAGATATGGAAAGAAAAATCAGATTAACCCCCAATGCTGTGGAGCACTTCGTAGCAGTAGCTTCTAAATGTGATTTTGACATTGACATTGCTTATAATAGATATACAGTAGATGCAAAATCATTCCTTGGAGTATACGGTCTGGACTTTTCACAGACTTTGACTGTATGTTATAACGGCTATAATGCAGAATTTGAAGAGTTATTAAAGAATTATGCAATTGCCTGCTAATAGCAGTAAGTGTATTTTCGCGGTAAACAAATTGACTCCCTGTTTAAGATAGCGTACTATCTTAATAGGGAGTTTTTGTTTTAAAGGAATTTACTGCGTGTGACACCGCCCATATAAGGGTACATTTGCAGATTCACTGTTATAATCCCGGAAAGGAACGGTATTCCCATGGAGGAAAAGATGCAAATCCGGATATCGGTAAGAAATCTGGTAGAATTCATACTGCGAAGCGGTGATATTGACAATCGGCGATCCGGTGCATCTGATAATGCCATGCAGGAAGGAAGCCGGATACACCGCCTTATACAAAAGCGGATGGGACCGGAGTATCAGCCGGAGTATTTCCTGACATATAACCGGAATACGGAGAATTACAGCATTGTAGTAGAAGGACGTGCTGATGGGCTTATTACAGGACCTGATGGTACTATAACCATAGATGAAATCAAGACCACATGGAAGGATGTCAATAAGATGAAGGCACCTGTAGCCGTACATCTGGCACAGGCCAAGGTCTATGCGGCAATTTACGGACTGCAAAACCGGGAGACGTCTATCCATGTCCGGATGACCTACTGTAATGTGGAAACAGAGGAAATACAGTATTTCCACGAAACGTACACGCTGGAAGAACTGGAAAAATGGTTTGATGACCTTTTAAATCAGTACAAAAAGTGGGCAGATTACGAATGGGAGTGGAAACAGAAGAGGAAAGCTTCCATAGAAGGCCTGCAATTTCCGTTTGCATACAGGGAAGGACAGAAAGAACTGGCAACCTATGTGTACCAGACGATATATCACAAGAAAAAGCTGTTTATTGAAGCACCCACCGGGGTGGGAAAGACTCTTTCTACCGTTTTTCCATCGGTGAAAGCCGTTGGAGCAGGTATGGCGGACAAGATTTTTTATCTGACTGCAAAAACCATCACACGGACGGTGGCAGAAAATACCTTCAGCTTACTCAGAGAGAGAGGCCTTCGGTTTAAGAGCGTCATCCTGACGGCCAAGGAAAAGATCTGTTTCATGGAGGAAACCGAATGTAATCCGGAGTATTGTCCCTATGCGAAGGGGCATTATGACAGGATAAATGCTGCCGTATATGACCTGCTCTTGCATGAGGAGAGCTTTACCAGGGAAATCATTGAGGAATATGCCATAAAACACAAGGTATGTCCCTTTGAATTTTGTCTGGATATGAGCCTGTTTGCTGATGCGGTTATCGGAGATTATAACTATGTTTTTGACCCTCATGTGTATCTGAAACGGTTTTTCGGGGAAGGAGCACAGGGAGAGTATCTCTTTTTGGTAGATGAGGCACACAATCTTTTAGAGCGTGGCAGGGAGATGTACAGTGCAGTCCTTTGTAAAGAAGATTTCTTATCACTGAAAAGGGAAATCCAAGAAGCACGGGAGCATCTGCTGTTACCGGCACAATTAAAAGACGGGCAGGGACATTTGGGGCGGATTAGGGACTTTGGACCGAAACTGGAAAAACAGTTGGAAAAGTGTAACAAGGTGCTGTTGGCATATAAGCGGGAATGTGAAAGCTATGAGGTGCTGGAGAGTATAGACGCACTGATGATGCCTCTGGTGCGGCTGCATGAACTGATGGATGAGTATCTTGACGAGCAGGATGACAGTCCAGTCAGGCAGAAAATTTTAGAGTTCTTTTTTGAAGTTGCCCATTTTTTGGACATTTATGAGAGGGTAGATGACAACTATGTCATGTACTCACAGATGATGGAGGATGGCAGCTTTTGTGTAAAACTGTTTTGTGTAAATCCGGCGGTGAACCTGCAGGAGTGCATGGCAAAAGGCAGAAGCACCATTTTGTTTTCTGCTACGCTTCTGCCAATCCAGTATTATAAAAAGTTACTGGGTGGAACGCCGGAGGACTACGAGGTATATGCAAAATCCATCTTTAACCCGGAGAAAAGAGCCTTATATATCAGCAGGGATGTTACCAGTAAATATACCCGGCGTTCAGAGGATGAATTCTACAATATCGCCCGTTATTTATATGAAATCATCAATAGAAGACACGGTAATTACATGGTATTTTTCCCATCCTATTCCTTTTTGTCAGAGGTGTATGACTATTTCTGCGAATATTTTGCAGACGAAGAAACGGAGTGCATTGTACAGGAAGGATATATGAATGAAGCTGCCAGAGAAGCGTTTCTGGCACGCTTTGAAGGCAATGAAGACTGTGACTTTTCGGATATCCACATGGAGGTAGAGATAGAAACAGAGAAAGAGGACAGAAAACTGGTAGGTTTCTGTGTTATGGGCGGCATTTTCAGTGAAGGAATCGATTTGAAGCATGACAGTCTGATAGGCGTTATTGTAGTAGGTACCGGTTTGCCGCAGGTTTGCTGGGAAAGAGAACTGTTAAAACAGTATTTCGATTCACAGGGAGAGAACGGATTCGACTATGCATACCGTTTTCCGGGTATGAACAAGGTGCTGCAGGCTGCCGGCAGAGTAATCCGTACTGCGGAGGATGTAGGAATTATTGCCTTGTTGGATGAGCGTTTCCTGCAATTCACCTATCAGAAATTATTTCCCAGAGAGTGGAGCAATTATGAGGTGGTAACAATAGATTCTGTTGCGGGGCGTATAGAACGTTTCTGGGACCAATGGCTTTAGCTGGCAGGGCATGAGAGGCACTTGGTAACAGACTCTCCTGATTGAGCGGGAGTAAACAGAAAAAGCAGGATCAAAATCCCATTTGAGACAGCATGAGAAGAGCAGTTTCAAATGGGATTTTATTTTTAGAAGTAGTTTACATAATATTTTGAAAAGTCAAAGCATTATGTAACTGGAAACAAAGTACTATTTTAATACATGTGTTCGATAAATGACAGCTATTTTTGCAAGTTTGACGTCGAAATCAAGCATAAATGACACTTGTGTATATGTGGATAACTATGTGGAAATTGGGGATTTCTTTTTCAAACCCTACAAAAATCGACATCGTTTCCGTATTTTCGGAAAATCGGGTATTGCAACCCAAATTGCAAAAATACTAAACCGGTCAATTTTGTTATGTGAATTACCTGTTTTAACATAACGTATGTGTTGAAATGATATATTAGACGTTCTATCTTTCAGTTGACAGACAGAAGTACCGGTGCTAATATGTATATATCGTATATATACAATTTTAAATGAGGTGCACGATGGACATTATTATTACCAATTCCTCGGGTGAGCCTATCTATTTGCAAATCACATCCCAGATAAAGGCCATGATTATGAGTGGAGAGTTAAAGGCAGGGGACGCTCTGCCTTCCATGAGAACATTGGCTGCAAAGCTTCGGATTAGCGTAATAACCACAAAACGGGCTTATGAAGATTTGGAGCGTGAAGGCTTTATTGAGTCCTATACGGGTAAGGGAAGCTTTGTAAAAGGACAGAATCAGGAGCTTTTGCGGGAAGAAAGTTTACGGCAGATTGAGGGTTTGCTGGAAGAAGCCTGCCGCAAGGCAAATTTGAGCAGTATTTCATTGGATGAACTAAAAGAAATGCTGGAATTGATTTATGGCGGTGAGTGAATAGGCAAGGCCGGCAGCGGGCAGGAAGGCTGCATAAGCGGTGAAACAATACCGGCGGAGGGCAGTGTTACAGGAGGCAGGACTATGGAAACCTATGAAAATGCAATTGAAATCCGGGATTTGACGGTTAAGTATGACGGATTTACTTTAGACAAAATCAGCTTTGATGTGGCAAAAGGCAGTATTATGGGCTTTATCGGACAAAACGGAGCCGGAAAAACCACTACCATTAAGGCCCTTTTAAATATTATTAAAAGAGATGAAGGAACTATCAGAATGTTGGGGCTGGATAATGTGAAGGACGAAATTGCCATTAAGGAACAGATAGCAGCAGTATTTGATGAGTTGCCCTTTCATGATCAGTTAAATGCGAAAAGTATCAATATTATTTTAAAAGATGTATATAAAGAATGGAACAGTGATGTATTCAAAGGATATCTGGACAGGCTGGCATTGCCGGAACGTAAAAAAATAGGTGATTTTTCCAAGGGCATGAAAATGAAGTTGCAGATTGCAGCGGCATTATCGCACAATGCAAAGCTGCTTATCATGGATGAAGCAACGACAGGTCTGGATCCGGTTGTCCGTAATGAATGTCTGGACATTTTTTTAGAATATCTGCAGGATGAGGACCACAGCATTTTAATGTCCTCCCACATTACTACAGATTTGGAAAAAGTGGCGGACAGTGTGACCTTTATCAATAAGGGAAAACTATTGCTTACCGGATATAAGGATGATGTCCTTGACAGTCATGGTGTCATTAAATGTAAAAAGAGTGATTACAAAGAGCTTGATCCGTCTGATATTGTCAGTGCAAGGCTGACTGATTTTGGTGCGGAAGTTATGGTAAATGATAAAACTCTCTGTCGCAGCAAATATGCAGGATTGGTATTGGATAATACAACGCTTGAGGAAATTATGCTCTACTATGTGAATGCGGGGAAGAAGGAGTGGACGTGATGAAAGGCTTATTGTATAAAGAGTTTTTCTTAGGACGTAAAAATTATCTGGCATTCCTTGTACTCTTCTTCGCGTTTGCCCTGTTGGGAGCACTGGTTTGTCTTAGCATGATTTGCGGAAACCTTAAGTCCCTGCCGGTACAAGAGCCGGAAAGTGTGCAGGTGTTAGCGGGAATATTTACCTATGTGCCCTATGCGTTAGCTTTGCTGGCAGTATTCAGCGGAAGTCAGTCTGTATATAGTGACTATGCCTCCGGTTTTATGAAATTCAGCTATACACTTCCTGTAAAAGCAGTAAAGTCAGTAGGAGCACGTTATCTGACCGGAATGATTGTTTTATGCACCGGAGTCCTGCTTGGAATCGCTAATGCAGGAATAATAAGTACCTTGACGGAGATTCCTTTGCAGGCGGAAGCATTTAAGAATATGCTGGTGATTTTTTTCCTTGTAGCAGTACTTTTTGCAGGAGAGCTGCCGTTAGCACTGAAATTTAAAAGTTCTAAGGCAGTCTCAGGCATAGCAGTATGCTTTATCGTGTCAGTATATTTGGTGGCAGGCGGGTTGTTTATCAATGGAATGAATCATTTTGAAGTATCACCGGGTGAGGATGCAGAAAGCCTGTACCTGCAAACGGTTCTTCACAAATATGCAGAAATCCGGGATATACTGCTGCCTTTCCTTCCTGTAGTATTATTGGCAATACTGGGAATCAGTTTTTTTACTTCCGTAAAAATTTATAAAAGGAGGGAGAAATAGTGCCGGGACTTCTTTATAAAGAGTTGGTGATAATGAAAAAGGATTTGTTATTGTGTGGTGCAGGCATTGTGCTCGTTTCCGTACTTTTGTTTCTTCCGTGGGGCAAATGGGATATGCTCAATGCAGAGAGTATGACCTATGTATTGGTACCGCTGGTAACCTATTTCTGTATTTATATTATCATATCCGTGGCTCAGTCGGGGATTTTTGCCCATGATGAACGAAGAGTATGGAGTGCTTATATTACTGCCAGTCCGCTTTTAGGAAACGGGCAGGTGCTTTCTAAATATTACATAACCCTTGCATTGTCTTTTTCCGGAGTTTTGTGGGGCTTTGTCTGTGATAATATCTGTATGCTGACTTCCGGAATTTATGGCAGTGCGGCAAGTATTTATATGACCATCTTTTTTGTACAGATAGTGCTGCGTGCGTTTGAACTGCCTTTTATTATCCGGTTTGGAGAAAAGCATGGCAGAACCTACAAAATTTTACTGATATCGGTTGCGGCTTTTCTGGGGATTGTATACCTGCTTTTTGGAAAACTTCCCGAAAACCTGTCGTTAGACGGCATTTTTGAATTTTTGCTGAAATTATCCAGAAACGAAGCGGTGCTTTCAGATATCATGCTTGGAATCACGGCAGTGTTTCCGTATGCAGCTTTATTGCTGTATTACCTCTCTTATAAAATATCCTGCAAGCTGTATCAGAAGGGGGTAAATACCTATGATGCCTGAAAAGAATGTGGAACGTAGAAGTGTGATAAAGCAGTTGTGTATCTTTCTGATAATATGTCTGCCTGTTTCATGGCTTTTGGAGGGAAGGGGTTATGCTCTTATGTCCGAAGCGGCAGACGGAGCTTCCGTACAGTCGGCTTTTTCTCCGACAGGTACGTTTTTATTGAATTTCAGCTGTTTTATGCCGGCCATTGCAGCACTGATTACCTGCGTGGTGACGAGGGAAAGTATATGGAATCTTAAACTGCTTCCCAACCTGAAGGGGAATGGAAGGGTGTATCTGTCTGCCATACTGGCAGGAACATTGCTAAGTATTTTGGGAAATGGTGTGATGCTTCTGGTTTTTCCCGAGGTAGCAGGCATAAGTGGGGAAGCAACAGCATTGCGGTTTTTCTTTTCTGTGATGTATGCCGTTGGTATCGGCACAATACAGTTTTTTGTCCTGATGGGAGAAGAAGTGGGCTGGATGGGATTTTTATTTCCGAAACTGGAAAAGCTGTGCGGTACCACACCGGCCATTCTCTTTACCGGACTCATCCGTGCCGGCTGGCATATCGTTATGCTGATGCAGAATAAGAATTTTGCTGTAAATCTGATTACCCTCGCTATTTCCAATGTTCTGTTGGGGAGCATACTGGTATTAGTGACAAAGGCAGGCAACTCTGTAGTGCCTGCCGCCATAGTCCATGCCCTGACGAATACCGTTCCCGGTACGGTTATGGGATTTATGCTTGTAAATGAAACCCTGTATCAGGCAAATTACTTCAGAATTTATCTGGTGACCCTGATTCCGGATGTGATAATCGCAGGGATATGCTATTATATTCTGATGAAAAAGTATAAAGGAAACAAAGCCTTTTGTGAAGGCTCTTTATAGCTATTCCACAATAACGCCTACACAAGTGCCTATGTATTCAATTTCATCCATACGTTTTAGAAGGATATCTTCCCCGTTGTTATGCAGGCACTTTAAGCGGTAGTGTTTGTTTTCCTCAAGGTATTCACGGATATATGCCCGGCCGTTTTGGAAAAAAGCGGCACGCTCACCGTGAGAAGGAAAACGGTTCTCAAATAAAAGAATATCACCCTTGCAGTATACGGGAGAGAATCCGTTGTTCGTAAGCTGGATTGCGATAAAAGCCTCCTGTACGGAGGTAGATACTTCAGTGGTCCCACAGGTTTCATAGACAATACCTTTGGAGGTATCACCATGAGGAACCAGACAGGGAATCTTATGCTTATCGACAGCGTTACGCTCGTTTTTGACAGCACTTGCTTCGTATTTTGCGATAAATTCAATAAGACTTTTTCCATGCGGTCCGCAGGAACGGTAATGTTGAAGAATAGCTCTTTCCTTAGAAGTGTGCGGGCATTGACCCATAAGACAGTTTACGCTTATATCAAATGCATTAGCTAATTTCATAACTGTAGAAATTTTTGGATCGGCAGTCTTTCCATAATATACATTTCGGACAGTTTCTATCGGCAAATCGGATATTTCTGCCAGCTGCTGTAGAGTCCAGTTTTTTTGAAGCATTAAATCTTTTAGTCTTTCACGCATCATGTTTCCCCCTTGTTGTGTCTTTTTTGACACAAAACACAGTATTATTCGACATAAAAAATGTTACAAAAAATATTTTTTTCTGTCAATATGCAGATTATGATTAAAATGTAATTTAACGTTATTTTAACAAGAAAGGGGAAAATATGAAAACGGACGACGGGCACGCGGAATTTTACAGTGCAAAGGAAATCCAGGATTTATTGTTAACCATTGGGACACCTACCAATCTGAAAGGCTTTAAGTACATTACTTATGCAGTTCAGCTCATTTTGCAGGACCCGGATAATGCTACCATTAAAATTGTAGATGGATTGTATGTAGATGTAGCGAAGAAATATCAGACGACGGCTTCCAGCGTGGAAAGGGGAATCCGTCATGCCATCGGTGTAACGTGGCAGAGGGGAAACCTGGAATATATCTACAAATTATTCAAAAACAGTATTAGCCCAATGAAGGGTTCGCCTACCAATACGCAGTTTATTATGCGGTTATATTATTATTTTGCCAATCAATAAGAAGCTGCCGCCAATGTCCCAAGGAGAGGCTGCCGCAAAAAGTTTCCACACAGACACGCTTTTTCAAGGGTCTGTTAAGGAAAACTTTTTGCGGCATTCTGTCGTTGGGGCATTTATGGTAGTTTCTTGTTGATTTTTTAAATAAAATAAATTTTTTATGAATACTATTGACAAAAATATATTATATGTCATATAGTATGTACATAAGGATATTATATGACGTATAGTATTATAAAATTATACAATATTATGAATTCTCAGGTTATTATAATTTGTATAGAGCTATCAGCTTCGGTATAGGAAAAGAAGAACGGGAGGAACGGGATGGTATTCAACACAGGTGCAGCACTATTAGATGCAATTGTGCTGGCGGTAGTATCCAAGGAGCCGGAAGGAACCTATGGGTATAAAATTACCCAGGATGTGCGGCAGGTTATTGAATTGTCGGAATCTACCTTATATCCGGTGCTGCGAAGACTGCAGAAGGATGAATGCATGGTGGTATATGACAGGGAATACGCCGGGCGGAACAGACGTTACTATCAGATTACGCAAAAAGGAAGAGCACAGCTTGCCATGTATGTGAATGAATGGAGACAGTATTCCGGAAAAATTTCCTGGATACTGGAGGGGAGGAGCCAAGGATAAGTATGAATAAAGAGGAATTTTTGAGAGAACTGGCATATCTGCTTCAGAGCATTCCTGATAATGAGAGGGCAGAGGCCTTACAATATTATGAGGATTACTTTAATGATGCAGGACTTGAAAATGAGCAGAAGGTACTGGAAGAATTAGAATCCCCCCGCAAAGTAGCAGATAATATAAAGGACGGTTTGCGGGCAGGCATGGATTGTAGGGACATTCCCGAAGGCAGTACACAGAATACAAACCCATATCAGAATGCTTCTCCTGTACAGGAAAAAGAAGGAATGCCCGCATGGGCAATTGTGCTGATTGTAATAGGATGCATTTTAGGTTCGCCGCTTATTATCGGAGGGGGAGTTTTACTGTTTGGACTGATAATAACGGTGGTAGCAGTAATGGCTTCTCTGGTGATAGGATTTGGCGCAGCCGGTGCTGCTACTTTAGTGTCGGGGATTATGGTTATATTAACCGGATTGCTTCATCTTGCCGGCACTCCTTTTTCCGGTATGATAGTAATCGGAGTGGGATTGATTTGCTTTGCTGTCGGCATTTTGTTTATGATGCTTACCGTATTTTTGTGTGGCTGTGCAATTCCGGCCTTGTGCAGGGGAATTGCATGGATATGCAGAAAAATTTTTATGGGGCATAAAAAAACAGCAGGCTGTTAAAACGGCAACAGATTGATTTTGGTGATATTCAAATTATGTTGATAGTCAAAAAGCAGAAGGAGGAAATTATGAAAAAATTTATGAAGGGCAGTGGGATAACACTGGCAATTGTACTGGTACTGGGACTGATACTCATAACAGCAGGCGGCTGCGGTGGCGGATTTAAGAATTTGTCTGAGCAGATAGCAAACGGAGAGTTCAATTTGAATGCAGAGGATCTGGAGGGTTTTCTGTGGAAGGAAGAGTGGGGAACCTATGATGCGGCTTCCATGACTATGTTTAATGGGGATATGCCAATTGTGAAGGACACAGAAAGCTATGAGGAAACTATTTCGGCAGAAGGTATACAGAAACTGGAACTGGAGCTGGGGGGATGTGAAGTATACATAGAAACCTCACCGGATGGTGACTATCATGTGACGGCAGAAAAGATTAGTGCATTCCAGACATATACGGAAAATAGTACGCTGTACGTCAGAGGCTTACAAAATGGTAACTGGAACGGAAAACTGAACACCAACATGAAGGTAACTTTGCAGATACCCGCAGAAACAAATTATGACAAAGTAGAGATGTCGTTGGGGGCAGGAGATTTTACAATTGAGACACTGACTGCGGATGATATCAGGATTGAGGTAGGTGCAGGAAGGCTGCAGATAAGCAGTCTTAGGGCAGATAAGCTGAAAATAGAGCTCGGAGCAGGGCAGACCATTATAAAGGAGGCCGAGGTCACATCTTCGGCAGAGCTGACAACTGGGGTCGGTGAACTGATTTTTGAAGGAAGTATCCCCGGAGACTTAACGGCAGAGTGTGCCATGGGGAACATGGAAATTAAAATTACCGGCAGTACAGAAAGCGACCACAATTTCAAACTGGAATGTGCGGCGGGCAATCTGACTGCCGGAAGTAAAACCATCAGTGCAGGACTGGGCGAACAGAATGTTGATAACGGTGTTGCCAGTGACTATGATTTAGAGTGTGCCATGGGCAACCTTACACTTACCTTTGAATAATGCTTATTCGGTTGTTAAAAAGCCGGCCTTCTTAAGTGCAGGGCGTAATGCCAGATAAAAGACGGTAGCGGCAAATACTGCAATTACAGCATTTACAAAGGTGGTAACTGCGGCCATTTTTGCCAGTGCGGCGGACAGCTCCTGGGGAATTCCCAGCAGATAGGTTTTATAAAAATAACCCACCAGCGGATCGGCAACAACATTAAAGCCCATGCCGCAGACAGAGGCTAAAACGGTAACTCCCGTAATATACTTTTTATCGGTGCTTTTGCCGAGCTTGAAAATTTTGTGTGCAACCAGACCTACAATAAGTCCGATGCAGAGCTTTAACAGAAAGGTTTTGGGAGCACTGGTTACATAAGCGGTGGTCAGATCCGCGATAGTCATACCGACTGCACCGGAAAGACCACCCCAGAAGCCGCCAAGAAGCAGGGCTGCCAGTACGCAGAATACATTACCTAAGTGGAATGCGGTCTTCTCTGTACCCACAGGAATATCAATCTTAAAAAATGCAAATCCGATATAGCAGAGTGCGGCCATGAGACCTGCCTGGGCAAGACGTGTCATGTCCGTTTTTGCATCCGCAGCATTTTTTGAGGTTAACTTTACAATACCTGCAATTGTGAGCAGAATACCTAAGAATAACAGGGTAAGAGAGTAAGAATAAGGTTTTTCCTGAGAGAGTTTTTCTGCACTCAGGGTCGCCTTTTCCTCTTTTAAAGCAGACAATGTGGTTTGGAGAGTCTGTTTTACGTCTTCATCGGCAGTTTCTTCTAAAAGCTTTTCCGTATCACTGATATCCGATTTGACCTGTGATAAAGCAGTACCGGTTTTTACGGACTCTGCATAAGATGTGTGATATGTATTGTAGCAGAAAATAATACCCACAATCAGCATAACCAGGCCGATAAGTAAAACGACATAATTTTTCTTTTTCATAACAATTCCTCTTTTCGTAGTTGTTTCTCCTAATTATACACACGCCTGACAATGTAAAAAGTACCAATTTACAATTTTTTAATATGGTCAGTTTTAAAGCACTAAGAGAAATGAAGAGGCTGAAACAGTTTAGCGGAGACTGCCCGCCGGCGTAAAAAGCTTTTCTAAACAGACCCTTGAAAAACGTCGGCACTTGAATTTTCCAAGTGAAATGCCGGAAAATTCTTAGTACCGCTACGTTTTTCACGGAGCAAGAGCGTGTCTGTGTGAAAACTTTTTACGCCGGCGGGCAGTCTCCGCTAAACTGTTTCAGCCTTCGGTACGCAGGGAATCAGGAGTAAATTTTATGGGAAAAGGAATAGCGGATATGGGAAAAGGAATAGCGGATAGCCATTGACGAATGGAAAATAGCGGTATATAATAATAGCTGTGTAAACAAAACATACATAAATGTATCACAATATGTATATGAGAAAAGAAAATTTAAGGAGGGCTTTTTCAAAATGGAAAAAGGAAAATTTGGTATTAGAATGGCATTTTATGCAGTGCTGGCATTTATTTTGGTAATCTTTGGTTACTCTACAGCATTATTCCTGTTAGCCGGTGTCGTTATGTTTGTAGAAAAGGATGAGTGGGCAAGCCGTCAGGTCATTCAGGCAATTTGTCTGTTACTGACATCCGCTGCTATCAGCGTATTCTTTGGCCTGTTCAGCTTTGTGTATGCTATTCCCATTATCGGCAGTATCTGGGGTACTTTGGTAAGTGTGGTAGAATCCTTAGTTGACATTGCAATTCTGGTATTTGTAATTATTGCACTGGTTAAGGTTGCAAAGGGCAAAGAAGCCGGTGTACCTCTTGCAGATAAGTTTGCATACTGGGCATATGGCAAGGTTGTTGCAAAACCTCAGCCTGTAGCACAGCCCATGCAGCAGCCTGTAGCACAGCCCATGCAGCAGCCCATGCAGCAGGCACCCGTTCAGCAGCCTGTAGCACAGCCTATGCAGCAGCCTGTAGCAAATGCAGGTGTTTGCAGTAACTGTGGTGCTCCTTTAAACGGTGCAGCATTCTGTACCAAGTGTGGAACTCCCGCAGCAAAATAAGTAATATATAAAAGTATTCTTTTATATACCACAATTTATATACCACAAAAGGTAGAGACAAAAAGGAGTACATATTACCCCTTGACAGAGAGGATGACTCGGGAAACCGGCTGTGAGGTCGTCTGAAGGAAGGAATATGGAAGGTAGTTTTGGAACCGGAAGGCAGAAAGCAGATGCAAAGTAAGTCTTCACGATTCGTCCCCGTTACAGGACGAGACTTTAGAGGAAGTCGCTGAGGCAGCGTAAGCTGTGAACAAAGGTGGTACCGTGATGAAAAATCGCCCTTTGCTGATGTAAGTCAGCAAAGGGCTTTTTGTATGCATCCTAACCCGAAATAGAAAGGAGATTTTTTATCTATGAGTAAGGAATTAGCTAAGACCTATGACCCTAAGGGCATAGAAGACAGATTGTATGAAAAGTGGCTGGAAAAGAAATATTTCCACGCAGAAGCAGACCACACGAAGAAACCATTTACCATTGTGATTCCGCCTCCAAATATTACAGGTCAGCTTCACATGGGACATGCACTGGATAATACCATGCAGGATATTCTCATTCGTTTTAAGCGTATGCAGGGCTACAACGCACTGTGGCAGCCGGGCACAGACCATGCAAGTATCGCAACAGAGGTTAAGATTATCGAGAAGCTGAAGGAAGAAGGAATCGATAAGCATGATCTTGGACGGGAAAAATTCTTAGAGCGTGCATGGGAATGGAAAAAGGAGTATGGTGGGAGAATTATTTCCCAGTTAAAGAAACTGGGTTCCTCCTGTGACTGGGACAGAGAACGTTTTACCATGGATGAAGGCTGTAACAAGGCAGTAACCGAAGTTTTCTGCAAGATGCATGAAAAAGGCTGGATTTATAAAGGCTCCCGCATTATTAACTGGTGTCCTGTATGTAATACCTCCATTTCTGATGCAGAAGTAGAATATCAGGAGCAGGCAGGGCATTTCTGGCATATTAAATATCCGCTGGTTGCTGAGGACGGTACTGTAAGTACCACAGAATTTCTGGAGTTTGCAACAACCCGTCCGGAAACTATGTTAGGAGATACGGCAGTTGCAGTTAATCCGGAGGACGAACGTTACAAAGCACTGATTGGCAGAAAGGTTATGCTGCCTATTATCGGCAGGGAAATACCGGTTGTTGCGGACAATTATGTAGATATGGAATTTGGTACCGGCGTTGTTAAAATTACACCGGCTCATGACCCCAACGACTTTGAAGTTGGCAAGCGTCATAACTTACCTATCATTAACGTAATGAATGATGATGCGACCATCAATAAAAACGGCGGCAAGTTTGAAGGTATGGACCGCTACGAAGCAAGAGCCGCTATTGTAAAAGAACTGGATGAAATGGGGCTGCTTGTAAAAATTGAAGATTATTCCCACAACGTAGGTACTCATGACAGGTGCAAGACCACAATTGAACCCTTAGTTAAAGAGCAGTGGTTTGTAAAGATGGATGAGCTGATTAAGCCCGCAGTAGAGGCTGTTAAAAATGGCGAAATCAAGCTGATTCCCGAGCGTATGGAAAAGACCTACTTCAACTGGACCGATAACATCCGTGACTGGTGTATCAGCCGTCAGCTTTGGTGGGGACACAGAATTCCGGCGTATTACTGTGACGATTGTGGTGAAATCGTAGTAGCAAAAGAAGCTCCCACAGTTTGTCCGAAGTGTGGAAAGAACCACTTTACGCAGGATGAGGATACGCTGGATACCTGGTTTTCCTCCGCACTGTGGCCCTTCTCCACATTGGGCTGGCCGGAGATGACCGAGGATTTAAAATATTTCTACCCCACAGATGTACTGGTTACCGGTTACGATATTATCTTTTTCTGGGTAATCCGTATGATTTTCTCGGGCTACGAGCAGATGGGTGAGAAACCCTTCAAAACCGTATTATTCCACGGACTGGTTCGTGACAGCCAGGGACGTAAGATGTCCAAATCCTTAGGAAACGGTATTGACCCTCTGGAAATTATTGACCAGTATGGTGCGGATGCACTGAGACTGACTTTAATTACCGGTAATGCACCCGGTAACGATATGCGTTTCTACTACGAAAGAGTAGAGGCAAGCCGTAACTTTGCGAACAAGGTATGGAATGCTTCCCGTTTCATCATGATGAATATGGAACAGGCACTGGAGAAGACCGGTAAAGCCGTTTATGCACCGGCCACAGAGGCTTTGGAGCCTGTGGATAAGTGGATTCTGTCCAAGCTGAATACTTTAGTAAAAGAAGTAACCGACAACATGGAGAACTTTGAGCTGGGTATTGCGGTACAGAAGGTTTATGACTTTATCTGGGATGAATTCTGCGACTGGTATATTGAAATGGT